>CAVWZM010000011.1:0-170559 GCA_963759425.1 uncultured Alphaproteobacteria bacterium
ATCCCAGCAAGTTGCGGCGACAGATCCTTCAAGACCATCGCAAGCGTATAGGGCTCGGCCCCGGTGGAACATGCCGCGCTCCAGACCTTCAGTTCCGATCGGCTTTGACCACCCCTGGGGCCGGACATGATCCGTGGCACGACTCGTTCCGCAAGAAAACGAAAATGGTCCGGCTCGCGGAAGAACTCGGTCTTGTTCGTGGTGACCGCGTCGATCAGATGAACCGCCTCCGCCTCAAGGCCATTCTGCGAGAAAAGGTAGTTGCAGTATTGCTTCAGATTCGCCATGCCCGTCGCTCGAACACGCTTGCGAAGGCGGCCTTCGACCATGGTGACCTTGGTTGGAGGCATCTTGATCCCGCTGTAGCTTTCAATAAATGATGCCAGGCGCTGGAAGTCACGTGGCCCAAGATGATTGGCGGCATCGGTAGGCGGGCTCGTGGATTGATCCGGCGTTTGCATGCGCCGTGCTCACGTCCGCTCGAATTCGGTGTCGCGGACGTCGCCGCCGCCGGTTGTCAGGCCGAGGGCGAAGCCATTTGATGAGGTTCTCGCCCGGTCGTTGCGCAATGAGGTCGGCCCCATCGCTGCCTGCGCAAACTTGGGCGATCTGATGAGCTGAGCGAGACGACGAGACGTCACCGGAACGAATCGCGGAGATGAGCGGCGCGCAGCCTTGTCCGTCTCTCTGCTGAAACCGAAAAGCGCTGAGCTGTCCTGCGGTTGCTCGGCCTGCGCAGCCGTTTCCTCCATGATGATCCACATTTGATCCGACGCGCGGGCGTTGTGCTGCGTCACCTTGTCCAGATGCTGGATCGCCCGATTTGTATGGTCTGCTTCGGAAAGTGCTGCGATGGCGGCGGACGCCTGGTCTGGCATCAGTTTGACCGAGAAACGCATCGTGGCGGTGCTCCGGGATGAACGTCGATCAGTGACCGTGCTGCATTTAGACGCACAAGGGACGCCGCGCCCGGGATGCGACCACACTGCCTCGATCAACGACGACAAGGGCCGCCGGGGCGGCATCTGCCCCGGTGAAGCGAACCCCGCGCGAAATTTGCCATCGAGGGTGCGACGCAACGCCCCGGACGGTCATCGGACCGGCGACCCCGAAGTCGGCGATCACCTTCCGCCGAATTCACGATCCATCAACCTACATCCGCTCGAACTCGGCATCCTGCAGGTCGGCGCCCCCGGTGGTCAGATTAAGCGCGAAGCCATTGGCCGCGGTTTTTTTTACCGGAATGTCGCGTGGTGATGCGGGTCTGACCGCCAAGGTCTGTGTAGATTTTGCCGACTTCACCGGTTGAACCGAACGACGAGGCATTGCGGCAGCGACCCTCGGGGATGCCCTCGCCGCGGCCTTTTCCGTTTTTGTGTCGATATTGAAGTACGCAATGCTGGATTGCAGTTGCTCGGACTGCGCCGCCAGTTCCTCCGAAGTCGCCGACATCTGTTCGGACGCACTCGCATTCTGCTGCGTTACCTTGTCGAGTTGCTGGATCGCCAGGTTGATCTGCTCCGCCCCAACGTCCTGCTCTCGGCAGGCGGCGGTGATTTCCGTCACCAGTTCCGCCGTCTTTTTGATGTCGGGCACCAGCCGGCCCAGCATATCGCCGGCCTCCTGCGCCGCCTTCACCGTTTGCGTGGAAACCGAGCCGATCTCGGTCGCCGCTGTCTGGCTGCGCTCCGCCAGCTTACGAACCTCGGAGGCCACTACTGCGAAACCCCTGCCGTGCTCGCCCGCGCGCGCTGCCTCGACCGCCGCGTTCAGCGCCAAAAGATCGGTCTGCCGGGCGATCTCCTGCACGATGACGATCTTTTCCGCGATCGTCTGCATCGCCTGCACGGCCCGGCCCACCGCTTCACCACTCTGCTGCGCGTCAACCGCCGATTTGCGCGCGATCTTTTCGGTCTGCGAAGCGTTGTCGGCGTTCTGCTTGATGTTGGCCGCCATCTGCTCCATCGAAGCCGAGGCCTCCTCCGCGGCCGACGCCTGTTCGGTGGCGCCTTGTGACATTTGTTCCGCGGTCGAGGACAGTTCCTGGCTGCCGGACGAGACATTGTCCGCCGCCCCCGACGCATCCGTCACCACAGTGCGAAGTCTTTCGACCATCGCGTTCACGTGGCCGATGAGGTCGCCGATCTCGTCATGCGACGTGATATCGACGGTCTTGGTCAGGTCACCCGCCGCCACTGCCTGGGTCAGCAAGCTGGCTCGGCCAAGGCCGCGGCTGATCGAGACCGCGATCCAGGTTGCCGGCGACGCCGCAATGGCCAGCGACACCACCAGTGTCACGACCAGCATCAGGCGAGCACTCTGCGCCTCCTGAGCTCGTGGCGTCGTCGGCTTGCCGCATCAGCTGCTGGTTGTAGGCGATGATGTCGCTCGAGTCTGGGTCTTTGCCGTCGTCAACAAGCTTCTTCAACGGACCGAATGAAAGTTCGGCCGCCTGCGTTTTGTCATGCGAGACCAGTTCGCGAAATTTGTCCTGCTGCGCCACATATGCGTTCCAGGTGGCCTTGAACGCGGCGAGCTTGATCTTGCCCTTCGGCCGAGGCGATGAGCTCGAGCTGGCCGATCTGGTCCGAGAAGCCTTGCGGCCGTCCACGATCTCGTCGTCGTAGGACTTCGCCATCTCTTCGGTCGGCGCCGCGAGAATGCTTCGTTCCGCTCGTGATATGGAGAGCAGTCGCTGTACAACTGGTTCTCCAGTTTGACCCGCTGAACGGGGCCGCTGATGACGTCGCCGATCGCCGTATCGAGCGACTGCAGGTTGATGACACCGATCATCGCCGTAACCGCCGAAAGCACGATGATGACCGCAAAGGCCAGCCCCAATTTGAATTTCACTGAAAAACGCATTACGGAAGCCTCCGGACAAACGTCAGGTAGGATGATTAGGCGGCTGCACCGCGCGAAGTTCGGCCGCTGGGTCCAGCGCCCCGAGGAACGCCTTCTCGTCAGACCCGAACAGGCGGCCCAGATCGAACACGACAACGAAGCTGTCGCCGCGGCGTCCGACCCCGCGGATGTAGTCGGAGCGCCATTTGCTGCCGATGTCCGGCGGCGGCTCGATGCGGCCGTCGTCCAGCGGAGCGACCTCGAACACCCGGTCCGCGACAAGGCCCAGAACGAGTTGCCGGCCGGCGACGGGCACCTCGAGCACCATGATCCGCGTGCCCTCGCGTCACCGCGACGGCGGGCAGGCCCGAGCTTGACCCGCAGATCGATCACCGGCACGCTGCGGCCGCGCACATCGATCAGGCCGGCGAGATGAGGCGGAGCGTCCGGCACCCGGAACAATTCCCGCATGTCGAGAATTTCGAGCACCGTCTCGACCGGCACCGCGAACAGCTCCCGGTCGATGCCGAGCGTAACGAACTGGGCGTCGGTCTTTTCAGCGATCTGCTGTCCATCGACTACATCCGCTCGAATTCGGCGTCGCGCTGATCGGCGCCGCCGGTGGTCAGGTTGAGCGCGAAGCCGCTTGCTTCTTGTTCGTGAGCCGTTGCGCGCGGCGCCGGTAGCTTGGCCGCCGCGCGGCCTTGCCGGCTTCGGACTGGACGACCTGGCGGAGCGGCGCGACGTGGCGTAACGGCCGCCGGGTGGCGGCGCGGCGGCGACGGCGCTCGCGTCCATCCGGAAAAAGGCGACGCTGGACTGGAGTTGCTCGGCGTGCGCGGACAGTTCCTCCGACGTCGCCGACATCTGCTCCGACGCACTGGCATTCTGTTGCGTCACCTTGTCGAGCTGCTGGATCGCCTGGTTGATCTGGTCCGCGCCGATGTCCTGCTCGCGGCACGCGGCGCTGATTTCGGTCACCAGTTCGGCGGTCTTCTTGATCGCCGGCACCAGACGGCCCAGCATCTGTCCGGCCTCCTGCGCCGCTTTCACCGTGCTGGTCGACAACTGGCTGATTTCGCCCGCCGCGGCCTGGCTGCGCTCGGCCAGCTTGCGGACCTCCGAGGCGACGACGGCGAAACCCCGTGCCGTGTTCGCCGGCGCGCGCCGCTTCGACCGCGGCGTTCAGCGCCAGCAGATCGGTCTGGCGCGCGATCTCCTGCACGATGGTGATCTTCTCGGCGATCGTCTGCATCGCCTCCACCGCCTTGTTCACCGCGTCGCCCGAGGTCTGCGCGTCCCTCGAGGACTGGCCGGCGATCTTTTCGGTCTGGCTGGCGTTCTCCGCGTTCTGTTTGATGTTGGCGGACATTTCCTCGATCGACGCCGAGGCCTCCTCGGTCGAAGAAGCCTGCTCGCTGGCGCCTTCGGCCATGGATTGCGCCGACGCGCTGGATTGCTCGCTGCCCGAGGCCACCTGGTCCGCCGCGCTCTGCACATCGAGGGCGAAGCGGGTCAGGTTATCGACCAGCGTATTGATGCTTTGCATCAACGAGATTGTAGTCGCCGCTGTAGGTCTGCGGTGATCTTCGCGGTGATGTCGCCCTTGGAGATGTGGCCGATGTAGTCGCTGGCCACGTTCAGCGGCGCCACCACGGCCTCCAGCGTGTTGTTCAGGCCATCGACGATGCGGCGATATTCGCCGCTGTGGCGGCTGGCATCCGCGCGGACCGCCAGCCTGCCCTCGACCGCGGCTTTCACCAGCGTATCGGCGTCAGCGACGACGTTGCCGATATTCGCCTTCAGCAACATCAGCCATTCGTGGATCTGATCGTCCTCCGAAGCCTTCTCCATTTTGGCGGTCATGTCGCCGGTGGCGATCGCGGTGACAAAGGCGATCAGAGCTCTTCAGCCAGGAATGCACGCCGTTGACCGCCTCCTTCATGCGCTGTGGTCGCCCTTGCACTCGACCTCGACCCGTTCCTTGAGATTGCCGCCGCTGATCTGGCGCAGGATGCGGTTGCCCTCGCCGATCGGCAGCAGGATGGCGTCGAGCATCTCGTTGACGCCTTTGATGACCTCGCCGTAGGCACCCTGGAAAGCCGCCGCATCGCCGCGCTTGTCCAGTTGACCCTGGCGGCTGAATTCGGTCAGTTTGGCCACCTCAGCCTGGAATTTCTGCAGCACGACGGCGATGCCGTTGACGTTCTGCTTCATTTTCTCGTGATCGCCGTTGTAGGTCTGCGCGATCAACTCATCGATCTTGCCGTGCGCGATCTGGTCGAGGATGCGATTGCCCTCGCCGATCGGCAGCAGGATGGCGTCGAGCATCTCGTTGACGCCCTTGATGATCTCGCCATAGGCGCCCTGGAACACCGTCGGGTCGCCGCGCTTCTCCAGTTGCCCCTGGCGGCTGAACTCGGTCAGCTTGGCCAGCTCAGCCTGGAATTTCTGCAGCACGACGGCGATGCCGTTGACGTTCTGCTTCATCTTCTCGTGATCGCCATTATAGGTTTGCGCGATCAGTTCATCGACCTTGCCGCGCGCGATCTGGTCGAGGATGCGATTGCCCTCGCCGATCGGCAGCAGGATGGCGTCGAGCATCTCGTTGACGCCCTTGATGACCTCGCCATAGGCGCCCTGAAACGCCGCCGTGTCGCCGCGCTTGTCGAGCCGGCCCTGATGGCTGAATTCGGTCAGCTTTCCAGTTCGGCCTGGAATTTTTGCAGCACGACGGCGATGCCATTGACGTTCTGCTTCATCTTCTCGTGATCGCCCTTGTAGGTCTGCGCGATCAGTTCATCGATCTTGCCATGGGCGATCTGATCGAGGATGCGATTGCCCTCGCCGATCGGCAGCAGGATGGCGTCGAGCATCTCGTTGACGCCGTTGATGACCTCGCCGTAGGCGCCCTGGAACCGGCCGCGTCGCCTCGCTTTTCCAGATGTCCCTGACGGCTGAATTCGGTCAGTTTCGCCAGTTCGGATTGGAATTTTTGCAGGACGACGGCGATGCCGTTGACGTTCTGCTTCATTCTGCTCGTGATCGCCCTTGTAGGTTTGGGCGATCAGTTCATCGACCTTGCCATGAGCGATCTGGTCCAGGATGCGATTGCCCTCGCCGATCGGCAGCAGCGCCGCGTCGAGCAATTCGTTGACCGCCACAAGCACCGCCTTGGCATCGCCCGTTGCCGCGACGACGTCAGCACGACTGGTCAGCGCACCGCCACCGATCGCCTGGGTGAGTCGCTGGATCTCCAGCAGCTCGATCCGTGTCCCGCCGTTTTTACCGGGTCTCAGCAACGACATGGTAGCCTCCGATTGAACCTGCGATCTTGAAAGCGAGGCACCGCATGCAGCCTCTGAAGTCAGTCATGGCCGGGCCGGCGCGATGTGGCAGGAAAATGTTGCGGTGCCAAACCGTACCGTGGCCGGTGATCGCGGTGACAGCGACAAGCCTCAGCGCCGACGCCGTTGCTGAAACGATATATATGCCGTTGCCTCTGGCATCGGGTCTGTCTATGCCGCGTGCTGCTCGAACGGCACGACGTTGCTGTCGGCGTCAGTGGGCGGGGCCGCCGAGAAGATCTGCGAGATATCCAGCACGACCATGAATTCGTCGCCGCGCTTGCCGATGCAGCGGATGAACTCGGGCCGCCATCGCATGCCGAGCTTTGGCGCCTCCTGCAGCGACGCGGCAGCCACCTCGGTCACCTCGTGCACCTTGTCGGCGCGAATCCCGGCGGTAACGGGCTCGCCGTCGATCTCCAATTCGAGCACGACGATGCGGGTGTCGATCGTCGGCGGCTTCTGCTCCATGCCGAACTTGACGCGCAGATCGGCGAGCGGCACGACCTTGCCTCGCACGTTGACCAGTCCGTTGACGAAGGGCGGGCTGTGCGGGACGTCGGTGATCGGCACGAGATCGAGGATTTCGCGCACATGCATCGCCTCGATCGCAAACATTTCGCCCTCGAGATCAAGCATCAGAACCTCGAGCGGGCGGTTGCCGTTCCACTTCGCCATCAAGCTGTCTCCTTAACCCGTGGCCTTGAGACGCGCTTCATCCGCTGCCCACGCTCAACGAGATGCGCGATGTCCAGAATAAGCGCGACGGTGCCGTCGCCGAGGATCGTCGCGCCGGAGAAGATCTCGACATCGGCGTGCAGTCTGCGACAGCGACTTGATCACCGTCTGATGATCGCCGATCACCTGATCGACCACCAGGCCGACGCGCAGTTCGCCGGCAGAAACGATCACGACCTTCTGGTAGCGATCGGCCGGCTCGGTGGCGTTGAACAATTCGCGCAGGCGCAGGAACGGCACCAGGTCGCCGCGGATATTGAGGAAGCTGCGGCCACGCGACCGCGCATCTTCCTCCGTGCTCAGCTCGACGCATTCCTCGACCGCCGACAGCGGAATGACATAGCGGCCGCGACCGACGCGCACCAGCAATCCGTCGATGATGGCCAGGGTCAGCGGCAGGCGCAGCGTGATCGTCGTGCCCTGGCCTGGCGGTGCTGGCGATATCGATCGTGCCGCGCAGGCCGTCGATCGTGCGCTTCACCACGTCCATGCCGACGCCGCGGCCGGACAAGGCTCGTCACTTCATGCGCGGTCGAGAATCCGGGCTGGAATATGAACTGAAACAGCTCGTTGTCGGTGAGCTTCGCGCCGGGCGTCAACAGCCCGTTCTCCTCGGCCCGGGCGCGGATGCGGTCACGATCCAGGCCGCGCCCATCGTCGGCGATGGAGACCAGCACCTCGGCGCCGACGTGCCGGGCGGACAGGGTGATGCGGCCCTGCGGCGGTTTGCCAGCGGCGGCGCGTCCGGTCGGGATTTTCCAGCCCGTGATCGACGGCGTTGCGGATGAGATGAATCAGCGGGTCGTTGAGCCGCTCGATGACCGTCTTGTCGAGCTCGGTCTCCTCGCCGACGGTGACGAGTTCGATCTGCTTGCCGAGTTCGCGCGCCAGGTCATGGACCAGGCGGCGGAAGCGGCCGAACAACTGGCCGATCGGCAGCATGCGGACGCCCATCGTGGTGTCGCGCAGTTCCAGCGACAGCCGCTCGATTTCCTCGGCGACCGACTTGACCGCGGCGTCGCTGCTCGCCGCCGCGATCTGCTTCAGCCGCGACTGCGCGATCACCAGTTCGCCGACGCGGTCCATCAGTTCATCGAGCCGCTCGGCCGGAACGCGGATGGTATCGGCCGTTCTTGCCGGCATGCGCATCGGTCGCGCAGGTATCTTTGCTCGGCCGCTGTCGCGGCGGCGCCGGTCCACCTGTGCTTTGGCCGGGTGCGGCGCTTCGCTGCCCGAGCCCGGTGGCGGATCACCTCGCTGGCGCCGAACCGACCGCGGGCTGCGAACTCGCGTTCCCGCGGACGCGATGGGCTCGATCTCGAGTTCCATGTCGTCGAGGACGAACAGGAACACCTGCTCGATCGCCGTTCGCGCGAGTGTTCCGTCCGCAGCGTCACGTCCCAGCGCAGATAACACAGGCCGTGGATCGATATCCTCGAGCGGCGGCACATCCTCGGATCATCGCGATCACCGAGGCGGGGCCAAGCGCGCGCAGTTCGTCGAGCAGCAACAACGGATTGGTGCCGGTCGCCATGGCGTCCGCCGGCAGCCGTGAAGCCGGATACGCCAGCCGCCCCCGCTCGCGTCCGTGATCGCGCTCCGCGCGTGGCGTCTTCGACGTCCGACGTTCGAGGTCCGCGTCGAGAATCGCGTGGCACCAGATCGCTCGGCGTCTCACGTTCTCCGGCTGGCTGGTCGATCAGGACGCGCATTTGATCCTTGGCGGCGAGCGCCACCGCGATCAGCTCGCGGGTCGGCGTGAGCTTGCCCTTGCGCACCAGGTCGAAGGCGTTCTCCACGTGATGGGTGAACGCGGCGACGGCATCGAAGCCGAACATCGCGCCGGAGCCTTTGATCGTGTGCAAGGCGCGAAACGCCGTGTCGATGAGGTCGCCGTCGCCCGGCGTGCGCTCGAGATCGAGCAGCGTCTGCTCGAGTTGCTCCAGCAGTTCCTGGGCTTCCTGCAGGAAGACCTGGGTCCGGATCGGTGGCGTTCATCAGCCGAGCACTTTCTTGACAACGGCGACAAGCTGATCCTGCTGGAATGGTTTGGTGATCCAGCCGGTCGCGCCGGCGGCCTTCGCCTGCTTCTTCATCTCGGCGATCCGACTCGGTGGTCAGGAACAAGATCGGCACGCCGCGGTAGGCGCGAGAGTTTGCGCAGCTCGCGGATCAGGCCGAGGCCGTTCATGACCGGCATGTTCAGGTCGGTGACCACCATGTCCACCTGGCCCGCCTGGGCTTTGCGCAGCCCCTCCGCGCCGTCGCCGGCCTCGATGACGTCGTATCCGGCGCTTCGGAGAGCGTCAGCTTCACCATCTGGCGCACGCTGGGGGAATCATCGACGGTGAGGATCTTCTTCATCCGTCGGTGCCACCGAACCAGAATGCCGTTGCTTCCCCACCCTGACCTTGCTGCGACACAGGGAAGCCGCCGCGCGTCATCGCATCCAACAGAGCCCCGTCCGGACGCCTGTCCAGGACCACATCGTGCTGCAGCAAACCCGCGCTGACTTCGCGCCGCGATGAGCAGCTGGATGAAACTGAGGTCGACCTCGGTCGCAGCCGAGCAGTCAATCGACAGGCTGGTGTGCTGTTTGATCGCATCAAGGAGTTGCGCGCAGACCGCCTCGGCGGTCCGGATCGTCAGGGCACCGTCGAAGGCGAGGTGGCCCGTGGAAGCAGCGTCGAGCGTCATCGGTGCCACCTATGGTTGGCTGGTCGTGCGGCCAGCCGTCTTGAGGCAAACGACGGAACCCCGGAGAAAGAGTTGAACCCCGAAAGCCTTCAAGTATCGCATTGCACAAAAGCTCGGCCGTCCCGCTGATCCGGGTTGAACAGTCACTACCCCTGATTGTGATCGGCATTGGTTACTCAAATCCTAACGCCAAGAACATTTCGCGCCGGGTTTCAGCGGTCACCGCTGTCCGCGGCTCCACTTCTGAGCGCAGCCGTCTCCGCGCGCCCGGTGGCCGTCAGGCGTCTATCGATCGAGTTGAGATGGCATGATGGGACCGGCGGCGGGCTTCGCGGAGCGAGCCGAGGATACGCTCCCCAGCGCTGATGGGTCTGAATTTAGCGCAGCGCGAAGGTTGATCCGATGCGGTCAACCCTACGAGCTGGCATACGTTTCAGGCTAACTGCGTCGACGGTAAATGGCCGGTACAGCTCGTTGTTCGATCGCGCGAATAGGCCACTCAACGTTCCGCTCGGCGCGATCCTGCTTCGGGATGCATCCAGGTTTCCGCGGCGCTACGTCACGCGCTCAGCCGCCGGGCACGTCTCGGGTCAGCAATGCGGGAAAATTCACGTCCGAGCGACCGGCCAGGATCTTCTCCTCATCCTGCATCAGGTCCTCATCGCGCCCGTTTCGGTCTTCGACGGTTGCTCTCTCCCAATGGTCGTGAGCGCGATCACCAGGTCGCCCTTCGCGCTCCCACATGTAATAAGCCCGCTCGCGGATACCGTGTTCATCGTTTCGGTTCAGTTTCGACATTCGTCGCTCCATTTCGGCACCTCCGGCACCCCTTCGCTAGCGCCTCGGATCAAAGTTGCTCATCGCGGAATGGACGAATTGTCATCTTGAACGAAAATCGGCGCTCGTTTCAAGCGGTCGGCCAAAAAGATTTGAAAATTAGGGATAATGTCGCGCCGCAGGTCGCGGCTATGCCCTGCGCACCCGTCTAGGTTGCCACAAATTACGCCGTTGGGGCGGAGCACCGCCGCCGGAACAGTCCTCCCGTGCCACAGTGGGTGCGCGAAAACTCTCAACCGCCGCCGCCTCGCCACGCACCTGTCAAGCCCGAGGCGCAACGTCGAAATCGATGCGGATTGGCCTCCGTTTCATTGCGCCAGAAAGCGGCGCGCGGCGGCGTCCAGCACCCGGACCCCCAAGGCAAGGTCGGCATCCTTGGTGTCCTCTGCCCAGTGATGGCTGATGCCGCCGATCGACGGCACGAACAGCATCGCCGCGGGCAGGTGGCGGGCGATGTTCTGTGCGTCGTGGCCCGCACCCGAGGGGCATATGCTGCCAGGCGTCCGGGGCGATCTCCTCGGCGGCGGCGGCAAGCGCCTGCATCATCGCCGGGTCGCAAAGCGCCGGGATCGCCTTCGAGACGGCTTCGAGGGTCACGTGGCAACGCTCCCTCCGGTTGGCCTCCCGCACCAGAGCCTGCAATGACGCTTCCATCCGTTCCAGTACCGGCACGGACACGTCACGGAACTGGAACAGCACGTCGGCCGAGCCGGGTATGATGCTGGGCGCTCCGGGGTCGAGTGTGATGCTGCCGGTCGTCCATGTGCTGCGCTCACCGGCAACGTGCGGGAACTCGGCATCGATCGCGGCCAGCAACCGCACCGCCGTCAGGCCGGCATCCTTGCGCTCCGCCATCGTGGTGCCGCCGGCATGGTCCTGCTGCCCCTGAACCCGCAGCCGCCATTGCCATATCGCGACAATCCCGGTGACCACGCCGATACGCAGGCCGGCGCGTTCGAGCTGCGTGCCCTGCTCGATATGCATCTCGAAAAAACCCTTGTGCCGTCTGGGCTCCAGCCGGATGCGCGGCCTGCCCTCCAGACCCGCGTTGCGCAGCGCGGTGCGCAACGGCGTGCCATCGGTGCGGTTGCGGCTGCGGTCGATCTCCGCCTCCGACAGTTCGCCGATGATGGACCGGCTGCCGAGGAAACCGCCGTCGAAATGACCCTCCTCGTCGGCGAAGGCGCAGACGTCCACGGGCAGTCCGGCACGTGCCAGGGCGAGGGCACCGATGACGCCGAGCGCACCGTCAAGCCAGCCGGCCTCGTTCTGCGTCTCGATGTGGCTGCCACACAGCAGATGCGGGCCGGGTCCGCGGTGCCGGCCGTAGACATTGCCGATACCGTCGATCGAGGCATCCAGCCCGCACGCGGCGAGGCGCTCCACCAGCCAATGTCGCGACTCCATGTCCTGCGGCGAGAAGGTTGGCCGGTGCACGCCGGTGCGGAACTGGCCGATCTTGCGCAGCTCGTGCAGGTCACGCAGGAAGGCGTCGGGGTCGATCGCGGGCATCGGTCGGAATCCGGCTGTGTCAAAGCCGCAAGTGTGCGGTTGAATGACGCGGCGCACAACCCGTCCGGCGGAGACGCTTGACACCGGGCGTGAAATGCGGAGGCCTTGGTGGCCACCGCAGCAGATGAGAGCGCCGATGCCGGATACCATGCAAGAGACCCGCCCCGCCAGCGCGGCGCAGACACGAGCATTCGACGTGGTGGTTGTCGGCGGCGGTCTGGGCGGGCTTTACGCGCTGTACCGGCTGCGCGGGCTCGGGCTGACGGTCCAGCGTGTTCGAGGCCGGGTCGGGCGTCGGCGGCACCTGGTTCTGGAACCGTTATCCCGGCGCCCGGTGCGACGTCGAAAGCATGGAATATTCCTATCGTTCTCCGATGAGTCTGCAGCAGGAGTGGACTGGCCGGAACGCTACGGCACGCAGCCGGAGATCCTGCGCTACATCAACCATGTCGCGGATCGTTTCGATCTGCGCCGCGATATCCAGTTGAACACGCGCGTGGTATCGGCGGTGTATGATCCGGCGGCCGGCCGCTGGACGGTCGGACCGACAAAGGCGACCGGCGTTTCGCGCGCAATTCTGCGTCATGGCGAGCGGCAATCTATCGACGCCGCAGGGTGCCGGACTTTCACGGGACTCGATCGTTTCAAGGGCAAATGGTATCATACCGGCTTGTGGCCGCACGAGGGCGTCGACTTTTCCGGCCTGCGCGTGGGCGTGATCGGCACCGGGTCGTCTGGCGTGCAGATGATCCCGCAGATCGCCGCCCAGGCCGAACATCTCACGGTGTTCCAGCGGACCGCGAACTTCAGCCTGCCGGCGCGCAATGCGCCGCTGGATCCCGGCAAGCGAGCGCGACCACAAGCAACACTATGAGGCGCGCCGGCTGCGCCGCTCTGGACACGCCGTTCGGCATCGCCGGCCATCCCGCCGCCCACGAAATCCGCGCTGGAGGCGACCGCGGAGGAACGTCAGCGCCAAATACGAAGCGAAGTGGGCGGAAGGCGGCAGCATCAGCTTCCTGTATTCCTACACCGACCTGCTGGTGAACAAGGATCGAACGACACCGCGTCGGAGTTCGTCCGGCGACAAGATCCGCGCCATCGTCCGCGATCCCGCGATCGCCGAGATTGCTGGCGCCGAAAGACCATCCGATCGGCACCAAGCGGCTGTGTCTCGATACCAATTATTACGAGACCTACAACCGCGACAACGTGTCTCTGGTGGATGTACAGACGAACCCGATCCAGGAGATCACCGCCAGCCGGCGTGCGGACCGAGGACGGGGAATACGAACTCGACGCGATCGTTTTCGCCACCGGCTTCGACGCGATGACCGGCGCGCTGCGCGAGATCGACATCCGCGTCGGCAGACGGCCCGGCGCTGGCGGAGAAATGGGCAAGGCGGGCCGATGACCTATCTCGGGCTGATGGTGGCCGGCTTTCCCAACATGTTCGCCATCACCGGGCCGGGCAGCCCCTCGGTGAAGACGCAGATGATCGTCGGCGATCGAGCAGCACATGGACTGGGTCGCCGACTGCCTGACGTACGATGCGTGCGCACGGCGATGAGCCGGATCGAGGCCGGATGGCGCCGCACAGGACGACTGGGTGCGGCACGTCAACGAAGTCGCCGACAGCACGCTGTATCCGTTGGCGAACTCCTGGTACATGGGCGCGAATATTCCCGGCAAGCCGCGCGTGTTCATGCCCTATGTCGGCGGTTTCGCCGGCTATAAGAAGAAATGCGACGAGGTGGCGGCGCGGTGCCTACGAGGGTTTCGTTCTGACCCCGTAGCCAGGTCCGGTCCGGCGGTCAGGTGCGCCGCACGTTCCAGAATACGAACTGACCCGGAATGATGCCGGTGATGTCGTGGCGACAGGCCGTGCGGGTGAAGTACTGCCCGGTCGGAAGATACGGCACCAGTTCGAGCGCCTTGGTCTGAACCTCGGCGGCGATACGCTGCTGCGTGGCGAGGTCCGGCGCCTCCAGCCAGGCATCGATCAGAGCCTGCAGCGGCGGCAGATCCGGCCAGCCGAACCAGGCCTTGGCGCCGTTGCTGCGCAACATCTGGTTGGTCACCGGCGTGGTCATGTCCAGCCCTGCCCAGCCGGTGATGAACATGTTCCAGCCACCCTTGTTCGGCGGCTCCCTGCTGGCGCGGCGCTGCAGCAATGTGCCCCAGTCCGTGACCGAGAAATCGACCTCCATGCCAAGCTTGCGCAGCAGGTCGAGCGCGACCGCGCTCTGGGCGAATATCGTGGCCTGGTCGCTCGCGGCCATCAGGACGATCCGCTCGCCCTGATAGCCGGCGTCGCGCAGCGCCTTCTTGCAGCGTCGGCAGGTCACGCTTCGGCCCGGTAATGGCGTCCATGCCGGCATTGCTCGCCATCGGCGTGCCCGGCGTGAAGACGCCGACGTCGTCGCGCCACATGCCGTGGTCGGTTCCCGCGGCGGCGGTCATGAAGTCGGCCTGCGAAATCGCCTCCAGCAGGACGCGCCGCACCGGCAGCTTGTCGAACGGCGGGTAAAGGTGGTTGAGCACGCCCGTCGCCAGCAACCCCAAGGGCCGAGCGTTCTCGGTCCGCACGTTGCTGTCGCGATCCAATACCGGCAGCAGGTCGTTGGGTGGATTCTCCCACCAGTCCACTTCGCCGCTCTGGAGCGCCGCCGCCGCCGTCCCCGGATCGGGCATGACGAGCCATTCGACACGATCGAAATTGACGATTTTCGGCCCGGCCAGCCAATCGGGTGTTCCGTCCGGTCGCGGCACGTAATCCTGGTTCCGTGCATAGACGACCTTGGCGCCGACCACGCGCTCGTCTGCCACGAAACGAAACGGCCCGCTGCCCACCACCTCCTTGATCGACTGGAAGGGGTCGGTGGCGCCAGGCGCTCCGGCATCACGACGAGGGCTGGCGGACCAATCTTGGCCAGACAGTCCAGCACCAGGCTGAACGGGCGGGTGAGGCGGATGGTGAAGCGCCGGTCATCCGGTGCCGTCATCTCCGCCAGGCGCGCGAGCAGCGCCTGCCCCATCGGATCACGCACCGCCCACCGCTTGATCGAGGCCACGCAGTCGCGGCCGCGCACCGGTTCGCCGTCGTGGAAGCGCAGTCCCTCACGCAAGGTAAAGGTCCACAGACGGCCTTCGTCCTCGACGGTGTGGCCCGCCACCATCTGCGGCTGCGGCTGGAGTTTGCTGTCGATGCCGTACAGCTGGTCCCAGACCATGGTGGCATGAAAACGCGTAACGTACGGCGTGGTCATGACCGGATCGATCAGCGTCAGATCGACCTGGGGAACAAAGCGCAGCACACGCGCCGCGGCCGGTCTGCGCCACGGCGCGGCCCAGCGGCGCGCGCCAACGGCAGCATTGCGGCCGCCGCCGCTCCGGCGAGGAAGGGTCGTCGCTGCATATCCGGCCTCCTCTCACTGATTTCGTAAGCCGGCGGGACCGCCAATGTGATCGGCGCCTACCGAAGTCTCAGCAGCAGAGCGGCTGCCGGCACAGGAAACCTGTGGCCAGCAATCTCGACGAAATCCGGCGGCGACGGATACCTCTTCCGACGCCGTCGCCAACTCAGATCATTCAGATATCCGCGTAGCAGTGCGTCTCGGCCTCGGTGCCCGGATGCGTCGGTGGCGCCCAGATGCGCCGGGCCTACCAGCTGCGCGTATTTCCAGATCGCACCCGCGTTGTAGTCGGTCTTCCGCGGCTGTCCACGCCGCCTTGCGCGCCGCCATCTCGGCCGTCCGGGACGACCAGGTCGATCGTCCCCTTCGCCGCGTCGATGACGATCTTGTCGCCGTTCTTAACCAGCGCGATCGGGCCGCCGACCGCTGCCTCCGGTCCGACATGCCCGATGCAGAAGCCGCGCGTGGCGCCCGAGAACCGGCCGTCGGTGATCAGCGCGACATTCTCGCCCATGCCCTGGCCGTAGATGGCGCGCCGTGGTCGACAGCATCTCCCGCATGCCGGGCCCGCCCTTCGGCCCCTCATAGCGGACGATGATCACGTCGCCGGCCTTGTAGGCGCGCGCCTGCACCGCGGCGAAGGATTCCTCCTCGGAATCGAAGCACAGCGCGGTGCCCTCGAAGCGCAGGTTGTGCAGGCCGGCGACCTTCACGATCGCCCCGTCCGGCGCCAGGTTGCCCCTCAGGCCCACCACGCCGCCGGTCGGCGAAATCGGGCTGGAGGCCGGGTAGATCACGTCCTGATCGGTCGGGAACACCACGTCCTTGTGGTTCTCGGCCAGGGTCTTGCCGGTGACGGTCAGGCAATCGCCGTGCAGCAAGCCGCCATCGAGCAGCGCCTTGATGATGACCGGAATGCCGCCGACCTTATGCACGTCCAACGCGACGTATTTTCCGCCTGGCTTGAGGTCGGCGATGTAAGGCGTGCGGCGCATGATCTCCACCACGTCGTCCATGGTGAAGCGAATGCCCGCCTCATGCGCGAGCGCCGGCAGATGCAGGCCGGCATTGGTCGATCCGCCGGTGGCGCCGACCACGACCGCGGCGTTCTGCAGCGCCTTCAGCGTCACGATGTCGCGCGGCCGGATCCGCTGTTCGACCAGGTTCATCACCGCGCGGCCGGACTCGACGGCGAAACGGTCGCGTTCCTCATAGGGTGCCGGCGAACCGGCCGATCCGGGCAGCGCCAGCCCGATCGCCTCGCTGACGGTCGCCATGGTGTTGGCGGTGAACTGACCGCCACAGGCGCCGGCGGACGGACAGGCGACGCATTCCAGTTCGTGCAGGTCCGCGTCCGACATGGTGCCGGCGGCGTGCTGTCCGACCGCCTCGAACACATCGACCACGGTGACGTCGCGGCCCTTGAACCGGCCGGGCAGGATCGAGCCGCCATACATGAACACGCTCGGCACGTTCAGCCGCAGCATCGCCATCATCATTCCGGGCAGCGACTTGTCGCACCCGGCCAGCCCGACCAGGGCGTCATAGCAATGGCCGCGCACCGTCAGTTCGACGCTGTCGGCGATCAGGTCGCGCGACACCAGCGAGGACTTCATCCCCTGATGGCCCATGGCGATGCCGTCGGTCACCGTGATCGTGGTGAATTCCCGCGGTGTTCCGCCGGTTTCCGACACCCCCTTCTTGACCGACTGGGCCTGACGGTTGAGCGCGATATTGCACGGGGCGGCCTCGTTCCAGCAGGTGGCGACGCCGATGAACGGCTGGTCGATCTCATCTTCCGTCAGCCCCATCGCGTAGTAGTAGCTGCGATGCGGCGCCGGCCCGGGTCCCACCGTGACGTGACGGGATGGCATCCTGGTCTTGTCCCAGCGCCTTGTCAGCATCGTCGTTTTCCTTCTGTATCATCAACGTTCGATTGGCATAACCGATTTACCCGGCAAATACCGTCGCTGGGTGATCGGCTCCGTTGCCTCGGTCCGTCGGGGCCCCGATGCAGCGGTTATAGCGTCGCGGGACGAAACGCCAAGCCGCCCGGCACGATGCCCTTCCCTGATCAGAGACAGGTCTACCGGGTGGCAGGCGAAATAATCGCCGCCGGTGACCCCGGATACACCTTTTCTTCATCCCTGGTGGAGTAGCTTGACCGCATGATGTGGCGAGAAATGACCGTGATCGTGGTGGTGCTGGCAGCGTCGCCCAGCCTCGCCGCCTTACCTTTTGCGTCGGCGGAACAACCGGACCGGCTTTGTCGCTCCGCCATCAGCGCGTCGGAGCGGGCACACAACATCCCGCCGCATGTGCTGGCGGCGATCGGCCGGATCGAAAGCGGTCGCAAGGACATCATGACGGACACCGTCAATCCGTGGCCATGGGCGGTGAATGCCGAGGGCCAGGGCTACTTCTATGACAGCAAGGCACAGGCCGTCGCGGCGGTGCTGGGAATGCAGAAGCAGGGCGTGCGGTCTATCGATGTCGGATGCATGCAGATCAGCCTGCTTTATCATCCGGACGCGTTTTCCAGTCTGGAGCAGGCGTTCGATCCCGCGGTCAACGCCGACTACGGCGGACGGTTCTTGGCCCAGCTTCACGACCAGGCCAATTCGTGGCCGAGGGCGGTCGAGATGTATCATTCGGCGACGCCTGACATCGGCGAGGAATATGGGCGGAGGGTCTACGCCGCGTTGCCCGAGGAACAGCGTCGGACCGGGCAGGATCTGTCGACCGGGCTGACCCGTTCGGCCGGACTGTTACCGACGGCAGGGCGCGTCACCGCTTGGCGAGCTTGTCGGCGACGGTCTATCAGGTCGCCATTCTCCCCGATATTCAGGCCAAGTCCTGGCCGGGTAATCGCGCTGCCGTCGACGGCGCAGATCGGGAGCGGCGCCGGGACGAGATCCTGGCCGCTTACCGCGCGGCGCCGATCCAACTGGCCTTCCGCGGCCCGTAGCAATCCGCGACACCAGTCCCGGTGTCAGTCCGCGGCACGCAAGGCCGCCAGCCCCCGCTGCAGATCGGCGATCAGGTCGTCCGGGTCCTCCAACCCGATATGGATACGCACGACCGGTCCGGCGAACCCGGCGCCACCGGCAGTGCGGGTTATGAAGCCGGTCGTCGGCACCGCCAGGCTTTCATATCCGCCCCAGGACGCGCCGATCCCGAACAGATCGAGCGCCTCCACGAACCGGTGCGTCGCCTGCGGCGGTGAATGACGGCTTGAACTCGACGCCGAACAGGCTGCACGCGCCGGTGAAGTCGCGCCGCCATAGATCGTGTCCCGGGGCGCCCGGCAGGCCGGGTGCAGCACCTGCGCCACCTCCGGCTGCTGGCGGAGCCAATGGGCGATCAGCAGCGCCGAGTCCATTTGCGTTTGCAGCCGCACCGCCATGGTGCGCATGCCGCGCAGGGTCAGCCAGCAATCGTCCGGGCTGGCGTATTGCCCCAGCGTTCGAGCCGGCGGCGTGCAACATTTGCCAGTCGGCGTCGTTGTTGACCGTGATCGCGCCGATCAGCACGTCGGAGTGGCCGGCCGGATATTTCGTCGCCGCCTGGATCGACACGTCGACGCCATGCCTGAACGGCTGAAAGTGGTGGATGCCCCAGGTGTTGTCCATGAACACCTTGGCGCCCCCGGCATGCGCGGCGCGCGCGATGGCCGGAACATCCTGCACCTCGAAGGTGTGGCTGCCGGGGCTCTCGGTGTAGACCACGCGGGTGTTGGGGCGCATGAGTGCGGCGATCCCCGCCTCGTCGATTGTCGGGTGCATAAAGGTCGTCTCGACACCGAAATCCTTCGCAGCATGGCCGTCGCAAAAATTTCGCGCCGGCCCGTAAACGTGGTCCGGCACCAGCAAGTGATCGCCGGCCTTGAGCCATGCCAGCAACGGCGTGGTCACCGCGGCCAGGCCGGTCGAGACGATGTAGCAGTGGGTGCCGCCTTCGACCGCCGCGATCGTGTCCTCCAGCGCCCAGTGGGTGGCGGACCCGCCGGTGCCATAAGTCAGCACCCGCTCGCCGCGCCGTGCCGCAGCGCCTGACGCTCGGCGACGGTCGGCACCAGAACCGTGGACCCGCGCAGCGAGCGGCGGATTGACGAAGCCGTGCTCGTGTTTGGTGCCGCGGCCGACATGCGACAGCAGGGTGCGAAAGCCGCGCGGCTTGGCCGTTTCGGATGTCGTCGCCATGGTTCAGCCGAGCTCCACCGGGGTGTCGGGACGGCCGCCCCATTCGGTCCAGGATCCATCATAGACGGCGCCCTCGGGCAGGCCGGCGACGCGCAGCCCCAGGGTGAGGATGCACGCGGTGACGCCGGACCCGCAGCTCGTGACCACCGGGCGAGATCCGTCGATCCCGGCCTCGGCCAGGCGGGCCTGCACCTCCGTGGCGGAGCGGAACGTCCCGTCCGGATGCAGCAGGTCCGTGTAAGGCAGGTTGCGCGAACCCGGGATATGGCCGCTGCGCATCCCGGCCCGCGGCTCGGGCACGGCGCCGGTAAAACGACCGGCCGCGCGGGCATCCAGCACCTGCTCCGCGGGCGGTCGCGACATTGCCCAGCATGTCGCCGACGCCGCGCAGCCGTGCTGGCGCGGAAATCGGGGCGGAATTCGGCGGCGGCGGGCGACGGAGGCACGCCGGACTCGGTCGGCCGCCCCTCGCGGAGCCATTTCGGCAGGCCGCCATCGAGCACCGCGGCGGCGTCGTGGCCGAACAGACCCATCAGCCACCATCCGCGCGCGGCCGAGGCCAGGCCCTTCTGATCGTAGAACACGACGCGCGACTTGATTGCCGACGCCCAGCGCGCCAAGGAGTTTGGCGAAGCGGCCGGGCGTGGGCACCATGTGGGGCAGGTCGGTGTCCGGATCGGCGATCTGGTCGATGTCGAAATACCGCGCGCCGGGCACATGCGCTTGGGTGAACTCGGATGTTCCGTCCGTTGTTCGTTCGGCAGGTATTTCGTCGCGTCGAACACCACCAGGTCCGGTTTGTCCAGTTCGCGTGCCAGCCAGTCGGTCGAAACAAGAGGGTTCATCTGCATTTCCATCAGCGCAGGCGGCATACTAGAGGCTGTTGCCGACCCCGGCCAAGCCGTCGCATTTCGGGGTGGGATGATAGCGCCGCCCGCCGGGAGTTCCGGCGGGTTCCGAGCCGGTCCCGTCGGGACGCCCACGAAGCCGGAAAATCTGATTCGCCACGGACATCCAGTGCGCGCTCGCAATACTTTCAGAAAATACCGGCGTAAAGGCGCTCGGTTGACTGAAATATGCAGCCGACCCTAAGGTGGAGGCTCGGAATGGAGAAGGAACAGTTTCATGAGCGGTATGCTCGGCCAACTCCTCGGTGGGTTATTGGGCGGCGGTCAAACGGGTCAGCAGAGCCCCCTTGCCGGTATCCTGCAGCAGGTGCTGGCGGGCGGTGGGCAAGGCAGTGCTGGTGCCGCGGGCGGCGCGCAGGGCGGCGGGGGCATCTCCGCTGTGGTTTCCCGATTTGAAGCGGCCGGCCTGGGACAGCAGGCGCAGTCTTGGGTCGGCACCGGCGCGAATCAGCCGGTGACGCCTGACCAGGTGGGCCAGGTGTTCCCCGCTGAACAGATCCGCCAGTGGGCCACGCAGGCGGGAACGACCCCCGACGCCATGCGACAGGTACTTGCGGAAGCCCTGCCGCACGCGGTCGACCACTTGACGCCAGGCGGCCAGCCACCGGCTCAGACGGCGGATATTTCCGGCATGCTGCAGAGTCTGCTCGGCCAACTCGGCGGCACACGGCGGGCCTGAACCGGGCTCACGGGCTGGCACCCCTGTCCATTCGGCCTGAGCGGCGCCTCGACCCGTCCGAGGCGTCCCGCCGGGCCGCGTTCGCCCATTTCGGTAGATGCCAGCTTGCCCGTTGCCCGGGGTCGTTAGTTGAACAATGGAGGATCCGGGCAGATGGCCCGGTCCGCACGGCTGCATGAAGAATGTCTGAGCGGGTGAGGCGATAGCCGCGCTCAGGCAATTCGCTCTCGGCGGCCATTTGCCCCCTCTGCTATAGTCACTGCGGCGGACAAGATTTGCTGTACGTCGCAGCGGAGCATGCCAATGATCGTCGCTGACGTCATGACCCGAACGTCATTTCGATCGCGCCAGATGCGACGGTTGAGGAAGCCGTCAGGCTGATGCTGGCACACGACATCTCGGGTCTGTTCGTCGTCGACCAGGGCGGCGATCTGGTCGGCGTCGTCACCGAGGGGGACCTGCTCCGCCGCGACGAACTCGGCACCGAGCGGGACCGCCCTTGGTGGCTGCGGCTGCTGGCGTCCCCGGCTCGCCAGGCGGCGGACTTCACCCGGGCGCACGGCCGCCATGTGCGTGATGTGATGACGCCGGACATCGTCAGCGTTGCGCACGATGCGATGCTCGAGTAAGTGGTCGCGACATGGAGCAAAATCGCATCAAGCGGTTGCCGGTAACCCGGGACGGCCGGGTTGTCGGCGTGATAAGCCGTTCCGACCTGATGCGCGCGCTGGTGGGACGGGTGCGCGCGACGCCAAGCCGACGGACACCAGATGACAGCACGATCCGCGGCATATCCTGGATGCGCTCGAGACCAAGGCCTGGGCGCCGATGACCACCCTGAACGTCACTGTCGCCAACGGCGTGGTCGATCTTTGGGGCACCATCACCAACAACGAGGAAAGAAGCGCAATTCGTGTCACCGCCGAAAACACGCCCGGCGTGAAGCTCGTTCACGATCACCTGGTCTATGTCGAGCCGTATACCGGCACGGTGGTCGATGCTCCGGATGGCGCCGCCTGACCGGTGTCGCGCGACGCCTCGCGCGCCTGACCGATGTCGTGCGGCGCCTCGCGCGCCTGACCGGGTGTCGGTGCGACGCATCGTGCGGCGCAACCAATGGCTGGACGCGCCGCCGCGTTGACCCATTGATCGGGTGAGGCTAATCACGCTCGACGGTTCGGCATCGCCGCGGTCTTGACAACGGTGCCGGCAGAACTGGAGCCATGCGTGAGAGACGTTCGCGACGCACTGATGATAGCGCGCAACACGGAAGGCAAACTGGTGCGACGGCCGCTTTCGCCGCACGTTCAGGTCTATCGCTGGCCGCTCAGCATGGCGTTGTCGATCATGCACCGCGATCACCGGCGTCGCACTCGGGGTCGGCACGCTGCTGATGACCTGGTGGCTGGTCGCGGCGGCGATGTCGGATGAGGCGTTCGCACGGGCCCAGTGGTTCCTCGGTTCGGCGATCGGCCTGCTGCTGCTGTTCGGCTGGTCGCTGGCGCTGCTGTTCCACTTCTTCAGCGGCATACGCCATCTGGTCTGGGACGCCGGCTTCGGCTTCGATCCGCCGCACTACAACACCTCCGGCTGGGCCGTGGTGATCGCCACGGCCGTGGCCACGGTGCTGCTCTGGGCCGTCGGCCTGGCTGTCTGGTAGAAGGCACCATGCGCGGACCAACCGAGCCGCCGAACATCGACGTGATGCGCTCGCCCGCTGGGACGGGCGCGAGGCCTGGGCGCCGCCCGTGCCGGATCGTCCCACTGGTGGGCGCAGCGGGTGACCGCGCTGGCCCTGGTGCCGCTGACGCTGTGGTTCATCTTGTCGGTGATCCGCCTGGCCGGCGCGCCCAGGGAGGTGATGTCCGCATGGCTGGCAGCCCCGCTGCCGATGGTGTTGATGCTGGCCCTGATCGTCGCCACCTTCCATCATCTGCAACTGGGTTTGCAGGTGGTGATCGAAGACTATGTGCCAAACGAACCGGTCAAGCTGGGCGCCGTGCTGGTGCTGAAGGCGCTGTGCGTGCTGCTGGCGCTGGTCTGTATCGTCTCGGTGCTGAAAATCGGGCTCTGAGCCCGGAGGAAAGAAGTCGATGAACGCGATCACGATGCCTTCGTCGCGCGCCTACAACGTGGTCGACCATACCTACGACGTGGTGGTCGTCGGCGCCGGCGGGTCCGGCCTGCGCGCCACGTTCGGCATGGGCGCGGCCGGCCTGAAGACCGCCTGCATCACCAAGGTGTTCCCCACCCGCAGCCATACCGTCGCCGCGCAAGGTGGCATCGGCGCCGCGCTGGGCAACATGGGCGAGGACGACTGGCGCTGGCACATGTACGACACCGTCAAGGGGTCGGACTGGCTGGGCGACCAGGACGCCATCGAATACATGTGCCGCGAGGCGATCCCGGCGGTTTACGAACTGGAACATTACGGCGTGCCGTTCAGCCGCACGGAGGACGGACGTATCTACCAGCGTCCATTCGGCGGCCACATGAAGGAATACGGCAAGGAGCCCGGCGATGCGCGCCTGCGCCGCCGCCGACCGCACCGGCCACGCCATCCTGCACACGCTGTATCAGCAGAGCCTGAAGCACGACGTCGAGTTCTTCATCGAGTATTTCGCCCTCGACCTGATCATGGACCAGGAAGGCGTCTGCCGCGGCGTCATGGCGTGGAACCTGGAGGACGGCTCGATCCACCGCTTCCGCGCCCAGACAGTCGTGATGGCGACCGGTGGCTACGGCCGGACCTATCTGTCGTGCACCTCGGCGCATACCTGCACCGGCGACGGCACCGGCATGGTGCTGCGCGCCGGGCTGCCGTGTCAGGACATGGAATTCGTCCAGTTCCACCCGACCGGCATCTTCCCCGCCGGCTGCCTGATCACCGAAGGCGCCCGCGGCGAGGGCGGCTATCTGACCAACTCCGAGGGCGAGCGCTTCATGGAGCGCTATGCCCCGACCGCCAAGGACCTGGCGAGCCGCGACGTGGTCTCGCGCTCGATGACGCTGGAGATCAACGAAGGACGCGGCTGCGGTCCCGAACAAGGACCACATCATGCTGCACCTGGAGCATCTCGGTGCCGACCTGCTGCATGAGCGGCTGCCCGGCATCTCCGAGACCGCCAAGGTGTTCGCCGGCGTCGATGTCACCAAGGAGCCGATCCCGGTGCTGCCGACGGTGCACTACAACATGGGCGGTATCCCGACCAATGTGCATACGGAGGTGCTGCGTCCGACCAGGGACAATCCCGATGCCGTCGATCCCCGGCCTGATGGCGGTCGGCGAGGCCGCCTGCGTCTCCGTCCACGGCGCCAACCGGCTCGGCACCAACTCGTTGCTCGATCTGGTGGTGTTCGGCCGCGCCGCGGCGCATCGCGCGGGGGATACGCTGAAGCCGAATGCGGGTCAGCCGCCGTTGCCGCCCAAGGCGGGCGAGGCGTCGCTCGACCGTTTCGATCGCACCCGCCATGCCAAGGGCGGCACCAAGGTCGCGGAGCTGCGCCTGACGATGCAGCGCGCCATGCAGGGTCACGCGGCGGTATTCCGCTCCTCGCGCAGCATGGCCGAGGGCGTCGAGAAGATGAAACAGGTCTGGAGCGGCATGACGGACATGTCGGTGTCCGACCGCAGCCTGATCTGGAACAGCGACCTGATGGAGGCGCTGGAGCTGCACAATCTGATGGGCAGCGCGATGACCACGATGGTCGGCGCCGAGGCCCGCACGGAAAGCCGCGGCGCCCATGCGCACGACGACTATCCCGAACGCGACGACCAGAACTGGATGAAGCACACGCTGGCCTGGTGCGACGACAACGGCGACGTCAGGCTGGACTACCGGCCGGTGAAGATGCAGACGCTGACCAACGAGGTGTCGGTGTTCCCGCCTCGGAAGCGGGTCTACTAGAGCATGATCGCGCTGAGCGGAACGTTCGTCGTCCGACGGACGCGCTTCGCACGACGTGCGTGAATCATGCGATCAATCAAAGAGATAGACCGTTTGCAGCCTGTACACTCAGGCTGAAAATCGGTCCAGGAGCGATCGGGTCTAGCACCGTCGCGGCTTTTGTTCAGGGGTATCGGCACAGCATGGTCGCCTTCAATCTTCCGATGAACAGCCGCGTGCGGCAGGGCCAGACATTCAAGGCTCCGGCCGGTGCCAAACGGGTCCGCGAATTCAGTATCTATCGCTGGAGCCCCGACGAGGCGGCCAATCCGCGCACCGACACGTACGAGATCGATCTCGACGCCTGCGGACCGATGGTGCTGGACGCACTGATCAAAATCAAGAACGAGGTCGATCCGACGCTGACCTTCCGCCGCTCCTGCCGCGAGGGCATCTGCGGCTCCTGCGCGATGAACATCGACGGCGGCAACACGCTGGCCTGCCTGAAGCCGATCGAGGAGGTGAAGGGCGCGGTCCGCATCAATCCGCTGCCGCATATGCCGGTGGTCAAGGATCTGGTGCCCGATCTGTCGCAGATCTACGCGCAATACCGCTCCATCAAGCCGTGGATGCAGGCGGACACCCCCGCGCCGCCTGATGCGGAGCGGCTGCAGAGCAAGGAGGAGCGGGCCAAGCTCGATGGCATGTGGGAGTGCATTCTGTGCTTCTGCTGCTCCACCGCCTGCCCGAGCTACTGGTGGAACGGCGACCGCTATCTGGGACCGGCGGTGTTGCTGGCGGCGTATCGCTGGATCGCCAACTCGCGCGACGAGGCGACCGGGGCGCGGCTGGACGAGCTGGAAGATCCCTTCAAGCTTTACCGATGCCACACGATCATGAACTGCACCGATACCTGCCCGAAGGGACTGAACCCGGCGAAGGCGATCGGAGCCATCAAGCAGTTGATCCTGGAGCGGCAGGGATAATCACGGGCACACAGGGGGAAAACAATGATCAAGGTCTGGACCTGGCCGACGCCGAACGGCCACAAGGTGCACATAGCGCTGGAAGAACTGGCGCTGCCCTACAAGGTCATTCCGGTCAATATCGGCAAGGGCGACCAGTTCAAGCCCGAGTTTCTCGCGATCACGCCGAACCACCGCATTCCCGCGATCGTCGATCCCGACGGCCCCGGCGGAAAGCCGCTGACGCTATTCGAGTTCGCGCGCCATCCTGATCTATCTGTCGGAAAAGACCGGCGGCAAGCTGATCCCCGCGGACCCGGTGGGACGCTACATGTGTCTGCAATGGATGATGTTCCAGATGGGCGGAACCGGGCCGATGTTCGGCCAGTACAACCATTTCGCCAATTACGCGGTGGAGAAAATTCCCTACGCCATCCAACGCTACACCAACGAGGTCGCTCGCCTGCACCGCGTCCTGGACAAGCGGCTGGCCGAAGCCGAGTATTTGGCGGGCCCCGAATACTCGATGGCGGACATCATCAACTTCCCCTGGATCCGCAATCCGGAGCGGCGGAACATCGACCTCTCCGACTATCCCAACGTGAAGCGCTGGCACGACTCTGATCGCGGCTCGGCCGGCTGTGCAGCGCGGGCGTCGAGGTGCTGTCGGAGAGCCAGCGCAAGCGGCCAGATCACCGACGCCGAACGGGAGGTCATGTTCGGGAAGACGCAGTTCGCGGTACGATAGATCATTGCCAGCCTGAGTGTGCCGGCAGGAAAATGTTCGGGCGCGTGGTTCGTTCGCATGACCACTCGCTCGATCGTTCCGTGGTTGTTTGGATGGCAAGGCGGCGAGTTTGCGGATCGGTCAGGGCTAATTCAAATCGATCGTGACGGGCACATGGTCGGACGGCGACGGCTGGTCCCGCTCGGCTCGATCGGGTTCGGCGGTGACCAAGCGCTCGGCCAGCCCTGGCGAAAGCAGGGCGTGGTCGATCCTCAGGCCGATGTCGCGTTGCCAAGCGCCGGCCTGATAGTCCCAGAACGTGTAGATATGCCCATGCGGATGGACCGCGCGGACGGCATCCGTCAGGCCCATCCAGATCAGGCGGCGGAAGCGCTGGCGTGATTCCGGGCGCACCAGCGCATCGGTCGGCGGCAACGCCCCCGGGGCGAAGTCCTCATCGGTCGGACACACGTTGAAGTCACCGGTGATGACGAATGGAACATCGGCGTCCAGGAGTGCCTGTGCGCGGTCGGCGAGTCGGTCCATCCAGGTCATCTTGTATGCGTAACCATCCGCGCCACGGGAGTTGCCGTTCGGCAGGTAGATGCCGATCAGGATGATCCCGTCGACGTCGACCTCCAGATAGCGGGCCTGGCCATCGTCGGCCGGCAGTCCGGGCAGGGCTCGATGGATCACCTGGAACGGCAGGCGCGAGAGCACGGCAACGCCGTTGTAGGACTTTTGACCAACCGCTTCGGCGGTGTAGCCGGCGCCGTGGAACGGCAGGGCGGGGAAGCCGGCGGTTTCGCATTTGATCTCCTGCAGAAACAACACGTCAGGTCGCTGGCGGTCGAGCCATCGTTGCACGTGACCCTCCCGCTGGCGGATGGAGTTGACGTTCCAGGTTGCGATCTTCACGTGGCGTTACTCCGTCAGGGCGTTGCGCCGTGGGGCTTTACGCCGCCTGGCCAGGCGTTCCTTGCCCTGGCCCGCGCTTGGCGCCACTCTGCGGGCCAGACTGGATGAGGCAGGACCATGGCGATCGAACTCTACACCTGGAATACCCCGAATGGCCGCAAGATCAGCGTGGCGCTGGAGGAGATGGGCCTGCCGTACAATGTGCACACGGTCAACATTTCGAAGAACGAGCAGTTCGCGCCGGAATTCCTGAAGATAAGTCCGAACAACCGGATCCCGGCGATCATCGATCCGGAGGGGCCGCGGGGACCTCCGATCAGCGTTTTCGAGTTCGGGGGCGATCCTGCTGTACCTGGCGAAGAAGACGGGGAAATTCATGCCGGCCGACCTGCGCGGGCAGGTTCCGGTGCTGGAGTGGCTGATGTGGCAAATGGGCGGATTCGGCCCGATGCCAGGGCAGGTGCATCATTTTCTCCAGGTCGAGAATGCCCAAGACCGGCGCTACGGCCTGGAGCGCTATGCCAAGGAAACTCGGCGGCTGTATGGTGTGCTGGACCGTCGGCTGGCTGGGCGGGCATATGTCGCCGACGAGATTTCCATAGCTGACTTCGCGATCCTGGGCTGGGCCTGGCGCCATGAGCGGCACAGGTTGATCTCGGTGACTTCCCCGAGGTGAAGCGATGGTATGAGACGATCATGGCTCGCCCGGCCGTAATTCGCGGGTTCGAAGTGGCGCTGAGCTGACCCGGCGGCTGGGTATTGTGGCGGCGTCTTGATTCCCGTTTGACGCTGGGGTGACGCTTGCCTACAACGATGGGTGCAAACGCCGTGTCCGAGCCTTGCGTGATGACAGGCTCGGGTATGTTATCCCGGGCGGAGGGGTGGCCGAGTGGCTGAAGGCGGCGGTTTGCTAAACCGTTGTACGGTGTCAAGCCGTACCGTGAGTTCGAAATCTCATCCCCTCCGCCAGAGGCGTCCTCTATATTATTGCTCTTCGATTTGGGCTGAGCTGTCCTCACGACCACTATCTCTCCGGCAGCACGAACACGCGGACCCCGAAGCCAGCCAAAATGGCAGGCTATCCGGCCTCCCTCATGGAGCTACTCTCCCGCAATCGGAAGACGCCTGCGGTTGCCCGGGCGCAACCTCTCAAAGGCGTGCTGCTGTTCCGGCTACTGCTTCATCATCATCGGAATGACTACGCGCTCAGGCTGAAGCAAGTGCAGTTTCGGACGTTTATATCCTCGACTGGATTTGTGATCTGATCACCGCGAGAACGTCACCTTCTCCCAGTGTGTCCTGACGAACGTCGATGTGTTTCTGCAGCCACGGTAACCGAAGCGCGCAGGGTTGTGTCGACGGCCAGGAATTGGACCGGGTGTCCGCATGGATGTGCGCCCAGCACGTCATTCCGGTGTCAGACGTAACACCCCGATTCCACGGGCGGATGGACAGTCCAGCCGGCCTCGTTGACTTTCCAAGGCCTAGCGATATGCTTGTCTGTAAGCAAAGAGGCGCATTGATGTCGCCTCCCAACAAGGTTGATCAGGGGTACGTCGGGCGGATGGCTACGCCAAGGCAACGTTTCGAGACCAGAAAACATGGCGTAGTAGGCACTGCCGTTCTGATGTTTGTTGCCATGATCAGCGGCGCCGGAAATCACCTCCACGCGCAGACAGCAAACGCACCGCCCGCCACACAAAGCGCGCCTTCCAGCAACGCCGAGCGGCTTGGCGGCTCTGTAGCCGGGCAGCCGGCGCCGAACGTCGACATTGTTTCCTGTAGTGAGCCATCTGGCCCGGAAACGCGTGCGCACCCGCCAGTCACAGTTACTGTCAACAAGGCAACGTCGTGGCAGCCTCGCGGCGGTGTTGTGCTGGTCGCGATCGAAGCTGATCAGCGAGAGATCAAAGGCCTCGCCGTTCGGGCGTGCTTCGGTTGGTCGAAGGCTGCGCCACAGGCATTCTTCACCAAAGAGAACCTGCAGGGTTTCGAGGAGGCCTTCGCGGCGTTACGACCGAGTGACAAGCCCGGTGATCACGTCACCTCTATCGGGGTCACTGTCCCACCGCTGCGGGACGCACCATCATCCGTCTTAGACAGATGGTTCTCTGGCGATCGTGGAGCAGGCTTCGGCATTGTGCCAGTGGCTGACCTGCGATTGATCGGCTACGACGAAAACGGAAAGCTGTTCGACGTGGTCTGTCCAGTCGGCATCACGAGCTTTGGAACTCACTCATCATCACGCTGGCCTCCTTTATCGCCATCGTTTCGGCGCTACGCTGGACGGTCAGCGCCCCCACGCATCCCCCGCGAGCACACTGGCCGCCAATTCTCAACTACCTGCGTGACACCTTCAGTCGGCGCTGGATGCTGCTCGTCATTCGCGGCGCCGATGGCCGTGCAAGCCTCTCCGCCTTCCAGGTTCTGCTGTGGACCATGACGATCGTTCTATCCGCGATCTACGTTATGGCGCTGTCAGGCAACCTGATCAACGTCACCACGGGTACGCTTACTCTGCTTGGCATCGCCGGCGCCGCGAGTTTGTTCGCGGGTGGCACCACCAGTTCGCCACCGCCGGTGCAACCGCCAGCGGGGCCACCCAATCTGGTGCCGCCGCAGGCGGGAACCGGAGCTGTGGCAGGCGCCACCGAACCTCGTTGGGTGCAGCTCATTTGGGGGGACGACAGCAGAGCCCGACGTCACGCGACTGCAGATGCTTATTTTCACTGTGGTCAGCGCGGCCTTCGTGCTGCTTCAAGTCATCAACACATTCGTTATCCCGGACATCCCGGTCGGGTATCAGATCCTGATGGGCGTGAGCAACGGCATCTATGTCGGGCGAAAGTTCATTCCGAAGTAGTACCAGAGGCCCCCCTCGGGATTGCCTAGGATGTGTGAGGGTTTTGGTAGGGCGAGCACTTGGATCGTGCACGGGCAAGGCCACGAGCACGGTTATCCGGCTTCACGCAGGGTGACCGGCGGTCCGCAAAATCAATAAGATACCGACGGGTCGACCGAACCCCTGCCTCCTAGGGTGGAGCCTGGCCGGGCGGACCTGCGGCTTCGCCCGCACAGCACCGGAAGTGCGTGGATCTTCTGCCGGCGCCGCGGATGGTGCAGGACGCCAGGTCTATCCCAACTTACCCGGTCGACCCGGGGGTCAGGGCTCGAGACGAGCCGACAGCGTCACTGCGTTCCACGATCGAAATCAGGCTCGTTTCGCTTGCAGCCCGAGACCCCCGTACAGGCCGAGCACCCGCTGAAGCCAGGCCGCGACGGGATCATCCGGGGCAAGCAAGTCAAAACGACTGCCGCAGCGCGGCCACATCAGCGTGCCCGCCACGATATGGTCGGCATAACTTGGCGCCGCGCCACCCAGCCATTGCTCCGCTCGCAACGTCAGGCGGACCGGCGTCAGCAGATCACGGAACGCCGCCAGCCGATCTTCCCGGCCAGCCTGCACGGCCTCGAGGCTCATGCCGAAACGATCCTCACGGCTGGAGCGGAAGTAGGCGCGGTCCTTCGGATCGATGATGTCCAGCAGGTCGCGGACGATGAGCCGCGCTATAGCGCCTATCAGCGTCGCATCCGCCCAGGCATTGATGAACCGGGCGTGTCCTCGTCCTGTTGCACAGCCGAACAGCGTCGGACCGGAATACTGATCTTCAAGGTGTTCGGCGATAGACCAACTGTCTGAAACGATCCGATCGCCATCCCGCATGACCGGCACCCTGCCCTGGCCGGAGAATGCGATGATGTCCTTGTCGCTGAAGCGCCACGGGACGGTCTCCACGGGCAGGCCCTTATGTGCGAGAGCGAACTTTGTCCGCCAACAATATGGGCTGAACCGGATGTCCGGATCCGCGGCCGCAAGATCATGCAGAACGATGCTCATATCTCACCATAGTCCGACACCGTGAATGCGTCCAGATTTGTGCCTGCCTGCAACGCGGCGTGGCAGCGATTTGATTTCCGAAGGCGTGAGATCGCGACTCCCGACGGCTGCAAGTGTCGTGTTTCGGCGAACTGGCGGGCATCGTCACGCGATGTTTCGGCAAGGCCTTTGGCGACGAACTTGATGGCGCGTCGCCGGCCCGCATCGGTTACAACTTGACGTCGCTTATCTGAATCACTGGCTGAACATTGGTGTAGTTCGGAACGTCACTCATGATCGCATCCGCATGGGGGCCGAAGGCGGTCTGAAATGCGGCAACGGAATCGAAATAGAGATGGCCCATCGCGACATAGGTCGCGGGCGCGCCGGGAGCGCCGCCTGCCATCCCCTGGTCGACTGCCATGTTCTTGCAGGCAGCACCGAGCTTCTCCTTGACCATCGGCATATGGCTCTTGCAGTAGTAGTCCATGTCGAACTTTGCGCTCTCGCTGGCCGGATAGAACACGCTCACCTTGATCATCTGACATTACCCCCGGTGGTTATGCCCCCGGCTTCACCCCGGCGGACGGCGCAGACAATAGCGGAGATTCTGCGGCCCGCATATACGTTGCACGGCGAGCGCGGCCTGGCTCGGTCGCCGCGACGCAAACAGCTACGAACCCGACCACCACGTTCCCTCATCATTTGCCCCGGCTTGGCCCTGCGTGCGGCACCGGCGCCCCGTTCGTATCGCTGACTGCGCGCAGCAATGTCAGGAATGCCCGGTTAAGCGGAGTGGGAATGGCGTGCCGCTCACCAGCCGCAACGATCGCGCCGGTCAGAGCGTCGACCTCCAATGACTTGCCCGCCAGACAATCGAAATACATCGATGTCCCCGCTTCGGCCGGATAGTTGAGCAGTGTCGACAGCGTTCGCGTGGCCTCGTCGGGCGCGAGGTGGGCCCCGTCGGCGCGTGCGACCGCCACGGCTTCACCGAGCACCGCGAGGGCCAGCGCCCGCATGTCGTCCCGTCGCAACACACCGAGTCGCCGACGGGTCAGCGCGGTCACCGGGTTCACCACGGCATTGACCAGCAGCTTCTGCCACATCGGCGTCGTGAAATCCGCGGTCAGCAAAACCCGCAGCACAGTTCCGTCGAGCAGTCGAGCAAATGCATGGCCCGCGGGGTCATCCGCAACGGTAAGGTCGTGTCCGACGACGTGTCGGAGGCGGACGCGATCAGGAGCAAGCCGCTCGCCATTATAGTAGACGATGGCCGGAACGACCGTGGCTCCCGCCACAAACGGCGCCACGCGATCGGCGTGATCGATGCCATTCTGCAGCACGGCGATGTGCGTTCGCGGACCGCAGAGTCGCTGCAGCCATTGACCAGCCGATGCCGTCTGATGTGCTTTGGTGCACAGCAAGACCCAATCAACCGGCATTGCCTCTCGCGGATCGGTCAGGGTGCGCAACGGGATGCCGACGTTCCCCTCGGGCCGCTCGACGGTGATATAATCGAGCATTTTGCGGGCGCATGCGAAGACATCGTGCCGATCGGCGTCTCGCAGGCATCCGGCGACAACCCCGCCTATGCTGCCGAGACCGACAACGGCGATGGTTGATCGCTTCGGGCGGGCAATCGCCTGGGAGGGTAGGGATGCGGGGTTTTCCATCAAGTCGCCGCTCCGTCGATTGGATCGAGCAGGGAGTTTCGCATGGGTATGATGCCTTGCAACTGCGGGACCGCAGAACGCCTTCGATCGGCAGTCCTCGGGGCCGACCGACATGCACGCGGGATGGTGGGCGGTCGTGTGCGAAACCAACTAGTAGCGGCAGCAGTCGGCCTCGCTGAGGGTCGAAATGAACGGCTCCTTGTATTAGCCGTCTCCTGCGGCCCCGTCATGCACATGTGGGTGCTCTCCGCCGTGCAGATGGGGATGCGCGTGCACTAGGTTGCCGTGCCGATGCAGGTGGACATGGGCCGCCGTCACTCGCATCTGGATGCCGCGCACGAGCCAGGCCGCGCCGAACAGAACCGCGCCGAAGAGCACGATCGTTGCGCCAGAAGCGACGTTTAGATGATAGCTTAGGAACAGGCCTGCGACACTGGTCAGCGCCCCGATCGCAGGCGAGAGCAGCACCATTCGGTGGAAGCTGTCGGTGAGCATCCGCGCCGTCGCCGCGGGCATCACCAGCGCGGCGGCGATCAGCGTCACCCCAACGATGTTCATCGAGGCGATGATCGCCAGCGCCAGAAGAAAAGAAAAACCTGCCCACAGCCGTCCCGTGGCGATGCCCGCGGTCGCAGCAGTCTCGTCATCGAACGCCGCGAACAGCAGATCGCGGTAGTAAAGGGCGATCGCGCCGACACACAGCACGAGGACGCTCGCCATGACCGCGAGATCGAGGTTGGTCACGCCGAGTATGTTGCCGAACAGTGCCGCCTCGAAACTGCGTTCGAAACGGTGTTTGAGGCTGATCAGTGCGACGCCCACGGCGAAGGCGGCGTTGGTGACGATACCGATGGCCGCGTCGCCGCGCACCCGCTTGCCGTCGCTGATGCGCTGGATCACCAACGCGGCAAGGAGCGCGCTGGCGGTCGCTGCGAGGTAGAAATTGATCCGCAGCACGTAGCCAAGGACCGCGCCGCCAAAAGCCGCGTGCGACAGCCCGTGGCCAATGTAGCTCAGGCCGCGCAGCACGATGTAGACGCCCATGACCCCCGACAGCACGCCGACCATGACCGCCGCGAGCAGCGCGTTGCGGAAGAACTCGTAGCGCATCGGCTCGAGCAGAAGTTCCACCACGAAGTTCATCGGCGCAACGGCGTCACATGCGCAACGAGCAGCCGGCCGGCGTGTTGGATGGCCTTGAGGTCTTCGCCGAAGGTTGCGGCAAGCACGGCATCGGTGAACACCGAGGCCGGTGGTCCCCGGGCGATCAGGCCGTGGTTGAAACAAATCACCTCGGGTAGGCGGACGGCGACGGCGTTGAGGTCGTGCGTCGTCATCACGATGGTGATGCCATCGCGGTTCAACTCATCAAGCAGCCGCAGCACCTCCTGCTGGGTGCGCATGTCAACGCCGGCGGTGGGTTCGTCGAGCACCAAAATCGTTGGCGCTGAAACCAAGGCACGGGCGAGGAACGCGCGTTGCTGTTGCCCGCCCGAGACGTCGCAGATGTGGTGGCGCAACACGCCAGCGATGCCGAGGCGCCGAGCCATTTCGACGACGCGACGACGCTCTTCAGGTGCCGGCCACGGCGGCAACCGTCGTTGTCGCAGTCCCATCAGGATGACCTGCTCGACGGTGACGGGAAAGTATTCATCGGTCGCGGTGCGCTGGGGCACATAGCCCACGCGAGCTCGGTTCGCTCCGCCGAGTGCCTCGCCGTTAAGCAAAATGCGGCCGGCGAACGGGGACAAGGCTCCCAGCATCACCTTCAGCAGAGTGGTCTTGCCGGCCCCGGTCGGCCCGACGATGGCGGTGAAGGCACCGGCCTCAATGCCCAGGTTCAGGTCTCGAAACACAGGAATCCCGTTATAGCTGGCGCCCACGTCCTGCAGCGTGAGCAACGATGACGCCATTTCAGCTGCCGACGTTGCTGGCGCAGTGCGGATCGCCCCCCAGGCCTCTGGCGATCTCGTTAAGGTCGTTCACCATCATGCCGATATAGCTGTGCTCGGGTGTGCCGGGTTCGCCCGGCAGTTCGTCATCGCGCAGGTCGGTGACATATTTCGCACCGGCTTCCTTGGCGATTTGCTCAAGCACCGGGCTGGGAAATACCTCGGAGCCAAATATCGCGGGCACCTTCTCGCGCTTCAACTGGTCGATGATCGCCGCCACGTCCTTGGGTGCCGGCTCGGCGAAATCGGCGGGCTGCACGGCGGCGATCACCTGCATGCCGTAGCGGGGCGCGAAGTAGGCGAAGGAGTCGTGATAAGTGACCAGCTTGCGGTTGTTGGCCGGAATGGAGGCGACGCACGCGAAGGCGGCGTTGTCCAACCGGCTCAGCTTCGCGAGATAGGCGGTGGTATTGGCCGCATAAATTTGTGCGCGGGCCGGATCGATCCGGGATAGCCGGTCACGGGTGATCTCCGCATATCGGCCGGCAAAGGCGATATCAACCCAGAGATGCGGATTGGGGCTGCCCTTTTCCTTCGGGAAGCTGAAGTCGAACTGCCAGTCGTCGCGGGTGATCGCGGCTTCGCCGAGTTCGAAAATCGGCGCCTTGGGCTTCTTAACCCTCAGTGCGAGCTTTTGAATAGGGGTCTCGAGATGCAGTCCATTCATGATGATGACGTCGGCGTTGCTGAGAATCCTGGCATCCGAGGGTGCGGGTTCGTAGGTGTGTGAGTCTCCTCCCTTCAGGGATCACGCCGGTCACCTCGATCGCGTCGCCGCCGACGTGTCGCACGATGTCAGTGATCGGCGCCACGCTGGTCACGACCTTCAATTTCTCGGCCGGGAGCGCGGGAAGGGCCAATACCGAGAGTATCAAGGCGCTGCTGAGTGCCTGTTGTTTTCACGATGACCCTGCCCCTTCCGATGCGGCGTATCTCACATTTAGGCCTAATCTTCATACCCCCACAAGTGGATGCCTCCTAGGGTGGAAGATTGAACTGGCAAGGCTGACCCAGTTGTGCGTCCATCTTACGATCGTCTGATCTGTTCAGGGCGTCTTCGTGCGTTCCAGGGTAGTAAGAGGGGGAGTTTCGAAAACATATTCGGCTGCCATTCCACTGCGCATCGTCGACGCGATTTGCAGACTTTAGTACCGACCAGGCGCTTGTAGTATGAGGCAGATAGTGGATTATCATACCACACGGTCGCGCCTGAACGTTGGTTTGCCCGCCTGCACATTCAAGATCAGCGCCAGGGATAGAGGCAGATCAATGCACGCGCCTATGCTCAACCGCGATCGACCTTTGCGCCGGAGACCCACATTCCCCTCTGCATCAGCAACGATAACCGTTTCGGCTTTGGCAGCGCGCCTCAGTGCGCCAGTTCCGGCATCATTTTGCCAGTGGTGCGTGCTCGATCGCCGCCTTGAGGTCGTCTTCTTCCTCGCACCCCTCGGCACAGACGTCTTCGAGCCTCACCAGATTCGCCTTCGCGTTGTCGATCTGCCCAAGTTCCACGAACAATTCGCCTTGATACTCCAGTGCACCCTTATGTGACGGATCAGCATCGAGTGCTTTGCGGTAGTAAGTCATCGCCTGCACGCGGTCGCCGGTTTTGCGCAGAGTGAAACCCATCAGGCTGTAGACGTCTGGATGCGGCGACGTGGCAGCGATTTCCTTCAGTTTGGTCAGAGCTGCTTCGTAGTTTTTGGCTTCGATCGCCGCGCGCACCGAACTAAGGTCGGGCCCGTCCGGGCTCGAGGCCGGGTTTGCCAAGGCCGCGAACGTCGCCAATCCGAGTAGGCAGGCGAACACCAGACGAACGGCCAGGACCAACATGACGATTTCCTTCCGTTCAGTTCACGGCCGCGCTCTTGGCTTGTTGGCAGGAATTGAGGCGATCGTCCATCCAGGTGTGGCTGGCATTGGTTTCATTTGAGCCCAGCCGGCCAGCTTCCCGAGCGCAAATCCAACCACGGACACCGCTCGGCGTAACCGCCCCCCGGGTGATCGGCGCGCACCTACCAGTAAGCTGCGGGTGTCCGTGGAGCGGCCAACCGCTTTGTTCAGCGGCCGCCGGCACAGTGTCGTCTGTTGTGTGGAAATGCAAGTGATGACCTTTGCGCTTTGGGTGAGGACAGCTCCCCCATCTTGCATCATCGATGTGTCTTCGCCACCAGCGCTGGACACGCGTGTGGGCATGAGTTCAATTGCGAAATATCATATTGCGAGCCGGGAGATTTACGGGAATGCAGCGGATCACGATCACGATTGACGAGGACTTACTGGACGTTGTGGACAAGTTGATGCAGCGGCGCGGCTATACCAGCCGGTCGGAGGCGGTGCGAGATATGATCCGGGATGCCGCGGCGAAAACCGCGGTCTCCCGAGCCAGAAATCCGTGCATCGCTGTTCTCAACTATGTTTATGATCATGAGACGCGAGGTTTGGGTCAGCGTTTGGCCGAGGGGTTTCACGCCCATCACGATCTCACTCGCGCCAGCCTGCAGGTGCATCTGGATCACGAGAGCTGTCTCGCGGTTTCGGTCCTTCAGGGTACCGCGGCAGCGATACATGATTTTGCCAACGCAATCACCACGCAGCGCGGAGTCCGTCATTCAAACCTACATGTTGTGCCGGCCGCCGTGTCGAACAATCGGCACAACCATGGTTCGGGGGCAATGACGCATCCTCACGTGCATGTGTGACCGAGCAATCGGGTCACATCAGAGACCGCCCCGTTGGCGGGATCAGCGAGTCACCGAAGCGTTCGGAGCAAATGAGCCCGAAGAGGAGAATTCTTGATGCGGCGCAGGCCTAAACATCGGCACCGGCTTGCGCTGGTTGGTACCCTCGTCGCGTGGTCCTGGCATGGCGGCGCCATGGCGCAGACCGACCTGCTGGGTGGTCCCGCGGCGACGGCCATTCCGGGCACGACGGAAGAAGCTGCCCAGCCGCCGTCCTACCAAGGCGACATCTTCACCCGAGGCAATCTGCTCGGAGACATTGCTGGCCTTCGCACCTTTCTGGGCCATTACGGCGTGACGCTGGGCCTGCAGGAGACCACCGAACTGTACGGCAACGCGACCGGCGGAATAAACACCGGCGTCGACTTCAACGGCGCGACGCTCATGGGCCTGGGCGTTGACACTCAGCAGGCCTTTGGTCTGCCGGGCGGAACATTCAACATCAGCGCCTGGCAAATCCACGGTCGCAATCTCACCACCGACAATCTGCGCACCATCCAAGCACTGACCGAGGCGGAAGCGATCGACTCCACACGCCTGTGGGAGCTGTGGTACCAGCAGAGCTTCCTCGATGGGCGGCTAGACGTGAAGCTCGGCCAGCAGGCTGTCGATACCGAATTCATCATCACCGAATACGGTAGCCTGTTCGTGAATTCGGCGATGGGTTGGCCGGCCCTCCCGGGGAGCGATCTTTACGCCGGTGGGCCCACATATCCGCTTGCCTCGCTCGGCGCCCGAATTCGTGCTCGTCCCACCAGCAATCTGACGTTCCTCGCTGGCATTTTCGACGACAATCCACCTGGTGGTCCGTTTGATGATGATTCGCAAGTCCGCGGCGCTGAACGATCCGGCACCGCGTTCAGTCTCAACACCGGCGCGTTGATCATCGCAGAGCTGCAATACACCATCAATGAGCCATCCAGCGGCGGGAGCCAGCCTCGAACAGCGTCCGGTTTGCCGGGCACCTATAAGTTTGGCGGCTGGTTCGATACGGCCCCGTTCCCGGATCAGCGGTTTGACAACACCGGCACCCCGCTAGCCAGCCCGACCAGCAACGGCATTCCGCGGGCGCTGCGGCACAATTTCAGCGTCTACGGTGTCATGGACCAGATGGTCTGGCGACCTGCTCCCGACAGCCCACGATCGGTCGGCGTGTTTTTGCGTGCTATGGGCGCCCCCGGCGATCGCAATCTGCTCGATTTCAGCATCAACGGCGGCGTGATCCTGAAGGCTCCGCTGCCGAGCCGCGACAATGACGCGGTCGGCGTCGGATTCGGTGTTGCCAAGGTGAGCGGCGGGGCGGTCGGCTTCGATCAGGATACCGCCTTCTATTCTGGCACTTCATATCCCATCCGCTCGGCTGAGAGCTTCGTCGAGGTCACCTATCAGTGCGAGGTTACGCCTTGGCTGCAGATCCAGCCTGACTTTCAGTATTTCTTTCTGCCCGGCGGTGGTGTGCCCAACCCGAACAGCCCCGGTAACCGGATCGGCAACGAAGCCGTGTTCGGTGTGCGCACGAACATCGTTTTTTGATCGGCAGCCGGTTGTCCGGAGCCGAGGCAGGTCACGGGCTGGGCCGTTTGGCGCACCACGCGAGCCGCCATTCGCCGTCTGGTGCGTCCGAGATTTTCTCAAGGCCGTAGATGCGGATGTAGGCCGGCGCGTCGTCCATATTGGGCGACACAGGACGCCGCGTAGCATCCATGCGCTCAATCTGGATGCGGTCTATGACCTGTGGCAACGGAACGGACCTTTCCCGTGTGCCGAGGATGAAACTGAGGATCACCTCGCCGTCCGCCGCCGGTCCGATGCGCATCCAATCTTTTCCCGAACTCCGTAGGACGTAGGTAGCTTGCGGGAGTGGGCACGCAGCGATCAGGTAGAGTGAGACGAGAGGCAGCAGCAGGAGACGTGCAACGAATTGTCCCAATCTAGCGGTCTCGATAGGGGTCATACTTGTCATCCGGATACCACGTCCCGGCGAAGAGAGCACCCTGTCGCCTGATCGTTACCCTTTGCACATGGTCCGCGTCCACGAAGGTGTGCCTGATGGCGGGATCGCCCCAATCGCCTCCCCAGATCATCCCGAATTGGTGCGCCAGTTTGCCGAGGAACGCGAAATCCCCCTTCCAACTCGGTTCCCCACTTACATTCTTGACGATATCGCAGGCGAGCCCGTAGTGATGGACGCCGACCGTCTTGAGCGTTGAGGCACCCTGGTCGAATAGCTGGTTTTGTCTGGCCTGGCTGCGAAAGGTCTCGAACACCATGACCGGGATACCGCCTTGGTTGGCATTGTCGACGATCGTCTGAACCAAACGCCGAGTGTTGGGTTCGAGGAGGTCAAGATCAGCTATCCGGCCCGTGCTTCTGAAGCGGGGATCTTTCGATATGACATCCGTATAGAAATTGCCCACGATTCGTCTCCCCGGTGAGACGGTCATTGCTTTACTCCGTGCGCCGCCCTCACTCTACAACGACAACACGACCGGGAGAGAAATGCAATAAATTGATTGTTCGATTACGGGCCTCAACGGAGGGAGAGCTGCCGGTGATCTGCGTTGCGGTGTCCCGCTCGAACATCTTCACACCGGCGCGCCGATGACAAGACTCCATCCAGGGGGCGTCGTGAACGCTTGCAGGCTGCGGTGAATTCATATTCACTACGTTGTCGGCATGTTACCAGCCAACCTCATGGTTGATGGGAAGGAGCCAGCAACTGGAGGACACGGCAGGTGGCAGCAGCACCCCCAGCCCAGGGACGCAATCCGGAACAATCTTTACATCATCGTTCTGTCTTTCAGACGGTATCGCAGCTCGTCCTTAGAGAGCAACTGGACAATCGGCAGAATCAGAACTATCGTAAACAATTCCTGTCGAGCATCCTGGCGGGTCTTTTGGTGACCGGATGTACGGTCCAGCTTACGGCACCGTATAGCAATGATATTGAAATCGAGGCGAGCGCTCTGCAGTCTGACTTCCTTAAGTTTGCAGCGGGTATGCAACTAGTGGCCGGCACGCCCAAGGGCTACTACGATCAGCACAGCACGCAGTACAGCGACTTTGAAGCTCGGCTGGCGATAATTAGAATGCGTTCCGAGAGCCTGAATGGCGGCGTGCCATGCAGCCAGGCGTTGGACGCAGCGAAGAAAGTGCGAGTACCCATTGCTGGCAAGATCGAGCAGTCAGTAACAGCCGCTCTCTCACAGCCCGAGGAGAGCAACGCCTCCTGCATCACAATTCTGGCTGGTCTTGCCGAAAAAAACATGGAACGGCTGAGGACTCAGCATGAATTACGGTGCAATGCGTCGGCAAAGCCGATCCTGTGCACAACTCTTTTCTCGGCGCCGCCCATTTTCAGCATTATTGGCGAAGGCCCAAGCGAAGCCCCACTGGTCAGCGCTGTGATCATCACCTTGAACGAACTCGTCGGTGCCGAGCGAGATCTGAGGCCAACGAAATAAGAATAGGAAGGATCCAATGACGGCATTCAGCGTCAAGAGCGCGGCGGACAAGATCCTGTCTGCTCTGATCAAACAGTCACGAACCTCATTCGAGGGAGTGGTCCAGGATATCGACCAGCATGTGATTCCAACGATGTCCTTGATCGCACGGAGCCTCGCGGTGATCGGAGGCCGGCTCGCGGACGGAACCTATACCAAGGCCATTGCTGACGTTGAGGTCGCCGCGCAGACGGATGCAGCCGCCGCGGTTATTGTCAGATTTGCCAACCGCGTGTTGAAGGACATACAGGACATCGTCAATGCCGTGATCGACGCGGTAAAGCAGACAATCAATATGGCGGTCGGTGTGGCACTGATCTGACTGGGTTGGCGAGCCGGGGATGAGGCCCGGTTTACAGACTGGCCCCTATTGCAGAGGTAAAACTCCACGGCGCACAATGTCGCTGCAAGTGGGTAAGCGAAAACCGCACGTCAGGTGGGACGCAATGAAATCTGTTACCGCCGCTCTGGTTGTCGCCGCTCTGACCGGCGCTCTAATGGCGGCGACAGGCACGGCGGGGAGATGCGCCGAACCACCCGCGTGGGCGTACACCGTAAACCCTCCCGGTCTGCAGCCGGCGCCGGATGACGGCTCGCCGCGACGGGTGCCCGGCAGCACGGCGGAATTCACGCTGACCCAGTTGCGCGACCTGTTCAACGTGCCGGACTGGTACCCCGACGACCATCCGTCGATGCCCGACGCGGTGGCCCACGGCAGCAAGCCCAGTGCATTTGCCTGCGCGTTCTGCCATCTGCCGAACGGGCTCGGCCGGCCCGAAAATGCCAGCCTCGCCGGGCTGCCGGCCGAGTATATCATGCAGCAGGTGGCGAATTTCCGCGACGGGTCGAGAAAGAGTTCGGTTCCGAGCCTGCCGCCCACGCTAATGGTAGCAACCGCGACCGGAGTTTCCGATGCCGCGGTGAAAACCGCCGCTGCATACTTCGCGTCGCTGAAGCCGCGGCCGTGGATCCGCGTGGTGGAAGCCGCGGCGGTGCCGAAAACGCGTGTCCTCGGCTTCATGCTCGTCCCGGACGGAAGTGACGCAAGCGAGCCGATCGGGAACCGTGTGATCGAGATGCCAGAGGATGTGCCGCGTACGGAACTGCGCGATTCGCATTCCGGATTCGTTGCCTATGTGCCCCCGGGCAGCCTCGCCCTGGGTGAAGCGTTGGTGACCACCGGCGGTGCCGGCAAGACAGTTGCGTGCGGGATTTGTCACGGGGCCGATTTGAAGGGACTTGGTCCGGTTCCCGCAATCGCGGGTCGCTCGCCGAGCTACCTTTTCCGTCAGCTTTACGACATTCAGCATGGCGCCCGTGCCGGATCGTGGACCGCGCTGATGCAGCCGGTTGTTGCCAGACTGAGCGAGGAAGAGATGGTGGCGATCACGGCCTACGCCGCCTCGCGGGCGCCTTAGTCATGGGGCCGAGCCTGTCGTTCCGTGAGGCGGGGCGGGTCTGGTCGTCGCGACCAACGGGCTGCCATATGTGAGACACAACAAGCGCCGACAGGCTGGGGAGATGCCCTTGACCACACCTTGTCAACGTCCTTTGCGGGCCGGCTGCGCGGTCGCGATGCTCATGCTCGCGGGTTTCGTTTCGATACCAGCGCGGGCAGACTTCTTCGATGGGATGCGGAAAACCTTCAAGACCGATATTCCGCATTTCTTTCAGGATGATATTCCCTGTGCGTTCGGTGGCCAGCCGACCAGCCATACCAAGACCTCCTGCAAGTCGTCTGGCCCTCCATCGAAGCAAACGCCGGTCAAGGCAGGCGATCCGCCAGCTGGTTCGTCGGCTAAGCCGGATCAGACCCATGGCTCGCCCGCGGAGACGGGTCGGTAGCGTCGCCCTGTGACGGCAAACTTGTGGTCAAGGTGGACCAAACCGCTGTGGCGGGGGACAGGCCCGCGCTTTCGACGTCCTTTGGAGCCGCCGTCGTCCAAATCCACTCAGCGCATCGTGGTCTCAATTCGTATTGCCTGCTCGAGCATCAACCGCCGATATCGGGGTGAAGGCTCGAAATATCGCATCACCTCTGCATATCTCGTGCAGGTGCTCCCTGCTCGACGCGCGATCATGAGGGAGGGGACCGCCCTTGACCGGGCAATGGCGTGCTCTCGGTTACTCAGGAAGGTGCCCAAGTGCTCGCAGTATCGTCATGTTGTCCCATGTCACCCACCACTCCGCGATCTTTCCGGCATCGATGCGGAAAACTGCCCCGAAATCAAATTTCGCCTTGCGGCCTGAAGGCGGAAATGGACCCATTGGTCCCTGCTGCGTGCCCTCGTAAGTGGTCCATGCGGCGACGAGATCCCCCTCGGCAACCAGAAGCTTGATCGTTTGGACGAAATCGGGAAAAATCGCCGTATCCTGTCGCAGAAATTCTTTGACCTGGTCGAGGCTCCGAGCCTCCATCCCCGGTGTTGCTTCGCAATGGCGAATAACATTCGGCGCGACGAGGCCATCGAAAGCATTCGGCTGACGACTATTCCATGCGTCGAAAAAATGTCGGACTACGACCTTGTTCTGCTCTGTCGTTGCGCTCATGGCGAAGCTCCTCCTGGGTTATCGCGTGCAGCCGGCGGGCAAGCGAAAGAAGCAATCTTCAGTAGCGTGGCACATTTCTCTCTTGACGTCGAACTGGGTGCGGATCGTTCGCCCAGCATCGGCAATCTGTTCCGTCGTCGGACCCATCCAAAGGCGACCTCGCCTAAGTACTTCGTTTTCCTCAGAGATTTAGACTTGTGGGCGACTGCTCGGTGAACGGCGCGGGCGACGTATATTTGGCCGTGCCCGTAACGGGTGGCCGCGCGAGCGCGGGTCCCGCCACTGCCGTCGCGCATCGATCGGGACGCCCGTGTCAAGAGTGCGGCCGCCCGCATATTCGATCCATCGGGTCAAGCCCGCCACTCATCAGGTCAGGCGCGCATCGCCGCGATGCCGGCCTCGATGCCGGGCACATGGTCACGCGGGACCGCCGCATCGGGACGGTCACAGCGCAGGAACTGGCCGCGTCCCACCGTTAGGGTAGGCACCGGCTCGCCGCCCTCGACCACGACGTCGCCGCGCGACAACACGATGTCCGGCCAGGCGGAGACCATCATTCCTTCATATGGGGTGTAGTCCGTCGCGTGGTGCAGCATCGACTGGCTGATACGCACCTGACGATCGGTGTTCCAGATGACCAAGTCGGCATCGGCGCCGATCGCGATCGATCCCTTGCGATTCGACAGCCCGTACAGTTTGGCCGCATTGGTCGCGGTCAGCGCAACGAACTGCTGCAGGGTGATGCGATTCTTCATTACGCCCTCAGACATCATCAGCGGTAGCCGCGTCTCGACGCCAGGCACACCATTGGGGATTTTGGAGAATGGTGCATCGCGGCCGTTGACGAATTTGCCATGCGGCGCCTTCATGCTGAACGGTGAATGATCGGACGAAACAATTGAAAAAGAGCCGTTCGCCAGGCCGGTCCACAACACCTCCTGGGTGGCCTTGTCACGCGGCGGCGGTGAACATATGCAGCTCACACCTTGATTGTCCGGCAGATCAAGATCGTCCGCTGTAAGAAATAAATATTGTGGGCAGGTTTCGGCATGTATGCGCAGTCCGCGAGACTGAGCCCGGCGGATTTCCTCCAGCGCCTCGCGGCTCGATACATGGACAATCAGAATCGGCACCTCGAGCAGTTCGGAGAGGCTGATGGCGCGATGGGTCGCCTCGCCCTCGCCGACCGGCGGCCGCGACACCGCGTGGAATTTGGGCGCGGTCCGGCCGGAGTGTTCCAGCAGGTCGGTCAGCCATGAAATGACATCGGTGTTCTCGGCGTGGACCATGCTCATGGCCCGCTCACGGCGTGCCAGCGATAGGATCTCGAGCATCTGCCGGTCGTTCAGCTTCAGCGGATCATAGGTCATGTAGAGCTTGAACGAGGTGTAGCCGTCGGCAATCAGCGCCGGCAGCTCCTGGTTCAGCACCGTCGCGGTCGGATCGGTGATGATCAGATGGAACGCATAGTCCACGTAGGCCTTGCCGTCGGAGCGGGTGTGATACTCCTGCACCGCGGCGCGCAGGCTCTGGCCCTTTTCCTGATAAGCGAACGGAATGATGGTGGTGGTGCCTCCACATGCCGCCGACCGCGTGCCACTGGTGAAATCGTCGGCCAGTTCGGCATTGTCAAACAGTGTCTGGCTGAGGTGAATATGGGCGTCGATGCCACCCGGCAGCACCAGGCGTCCGCGCGCATTGATCTCGGTCTCGCCCTTCGGCAGGTCGTGACCAAGTGCCGAGATCCGGCCGCCCTTCACTCCGATATCGCAGGTGAAGACGTCGGACGCAGTGCCGACGCGTCCCTCCCGGATCACCAGATCATATGCCGCCGCCATTTCGGATCTCCTTAAGTGCGCATCCCGCCCCGATCCTTGGCGCAAACTCCGCTGCCGTCCACTCCCGGGCGAGTTTCGACGGAGCGCCTTATAATTCGGCCCCCGGGGAGGCCACAGCTACCGAATTCGTCGCCCCTGCGTGCCTCCCATCACGTTGACGCTGGCGGCCTGTGCGGCAGAGCGGAGCTCCAGGTCTAGCGTGGCGAGGGGAAGGGTCCAGCGCAGTGCGAGCTCAGATCGGCAAGGGCAGCACTGCGGAATGCCGCATTGATGCCGTTCAGACGCACAGCCACGGTCAGGCTGTTGGCGACCCCCAACGCCAGAGGGTAGGCACAACCGCGCCGCGTTGGTGTTTCCGAGCCTGTTTTCCGAGCCCGCCAAGCCCGTTCATCCTATCCCGTTCGCGGATGCTCCTAGCGGAGCAATGCAGGGGCCACGATGGAACCACCCAACCTTAGGCCGCCAAGAAACTGACTGATATAGTGAGCAAGGTTTAGCGTTCGCCGCCGTTCGCAAGAGCCTACCCCACAAGTTCCCGCCACTCCGCCTCTGTCATCGTCCTGACGCCAAGCTCGGTCGCCTTTCGTGCCTTTGACCCAGCGTCGGCGCCCACCACGACAATGTCCGTCTTCTTCGACACCAAATCCGTCACCTTCGCCCCCAGTTGCTCGGCCCGCGCCTTCGCCTCCGGCCGTGTCATGGTTTCCAGCGATCCGGTGAACACCACGGTCTGTCCCGCGATCGGACTGTCGGCGACTTCGGTGCGCGCGGCATCCTCGATCGTCAGTTCGCCAATCAACTCGTCCAGGGTCGCCACATTGCGCGGTTCGGCGAAAAAGTCCGCCAGTTCCTCGGCGATCGTCGGGCCGATGCCGTTGATGCTGCCCAGCGCCAGCCGCTCATCCGATCCGACCGTCACCCCCGCCAGCATCTGCTCTCGCCAATTCCCAAAACCGCCGTAGTGGCGGGCGAGCAGCCTGGCGTTGGTGGAGCCGATGCGGCGAATACCCAGCGCATAGATAAAGCGCTCGAGCGGCACCCGGCGCCGAGCCTCGATGGCGCGCGAGAGATTGCGGGCGGATAGCTTGCCCCAGCCTTCCCGCGACGCGATTTCGGCCTCTCGTTCCGGCAGCTTGAACAGGTCAGCGGGACCGTGCAGCCAGCCTTCCTGATAGAATTCCTGGATGGTCTTCTCGCCCAACCCGTCGATATCGAAGGCAGGGCGCGAGACGAAATGGATCAGCCGCTCGACCCGCTGCGCCGGGCAGATCAGGCCGCCGGTGCAGCGCCGCACCGCCTCCCCGGGCGGCCGCACCGCATGACTGCCACAGGCCGGGCAAACCTGTGGAAACACGAACGGCACCGCATCCGCCGGCCGGCGATCCGCCACCACCGAGACGATCTGCGGGATCACATCGCCAGCGCGCTGCAGCACCACCGTGTCGCCCACACGGATGTCCTTGCGTGCGATCTCATCCTCGTTGTGCAGCGTGGCGCGCGCCACCAGGACTCCGCCGACATTGACCGGCTGCAACTCGGCCACCGGGGTCAAAGCGCCGGTGCGACCGACCTGGACACGGATCTCCCGCAGAACCGTGGTCGCCTGCTCGGCGGGGAACTTCCAGGCGATCGCCCAGCGCGGCGCCCGACCGACAAAGCCCAATCGCCGCTGCAGGCCCAGGTCGTCGATCTTGTAGACCACACCGTCGATGTCGTAGCCGAGACCGGCGCGCTCCAGGCCGATCGACTGCTGAAACGCCTCCGCGTCGGCTTCGCTGCCGAGCCGGCGGGACAGCGGATTGACCTGGAAGCCCCACGCCTTCAGGCGTTCCAAATAGTCCCAGTGGGTCGCCGCGACCGGTTCGCTGCTCTCGCCCTGAGCGTAGGCGAACAACGACAGCGGCCGGCCGGCGGTGATGCGGACGTCCAGTTGCCTCAGGCTGCCGGCGGCGGCGTTGCGCGGATTGGCGAAGATTTTGCCGCCCGCCTCGGCCTGAGCCTGGTTCAGCGCCAGGAAATCGGCTTTGGTCATGAACACCTCGCCGCGGATCTCGATCAGCGCCGGAGCGTCGCCGCGCAGCCGGTCGGGAACCGATTTCATCGTCCGCAGGTTCGCGGTCACGTCCTCCCCTTCGGTGCCGTCGCCGCGTGTGCTGCCGCGCGTGAATTTGCCCTGTTCATAGGTGAGGTTGATGGACAGGCCATCGATTTTTGGTTCAGCGACGAACACCAGCGGTTCCGCGCGGCCGAGGAATCGCTTTGCCCGGGCGCAGAACTCTGCGAACTCGGTGGCGCCGAATGCGTTGTCCAGCGATAGCATCGGCACCCGGTGGCGCACCTTGGCAAAGCCACTTTCCGGCGCGCCGCCGACCCGCGTGGACGGCAAGTCAGGCCGGATCAGTTCCGGGAAACGCGCCTCGATCGCGGCGTTGCGGCGACGCAGCAGGTCGTAGTCGGCGTCGGAAATCTCCGGCGCGTCATGCTGGTGATAGGCGGCGTCGTGGTGCGCGATCTGCAGCGCCAGGTCCGCCAGTTCGGCGGCAGCTTCGGTTTCACTCAAGGCCTCGACCGCGGGCTGCCCCGGCCCGGTCATCGCCTCAGTCGTCGTCTCGATCACCGGAGCCTTGGTCATACCAGCAGTCCCTGGGGCGGCTTGTGGCCCAGCAGGTCGTCAGCCGCAGCGCGTGCCGACGGGGTGATCGTCTCGCCCGCCAACATCCGCGCGATCTCCTCCCGCCTTGCCACCTGATCGAGCCGTTCCACAGCCGTTGTGGTGCGGCCCCGAGCGACGGCCTTGGTAACCCGCAGATGGGCGACCCCTCGAGCCGCCACCTGCGGACTGTGCGTCACCACCAGCACCTGCAACTTGTCGGCGACGCGGACCAACCGCTCTCCCACAGCCGCGGCGGTCGCACCCCCGACGCCGGAATCCACCTCGTCAAACACCAGTGTCGGCACTGGGGAACCGGCTGACAGCACGACCTTCATCGCCAGCATCAGCCGCGACAACTCGCCGCCCGACGCCACGCGCGACAGCGGACCGGGATCCTGCCCCGGATTGACGGCAATCAGGAAGCGCACCTGGTCCATGCCGCCTGGTCCCCAGCCGGATTCTGGCAACTTCGAAACTTCGGCGAGGAAGCGGGCCTTGTCGAGGCGCAGCGGCGGCAGTTCCTTGGCGACCGCTTTTTGCAGCTTCCCGGCCGCCGCAATTCGCGCCGCGGTTAGTTCGGCAGCCGCTGTCATATAGCTGTCCTTGGCGTCCCGCGCCGCCTGTTCCAAAGCCACAATGTTCAGAGCGCCGGTTTCCAGTGCCGACAACCGCGCCGCCAGCGCGTCCAGCAGCGCTGGCAGGTCCGGCACTGAGACGCCGTGTTTGCGAGCGGCCGCACGCAGCGCGAACAACCGCTCCTCCGACTGTTCAAGCAACCTCGGATCGACATCCGCTTCGGCGGACAGGCGTGTAAGGATGGTTTCCGCCTCGGCCAGCGCATCCTCCGCCCGCTCCAGCGCGGCGAGAGCGTGGTCAGCGGGATTCGGAGCGCCCTCGATGGGTTGCTGGCCCGGTGGCGCCAGCCGCTGAAGCGCGCGCGACGCCGCTCGCAATGCCGCGGATGGGCCAGCGGCGCGCCGGTCGCGCGGCGTGAGTTCCGCCAGGGCCGCAGCGATCGCCTCGGCTCGCCGCTCCTGCTGCTGCAGCCGTTGGCGTTCTTTCGCGAGGGTCTCCTCCTCGTTCGGGCGGGGCGCCAGGGTTGCGAGTTCATCGACCGTGAACCGGAGATAGTCCTCGTCGCGCTCCGCCGCGGCGATCGCTGTTCGGGCCTCTTCCAGCGTCTCGACTGCCTCCCGCCACTCGCTCCAGGTCCCGGCAGCCGTTTCGCGCAGCGGCGGCAGTACCCCGAATGCGTCCAGCAGTCCGGCCTGAGCGACGGGGTCGGCGAGGCTCATCTGCTCGTGCTGGCCCTGCACCTCGACCAGCAATCCGCCGATGCGGCGCAACAGGCCGACACCGACCGGATGATCGTTGACGAACGCCCGCGAACGTCCGTCCTTGGTGACGATCCGGCGCAGCACGACCTCGTCGTCGGCAATCAGTCCCTGCTCGTCGAGGACGGCTGCGACCGCGTGGCCTTCCGGCGGGACGAAGCATGCGGTCACCGAGGCCTGTTCCGCCCCGGCGCGCACCAGTCCGCTGTCCGCGCGCGCGCCAAGGGCGAGACCCAGGCTGTCGAGAAGGATGGACTTGCCGGCGCCGGTTTCGCCCGTCAGGACGGTGAGGCCACGGTCGAACGAAAGGTCCAGCCGGTCGATCAGCACGACATCGCGGATCGCCAACGCGGTCAGCACCCCGTACCTCTGGCTCCCCGAAGCAGCGTCGCCGCCGACTGTTCGGCCGACCGCGGTCGCCCAGTCGAGAGAACGTTAAAACACCGCATGCCAGGCGCGAGAAAAGAAGCCCCGCGTTGGTTCGGCCGGACGCGTGACGCCGTTTCCTGCCGCGCCGACGCTGACAAGCTGGGTGTAGCTGTCCTCGTACCATGGGCTACCGGGGTAGTTGTAGCCCAGTACCGAGGCGGTCTTGCGCGCCTCGCTCGGCAAACCCAGGACCAGATAGATCTCGGTCAACCGGTGCAGCGCCTCCGGCACGTGGTTGGTGGTCTGATAGTTGTCCACGACTCGCTGGTAGCGGCCGATCGCCGCCTCGTACAAATGCTGCTTCTGATAGAAGCGGCCGATTTCCATCTCCTTGCCGGCCAGATGATCACGGCACAAGTCAACCTTCAGGCTGGCGTCGCGGGCGTAGGCGGTGCCGGGAAACCGGTTCACCACGTCCTGCAGCGCGTTCATCGCCTCCTCGGTTCCCCGCTGGTCGCGCTGGATATCGGCGATCTGTTCGTAATAGCAGAGTGCCCGCAGATAATACGCATACGCGATATCGCGGTGCGCCGGATGCAGCTGAATGAAGCGGTCCAAGGTGGCAAGCGCATCGGTGTATTTGTTCTGCAGATAGGACGTATATCCCGACATCAGCTGAGCATTCACTGCCCATGACGAATAGGGATAATTCTGCTCGACGGCCGCGAACTGTTCGCTGGCGGTGGAGTAGCGGCGCGCGTTCAACGCGTCGACGCCGTTGTTGTACAATTGCTCAACCGGGCCGACCGGGAGGTTCTTGGCTTCGTCACTGCCGCCTCCGCCGCAGGCCGTTAGCACCAGCAGTCCAGCCATTGCGAGCGCCGAAAAGCGATGGACGCGGCAAGGCATGTTGCAACTCTGAATTCATCGTCGGCTTATATCACGCCGCCGCAATTCCCGAAAACCAGCCAGCGTTCTTGCGCGTCGGTCGGCGATGTAGCGGGTGGCGCCAGGCGGAAGCGCAGGCGGCCTTAACCGGATCGTCAGGCGACGCTGAGGGACAGCGGCTCGCTTGTCACTATTTGCCAGGCCGTCGCGTCGTCGAACAGCGCCCGGAGCAAGCGGTTGTTCAGGGCGTGACCACCGCGGTGGGTGATCAGCCGACCGTGCAACAACCCGCCCGCGAGTGCCATGTCGCCCACTGCGTCGAGCAGTTTGTGGCTCGCAAATTCGTTATCCATCCGCAGGCCGCCCGGATTGAGGACGGCGTTGCCGTCGACGACGACGACGTTGTCCATGCTGCCGCCGAGGCCGAAGCCTGCCGCCTGCAATTCCGCCACATCTGGCGCGAGGGCAAAGGTGCGTGCCTCGGCTATCTGATGGCGGAAGGTCTCCGGGGTCAGCCGTAGCGAGCACGACTGCCGGCCGATCGCCGGCGCGGCGAATTCGATCGACAGGTCCATCTCCAGCACCGGCGCGGCCGAGCGCGTGACCGGAGCGAGGGGGCGCAGTTCGACGTAGGCGTCACCCGCACTGACGCGGACGGGACGCCGCACCTCGATGACGCGGCGCGGTGCGTCCTGCTCGACGGATCCGGCACAATCCAGCAGAAAAAGGAAGGGACCAGCGGAGCCATCGAGGATCGGAATTTCCGGACCGTCTACCTCGACCAGGGCGTTGTCGATGCCAAGACCCGCGAACGCGGCCATCAGATGTTCAACCGTGCCCACACGTGCAGACGGCGCGTCGGGATCAGCGAGAACAGTGCAAAGCCGGGTGTCGCAGACGTTGTCGAAACGCGCCGCGATGTCGAGACCCAGATCGGTGCGGCGGAAGACGATCCCGTGACCGGCGGGCGCTGGACGGATCACCAGACTGGCGCGTTGGCCAGAATGAATGCCAACACCGACGCAGTTGATTGCCGCCTTCAGAGTACGTTGCCGCCACCCAAACGGGTCCGTATCAAGTAGTGGCAGCCGGAACAGCCCATCCATAAAGTTCGAATCCTGGATCGGTTTGCCTTGTGGTCCATGTGGTCGACCACCAGTCCACCGATATTACGTTACTGGTAACCTTCCGATAACTCGATCCAGACGTCACCGCGAGTCAATGATTGTTGCTCAGTGTTACGTGATAACTTATTGGATTTGCAGTAGTTGATGCATTGCGTTACATCGCGCGAAACAACCGTCGTCCGGGGCGGGCGGTTCCGCTGTCGGAAGCGTGCCGCGACGCGGAGTTGGCGCCGTGCACTCAGCCGTCAGCGCGGCGGAACGGCTCGAATGTCCCGATGGATCCGGTGCAGCCGAAACCCCGGCCTATCGGACCCGGACCATGCTGTCCGGGAGTATCACCGGCCCGGTGAGGCTGAAAGTCGGACGGGATAGATGATCCAGCGGGCCGCTGATGCGGATTGGGTTTGATTGAATGGGGTCAGGCACCGAAGACCGACCCCGTAGAATATCACGAGGCCGGTCACCGGTGCATTAGAGCGTTGGGGACCGCTCAACGAGACGTATACCCCCCAGAGTAGGCCCTTTTCAAGTTTAAAATCACTCAACTTGTCCACATTAATGTGAAATCTCCCATTATCGCCATTATTACGACATATCCTATTTTCGACTCAAAATCCATCTCGCGGGCAACCGGCTGGGAGGGATCCAACCGCTCGAATTGGGTTCGGCCAAGGTAGTTTCGGTCGCACCGCTCTCGAAGCTCCCCTCGCCTGCCGACAATGACCAGGCGCGCTAGGTTGCGTTGTTCGAACCAGCTGCACGGCTAGCATCCACATCGGAGGGAGGTCGGCCGAGCCGCCGGCCCGACAGGCTAAAGGCGGCGCCTGAGGTGCGATATACCAGCCTCGGTCAGGGCATCGATCTCGGCTTCGGTGTAGCCATGCTGGGCTAGGATTTCCGAGCCGTGTTCGGCGAACTTCGGCGGCGGGCGTCGCGTGCCACCCTTGGTCCGGCTGAATTTTATCGGCGTGCCGATGCCTTTGTACCAATCGAGTTCGATCACCATTTCCCGGTGCTTGGTGTGCGGCGCGGCAGCCGACTGGTCCACCGGCAGCACCGGGCCAGCCGGGACACCGGCCCGGATCAGCCGCAACGACAGCTCGTTGCCATCGTGCTCGGCAAAGGCGGCGGCCAGAGCCAAGGTCAGCGCCACCCGGTTAAGGTTGCGGTCACCGTTGCTGGCAAATCGCGGATCGTCCGCCAGTCCCGGCTGCCCGATCATTTCGCACAGTTTCCGGAACTGACCGTTGTTGCCGCTGGCGATGAAGATTTCACAGGTGCGGGTCGGATACTTGTCGTAGGGTACCAGGTTGGGGTGCGGATTGCCCGTCCCGGCCGGCCGCTTGCCGTTCAGGAAATAGTTCGCCGCCTGGGGATGCAGCAGCGCCAGACCGCAGTCGTAAAGCGTCATGTCGAGAAACTGGCCCTGACCTGAATGCCCGCGCTCGTGCAACGCCATCAGGATGCCGATCGCCGAGTAGAGGCCGGTGCCCATGTCGACGATCGCGGTGCCCATGCGCATCGGGCCGGTCGTTTCGTCGCCGTTGATGCTCATCAGCCCGACCATCGCCTGCAAAATGGCGTCGTAGCCCGGCAGCCCGCCGAGCGGCCCATCGCCGCCAAAGCCGGACACACGGCAGTGGATCAGGCTCGGGAACTGCCGCGACAATACCTCCTCATAGCCAAGCCCCCATTTCTCCATCGCGCCCGGCTTGAAGTTCTCGATCAGTACGTCGGCGTCCCGCAGCAGCCGCTGCAGCACCGCCTTACCCGCGGGTTTGCCAAGATCGAGCGACATCGCCCGCTTGTTGCGGTTGACGCCGATGAAATAGCTGGCGTCGCCTTCATGGAACGGAGGACCCCAGTCGCGAACCTCGTCACCCTGCGGCGGTTCGATCTTGATCACGTCTGCACCGTGGTCCGACAGGATCATCGTGCAGTACGGACCACCGAGAACCCGCGTCAGGTCGATGACCTTGATTCCCGCCAGCGCTCCCGGGGTTTTCGCCAGACCCTTGCCGGTCTCGGCTGGCGTGATGGTATCCATCAGATATGTGTTCTCCAGGTTCCTGAGCACCTAGCTGAGCGCGGCGACCAGAGCCTCGGCACTGCGGCCGTTGGCGATGGTGGCGGAGCGACCATCCCAGTGGACCCCGCCGACCCGGGCGAACGCATGGTCGGCGTTGGGGTAGCCATAGGTCTTGACCAGGCGGTGCCCTGCTGCCGCGGCAACGACCTTGGCGCGTCCCTCGGGCGGGAAGAACTCGTCCTTTTCGGCGATATGGACCAGCAGCGGCTTGGTCACCTTTGCAAGCCCGTCCAGCAGTCCATCCAATCCAACCCCATAGTACGAGATGTTGACGTCCGCATCCGACTGCTCGGCCATCATGAAGGCCAGCCGGCCACCGAGACAGTAGCCCATGGTGCCGACGCGGCCATTGGCTCCGGCGATCGTGCGACAGGCGGCGACCGTGGCCCGCAGATCCTCGATGCCCTTCGCCTGATCGAATGTCTGGAACAATTCGAACGCCCGTTTCCACTCCGCTTCCGACTTGTCGGTGATGTCGATGCCCGGCTCGATCCGCCAGAAAAGGTCGGGACACACGGCAATGAAACCGATGTCGGCGACCCACGCGGCGGTGTCGCGCATCGCCTGATTAACCCCGAATATTTCCTGAATGAGGACCACGACACCCGTCGGCTTGGTCTTCGGTTCCGCCACGTAGGCAGTAAAGTCGCCACTGCCGTCCGTGGCCTTGATGGTGATGCTCGCCATGCTCTCTGTCCCTCCCGCTCGATGACCAGCGGGCAGGATACAGGCTGCGCATCAGAAGCGGGAGGGGTGGCGCGCGGCTTTGCCGGCCCGGCGCCTTGCCGAGTGGTGCGCTTTGCCTTCGCGCAAGTGATGCTATGCTGTAACGTGCGCCCAGAGAAAATTCCGCGACCGCTCCGGGCCCGAGCGTCACCGACCCGGAGGCAACTGCGGTGGACGTCGCAAGCTGGCTGCGCACTTTGGGTATGGAACGCTACGAGGCGACATTCCGCGAGAATGACGTCGATGCGGAACTATTGCCAACTCTGTCGGCGGACGACCTCAAGGAACTTGGCATCACCTCGCTCGGCCATCGTCGCCGTCTGCTGGAGGCGATCGCCGCTCTGCGTCTCAAACCAGCCCCGACGGTGATCCCGCCCGGTCGGCAACCAGTCCGATGGAAAGCCCCGGCGCGTCTGAAACTTACGCCGAGCGCCGCCCGCTCAGCGTAATGTTCTGCGATCTCATCGGCTCGACTGCGCTTTCGGCGCGCCTCGATCCCGAGGATCTGCGAGAGGTCATCCGCGCCTACCAGGCCTGCGTGGTTGCCACGATCCGCCGGTTCGACGGCTTTATCGCGCGTTACGTCGGCGATGGGGTGCTGGTCTATTTCGGCTGGCCGGAAGCGCGCGAGACCGACGCTGAACGCGCCGTGCGCGCCGGCCTCGCCGTGGCCGCTGCGGTCAATGCCATAACCTCGGGCGGCAAGCCGTTGCGTGTCCGAATTGGCATCGCGACGGGACTGGTGGTGATCGGTGAGCCGATCGGTTCTGGGGATTCCCGCCAGCAGACGGCGATCGGCGAGACGCCCAACCTCGCGGCACGCCTGCAGGGCGTTGCCGGGCCGGATCAGGTGGTGATCGATACCGCCACGCGGCGGCAGATCGGCGGCCTGTTCGAGTGCCGTGACCTCGGCGCGGTCGAACTCAAAGGTTTGCCGGTGGCGGTGCCGGCCTGGCAGGTACTTGGCGAGGGGATACTCGAAAGCCGTTTCGAGGCGCTCCGCCCCGGCACCACGCCGTTGGTTGGTCGCGACGAGGAAATCGAGCTGCTACTTCGCCGCTGGGCGCAGGCGAAGGCGGGCAACGGACGAGTGGTGCTGATTTCCGCCGAACCGGGCGTCGGCAAGTCCCGCCTCGCCGAGACGCTGGCCGATCGGATCGCCGCCGAACCGCGTACCCGGCTGCGCTATTTCTGCTCGCCGCATCATCAGGACAGCGCGCTCTATCCGGTGATCGTGCAAATTGAGCGAGCGGCCGGCTTCGCACACACCGACGCGCCGGCGGCCAAAGTGACCAAACTGCGGGCGCTGCTCTCGTCCACCCCGGTTGAAGACCTGGCGCTGATTGTGGAGCTGCACTCGCTGCCATCAGCCGATCTGACGCCGCCGCTCGATATGACACCGCAACGCAGGAAGGAGAAGACATTCGAGGCTCTGCTGCGGCAGGTCGAGGCTTTCAGCCGCCAACAGCCGGTGCTTATGGTGTTCGATGACCTGCACTGGATCGATCCCAGTTCGCGCGAACTGCTCGACCGCCTGATCGAGCGGATTGAGGGCTGGCCGGTTCTGCTGCTGGCGATGTTCCGCCCCGAGTTCCAGCCGCCATGGACCGGACAGGCGCACGTGACCATGCTGACTCTGCAACGTCTCGACCGCGCGACACCGCGGCGATGGTCGCAAACATCGCCGGCAATGCGGCGCTGCCGCCAGGGATCGCGGAGGAGATTGCCGAGCGGACCGACGGTGTGCCCCTGTTCGTCGAGGAACTGACCAGGGCGATGCTCGAGTCCGGCGTCGAGGCGCCCGCCGCGCTATCCTCGGTGCCGCACCAGGCGTTGGCGGTGCCGGCGACCTTGCATGCCTCGCTGATGGCGCGGCTGGACCGGCTGGGACCGGCCGCCAAGGACGTCGCGCAAACCGGCGCGGCGATCGGTCGCGAGTTTGCTTACGAGTTGCTGGCATCCGTCATCGATCTGTCGCCGCCGCAACTTCATGGGGCGCTCGACCGGCTGACGAATGCCGGCCTGTTGTTCGCCCGCGGCGCACCGCCCGACGCCAGCTACATCTTCAAGCACGCGCTGGTGCAGGATGCAGCCTACGGCACATTGCTGCGCAGGCGGCGGCAGGGACTGCACGCGGGTATTGCGGCGACACTCGAAGACCGCTTTCCGGAGATCGTGATGGCACAACCCGCGTTGCTCGGTCATCACTACGCCGAGGCGGGGCTGGTCAAGAGATCGATCGACAATTTCCTAAGGGCTACCCGGCAGGCAATAGCACGCTCCGAGACCTTGGAGGCAGAAGCACAACTTCGCAGGGGCTTGAACCTTCTTGCCAGTCTGCCCGAGGGCACTGAGCGTCAGCAGCGAGAGCTGGATTTGCAAATTGCCCTCGTCGTGACGCTGATGCAGACGCGAGGATATGCCGCCCCGGCAGTGGCCGAAACCGTTGGCCGGGCGCGACAGCTCTGCGAGCAACTTAATCAACCACCACAGTTGGCGCACGTGCTGTACGTGCAATGTGGGTACCGCATCCTCCGTGGTGAGCTGCCACTGGCGTGTCAAAACGCCATGGAGCATCTGCGGCTTGGCGAAGACCGGAACGATCCCGTCGTCAAATTAACGGCTTGCTTGAACGCCGCGTCCGCCTGGGGCTTGCGCGGCGATTTCGTCACGGCGCGCGCTTATGCGGAGCAGATGCTTGAGTTGCACGACCCGGCGCGGAGCGCTGTCATTGCCACGATTTCTCCACAAATTCCGGAGCTTTGCGCACCAATTTATCTGGCCCGTGCGCTGTACTATCTCGGTTTTTTGGATCAAGCTCGAGTACGGTACAGACGAAGCACTGGTAGGCGCGCGCAAGCGCGCTCATGCTCACACACTGGCGCTCGTCCTCCAAATCTCGTGCGCGTGTGACGACCGCGTTCAGACCAAACCCGCCCTGCTGCTGGCGCGCGCCGAGGATATGCAGGCTCATTGCGCTGGACACAGCCTCCCCTACTTTGCCGCCGTCGCCAGCGTATATCGAGGATTGGCACTCTCCCGGTTAGGAAGTGCGGATCGAGGCCTGACACTCGTCAGGGAAGGTTTGGCGGCCTACCGAGCTACCGGGGCGCTCGTGTCGGTGCCGAGCATGCTCCTATGTCTTGCGGACTGCCATAGGCACGCGGGAGAGCCGAGAGAGGGGCTGAAATACCTCGACGAGGCGGCGTGCCTGATAGCGGCGACGGATATGCGCGCGGTAGAAGCCGACATCTATCGTCTGCGGGGCGAACTCCTCCTAGTCGTCGGAGACCGGGCGGCGGCTGAAGCAAAGTTTCTTCAGGCGATCGACGTTGCGCGTCGTCAGAAAGCCAAGCTGCTTGAACTACAAGCCGCGTCCATGCTCGCCCGGCTCTGGCGTGACCAGGGCAAGCGCGCGGAAGCCCATGATTTGCTCGCCCCGGTCTACCAGTGGTTCACCGAAGGTTTCGATGCCCCCGACCTGAAAGACGCAAGAGCGCTGCTCGAAGAATTGGCATGAGCACCGGTTGCAACGGTCTTTGGACTCTACCCCCGGCCCACGGCGCGAGATCGAACCAACGCCCCGGTTGCGGACACATTTTTTGCAAAACGGCATCATTGCCAAGCGCTCGGGTGAGGGCGAGGGGGTCAAGGGCCGCAGCCGGCCTGCCGGTGCGCGCAGCGCAGCCCTTGAGGCCCTCGCCCTCACCCAGCAACCTCAGCCAGCCGTGCGCCCGCCCGCTGCACGCCGGCCCGTTGCAGTCCGATCCCGCCCGCAACAGACCGGCCATGCCTCGACCCGCCACTCGACCCTCCATAGTTCCGCGCGCACGACCTGCACGGGCAAGCCATTCGCGCCCGCTTTGATCGACATCAACGACGGCGCCCTCCCGCCCGCCGACACTGGCTGACCGTGCTTCGGCCGCCGTGAGCGGCCGGTCGGCTCGGGGCAAAACCCGCCGGGACCAACCCGGCCCGCGGAGGAAAAAATGAAATTCGCCAATCCGGCACCGCTCGGCCTGTCCGGCTTTGCGTTGACCACCTGGATGCTCAGCATGGTGAACGCCGGCTGGTTCACCGGATCCAGTGTGCCCCTGGTGCTGGCCAGCGCCTTCGCCTTCGGCGGCACCGCCTAGTTCGCCGCCGGCCTGATGGAAATGCCGCGCGGCAATACCTTCGGCTGCGTCGCCTTCTGCGCCTATGGCGCGTTCTGATGGAGTTTCGCCCTGCTGGTGCAGTTCTACGCCGCCAGCGTGCCGGTCGCATTCGTCGGCTGGTGGCTGCTCATGTGGGGCCTGTTCACCTTCACCATGTGGCTGGCCAGCGTGGCGCTCAATCGTGCCGTCCAACTGGTCTTCCTCGCACTCTGGATCACCTTCGCCCTGCTCAGCAGCGCCGATTTGTTCGCGATGCCGTCGCTGCATCAGAGCCGACGGCTACACCGGACTGCTCACCGCCGCGTTCGCCTTCTATCTAGCCGCTGCCGAAATGATCAACGAGACCCACGGCCGAGCCGTGCTGCCGCTCGGCGTGCCGACAGGCCGCACGCCTGTATTGCGCTCCCAACCGGCCTGAACGCCAGCACCACAAGTGCCGGCGCCTCGCTTGAACCGCCGCCGGATGCTACGTAGCCTTACCCAGTCTCCCGCCGGCCGCCGAACCCATCGGACGGCGCCGCCCGAACGAAGAAACCAGGAGGGACCCAGCCCATGCCCGATACGCAGCCCGTCGACGCCCGGCTCTTCCCGGTCCGCCCTGAGTTCGCGGCGCAGGCCCATGTGAACGCGCAGGGCTATCAACAGGCCTACGACCGCGCCGCCCGCGATCCCGATGGCTTCTGGGCCGAGGAGGCAAAACGGATCGCCTGGATCAAGCCGCCGACGCGGATCAAGCACACCTCGTTCCAGGGCGACGTTTCGATTAAGTGGTTCGAGGACGGCATCCTCAATGCCAGCGTGTCATGCGTCGACCGTCACCTCGCGGCCAACGGCGACGCCACCGCCATCATCTGGGAAGGCGACAATCCCAACGACAGCCGCCACGTCACCTACCGGCAACTGCACGACGAGGTCTGCCGGCTGGCGAATGCCATGAAATCGCTGGGGGTGCATCGCGGCGACGTTGTGACGATCTATCTGCCGATGGTGCCCGAGGCCGCCGTCGCCATGCTCGCCTGCGCCCGCATCGGCGCGATCCACTCCGTGGTGTTCGGCGGCTTCTCGACCGACAGCCTCGCCAATCGCATTCAGGACTGCGGCTCGAAGCTGCTCATCACTGCCGATGAGGGTCGCCGCGGCGGTCGCAAGGTCCCCCTCAAGGTGAACGCCGATGCGGCCCTGGCGCAATGCCCCAGCGTCGCCTCGGTCATCGTCGTCGGCGTGACCGGCGCTGCGCTGCCCATGCACCCGGGCCGCGACCATGACTACGCGGAATTGCTGGCGGCGGCGTCACCGGATTGCCCGCCGGAGCCGATGGGCGCCGAGGACCCGCTGTTCATACTCTACACGTCCGGCAGCACCGGCAAACCGAAGGGCGTGCTGCATACCACCGGCGGCTATATGGTCTGGGCCAGCTACACCCACGAGAAGGTCTTCGACTACCGTCCGGGCGAGGTCTACTGGTGCACCGCCGATGTCGGCTGGGTCACCGGTCACACCTATATCCTGTATGGCCCGCTCGCCAACGGCGCCACCACGCTGATGTTCGAGGGCATCCCGAACTACCCCGACAACAGTCGCTTCTGGCAGGTGGTGGACAAGCATCGGGTGAATATCTTCTACACGGCCCCGACCGCGATCCGCTCGCTGATGCGCGAAGGCGAGGCGCCCGTCAAACGCACCTCCCGAGCGTCGCTCCGCCTGCTCGGCAGTGTCGGTGAGCCGATCAACCCCGAGGCGTGGCTGTGGTACTACAACGTCATCGGCGACCAGCGCTGCCCGATCGTCGACACCTGGTGGCAGACCGAGACCGGCGGCATCCTGATCAGCCCGCTGCCGGGCGCAACGGCGCTAAAACCGGGCTCCGCGACACTGCCGCTGCCCGGCGTGAAGCCGCTGCTGGTGGATGGCGACGGCGTCGAACTCACCGGCGCGACCGAGGGCAATTTGTGTCTCGCCGATAGCTGGCCCGGCCAGATGCGCACCGTCTACGGCGACCACGCGCGTTTCGTGCAGACCTATTTTTCGACGTTCAAGGGCCTTTACTTCACCGGCGACGGCGCCCGCCGCGATGCCGACGGCTATTACTGGATTACCGGCCGCGTCGACGACGTGATCAATGTCTCGGGCCATCGCATGGGCACCGCCGAGGTCGAAAGCGCGCTGGTGGCGCATCCGAAAGTGGCCGAGGCAGCCGTCGTCGGCTTCCCGCACGACCTGAAGGGCCAGGGTATCTACGCCTACGTCACACTGAACGCCGACGAGGAGCCGACCGAGGCGCTGCGCAAGGAACTGATCGCCTGGGTCCGCAAGGAGATCGGCCCGATCGCTTCCCCTGACGCGATCCAGTGGGCGCCCGGCCTGCCGAAGACCCGCAGCGGCAAGATCATGCGCCGCATTCTCCGCAAGATCGCCGCCAACGAAACCGACGGACTGGGCGATACCTCGACGCTGGCCGATCCCGGCGTGGTCACCGATCTGGTGGACAACCGGGTGCGCTAAGGCAACGACGGCCTTCCGGTCAGGGCATCACTCAGAGCGGATCGGGGGCGCCTGCACCACCGGCGCGGCGGCGTCGAGGATCTCCCGCCTGTCCCGCGTCCTCGGCGGGTAGATGCGCTGGCGGTTGATCATCTCCTTGGTGGATTTCGCGGCGGCACCGCGGGAGACCACGCGCCTGTCCCAGCCCTCGGTGCAGACGGCTCCCCACGGCCCGAGATCAAGAATCGTGGTGTACCAGTCGATGCGGAGCGGCAACATAGGCCGGCCCAGCAGGTCGCAGACCGCGTTGTGCCCAGCGAACCGGCCCATCGGCCGCCCGTGCTGACAGGACATCACCGAAATCATGGCTGCCGTCGACCGGAAACGTCGCGACATCGCCGGCGGCGAACTCGGCATCCAGGCCATTGATCTTGAGAAACGAGTCGGTTCGCAGGCGCCCGAACCTGTCGCGCTCCGCCGGGAACTGCGCGGTCAGCGGATGCGCCTGCATCCCGGCGCACCACACGACCGTTGCCGCGGGAACGACTTCCCCAGTGCTGAATCTGGCGCCGTTGCGGTCGACCGAAATCAGTTGCACGCCGACCCTGGTCTCGATACCAAGTGCCTCAAGCGCTTCGGCGATCACCGGGCGGGCGCTGTCGCCCATGTCGGAGCCGATCCACTTCTGCCGGTCGGCGAGAATGACACGCGGGGACTCACTGCCGCTCGGACCCGCGCCCCCGCTATCGCAGCCCGCAGCTTGCCGGGCATTTCGCATGCCGCCTCGATACCGGTCAGTCCGGCGCCGACGACGAGCACCGTATACTGACCGGGTCCGGGCTCGCGGGACGGCAGCGCGGCGATGTGCTCGTTCAGCGACAGCGCCGAGTCGTAGGTGTCGACATCAAAGCCGAATGCTGCCAGGCCCGGAATGTTCGGCCGAACGACGCGGCTGCCGAGGGCGAAGATCAGTCGGTCGTAGGGCACCACAAGGGATTCCATGCCCGAGGTATAGATGACGGTTTTCCTGTCGGTATGAATCGCCGTTACTTCGCCGGTAACGTGGCGTACCCCTATCGGGTCCAGCACGTCATCCAGGCTGACGCGCGTGTCGCTGAGGTCTGCTTCGTAGTTTCGCACCCGAATGGAATGTCGGTCGCTCCGGTCGATCACCATGATCTCCACTCCGCCGGCGCCGAATTCGTCCACCGCGCGGGCCGCCCCCACGGCACTCCACAGCCCGGCAAAGCCGGCTCCGAGCACGACGATGCGCCGCATCACACAACCCTCCTGAGCGCCGCCATGACTTCAAGGCAGCGACAGGCAGTTGCAATGACAACGATCGCTTCCATGATGCAAATCCCCATTGGTATCGTTCCGGAACAGTCGCCGCGGGTCCATCCCGGTAACCCCGGCACGGAGCCATGGCATAACGCCGCCGCCATTCGTCAGCGGCCCCAATTCGTCAGCGCCCGGTGAACACCGGCTGGCGCTTTTCCTTGAACGCCCGCACCGCCTCCCGATGGTCCTCGGTCTGCGAGCACCTGGCCTGGTGAAACGCTTCCAACTCCAGGACGGTACCGAAATCACCCGTCTCGGCGGCGAACAGATTCTTCTTGGCATACCCCAACGTGACCCGCGGCATCGCGGCGATACGCCGTGCCATCGCCATCGTCGTCCCCACCAGCTCGGCGTCGTCCGCGGCGCGGTTCACCAGGCCGATCGACAACGCCTCATCGGCGCCTATCATGTCGCCAAGGAAATAAAGTTCGCGGGCTTTCGCCGTGCCCACCAGCCGGGTCAAACTCCACGTCCCGCCCCAGTCGCCGGACAGGCCCAGCTTGACGAAACCGGTGCCGAAACGAGCCGATCGGGCCGCGACGCGCAGATCGCACGCCAGCGCCATGCTCAGCCCGGCGCCCACCGCCACGCCATTGATCATGCCGATGATCACCTTCGGCGTCTTGTGCATCAGCATCGGCACGCGGTTGGACTGCTGGATGCCGGCGGCCCGGGCCTCGAACCCGCGGGCCGACCGATCGGCCATCGATTTGACATCGCCACCGGCGCAGAACCCTCGCCCGGTGCCGGTCAGCACGATGCAGCCCACGCTGTCGTCGGCGCCCAGCCGGTGGATCGCCTCCAGCAATCCGACCCGGATTTCGTCGGACAGGGCATTCAGCGATTCCGGGCGGTTCAGGGTCAAGGTGGCGACGCCGTCTTCGACGGTCTCGATCAGATCGGGCAAGGATTTTCTCCACGACGTCAACGGACGGGCAAGTTGGCCGGGACGAGCGCCGGCCGCAACCCTCCGTCGCCCGGCGGCGCCGCCATTGCTGGGGAACCCGGCCACGGGTTAGGCTGCCGCCAGAGAAGCCGCCCTGGGAGGGAACGATGAAACTGGCATATTTCGACGAGTTCAAGCTGGGAGTGGTCAAGGAACGGCGCCATTTTCGACGTCTCGTCCGCGGTGCAGGACCTGCCGCATTCCGGGCCCGGCGACCTGATCAGCGGGGTGATCGCCCATTTCGCCACCTATCGCGGCAAACTCGAGGCCGCGGCGGCGAAGGCGACCGCCATTCCGCTCGCCAATGTCCGCATCCGCCCGCCTCTGCCGAAGCCGGGCAACATCGTCTGCATGGCGGTGAACTACATGGAGAATGGCACGCTGGCGAAGCCGGCGCCGATCAACGCCTTCCACAAGGCGCCCTCCGCGATCATCGGCCCGGGCGATACCATGGTGCTGCCCGACGTCCCCGCAACGATCTTCGAGGGCGAGGCCGAAATGGCCCTGGTGATCGGCAAGCGGGCGACCAGCGTGCCGGCCGCCGAGGCGATGGACTACATGTTCGGCTATATCAATTTCATCGATGGTTCGGCCCGCGGCCTGCCGCCCGCCGGCAACGTGTTCTTTCAGATGAAATCGCGCGACACCTTCGCGCCGATCGGCCCGTATCTGGTCACCAAGGATGAAATCGCATGACCCACAGAAGCTGCCGATCAAGCTGTGGGTGAACGGCGAACTGAAGCAGTCGTTCAACACCGACGACATGGCGCACAACATCAGCCGCTGCATCGAGTGGGTGACTTCGATCCAGACGCTGGAGCCGGGCGACATCCTGGCCACCGGCACCAATCATCGCGGCCTGTCCAGCTTCATGGACGGCGACGTCGTCGAACTGGAAACCGAGGGCCTCGGACGTCTCCGCATCAACATCCGCGACGAACTGCGGCGCACCTGGTCGCGCGAGACCAGACTGGACCGGCAGCAGAACGGCCAGGATGGCCCACGCATCAGTTGACCGGCAAGTATGCGGAGATGGCACGATCATGACGGCTGCGTATCTGGTTGTTCGCGCGGTCGTTGCTGACCCGGCGGATCGCGCGCCGTTCGACCACTGGTATCGAACGGAACATCTTCCGGATGCGCTGAAGGCTTTCAACGCCCGCTCCGCGATGCGCGGATGGAGCACGCAGGATCCCTCGGTCCACACCGCCTTCTACCGCTTCGACTCGCTCGGAAGCCGCGCAGCGCCATCGGCGGCAGCTCGGCGATCAAGCCGTTGATCGCGGAATTCGACCGGTGCTGGGGCATCGCGCGTCATCCGCGGCCGCGACATCATCTCGATCGCCGATGAACTGCCGGGATGAACAGCCCGAAATGAAACCCCATGACGACACAGCAGGATGAAACAGCATGAGTGACAGCGAAATCGTCAGTTTGCGTGCCATGCTCGCGGCCCGCCCGCGTGCCACCGAGATCGCTCAGATGCGGCTTGACCTCGACCGGCGTGGCAAAGACTTCGGTCTGGCCGCGGACGTCACCGTGCAGCCGGTCGATGCGCAACGGCGTGCGCGCCGAATGGACCTCGACCCCCGCCGCGGACCGCTCCAGCGCCATCCTGTATCTGCACGGCGGCGGCTACGTCATCGGCTCCCTGGACAGCCACCGGCATCTGGCGGCCGAGGCCGGACGGGCAGTCCGGCGCGCGGACACTGGCGGTGGACTACCGACTGGCGCCCGAGCATCCCTTCCCCGCCCCGGTCGAGGATACGGTCGCGGCCTATCGCTTCCTGCTGGCAAGCGACATCCAGCCGAAACACATCGCGCTGGCCGGAGACAGCGCCGGCGGCGGTCTGGTGGTAGGCGCGCTGCTGGCGATCCGTGAGGCCGGGCTGCCACTTCCCGGCTGTGGCTGGTGCATCTCCCCGTGGGTGGACATGCAGGCGCTGGGTGCATCGTTCGTCGATCGCGCCGCCACCGATCCGACCGTGCAGAAGGCGACGATAGAGATGATGGCGCAATGGTATCTTGGCGGCGCCGATCCACGTCATCCGCATGTCGCGCCGATCTACGGCGACCTGCGTGGACTGCCGCCGCTGCTGATCCAGGTCGGCGCCGTCGAGACGCTGCTCGACGATGCAATCAGTCTCGCGCGCAAGGCCGGGATAGCCGACGTTCCGGTCGAGCTGCAGATCTGGCCGGAAATGATCCATGTCTGGCACCTGTTCTTCCCGCTGCTGACGGCCGGCCGGCGCGCCATCGCGGCTGGCGGGAACTTCGTCCGCAACGCGCTGCGCGGGGAATAGACAATGGACATTCGTTTCGACGACCGCGTGGCAATCGTCACCGGTGCCGGCGCCGGGCTGGGCCGCTCAGCATGCGCTGCTGCTGGCGTCCCGGGGCGCCAAGGTGGTGGTGAACGATCCCGGCGGATCGGTGGACGGCACCGGCGGCGCCCATGCCGCCGCGGATCAGGTGGTCGCCACGATCAAGGCCGCGGGCGGAGAGGCGGTGGCAAGCTACGCCTCGGTCGCCGAGGAAAGCGCGGCACAGAGCATTATCGACACCGCGATGAATACCTGGGGCCGGGTGGACATACTGGTCAACAACGCCGGCATCCTGCGCGACAAGGCGTTCAACAACATGACCATGGCGGACTACGAGTTCGTCAACCAGGTGCATCATTTCGGCACCGTGTACTGCACCAAGGCCGCGTGGCCGATCATGCGCAAGCAGCAATATGGCCGCATCGTCGTCACCACGTCCGGGTCCGGCACCGTCGGCAATTTCGGCCAGGCCAACTACGGCGCCGCGAAGATGGCGGTCAACGGACTGATCAACGTGCTGCGGCACGAGGGCGCGAAATACAACATTCGTTGCAACGCGATCTCTCCGTCGGCCTAGACGCGGATGACGAAGTCGCTGCTGCCGCCTGATATCGGGCCGTGGATGAAGCCGGAACTCGTTTCGCCCGCGGTCGCCTGGCTGTGCAGCGAGGAATGCGATCAGAACGGCGAAATCATCGCCGCGACCGCCGGTAGCTATGCACGCGTCCAGTATTACGTTTCCGAAGGCGCGCAGTTCGATCCAGCCGAGCCGGTGACGATCGAGATGGTCCGGGATTCGCTCGACCGCATCCGCGACCTATCAACCGCGAAGCCATACTTCGGCATGATGGGCAACCTGGTGGAGAAGCTGCGCGAGATGGGTCGCATCAAGTAACGACGGGCCTCCGTTATTGCTGGGCGGTTGGCCGGCATGGCGGTCAACCGGTGGAACGGCCGAGCATGCAAACCGCGCACGGCGTCGGTGGCATGGGACTGGCACTCGCGGTCGCTATGCCAGCAATGCCCGGGAGCGATGAGACGGTACCGGCCACACGGACCCGCCGAACGCAGCCCGCCGGTCCGGCACCACGCCCTTTCGCTCCCACTCGGACGGATGACTTCTGCTACCCCGAAAAGCCTCTCGCCACCACCGGATTGCAGCGATCGATCCAACTGGTGACGGCCTTTACCGTGGGACCACACTGCGGCATGACGGCGGCGCCACCACCCCTCAATGCCGACAAGGGCGCCTCCACGCGTGATAGCAGGCGATACGTTACAAGTGCGTGCCGCGGAGCCTGAACACCGCGTGCCGGAGGTCGTGGCTCCGACCGTTCGTCCGCGCCTCAGCCGGGAGGGACTGGCTTCGCCTCGCCGCTGGTCGCTGGCCGCAGGTGCGGCGACGATCTTTCATCTGGCGGTGCTGGGCGTGATTCTGGCACTGCCACATCAGGTTGCACGGGACGACGAATCGGCGCCGGTAGCGGTCGTTGTCCTCGAAACTGTACCCCAGGATGCACCGCAGACGCCTCCTGCCGCCGAAACCCCAACACTGGATGCGGCTTCGCAATCAGAGCCACAACCGGCGGAACCACCGCCACCGCAACCGGAGGAACCACCGCCTCCCCCACCGGCCGAACCACCGCCACCAGAACTCGAGGCGCCGGCCCCGCCACCACCAGACGTACAGCCGCCGCCCACCCCAGAGGTGCAGCCGGCACCACCGCCAGGCGCCTGAACCGCCCCCTCAACCGCAACCGCCGCCAGCCCAGCCGCTCCCTCCCCCTCCTCCATCGTCGCCGCGTCCGCCGACCCCCACTCGGCCTCGGCCCCCGCGGGCACCCGCGGCGAACCTCGCCGAACGTCCAACCTCACCCGCCGCACCGGCAACGTCGCCACCGGCGGCTACGCCGTCGCGCGCCCCCTCGGCAGACGAGCTTGGTGCCTACCGCGACCGCCTGGCCGCTCATCTCAAGCCCTACCAGCGCTATCCCGCGATCGCGCGCACGCGACGCGAAGAAGGCCTCGTGGTTGTCGATGTAACCATTCGGCGAAGCGGGGAAATCGTCGCGATGACTATTGAACACGGTTCCGGGTCACAGGCTCTCGACGATGAGGCACTGGCAACGCTGAAGCGGGCTGAGCCGCTTCCCGCCATGCCAGCCGAGGTGCCCGGAGCGACCATGGCGCTGAAGTTCCCTTTGCGCTTTCATCTGGAATAGGCGCGTGAGCCGCTCCCGGCGCCCGCGCAATCAGCCTGAAACGGGCTATCGTGCCGGCCATTCCGCCGAATGATAGCCGAGCGGAACAGAAGGCCGAGCCCAGTGGGGCTGCGTCTCCGACAGTCGCACGACGGGCTTCAGGTGACGCAACCGGCCTGAGGGGGTGTCGCTCACCATCGACCACGCCTCGAGTTCTCCGGCAGCAAACTCCGCCGGCACGCTCGACAGTTCGCTCGGCGGCACCTCGCCCAGATCAACCAGCCATTTGCCGACCTGGGCCAGCGAAATCCGCACTAGCCAGCTGCCGCCCTCCCGCGCCCGCCGGTTCAGCGCCAGCATGGCACCGAATGCCATCAAATAGCCGGTGCAGTAATCGATCGCCGAAACCGGATAGAACTCTGGCCCGGATTTCCTGCCCGGAACCGCCTCGGCCTGTCGCGTAGTGATGCCGCTGACCGACTGCACCACGGTATCGAACCCGCGCCGATCCGCCCAGGGGCCGACGTGGCCGAACGCCGACAGCGACACGTAGACCAGCCCGGGCCGAATGGCGGCAAGTTCCTTTGGCGACAGGCCGCGACTGGCGAGAGAGCCCGGCCGATAGCCCTGCGAGAACACATCTGCCTGACCGACCAGTCCACGCAGCGTCGCTACGTCGCCCTGCTCTCGCAGATCCAAATAGGTCGACAGTTTGCCATGTCCGGTGTCGAACTCCTGGTAGCCGAGGTTGGGCAGATGCGAGCCCGTGACCTTCAGCACGTCCGCACCGTGCTCCGCCAGCGTGCGGGCGCAGGTCGGCCCGGCCAGCACCCGCGTCAGGTCGAGCACGCGCACCCCGGACAGTGGCCGGTCGCCCTTCGGCAGCGGCTCCGGCGGACTGTCGCCGATCTGCACCACCTCCATCAGCGGCAGATCAGACACCGCGATGCCTTGCGGATGTTGCGCCCATTCCTGCCCACTCCGCACCATGCCGCCGGCCCCTTTGGCGGCGATGATCGCTTCCTCCAGTTCGGCCGCGTTCCAGGTGGCGACCGCGCGGGTGACCGCCCCAACGTCCTCGGCGCATCCGAGCACGCCGAGGGCGGCGGCACGGTGGTTGGGGAAGTTGCAATGCAGATAGCTCCAGCGGCCATCCTTGGTCGGGTAAACACCCATGATCGAGTTACGTCCCGCCGTGACCTCGCCGTCGCCAAGTTTCATGTAGTGACCGCTGCGCAGCGATGCAGTGGCCTGGCGAACGTCAACCGTGACCGACTGACTGCGCCCGGTCCGCAGCTCCCACAACCTGCGGCGGCCAGGCCGGTCGCGGCGAGAGTGGCGGCACCGGCTGCGCCGATACGGAACGGCGTCGGCAAGATTGGGTCTCCGCCGCCAACGAATTCGACCGCTGATTCGGTACCGGCGGCCCAGCCGGCGACCGGCAGGATGCTGCGCAGGGCGTCATAGGACATGGTCGCTCCCCGGTTAATCGGTTGATCACGGCATCTTGCCGCGGAATCGCCGCCACGCAAGCAATGGCGATACCCCCAAGGTTGCCCATTGGATCGCGCTTTGGCAGCAGGGTTCCGCTCGATCAGGAATGGTCCTGGCCCGTTTCCGCACGTCGGTGTGGGCCCCTTCAGGGAAAATAGCCAGGAAGATCGGCCGTTCGTGGCCGAAATTGGTTGCGCCCGCTTTGCGCCCTGTCAACCATCCGTAGAATGGCGCTATCGGCATCGTCACGGCAGCGCTCTTGACAGCCGGCGCCAGCCCGGTTGGCATCCGGCCTAGAAATGCGGAACCCTTGAGTGCCCCAGCTTTCGCTTCACACCCCGGTTGGCGACCTCACGATCGCCGAGGAAGAAGGCGCCATCGTGTCCCTGGACTGGGGATGGGGCCGTGACCAGGCCTCAACCCCGCTGCTGCTGCGCGCCCGCGACCAGCTCGAGGCATATTTCGACGGCGACCTGAGGCACTTCAACCTTCCACTCGCACCCGCCGGCACGGCATACCGAAAGTCAGTCTGGCAGGCGCTGTGCGAAGTTCCATATGGCACGGTATGCAGCTATCGCGACCTCGCCGCCCGTGCCGGCGGCAGCGCCCGCTCGGTCGGTCAGGCAAACAGCCGCAATCCAATTCCTCTGATCATTCCCTGCCATCGGGTGGTCGCCGCTACCCATCTCGGCGGCTACTCGGGTGGCGACGGGCTGCCCACCAAGCGGTGGCTGCTCAACCTGGAAAATCCGGACCGAACGCTGCTGTGACGCTACTCACTCAACGGAGGACAAGATGACCAAGGCGATCCGCATCCACGCCAACGGCGGCCCGGATGTCATGGTCTGGGAAGACGTTCCGACACCGGATCCGGGCCCCGGCGAGGCACTGATCAAGCAGCACGCAATCGGCCTGAACTATATCGACGTCTACTTCCGCACCGGCCTCTACAAAGCCCCCAACATGCCGCTGATCATTGGCCAGGAAGGCGCCGGTGTCGTCACGGCTGTCGGCACGAGTGTGGCCAACGTCAAGCCGGGTGACCGCGTCGCCTATGCCGGTTCGATCGGCGGCTACGCGACCGACCGGGTCATTTCAGCCGATCGCCTGGTCAAGTTGCCAGACGGCATCAGCTTCGAGACCGCGGCGGCGATGATGCTGCAGGGCATGACCGCGCAGTACCTGATCCGGCGCACCTTTGCGGTCAAGCGCGGTGATGTCGATCGTCCTGCATGCCGCGGCGGGTGGCGTCGGGCTTATCCTGTGCCAGTGGGCGAAGTCCCTCGGCGCCACCGTGATCGGCGTGGTCTCCAGCGAGGCGAAGGCGGAACTCGCTCGTGCCAACGGCGCGGAACATGCTGTCATAGGACACGCCAAGCTGCCCGCGGAGGTAAAGCGCATCACCGGCGGCGCCGGAGTTCCCGTCGTTTACGACAGTGTCGGCAAGGACACCTTTGCCGCCAGCCTCGACTGCCTGTCACCGCTCGGACTGATGGTGAGCTACGGCAACGCGTCGGGCCCGGTACCTCCGGTCGATCTGGGTATCCTGGCGGCCAAGGGCAGCCTTTACCTTACGCGCCCGACGCTCGCCACCTACACGGCGAAACGTTCCGACCTTGAAAAAGTTGCAGCCGATCTCTTCGACGCCGTGCAGAAGGGTGCCGTCAAGATCCAGATCAATCAGACATACAAGCTGAAGGACGCTGCGGCGGCGCATCTCGCGTTGGAGGCACGTCAGACCACGGGTAGTACTGTTTTGCTGCCGTGATCCTGGTCGGCCGAAACCTACGCCGGCCGAGCGAAGAATTCCTCAAGCAGTACGCCGATACGTTCCGGCTGCTCATGGTGGATCCAGTGCGCGGCTTCGGCTACGTGCAGCACCCTCGAATTTCTGCACAGGCGCGCGCTGCGGTCGGCCAGTTCGGGTCCGGCGTACACGTCGAGATCACCCCAGACGATCAAGGTTGGAACTGTAACGACAAAGCTGGAGGCGGCTGGCAATTGCTTGCGGAGCAAGGCGCGGTACCAGTTGACCATGCCGGTCAGCGCGCCCGGCTGTGACCACGCCTCGCGAAGCCGATCGAGTTCAGTCGTACCGAGTTTCGCCGGTGCAAGCGCTCGGACAAGGGCATCATGGTTCCGCATACGGATCATGATCTCGGGCAGCCGCGGGATACGCATGACCCTGACGTAGAGGCTCTTCAGCCATTGCCGCCAGTCGCCATCCATCGCCTCACGCCACACCGCTGGATGGGGGGCATTGATAGCGACCATCCCGCGCAGCGCGGCCGGCTGCCGGGAGGCGATCCACCAGGCCACCAAGCCGCCCCAGTCATGGCCAACGACGGCGAACGTATCGTGCCCGAGATGACGAGCTAGGCCGACGATGTCGGCTGCCAAACGATCCAGATCGTAGTCCGCTACCTCGCCGGGCTTGTCGCTGAGGCCGTAGCCGCGTTGGTCGGGGGCCACGACATGGAAGCCGCGCATGCGCCAGCCGGATCATGTAGCCGGACCAGGCAGCCCAGTGTTCCGGAAAACCGTGCAGCAGGACAATGAGTGCTCCGTCCGGCGGGCCCGCGTGCGCGAAGGATATTTCGATGTCCTCCAGGCGGCACCGGGACATTTCCATCATCGGGTCGGATACAGCACGATTGGCGACTGGCATCTTTTGCATCCTCCGAGTGTTCGTCAGACGAACCGCTGTTCCTCGCCCGTTTCGACAAACGATCGCGCCTTTCCTTTGGGCGGGCGGCCCCAGGGCTGACGATCGGAACTAGACATTGGATGGCGGGCCAACCGTCATGGCCGGCCCCTAACCACCGGTACAGCCGGATCGGAACCTATCGCAACAATGCGCCACCCATCAGCCCACTCGACAGGTGTTTCCGGAGAGGCACCCAGCTTGATCGCGATTTCCCTCGCGGTGAATCCTCCTCGCTGTCGCAGCAGGACCAGGTGATCGGGGCGACGCTGACCCAGCGACAGCGCTCGTTGATCGAGCTCGGCCAGCCATTGATCCTCATCCGGGAGGTGTTCTCGGGAATTCAGCTGATCCAGCAGTCCCATTTCATACATGTAGTCGAAAACCGCCCAGTCGTAGAACGTTTCGCTCGAAAGGAAACCGCAGCCATGGTTCGGATCAGCGCCTCGATCAAGCAGAAGCGTGAGCATGGCCGTATCCATATGCAGCATTGGAGCCATCAGGCTGCCGGTGCCGCCATCAGTGCAGAGCATGTTTGGGTCGGCACCCAAATCGAGCAGCAGGCATACGACATCATACCTGCGCTCATGAACTGCCACGTCCTGAAGTACCTCGTCGAGGAGCGGGTCCCCGTACTTGGTGAGCACGTTCAGGCTTTCTCCGCCTTCGGCAAGGTCCCAAATCCTTGCCAGGTCACCGTTCTCAGCCGCCAGGCAGACCTGCCGGATGAATTCATCTATTTCGACCTTGAGAACGGTCTGCCATCAGGCTCTCCCGTACCGCCGGCGAACCGGCGCGGCAAAGCAGGTTTCTCGGTTGTACCGGCACGAACGGTGGGATCTGACGGCCGAACCATGCCAGTGATCAGGCCCGCCGCAGCCCCATCGCCTGACGCATGAACATCCGCTTCACCGGTCCCGATCGATCGACCGCGGCGATGCCGATGTCGCGCGCCCGTCGCAGCATCCTGTTGTCGCTGCTGAACAGCCGGTCGAGCCGGTCCGTCATCGCCAGCATCAGCAGATTATCCCCCCGGCGCAGACGCTGATAGTGCGCCAGAAGCGCCTCGCCACCAACATCGCCGCCCGCGCGGTTCACCTCGATGACAAGGTCGGACAATGCGATGGCGTCACGAAAACCCAGGTTGAGCCCTTGCCCGGCGATCGGATGGATGCCGTGCGCCGAGTCTCCCGCCAGCGCCAGCCGCGTATCGACATAGCGATGGACCAGCATCGCCGACAGCGGATAGCTCCAGCGCCGGCCGACGCCGCGGATCGCCCCGAGATGATCGCCGAGCCGCCGGCCCACTTCTCGGGTGAAGCGGGCGTCGTCGAGGGCGAGGACTGTCTTCGCGGTCCGCGTCGGCCTCGGTCCAGACGATGGCGGACACGTTGGGGGAACCACCGGGTTCTGCATCCTCGCTGGGGCCCATCGGCAGCGCGGCGAAAGGGCCAGCCGGCAGAAAATGCTCCAGCGCCAGGTCGTGATGCGGCCGTTCGTGGGCGACGGCGCAGACGATGCCGGTCTGTTCGTAGGGCACGACGGTGACCGGGATGCCGGCCTGCTCCCGCAGCGGCGAGTTGCGGCCCTCCGCGGCTATCACAAGCTGGCATTGGATGGTCGTCCCGTCGGTCAGACGGACCAGCGACGCCATCCGCCGACCTCTCGACGCTGGCGCGGGCCGGCGCGAACACCCGCAGCAGGGGCCGGTTCGGCAAAGCGGCGTTAAGGGCATGTCGCAGGGCCCGGGCCTCGACCATCCAGCCAAACGGCGTGGCGAGGATCGCCGGCTCCGGTGCCCGGCCGTCTCCTGGCTGTCGAAGTGCAGATGCAGGCGGGAGGCGCGGCGCCCGACGCGACCATCGCTGACGCGGATGTCGCGGATTGGGTTCGGCGTCACCGGCAGCGGCGCCCACAGCCCGGCGTTCTCCAGCAGCACCCGCGACCCCGCCGCGATCGCATATGCTCGGCCGTCAAAGGCGGGATGCTCCATCGGCGGCAGCGCGGCCTGATCGATCACGGCGACACTGACGCCGGCGCCGGCGAGCCTGCACGCCAGGGTGCCGCCGACCGGGCCGGCGCCCATCACGCAGACCTGGACTGAAACATGTGCGCGTCATCGACGCAACATCCCGTTCAGCCGCCGGATCGAATTGTTGCCCGCGGGCGAGGTCTCGGCGGTTGGGTTTCCTGCCGGCAGAGTCTCGATTGTTGCCTTCTCCCTTGGCGCCTTGCGCAGCGGCCTCCCCCACGCCGGACTTCCGACCGGGGCATTCCAAGGGGCCCAGCCGGGATATTCCAGGTCGAGGCCGGCGGCGGCGGGCCGGCGGCCGGATTCCACCGTCCCGACCGCTTCAATGCGTCCGCGACTTCTTTGGGCATGTAGAACTCGTCGTGCTTGGCCAGCACCTCGGACTGCTCGGAACACGCCGTCCGGCTGCATGTTGCCCAGCGCGACCACGCCCTGGCCCTCGCGGAACAAGTCGGGGAGGATGCCCTTGTAGGTCACGTCTACGCTGGCGGCTCCGTCAGTGACCTTGAACCGCGCCGTGGGCTGGTCGCCACTGGACCGTTGCAGGCTGCCCGGCGGCGACCAGTCCACCCAGCCTGACCTAACGCACGCCGGGGTTGGATTTGGCCAGGTCCGACGGCGAGACGAAGAATACCAGATTGTCGCTGAACGCCGAGAGGGTCAGCGCGGCCGCGCTTCCCAGGCCGAGGCCGCAGGCGAGCAGAAGGATCAGGCGACGGCGTTTGCGGGTCATCTGTCGCCTCGGTTCCGTCGCGGATCGATCGCATCCAGACGGCGCGCCGCTCGGCGTAGCCGCAGCATCGCCTGGAGTGCGAGCAGGATCGGCAGACCTGCCCCCAGGGCGTATACGACACGGCTACAAACGGCAGATGGGTCACTGAGAAAACTTCCATCCCGGACGTTGCGCTCGCGTCGGACTGGGCCCGGGCCATCAACAGGGCGCGGATGCGGCGCTCCATGACGGCGGCCCGCATCCGCGCCAACGAGAGCGCCGCGAACAGCAGTGTGTATCCGATCGTGCAAACCAACAGGGGCCACAGCATGCTGGACGCGATCGTCGGCGATCCCGTCAATCCGATAGACGCTGGCTGATGCAATGTATTCCACCAGTCGACACTGAATTTAATGATCGGCAGGTTGATCACGCCCACCAGGGCCAGAATGGCGCCGGCGCGGGCGCCTCGGGTCGGGTCGTCGAACGCCCGCACCAGCGCGATGTGCCCGAGATACAGGAAGAACAGCACCAGCACCGAGGTCAGCCGGGCATCCCATACCCACCAGGCGCCCCACATCGGCTTACCCCACAGGCTGCCGGTGGCGAGGCAAAGCGCGGTGAAGCCAGCGCCGACCGGGGAAATCTCGGCCGCTGCGATATCGGCCAGCGGATGCCGCCAGACCAGCGACATGAAGCTGACAGCCGCGATGGAAAAATACCCCGCCGAAGCCAGCCACGCGGACGGCACGTGGACATACATGATGCGCGAGGCGTCGCCCTGCTGCCAGTCGGCCGGCGGCCAGAAACAGACCCCACGCCAGGCCGGCAATCGTCAGCGCTGCCCCGGGCACCATCAGCCACGGCAACACCCGTCGGGACAGCCGCAGGAACCGGCCCGGATTGGCGAAACGATGGAGCGACCGCCCGGTCCGGATCGGCGCCGCTGGCAACTGAGTGTCCACGGACGGAGACATAATCTATCGGCGGCTCGGTTGAAAGCGGCTCGCCATTGACGTATCGACATGGACGGCGGTCCGGATGCCCGCGGTCAGAGGTCGCCGGATGCCGAGGCGGCCGTCGGCTGGCGGCGCGTCGTGCGGAGCCGAGGGCGGGTGCGCGATGGGGGCGGGATGACCAACTACTGGCTGGTGAAATCAGAGCCTGAACTCATTTTCCTGGGACCAGATGGTCGCCAACCGCGTGGAGCCGTGGACCGGGGTGCGCAATCACACCGCGAAGAATAACCTCAAAGCGATGCAGGTCGGCGACCTGGCGTTCTTTTATCACTCGAACATCGGCAAGCAGATCGTCGGCATCGTCAAGGTGAAGCGCGAGGCCTATCCGGATCCGACGGCGGAAAGCGGGGGCTGGGTTTCGGTCGACATGCAGGCCGTGCGGCCGCTGCCGAAGCCGGTCAGCCTGACCGAGATCAAGGCCGATCCGGAATTCGCCGACTTTGCGTTGGTGCGGCTGTCGCGGCTGTCGGTGGTGCCGGTCTCAAAGACCCACTGGGATCGGCTGTGCCGCATGGGTGGATGGCAAGGCGTGACGCCGGATGATCTGCGGGCGTTATGCCGGGTGGACGAAATCGTGGACGGCGACGCCCGGGGCTTCGAGGGCGCCGAGGGAAGCTTCATCGGCCTGCTCGCGGTGCGCCAAGGCGATCGCGTCCATGTCTATCAAAATGCCTGCCCGCATATCGGCACGCCGCTGGACTGGACGCCGGACCGGTTCCTGACTGCTGACCGCCGGCATCTGATCTGTGCCACGCACGGCGCCGAATTCACCATCGACACCGGCGAGTGTGTCTCAGGGCCGTGCCAAGGGGACTTTCTGCTAGCTGTCGAGACGACGATCAGCGACGGCATCGTTTTCGTTCCGCGCGAGGTGTAGGCGGCGGAGGCATAGCAGAGCGGAATCGTCTGGTAACGGCGGGACTAGTGTGCGCGAGGGGTGGCGCGGCAAGCGACCTTTCTGCGCCCTGGTGTCAGCCGATCGCAACCCGCCGGCGCCAACCAATCGCTTCGCAATACGTCCCGCTGCTGATATGAAGCCGCGCATGCCAGCTTCCTTTCCCGCCAGCGCCGGCCTTGCTTCGATGACCGGCTTCGCCCGTACCGAGGGCAGCGTTGATGGTATCGCCTGGACCTGGGAACTCCGCAGCGTCAACGGCCGCGACTCTGGACCTGCGGTTCCGCCTGCCTGCCGGATGGGACAGCCAGGAGACCAATGGCGTGAACTGGCCGGCAGGCGGTTGAAGCGCGGCAACGTCACCGCCAACCTCAGCGTCAAGCGCCAGACCGAAAGCCGGCTGGAACTCGATCCTGCCGCGTTGGAGCAGGTGCTGGAAATCGTCACCGACCTGCAGCGCCGCATACCAGGCGGCCCGCCGCCGTCAGCCGAGGCGCTCCTGTCACTGCCCGGTGTGCTACGCCAGGCGCATGCCGACCAACAGGAGGAACGCCGTCTTGCCGGCGCCGATGTGCAGGCGGGCTTCGTCGCCGCCCTGGCTCAATTGGTGGAATCCCGTCATGCGGAAGGCGACCGGCTCGCGGTCGTACTGGCGCGGTTGCTCGACGAGATCGCGTCGATGCGCGACCAGGCCGCCGCGGAGGCCGTCAGCCAGCCGGCCACGCAGCGAGCCCGGATGTTGGAAAATCTGCACACGCTGCTCAGGGACACGCCTAACCTGCCGGAAGAGCGGATTGCTCAGGAGGTCGCGCTGCTCGCCAGCCGTTCCGACGTGAGCGAGGAGTTGGACCGCCTCTCCAGCCACATCGTTGCCGCCCATGACCTGCTGGGCAGGCAGTCAATGTCGGTCGCAAGCTTGATTTCCTGATCCAGGAATTCAACCGCGAGGCGAACACCTTGTGCAGCAAATCCGCCTCGGCCGCGCTGACCGCCACCGGTCTCAGGCTAAAGGCCGCGATCGAGCAGTTGCGCGAGCAGACACAGAATATCGAATGATCAAGCTTGGCCGCCGAGGGGTCTGTTTGGTTCTGTCAGCGCCATCGGGCGCCGGCAAGACCGCGATCACCGACGCCCTGCTGGCCAGCGAGCCGGACCTGCACCGGTCGGTCAGCGTTACTACGCGCCAGCCGCGGCCGGACGAGATAGATCATGTGCATTATCATTTCATAAGCGAAACTGCCTTCCGGGCGGCCGAGCACGAGGGAGAACTGCTGGAGTTGGCGCGCGTGCTGCAGGGAGCCCACGCTTACGGCACCCTCCGCGCACCGGCGGAGCGCGCATTGGCCGCAGGCAAGGACATGATCTTCGACATCGACTGGCAGGGTCATCTGGCGTTACGGGACAAGCTGCCAGGCGACGTGGTCGGAGTCTTCATTTTGCCGCCCGACATGAATGTCCTGCAGCGGCGCCTGCTCCGCCGAGCCCACGACAACCCCGCCGAGATTGCCCGGCGCATGGGTGTGGCGCGCGATGAGATCAGCCACTGGGCCGAATTCGACCATGTGGTGATCAACGACGATCTTCAGGCTGCAATCGAGGCGGTACGCTCCATATTGCACGCAGCCAGGCTGGCAACCCATCGCCAGATCGGTCTGCGCTCGTTCGTAGACGGGCTTAACACGGGCAACGGGTAACCTTCCGCCGCCAATTTCGCGGCACCATCGCCATGTCCCCACCCCGGTCGGGCGACTGACTGGCGTCAAATTGTCATGGCCGGCGCAGGCCGGCTACCCAGGTCTTCGCCTGCATCACACCCGGCAGACCCAGTCCAATCAACGAGCCCCTGTCGGTAGCCCCGACAGAATACTGCCGCCGCTCTCGCTACCGCGCCAGCGGACGGTACTTGATCCGGTGCGGCTCGGTCGCATCCGCGCCCAGCCGGCGGCGCTTGTCCTCCTCGTACGCCTGGAAGTTGCCCTCGAACCACTCCACGTGGCTGTCGCCCTCGAACGCCAGGATATGCGTCGCCAACCGATCGAGGAACCAGCGGTCATGGCTGATGATCACCGCGCATCCGGCGAATTCGGTCAGCGCCTCCTCCAGCGCCCGCAGCGTGTCCACGTCCAGATCGTTGGTCGGCTCGTCCAGCAGCAGCACGTTGTGCTCGACCTTCAGCATCTTCGCCAGATGCACCCGGTTGCGCTCGCCGCCCGACAGGATGCCGACCTTCTTCTGCTGGTCGGAGCCCTTGAAGTTGAACGCCGCTGACATAGGCGCGCGACTGCACGCGCGCGCTTGCCGAGGTAGATGATGTCCTCGCCGCCGCTGATCTCCTGCCAGACGGTCTTGTTGGCATCCAGGCTGTCGCGCGACTGGTCGACATAGCCCAGCTTGACCGTCTCGCCGATGCGCAGCGCTGCCGCGCATCCGGCTGCTCCTGGCCGGTGATCATGCGGAACAGCGTCGTCTTGCCGGCGCCGTTCGGGCCGATCACGCCGACGATGCCGCCCGGCGGCAGCTTGAAGTTCAGGCCGTCGATCAGGAGGTTGTTGCCGTAGCCTTTGCGCAGGTCCTCCGCCTCGATCACGATGTTGCCCAGGCGCGGCCCCGGCGGGATGACGATCTCGGCCACGCCCGCCACCAGCTCCTGCGACTTCTGCAGCATCTCCTCATACTTCGCGATACGCGCGCGGCTCTTGGTCTGCCGCGCACGCGGCGAGGCGGCGATCCACTCCGATTCGGCCGCGAGGGCACGCTGGCGGGCGCTTTCCTCCTTCTCCTCCTGCTGCAGCCGCTTGCGCTTCTGCTCCAGCCACGACGAGTAGTTGCCCTCGAACGGATAGCCGCGGCCGCGCTCGAGCTCCAGGATCCAGCCGGTGACGTTGTCCAGGAAGTAGCGGTCGTGGGTGACGACCATCACGGTGCCGGCATAGTCGTGCAGCGTGTGCTCCAGCCAGGCGACGCTTTCGGCATCGAGGTGGTTGGTCGGTTCGTCCAGCAGCAGCAGGTCGGGCTTTTCCAGCAGCAGCCGGCACAGCGCGACGCGCCGCCGCTCGCCGCCGGACAGCGTGGTGACCGGGCTTCCGCCGGCGGGCAGCGCAGCGCATCCAGCGCGATATCCACCTTGCGGTCGAGTTCCCAGCCGTCCTGGCGTCGATCTTCTCCTGCAGGTCGCCCTGTTCGACGAGCAGGGCGTTCATCTCCTCGTCGCTCATCGGTTCGGCGAATTTCATGGAGATTTCGTTGAACCGGTTCAGCGCGGCCTTCAGGTCGGCGAACGCCTCCTCGACGTTCTCGCCCACCGTCTTGTCGGGATCGAGCTGCGGTTCCTGCGCCAGGTAGCCGACCGTGCGCGCCTGGCGCCGCCCAGGCCTCGCCGCCATATTCGGTCTCGATGCCGGCCATGATCTTCATCAGCGTCGACTTGCCGGCGCCGTTGACGCCGAGTACGCCGATCTTCACGCCGGGCAGGAAGGACAAGGGTGATGCCCTTGAAGACCTCGCGGCCGCCGGGGAAGGCCTTGGTCAGGTCCTTCATCACATAGACGTATTGGTAGCTGGCCATGATCCGTCGCTTCTCTATTCAAACCGGGTTCTAAAGCAGGATGCGCGCTCAGCGGAACGTCATGCGATCAACAATGAGCTGGCTCATCTCCGCCACGAGCTCAGCCTGAAGATTGTCTGGACACACCCCTCGCTCGATCCGTCGCTCACTCACCGCGACGCGGCAGGGGAATTGGTCATCACGTGACGGGACATGGTGTGACCGGCGGTGATCACACCCCACGTCAGCCGGTTTCTCAGCGCCCAGTAAAAGCAGAAGCTGACCATCGCAAATGGGGGCTGCTCAGGGGTCAGGCACCGAAGCAGTTGAGGCGGGTCCTCCGGGGTTCCACGACGAATCCGACCTGGATAGTGAAAATGGCCCTGTGCCTGCATTTTTCGACGCATGATCTTCCAAGCCAAGTTCGTCCGGGCACTCGATCGTTGACGTGACATGCTCCCGTCATAAATGCTGCCGCATCCTGCCGCGGAGTCGCAGTGGATGAATGGTCTCCAGGTCCTGTCGCGCGTCGAAGCAACCACGGCTCGCTCACCCCCCGAAGCGCGGCCGGCGCGGCAGGCAATCGTCGTCCTTGGCATGAGCCGGAGCGGCACGTCCCTGCTGACCCACCTCCTGCACACGCTCGGCGCCCGGTTGCCGGCAGATTTGATCGGCGCCGACCACGGCAACCCGCGCGGTCACTGGGAGCCGCGGGCACTCGTCGCCATCAACGACGCCATTCTTCTGACTCTGGACCGGCGCTGGGACCACCCCGCCCAATCACCGAGGCCTGGTTTCGCAGCCGCGAGGCATACGGCTTTCTCCGGCGCATCATGACCGAGATCACCAGCGGTTTCGGTAATGCACCGCTGCTGATCATCAAGGATCCGCGCATCTGTCGCCTGCTGCCGCTCTACCTCGAGGCGTTCGACGTGCTGGACATCGAGCCTCTGGTCATCCTCCAAGTCCGCCCCATGGCCGAGGTCGTCCGGTCGCTGGCAGACCGCGACGAACTTGACCCGGACCACTCCGAACTGCTGTGGCTGCGATCCCTGGTCGAGGCGGAATGGTACAGCCGTCGCTGCACCCGCGCCTGGGTCAGCTTCGAGCAGATCATCGCCGATTGGCACGGCTCGGTCTGCCGCATCGGTGCGACTCTTGGTGTCGCCTGGCCGATCGATCCCGACGGTGCGACCAGCTTGATCGCTCCGGTGCTCAAGCCGCGCCTGAACCATGGTGCCGGGGTAACCGCTGGGTCGACCAGTGTCCTCCGCACAAACCACCCAACACTCTCGCGACAGGCCTGGACGGCGGCCGAGAATGGGATCGCCGGTAACGAGGTTGCCGCACAGGCGGCGTTCGACGCGGTACGGGCGACGCTTGACGACCTCGATCGGATGTATCAGCCCCTCATGACCAGTGTCCGGCAACGCCACGAGGGCGCGCTTGCCGTCATCCGCCAACGCAACGAGGCCGCGCTTGCCGTCATCCGCGCTTCCACCTGCTGGCGGATCACCGCGCCATTGCGCGCGATCAGCCATCATCTGCAACGGGCCCGATCGACGCGCAACGTTTAGCACGTGGGGTGTCCCTGAGGCGGGGGATGCGGCAAATGATCGTGGACGGCTGGGTCTGTGCACCGGCATGGCCGTCGCGGGGCAGCTGGGACACTACTGAGATGAGAGGCTCCTCGTCAGTTCGTGGCGCGATCCTCGGATCGACGTCGGACTGATCCACAACAGCCCGGGTCAAGGTCTGTTTCGCGCCGGCATACAATCCCGGAAGGCCCACAGACGGCGCGCCGAACTCTGGCGTGGCTAATCCGGTCAATTCATGGATACGCCGCGCCGCTCGATCGTCGAGGCGGTAGCCGACCTCAGTGTTCACCTTGCTGCGGCAAATCTGCGAGTTGCGCGAACTCGGCCGCCACCACTATCATGATAACACATCGCGCGAGGCGGCCTACGGCCCGCGCTTTGCACCGCACCACCACCGATGGCCGCTCGGAGAAATCGACCGTGACGACAATCAACTGTGACATGGGCGAGGCCTATGGTCTGTACCGCCTTGGCGACGACAAGGGACTGATGCCGCTGATCACGGTCGCCAATGTCGCCTGCGGCTTCCACGCCTCCGACTTCAATCACATGCGCGAAACAGTTCGTCTCGCCAAGAGCTGCGGAGTTAAAGTTGGCGCCCATCCGTCACTGCCCGACCGGCAGGGCTTCGGCCGGCGCGAAATGAAAATCTCGCGCGAGGAGATGGCGAATTGTCTGATCTACCAGATCGGCGCTTTGAAGGGCTTTCTTGACGCGGAAGGGATGGCGCTCAGTCATATCAAGCCGCACGGATCGCTGTACGGCATGGCGAGCCGGCAGGAGGCAATCGCTCACGCGGTGTGCGATGCCGGCGGACGTCTTCCGGGTCCCCATATTCGGCATGATCGACACGTTGCACGAGACGATCTATCCGGCGCGCGGTCACGGTTTTGTCGCCGAGTTCTACGCCGATCTGGATTATGCCGATGACGGCAGCCTGATCGTGACGCGTGAGCACGACGCAAAGGATCCGGACGTCGCGGCACATCTCTGCCTGCGTGCGATCCGCGAAGGTAGGGTGGCAAGCGTCGGCGGTCGTGATATCGCCGTTCGTGCCGACTCGATCTGCATCCATTCCGACACCCCCAACGCCGTCGCAATAGCGGTGTCGGTGCGCCAGGCGGTGAAGCCTTATCTGCAATCCTGAACTGGTCGCGCCGGGCGGGGAACCGCCCGCCGTATCGAACGGAGATCACAACCTGATGGCCATAAAGCAGATTCTCTCGCCATTGCCGGGCACGTTTTACCGCAAGCCCGCTCCCGATCAGCCGCCGTTCAAGTCCGAGGGCGATCTGATTGCGATCGGCGAAACATCGGCCTCATCGAGGTGATGAAGTCGTTCCATGAAGTCGCTGCGGATACCGCGGGAACAATAGTAACGTTCGCTATCGGCAATGAGGAACCGATCATGGCGGGACAGCCTATTGCCGAGGTCGACGACTAGCCGTCGCGTAGATGCCGGCCATCCGCTCCCTGTTCATTGCCAATCGCGGCGAGATCGCCGTGCGGATCATCCGTGCCGCCCGCGAACTCGGGATCAGGACTGTGCAGGCCTACAGCGACGCGGACGCTGATTCCCTCGCGGTCAGGATAGCGGACGCCGCGGTGAATATCGGGCCAGCGCCGGCCGCAAATCATATCTGAACATCGGCGCCATCATGGCGGCCGCCCACGCGTCGGGTGCCGACGGGGTCCATCCGGGATATGGCTTCCTCGCCGAGAACGCCGACTTCGCTGATGCGGTCGAAGCCGCCGGGATGATCTTCGTCGGGCCGCCGGGCGACGTCATCCGGCTGATGGGCGACAAGGTCGCGGCGCGCGAGGTCGCCAACGAAGGCCGGCATGCCGACGGTGCCGGGCAGTCAGGGCCGTATCGACGATCCGGAAATCGCGCGCGAGGTCGCGGCTCAGCCTGGGCTTTCCGGTAATGATCAAGGCAGCGGCGGGCGGCGGCGGGCGCGGCATCCGCATCGCCATCGACCATGACGAATTGGATCGGGTTGTGCCTCAGGCCAGCCTCGAAGCCAAGGCGGCCTTCGGCGATGGCGGACTCTATCTGGAAAAAGTCATCGAGTCCGCGCGCCATATCGAGGTGCAGGTGCTCGGGGACGGGCACGACGTCGTCCACTGCTTCGAACGCGAGTGCTCGTTGCAGCGCCGCCGCCAGAAGCTCTGGGAGGAAGGACCGGCCGTCAAGTCTCGCAACCGGGGTGCGCGAACGCCTTTGTGCGGACGCGGTGAAGCTTGCCCGTGCGGTGTCGTATCGCGGTGCCGGCACGCTCGAATTCCTCTATCGACGAGGCCGTCGGGGATACTATTTCATCGAAATGAATACGCGCATCCAGGTCGAGCACCCGGTGACCGAGTTCATCACCGGCATCGACCTCGTGCGCGAGATGATCAGGATCGCGGGCGGGGAGCGACTGCGCTTTCGTCAGTCCGACATCGTTGCGAGAGGTCATGCCATCGAATGTCGCATCAACGCCGAGGATCCGGCGAAGGGCTTCCTGCCGTTTCCGGGGGTCGTCGGAGCGCTTGCATATTCCGGGCGGGCCCGGCGTCCGTTTCGACAGCATGCTCTATGCCGGCTATGCGGTGCCGCCTTTCTATGACTCGTTGCTCGGCAAGTTGATCGTTTGGGACGAGAACCGTGACGCGGCGATCGCGCGACTGGAACGGGCGCTCCTGGAGCTCGAGATCGGTGGCATCGAGACGACGATCCCGTTGCATCGGGCCCTGGCGCGGGACCCCGACGTGCGCGCCGCCCGCTTCGACACCAAGTTCCTCGAGCGCTGGCTCGAGACCAACGCATCGCGCCTGACCTGACCGGAGAATAGCACGCAATGGCATGAGATATTCCTTCGGTGGTGACGAGCACGTCTTCGTCGAAGTCAGCGAGGAGATGTCGCTCGAGGCCTTCTTCAAGAGCCTGTCCATCACCAACGCCGTGCGCGAGAGCCGCATCAAGGGCGTCACGGAAATCTGCCCGGCCAACGCCTCCTTTCAGATCAAGTTCGATCCGGACTCATCGCGCCCGACGACATGATGGCTGAGACTGAAGGGGCTCGAATCGGCCGGCCACGTTGGACCAGGTGTTGAAGACCCGGATCATCGAGATCCCCGTTCTCTACAACGATCCCTGGACGCGCGAGACGCTGATGCGCTTCCGCGAGCGCCACCAGGATCCGACGCGGGACCGACATCGAATACGCCGCGCGCATCAATAATTTCGCCTCGGTCGACGACTTCATCGCGGCCCATTCGGGGGCGCCCTGGTTCGTTTCGATGGTCGGATTTGTTGCCGGACTGCCTTTCCTCTACCAGATGGTCGAGCGGGCGAGACAGATCGAGGCGCCCAAATATCTGCGCCCGCGCACCGACACGCCGAAGCTGACCGTCGGTCATGGCGGCTGCTTCAGTTGCATCTATTCGGTGCGTGGCGCCGGCGGCTACCAGATGTTCGGCATCACGCCGATGCCGATCTATGATCCGCGGCAGGAGATCAGCTATCTGCGCGAGTTCATGGCGCTGTTCCGCCCGGGCGACATGGTGAAGTGGAAGCCGATCACGCGCGAGGCGTACGACCAGGCCGTCGTCGACGTCGATGCCGGGCGCTTCCAGCCGCTGATGCGCGACGTCACATTCTCGCTCGCCGAGTTCGAGCGTGACATCGACGGCTACAACCGCAAGCTCGAGCAGGCGCTGCATGGCCATTAAGATCATTTCTCCAGGCCTTGCCACCACCGTCCAGGATCTGGGACGGCCCGGTTACTATCATCTGGGCATCCCGCTCTCCGGCGGGATGGACCGGTTCGCGCTTCAGGCGGCGAATCTGCTGGTCGGCAACGATCCAGGGGCCGCCGTGCTCGAGGCGGTGTTCATGGGACCGCAGATCGCCTTCGACAGCGACCGCATCGTTGCGGTGACAGGAGCGGAGCTACCCCCGAAGGTCGACGGCGACCCGCGCGAGACCTGGTCGTCTTTTCTAGTCAAGAAAGGCCAGACGCCTGTCTTTCGACTTCCTGAAGAACGGTGCGCGCGCCTATATCGCCATCGCGGGCGGCATCGATGTGCCGGTCGTGCTCGGCAGCCGCTCGACCTACGCGCTTGGCGCGCTCGGGGGACATGAGGGCCGTGCGCTGAGGCCGGTGACGAGTTGCCGCTCGGGCCCGCGGCGAAGGCGGTCGAGGAGGGCCGAACGGTTGACCCCGTGCTTCATGGCGGTGCCGGCGCCGACCGGTCGAACTGCGGATGCTTGCCGGGCCTTTACTGGCATCGCATCACCGAACAGTCCGGCAGCGACTTTCTACGCGGATACCTGGAAGGTGGCGCCCGAGGCCGACCGTATCGGCTATCGCTTCCGCGGCGGACGCGCCGCTTGCAATTCGAGCCGCGCACGCCGCCTTTCGGCGCCGGCTCGGACCCGTCGAATATCGTCGATGCCTGCTATCCATATGGATCGATCCAGGTGCCCGGCGGCACCGAGCCCATCGTTCTGCATCGCGACGCCGTCTCAGGCGGTGGCTATTTCATGCTCGGCACAGTGATCTCGGCCGACATGGATTTGATCGGCCAACTCCAGCCGCACACGCCGACACGTTTCGTGCCGGTCGATATGGACACGGCACTATCCGCGCGCGCCGACCGGCAAGCACTGTTGGACAAACTGCGCACGTCGACTGGCAAATAGCCATGAAGTCATTGCGGGACAAACTCAAGAGAATTTGCGGTCACCTGATTCTCATGCGTTGCATAGGCCAGCTGAAAGAGCGCTAGCAAGCGCTGTGCAGGATCGGACCTGTTTCCGATTAGGGTGCCGGGAGCAGTTCGACTATCCGGACGATGGAACAACACGTTGACTGCAAGCCGGGCCTTTGGTGCCCAGGAGATACTCGATGAAGCATCGGACCCTTGCCTGCCTTGCGGGCGTCGCCTTGCTTGCCGCGTGTTCGTCGGACAGCGGGTCAGGCAGCACACGACTGCACTACGGGCTCTGGCGCTGGCGGAGGGGCGGCCGAGGCGCGGGTCGAGGCGGCGCCTGGCAGCGAGGAAAACCTGGTCCAGTCAGCCGGCGACCGGATATTCTTTGACACAGACAGCAGCAAAGTGAATGCACAGGCACAGGCCACCCTCGACCGCCAGGCCGGCTGGTTGCGGCAATATGCCAGGTCAACGTGTGGGTGGCGGGCAATTGCGATGAGCGCGGAACGGAAGAATATAATCTGGCGCTTGGTCAGCGGCGAGCCAAGCGCGGATCGCGACTATTTGGTGGCCCATGGTATTGCCCAAGGTCGGATCGAAACGATCAGCTATGGCAAAGTCACGACCGATCGACCCCGGCTCCTCGCCCGAGGCATGGGCGCAGAACCGAAACGCCATCACCTCGGTGAAATAAATGGAACGAAACGGTCGTGTGCCTACGGCTGGGGCGCCCAGCCCTAAGCCACCCCGCCCTTATGCACCTTGCTAGCAGTAATATACTCGCATTTGTAGCCGTCACCCCACCGCTTGATGTAGCCGCGTGACGGCGACGGAAAATGCGCGAAGCAGCATTGCGTGTTGGTGTCGCAGTAGGTGTCCAGGAACTTGCGGCGGGTGGCGACACTCTGGACCGGGTCATAGTCGATACGCATCGCCAGTTCGGGATACTTCGCTTGTAGGGGTGAGTGGATCAGGTCGCCGGTGATCACAGCGTCCTGCCGCCCTTGCCCAGCGTGACGGCGTAATGATCGATCGTGTGGCCGGGCGTCGGGATCAGGGAGACCAGGTCATTTAGTGCATAGTCACTGGTGACGAGGTCGCAGCGTTTTGCTTCGACGATCGGAATGACACTGTCGGCAATCTGCGGCAGCGCCGTCTTTTCATTCTCCGCCAGCCAGAAATCGAGTTCGGTCTTGGAGAACAGGTAGCGCGCATTGGGGAAGGTGGGCACCCACCGGCCATTCTCCAGCCTTGTGTTCCAACCGACATGATCGACGTGGAGATGGGTGCACAGCACAAAATCGATATCGTTCACGGTGAGTCCGACGTCGCTGAGCCCCTGCATGAAGACGTTGTCCTTCTTCATGTGCCAGATCGGCCGAGCCGGCCGGTCCTTGTCATTGCCTACACAACTGTCGACCAGGATCGTGTGCCGGCCGGTACGAACGATATAAGACTGGAAGCACAGCACCAGCCGGTCTTCGGCATCCAGGGCCATCGGGTTCTTCATCCAGGATCGGTTTTCGTCCAAGATCTCGGGCGTGAGTTTCGGCAGGAACTCGAGCGCGGGCGTGAAACCGCACTCCATCTCGATGATCCGGTGGATGGTCATGTCGCCAACCTTGAAGGTCATGGTCATCCGGTTCGCTCCTCTCTGTCTGTGCTGCGGCTGGTCGCGGCATCTTAGCCGTCCAACCGAGGCCGCCGACAGAAGTGCGATCGACACGATGCAGTGGCTCACGCGTCCCGCACGTCGCGACCGACCCATCTGGCCAGCACGGACGAGTGCAAATACCGATAGTCATCAATTGTTCAAATTCTAGGCGCCGGTTCTGAGACTGAAAAACGATTGACCTGCTGCCCAATTGCTCCAATGAGAGCCTGCAAGTGTCTGGCGACGAACTGTCCGACGCGGTTTCTGCGAGACGTGACCGCGCTGCAGGGTCCCAGTTTCCTGAATCTTGTCTGATCGGGAGTGGAGACTTGGGTATAGCCAGAGAACTGGAGCGAGATCAGGTTGCCGAGGCCTATGGTCGCTGGGCGCCGATATATGACTTCGTTTTCGGTCCGGTATTCCGGCAAGGCCGTCGCGCGGCGGTGGTGGCCGCGGAGCGCGTGGGGGGCCATATCCTCGAGGTCGGCGTCGGAACTGGCCTGTCCCTCACCGACTACTCCAGCAGCAGTCGGGTCGTCGGGCATCGACATCTCGCAGCCGATGCTGGACAAGGCGCGCGCCCGCGTCGAGACACGGCGTTTGGATCATGTCGAGGCGCTCGCTGTCATGGATGCGGAACAACTGAACTTCCCCGACGCCTCCTTCGATGTCGTGGTGGCGCAATACGTGGTCACCGCGATCCCCGACCCGGAGAAGGCGCTCGATGAATTTGTTCGCGTCGTGCGGCCGGGTGGTGAAATCATTCTGACAACCCGGATTGGCGCGGAAGCAGGTGTCCGCAAGACATTTGAGAAATGGCTGATGCCGGTGACCAGCCGACTTGGCTGGCGCACCGAATTTCCTTGGGCGCGCTATGAACGGTGGCTGGCCGGAAATGTAGTCCGTTCGCCTTCTGGAACGGCGTGCTCTGCCGCCGCTGGGCCATTTCTGGCTCATACGATTCGTCAAGCTGCGTTCTCAAGATATTCATCCGGTTCCAGAATCGGCCACCTTCGCGGAGAGATTGCCCGGCTGAGCCGGTCCGCCACGACAGTTAGCTCAGACCCTGCTCGACTGACACCTCGATCCATTATTGCCCGGAAATCTGCCACTCGTCGTCTGATTTCGAATCCAGAAGGAATAGCAATGACCGGCTTCCTCGAGCTTCTAAAGTGCAGCGTTGGGACGACCATCGATACTATCATCACAGTCGGATCAATCAGTCGCTGCATCTGCTCAGTGCGATCAGCTTCGTTTGCGCCTACGTCATCGTGTTCGATGATCCGGCCCTTGCTGCCCTGATTGGATGGCTGGTGGCGATGACCACCCGGCAGATCGGTCATCTGGTGTTCGAGCCGAAGGACTACGACGTCATCAATCAGGCCACACATCGGTACAAGGAGCAGATCAAGGTCGGCTACAATCTTCGCCGCAAGATCGTTCTCATGACGATCTGGTTGTTCTCGCCGCTCGTTTTGGTGTTTGACCCGACGCTGCTGGGATGGTTCGTTCCGCACCGAACACTGGCCGGGTTTTCCCGGCACGTCGGGTATCTGTGGCTGGCTCTCGGACTGGGCGGGCTGCTGTTCCGGACGGCTCAGCTCTTTCGTCCTCAAGGATGTGGCGGACTGCGTCTGGTCTGGGCGACGAAGATCATCACCGACCCATTTCATGACATCAAGCTTTATTACCGGGCGCCGAGCCAACTGTTCCGTGGCGCGGCGGGCGTCCAAGCGAGGACCGGTCGACGCACTCGCTAAGCTATCTCCAGAGCGTAACGCTGAGGCGCTGATGCTCACCGAGAGGAGCGCCCGGGATGCGATGTCGGACCAGCGCTTTCAAAGCGAACGGCGACGGACCCCGCCCACCAACAGTCGCGCATAGGCATTTTCCGGAGCATCCGCCGCTTGATCGACCGGTTGCTGCTGCGTTTGTCTGCCCCACCACCAGCCGTCCGCCGCATCGCGTGACATGCCGCGAGAAAACGATCCTCCACCGCATCGAAATCGTCATCGGTATAATTCAGACTGAAGATCAGGCGCCCGGTTCCCACCCAACTGAGCGCCAGGCCCTCGGCACGGAGATAAAATTGCAGCATCCAGTTGTAACCTGATGGTCGCGTGTACGAACACCGTCCAGATCGACGAGAGGTTGTCGACCCTGACCGGAAAATCCGCCTCCTCCAGGGCTGCGGTTGAGGTGCTCGGCTCGGGCGTTCCACAGGCGGTCAAGATCCTGATACATCTCACGCACTCCGGCGTTTCGAGCCGGTGCAGGAACTCACACATGGCGCCCATGACATAGGGATGCGCGTTGAACGTTCCGCGGGCGAAGCAGATGTCAACCGGGCGATCCGGACGATATCGTTTCATCAGGCCGCTTCGTCCGCACAGAACGCCGACGGGCAGGCCGCCGCCGAGGGTCTTCCCGTAGGTAACGAGGTCAGGTTGGACGCCGAAATATTCCCTCGCGCCCCCGGGGGCCAGGCGAAAGCCGACGAAGACCTCGTCGAAGATCAGCACGATACCGCGCTCGTCGCACACCGCGCGCAGTTTCCGCAGCCAATCCGTATAGGCCGCCCGGTCGAACTCCGCCTGCCGCGTGCTGTCGACCAAAGACGTATCGGCCGGTGCCGGGGCGTTCGGGTGCAGCGCCTGCAGCGGATTGACCAGGACGCACGCGATATCCCGCCGCCGACGCAGGACGCGCAGCGTGGCCTCGGACATCTCGGCCAGCGTATAGGTATCGCGCGCCGGCGACGGATTGCCGATGCCGGGCTGAACATCGCCCCACCAGCCATGATACGCGCCACAGAAACGGACCAGATGGGATCGGCGCGTGTGATAGCGCGCCAGCCGCACCGCCTGCATCACCGCCTCGGTGCCGGACATATGAAATGACACCTCGTCCAGCCCGGAAATTTCCCGCAGACGCGAAACATTGTCAGGCAACGACCGGATGATAGGCGCCAAGCACCGGCCCAAGATCACTTACCCGTTCGGCACCCCGTGCGATGCAGTCCTTGTAAAAATCTTGTCCGAAAAGATTGACACCGTAAGAGCCGGTCAGGTCGTAGAAGACGTTTCCGTCGAGGTCGGTGAGCGTCACGCCCGACGACGCCGCCAGGAACGATCCGGCTGCGAGATGTTGACGCACGAGGCGGCTGAACTGGAAGGGCACCCGGTATGCGCCGATGAACTGGAGATCGGAGATACCGCCCGCTGCCTCGGCTGTAAGTGCTTTCGTGCGGGCGAAGCGTTGGTCATAGAGGCGCGACAGTTGCGTGAAACCGTCTCGCCGCTGCGCCACGACCTCCTCTGGCGGATCGTCGGAACGAAGAAGCGTCCTCGATCGTAGTCATAGAACGGGATCATCGACGGCGATCCGCCGAGCCATTCGTGGGTGTCCGGGCAGCGATCGGTGCTTCGCGCTCGACAGTTCCAGGCGTGCCTTCAGCTTGGTGAGCAACGCTCCCAGCGACCACAGCGCCACCGGCAACATAGGTCGCGGTCAGAAAAAGCTGCGCGGGCCATCGCGATGACCTCCCTGCCGAAATCGTCCGCACCGTTGCCAAAGCGATCTGCCACCGCCGCAGAGGGGCGAACGGGACCCGGTTGCGGTGCTGATCCCATGACAATCCACTCTGCCATAATGAAGATTGTGCAACAGGAGGACCTGAACTTCCTGCTGACCAATCGAATCCCCAGGCAGTTGGCGACCCGGTTCATGGGCTGGTTCAGCCGGATCGAACATCCGCTGGTTTGCCGTGTCTCGCTCGGTGTCTGGCGCTTGTTCTCCGATCTCGACCTCGGCGACGCGAAGGAAACCGAATTTCGTAGCATGCATCACTGCTTTACCCGCCAGTTGAAGGATGGGGCGAGGCCGGTCGAGATGGATCCCGCGGTACTGGTCAGCCCGTGCGATGCAATCGTCGGCGCCTCAGGGATCGTCGAGGGCAACGAGATCCTTCAGATCAAAGGCCTCCCGTACTCGCTTGACGATCTGCTCGGCGACAAAGCGCACGCCGCGGCGTTTCGCAATGGGCGATACGTGACGCTGCGGCTGAAATCGAGCATGTATCATCGCTTTCACGCGCCACATGACTGCCACGTCACCTCGGTCACGCATTTTCCCGGCGACACGTGGAACGTGAATCCGATCACCCTGAGACGCGTCGCGCGACTGTTCTGCAAGAACGAGAGAGCGCTGATCAGGACCACATTGTGCCGGCAGCGGACATGCCGTGACCCTGGTGCCGGTAGCGGCGATACTCGTTGCGGGCATCCGGCTGCGGATTCATGGAAATGCCGGCCGGCCGGCGCGGGCAGGGCCGGCGAACCTTCCCCTGCAACACTTGCTTTCACAAAGGCGAGGAGATGGGTTGGTTCGAGCACGGATCGACCATCATCGTGCTCGCGCCTCGAGGGTTTCAGCCTCTGCGACGGCGTAAGGGAAGGCACGCATCGTTCGCGTCGGGCAGCCGATCATGCGGACACCGCGCATGACGCCCTCCAAGCCGCAGGCGAACCGCTACCGCAGGATCGCGCCGGTCGCCTTCGCCGCGGCGGCAACGACTTTCTGACAGGCGGCTTCGATTTCCGCGTCCGTCAGCGTGCGTTCGCGCGGCTGGAACGTAACCTCCACCCCAAGGGACTTCTTGCCGCTCGGCAGCCTGTCGCCTTGATAGACGTCGAACAGCGACACCGCCGTGATCAGCGCCCGTTCCGCGCCCCGCGCTGCACGGATCAGACTGTCGGCCGGCACGAGCGATGTCGACCAGGAAGGCGAAATCCCGGCGGATCGGCTGGAAAGGGGGAAGGTCGGGCGTAGCTTTGCGCCGCCGCTTCGGGTCCATCACCGCATCGAGATTGAACTCAAACGCCACCATCGGCCCCGGCAGGCCCAAGGGCGCCAGCAGGCGCGGATGGATCTCGCCGAAGCAACCCAGCACCGTCTTCGGTCCCTGCCGCACCATACCGGAGCGGCCCGGATGCAGGAACGCCGGCGCGTCGTTGCTCACGACCAGACGCCTCCAGCGGCACGCCAACCGCGGCAAGCAGCGCCCACAGATCACCCTTCGCGTCCATCGTATCCACCGGACGCTGAGGCACCAGCCAACTGCGCGGCGTCGAGCCGGTCCGTACGCCCGCGCCGACCAGCTTCTGGCCGTCCGGCGCGTCGACAGCGAATGCCGGTCCGATCTCGAACAGCGCCAGATCCGGATAGCCGCGCGCCGCATTCCGCTTTGCCGCCAGGGCCAGCGTGGCGATCGGGGTCGGCCGCATCTGGTCGAGGTCAGCGGCGATCGGATTGGTCAGCCGCAGCGCGTCGGGTGATGCTCCGAAGTGCTGCCGCCCGGCTCGTGCCATGAAGCTGAAGGTGACGCATTCCGATCAGGCCCGAAGCTGCTATCGTGCGCCGAGCCAGGGCCGCGCGTTGCTGTCGGGGGGTGAGGGTTGCGGCCGGCACCGGACCCGAGCGAGGCAGGGACACCGGCGGCACCGCGTCCAGGCCGCGCAGACGCAGCACCTCCTCGATCAGATCGTTCTCGGCCTCGACCGCCTGGCAGCCTTCGGCCGCCCGCTCGCGCGGTGACGGGATCGAGCGTCGGCGACTGATCCAACCGGATCGGCGCGGCGATGTCGTTGCGCCAGGACGGCACGGCGACGGTCACTCGTTCCGCGTTGCGCCGCCGGACACCGAAGCCCAGATCCTCCAGCGAGGTGACCGCGTCCTCCGCCGCGATGTCGGAGCCGCCAAGGCCGGCGATACGGTCGAACCGCAAGGTGGCATCGCGCTGCCAGGCGGGTTCGGCACCTGCGGCCGTAACCGTGCCCGCCTCCCCGCCGCACAATTCCAAAATCAGCGCCGTCGCCGCCTCGATAGCGTCCGGCAGCAGGGCCGGATCGACCCCGCGCTCGAACCGCTGCCGAGCGTCAGAGATGATCTGATGCCGCCGCCCGGTCAGCGCGATCCGCACCGGGTCGAACAGCGCGCACTCGACGAACACCGTTGTCGTGCCAAGGTCGCAACCCGTCGCTTCGCCGCCGATCACGCCGGCCATCGATTGCACGCCGGCGGCATCGCAAATCGCGCAATCCTCCGGGCCAAGGACGTAGTCGTTGCCGTTCAGTGCCCGCATCGTCTCGCCGGCACCGGGCCGCAGCACCAGAACCTGGCCGGACACCTTGGCAACATCGTAGACGTGCAGCGGACGGCCGAGGTCATGGGTGAAGAAATTGGTGACGTCTACCAGGGCGTTGATCGGTCGCAGCCCGATCGAGGTAAGCCGGTCCTGCAGCCATTTGGGGCTTGGCGAGTTCTTCACGCCGCGGACCGTCCGGCCGAGGATCCACGGGCAGGCTTCCGGAAATTCGATGACCCATCCAGGGCCGCCGTCGAAGGCGGGTGGTATGACGGGAGGCGCGAACGGCTTCAGCGCCCCAATGCCGGCGGCGGCAAGATCGCGCGCCACGCCCCGCACCGAGAAGCAGTCGCCGCGGTTCGGGGTGACGCTGATCTCGATGACCGGATCGTCCAGGCCGGACCAGCTTGCGTAGGGCACGCCGACAGGCGCCGTGGCGGGCAGCTCGATGATGCCGCTATGGTCGTCGCCCAGACCCATCTCGCGCGCCGACAGCAGCATGCCGGCACTTTGCACACCGCGAATTTCGCCAACCTTCAACGTGGTGGCGGTGCCCGGGATATAGCTGCCGGCCGGTGCGAACACCGCCTTCATGCCGGTGCGGGCATTCGGGGCGCCGCACACCACCGAGACGATGCCGTCCCCGGTGTCCACCTTGCAGGCTTTCAACCGGTCGGCGTTCGGATGCGGGGAAGCCTCGATTACATGGGCAACGCGGAAAGAGGCGAGCGTGGCGCCGCGGTCCTCCACGCCTTCCAGTTCCAGCCCGATCCGCGTCAGAGCACTGGTGATGCGATCCAGCGAGGCGTCGGTCTCCAGATGCGTCTTCAGCCATGAAAGGGTGAATTTCATGGTTCAGAGCCCTTCGTGCAGCATCGTCGGGGCGAGCGGGCTGAAACCGTAGTGACGCAGCCAGCGGATGTCGGATTCGTAGAACGGCCGCAGGTCAGCCATGCCGTGCTTCAGCATCGTCACCCGCTCCACGCCCATGCCCCAGGCGAAACCCTGCCATTCGCGGGGATCGATGCCGCAATTGGCGAGGACGCGCGGATGCACCATGCCGCTGCCGAGGATTTCCAGCCAGTCCCCGCCGCGGCCGAGTTCACCGGTCTTGCGGTTCCAGCCGATATCGACCTCCATCGACGGCTCGGTGAACGGGAAATAGGACGAGCGGAACCGGATCGGCAGATCCGAAATGGCGAAGAAGGTGCGGAGGAAATCGATCAGGCATCCCTTCAGATGGCCGAGCGTCAGGTGGCGGTCCAGAACCAGTCCTTCGCACTGATGGAACATCGGCGAGTGGGTGGCGTCGTGGTCCGCGCGGTAGGTGCGGCCAATGACGACGGTGCGGATCGGCGGCGGCTGGGTCAGCATGGTGCGGATCTGCACCGGTGACGTATGCGTCCGCAGCACCGGCGGCGCACTCGATGCCCGCGCACCGGCCGTTGCTTCGTTGTCGCCGCGGCCGGCAGATAGAAGGTGTCATGGTCGGCGCGGGCGGGATGATGCGCCGGGATGTTCAGTGCGCCGAAGTTGAACCAGTCGCTCTCGACGTCGGGCCCGTCGGACACCGTGCAGCCCATGGCGCCGAAGATCGCCGCGATTTCCTCCATCGTCCGCGCGATAGGGTGGATCAGGCCGGTGTCGCGCTGGCGTGGCGGCAATGTCGGGTCGATGCGTTCCTGCGCCAGCGCGGGCGTCCAATGCCGCATCGTTCAACGCTGTAGCTTGCGTGCCTCGATCGCGCTCGTCAGATGGTCCTTCAGACGGTTCACCGCGACGCCCCGCTCCCGCCGCTGCTCGGGCGGAGTCTTGCCGAGGTCGCGCAGCAGCGTGGTCAGCTTGCCGTTGCGGCCAAGGACGGCGATGCGGACGGCGTCCCAGTCGCGCAAGGTCGGCGGCCGCGGCGAGCGCGCCATCGGTCTCGGTCTGCAGGGCTTCCAGGTCGTCGGTCATCATGGTGTCCCGCATACGGAAAGGGCCGCCCTGGGTAGGCGGCCCCTGTTCCTAGAGTCTCGGTTTCGGTCGGAAACCGGCGCTAGGCCAGGGCGGCCTGGACCTTCCGCACGATCGCCGCGAACTGACTCCGAGTCGTCGTAGGCGATCGCCGCCAGCACCTTGCGATCCATCTCGATGCCGGCCTTCTTCAGCCCGTCGATAAATCGGCTGTAGGTGAGGCCGTGTTCGCGCACCGCCGCATTGATGCGCTGGATCCAGAGACCACGGAACTCGCGCTTCTTTACCCGGCGGTCGCGATAGGCATATTGCAGCGACTTCTCCAGCCGCTCCCGGGCGATGCGATAATTGGTCGATGACCGGCCAACGAAGCCCTTGGATTGCTCCAGGACCTTCTTGTGCCGAGCGTGGGTCGTCGTGCCGCGTTTGACTCGGGCCATGTCGCGACCTCCTCAGCGCAGACCGTAGGGCGCCCACTGCATGACGGTGATGCCGTCCGCGTGGGTCAGCACCTGGCTGCCGCGATTGGTGCGCTTGGCTTTCTGACTGCGGGCGGACAGGCAATGCCGCTTCATGCCAGGTCCGGCAAGGACCTTGCCGGTCGCGGTGGTCTTGAACCGCTTCTTGACCGACGACTTAGTCTTCATCTTGGGCATTTTGAACTCCTTCTACGGTCCGGCTCGCGCATCGGTCGGATAGGAGCGACGGCGAGTGGTCGCGGCCGGGCATGCCCTTCCAGGCCCGGTCTCGCTGACGGGGCCGGGGTATACCGATGGCCGCCCGGGGAAGCAAGCCGTGATTGCTCCGCCCTTCCGTCTCTCGCGGATTTCCCTGTGCCGCGGCGCGGATCGGTCAGCCTGGAGGTATTTTTGGGCACCATACGGCCGACTTTCCGCAAGGCTCGGCGCGCGCGTCGAACAGCCAGCGGTATCCGGTTGAAGCTGTCGAGACCTGACGCCACGGAGGCGGTCTGGCGGCAGGGAGCGCCATGACATACCGCTATGACCGCGTTCGACCTCATGGCAACGCCGCCAGCAATGTTGCGCTGTCACTGACCGCGCCGAATACGCCGCCCTGCATCTTGATCATGTGCAGCGCCGCGGCGTGGTTGCCCGCATCAGTGGCGCCGCAGCAATCCGCCAGCAGCAAGCATTCGAAGCCACGATCATTCGCATCCCGCATCGTCGTGTGCACGCAGACATCCGTGGTGATGCCGGCCAGGAGGATATTTGCGATGCCGCGGGTGCGCAGAATCAGCTCCAGATCGGTGGCGTAAAAGCTGCCCTTGCCGGGCTTGTCGATCACGACCTCACCGGGTGAGGGAGCGAGCTCGGGGATGATCTCCCAGCCCGGTTCGCCGCGGGTCAGGATGCGGCCGCAAGGCCCCGGATCGCCAATGCCCGCGCCAATGCGGCGCGAACGCCAGCGCTTGTTCGCCGGCAGGTCGGACAGGTCGGGACGATGACCCTCGCGAGTGTGGATGATGGTATATCCCTTCGGCCGCAACGCCCCGAGCACCGAGGAGATCGGCCCAATCGGCGCCCGTGTCAGCGACAGGTCGTAGCCCATCTTGTCAACGTAACCGCCGATGCCGCAGAAGTCGGTCTGCATGTCAATCACGATCAGCGCCGTGTTGCTGGGCCGAAGAGAGCCGTCGAATGGCCAGGGATAGGGGTCGGCCGGGACCGTCGCCCCGTGTTCTGTAACCATCGCCACTGCCTCCCGATCGCCGGTTGTCAGGCCCGCCTGACGACGCCCTCCGCCGCCGAGTGGGGACAAGCAACAACAGGGCCACGTAACGTTTGCCAAGGCCTGGCCCCATTCTTGCGGAACTCCGGAGAAGGACGCCGGCACCAGGTGTCTTGCCCAAAATGGTGGCCGTCGCCGCCGGGTCCCTGGTCAGGAATGGAGCAGATCGCGCCAGATGACGAGACACAATCTCGGTTTCCTCGACGCCTCCCGCAATGCACGCGTGCCTCGGTTGGCCGGAAATCAACCAGCGATCGCCCGGCGGGGCGGCGCGGCTTCAAGCTTTCTATAGTCACTGCGAGCATGGCTCACCGCCTCACGCTGACCATCCTCGGGGGGCCGCGTGACTCCGACCCGGACGGCGGAGGCGGCCCTGGCGGCGGACCGCGCGCACGCTGACTCTGCGATCTGGATCACCCGCCTGCCCGACGCCGAAGTGCTTGAGAATGCCCGCCGCCTCGAGCAGGAGGGCCCGCTCGGACGTGCTCTCTGGGGCGTGACGTTCGCGGTGAAGGACAACATCGACGTGGCTGGGATGCCGACCACGGCGGCCTGTCCCGGTTTCTCCTACACGCCGGACACGCACGCCCCGGCGGTGCGTCGGCTGCTGGACGCCGGCGCATTGCTGCTGGGCAAGACCAACCTGGACCAGTTCGCCACCGGTCTGCGTCGGCACACGCACCCCATACGGCGTGCCACGCAATGTGTTCGACCCGCGCCGCGTCCCGGGTGGCTCCTCCTCCGGTTCGGCCTGTGCCGTGGCCGCCGGGATCGTCAACTTTCGCGCTCGGCAGCGATACCGCCGGGTCCGGCCGGGTGCCCGCGGCGTTCGGCAACATCGTCGGACTGAAGCCGACGATCGGCAGCGTCTCCGCGCGCGGAACGGTGCCGGCCTGCCGCTCGATCGACACCATTTCGGTGTTCGCCCGCTCGGTCGATGAGGCGCTTTCGGTGCAGCGCGTGATCGCCGGGTTTGACGCCGACGACCCTTATTCGCGGCAGGCGCCCTTCGCGCATCTGCAACGAGGCGCGCCGCTGCCCTCGCCGCGCGTCGCGATGGCGGACGTTGCAGGCCTTTGTGATCCGGCGGAGGCGGCGTCGTTCCAGCAGGCCGCGGCCTATCTGCACGCGACGCCCGGTCGACATGGGCGCTGTTTCTTGAGATGGCCCGGCTGCTTTACGATGGCCCCTGGGTGGCCGAACGCACCGCCGCGCTGCGTGACGTCGTTACCACTACAGCCCGACATCCTCCACCCGGCCACGCGCGAAATCCTGGAACTGGGGCTGCGCCGGTTGACCGTGGATGCGTTCGACGCCTTCCATCTGTTGCAACATGCGCGGCGGCGTGCCGAATTGCTGTGGCGGCAATGCGATGCGTTGCTGCTTCCGACCGCTCCGTTTTGCCCGACCCTCGCCGAGCTCGAGGCCGATCCGTTCGGCCCGAACCGCCGCCTCGGGACGTTCACCAATTTCGCCAATCTGTGCGACATGGCCGGCTATCGCGGTGCCGATCGGCTTTGGCGCCGGACGGACTTCCGGTGGGCGGCGTGCTGCTGGGGCCCGCCTGGTCCGAGGGCCGGCTGGCGCCGCTGGCCGACCGGCTGCACCGGCAATTCGCCGACACCGTCGGGGCCACCGGCACGCCCTGCCTCCGGACGCCGCGGCAGCGGATGCAGCCGCGGCCGATGAAACCACCCTGTTCTGTATCGGCGCGCACATGTCCGGCCTGCCGCTGAACTACCAGATCACCGCATCTGGGCGGGCGCTTCCTGCGCGAGGCGAACACCGTGCCGGAATACCGGCTGTGGGACCTTGGCGACCGGCCCGGCATGGTCCGCGACCGCCACGGTGCCGCGATCGCCGGCGAGGTCTGGGCGCTGCCGACGGCCGCGATCGGCAAGCTGCTGGCGCAGGTTCCGCCGCCGCTGGGATTTGGCACCGTGGCGCTGAGCGATGGCCCTTGTCTTGGATTTCTGGCAGAACGCACAGGCATTGGACGGCGCGCCGGAGATCACTGCGCTTCGGCGGCTGGCGCGCATGGCTGGCCCGGCTTCGCGACCAGGAAACGGATGCAACGAATGCAGGACTTGCCCTTGACCGATGCGGCTCTCGACGCCTGGATCGACGCCGGACAGTGGCTCTCGGAATCGGAATCGCAGCCGGAATGGCGGGCCGCGGTACGGCTGCATCTGCGGCTCTCGCTCGGTCACGCCGCCGCCCTGCAGGATGCGCCGCTTCCGGACCAAGTCGATCCGGCGCCCGTGTTCCGAGCATGACGGCCGTCGCTGGCAGAGCGCCACCGACATCGCCCGCGCGGTCGCCGCCGGAACGTTGCGGGCGGGCCGAGGTCGATCGCAACGACCCTGGCGCGGATCGAGCGACTGAACCCGCTGCTGAACGCGTTCACCTCCGTGTACCGCCGAGCGTGCCCGCGCCCGGGCGGCGGCCATCGACGCCGCGCGTGGCCGCGGGACGACAACCCGGCCCCCTCGCCGGCGTGCCGTTCGCGGTGAAGAACCTGTTCGATGTCGCCGGCCTGGCGACGCTTGGCGGGAGCGAAGATCAATCGGGACGCACCCGCCGGCAACGGCCGATGCGTCGGTGGTCAGCCGGCTGGAGGCGGCGGGCGCGATCCTGGTGGGCGCGTTGAACATGGGCGAATACGCCTACGACTTCACCGGCGAGAACGCGCATGACGGTCCGTCGCGCAACCCGCACGACACGACGCGGATGGCAGGCGGCTCCTCCGGCGGTTCCGGCAGCGCCGTCGCCGGCGGAATGGTCCCGCTGGCGCTCGGCTCGGACACCAACGGATCGATCCGCGTACCGTCATCGCTCTGCGGTTTGTTCGGACTGAAGCCGACCTATGGCCGACTGACCCGCGCCGGCAGCTTTCCGTTCGTTTCCAGCCTGGATCATCTTGGCCCGATGTGCCGCTGCACCGCGCGACCTGGCCGCGGCGTACGACGCGATGCAGGGCTATGACCCGAGCCGATCCGGTCTGCGCCGATCGCCCGGTCGACCCAGTGTCGGACGTCTGATTGACGCCGGAATTGGCGGGCTGCGGATCGCCGTCGCCGGCGGCTATTTCCGCGCTGGCGCGTCGAGACGGAAGCGCTGAGCGGCGCTGGATGCCGTCGCGGCCGCGGTTGGACGCCACCGAGACTGTCGCTGTTCCCGAGGCGCAGCGGGCCAGAAGTGCCGCCTACATCATCACCACGACCGAAGCCGCCGCGTTGCATCTTGATCGTCTGCGCAGCCGGCCAAATGATTTCGATCCCGAGGTGCGCGACAGGTTGATCGCGGGCGCGTTGATCCCGGCATCCGTCGTCGTGCAGGCGCAGAAATTCCGGCGTTGGTATCAGCAACAAATGCTCGCCCTGTTCGAGCATGTCGATGCCATCCTGGCGCCCGCCACTCCCTGCGTGGCGCCGCTGATCGGCCAGAAGACATTCCTTCTCGACGGGCAGGAAATGCCGTTGCGGCCAAATATCGGCATTTACACGCAACCGATCTCATTCATCGGCCTGCCCGTGGTCGTGGTCCCGCTCACCCCCGCATCGGCTGGCGATGGCAGGCAGCTTCCGATCGGCGTGCAGATCATTACCGCCCCATGGCGTGAAGACCTCGCGCTGCGCATCGCCAGCACGCTCGAAACCGCCGGGATCGCCCACTCCCCTGCGCCAGACCTGGAGGCCTGACGATGGAGATCAACCGGCCGGACGTGAAGGCGGAGGTCCAAGCGGCGTTCGCGAAATACGAAGCCGCGCTGATGAGCAACGATGTCGAAACCCTGCAATCACTGTTCTGGAATAGTGACCTGACGATCCGTTATGGCATCAATGAGAACCTTTACGGCCACGAGGAAATCGGTGCATTCCGCGCCGCCCGCTCTCCGCTCGGCCTGGAGCGCACGACCACACGTACCGTCCTCACCACCTTCGGGCGCGATTTTGCCACCGCCTCCACCTTGTTCCATCGGCAGACAACTCCCGGCAGGGTTGGCCGTCAGATGCAGACCTGGGCTCGCACTCCAGACGGCTGGCGCGTGGTCGCGGCACATGTCAGCGTGATCGACGCCGCGTCCTGAAGCGACTCTTCTGGTTGGTGTTCCGAAGCCAGGCGTCGTAACGAACCTTCTGTAACGGCGGCTTCCGCGTTTCATCAGACCGCCTCGGCGACCGGCGTGCTCGCGCGTGCAATGATCGACTGCGGGCGCGCCGGGCAATCAAGCGTCTCTCTCTACGCGCTACCGAGGATCGTGGCCAACACCATGGCGACCTGGCCTCCGGTCGCCGCCCGTTTGCGCAACATCTCCCGCCGGTCCGTTCAACCAGAGCCCTCGTTGAGGTCAGCTGTACTGGGGGCAAGCCGCGGGAGGTCTTTGCGCCCAGCCGAGCATAGGTTGTAGCCGTTGCGCATCGGTCGCATGGGGCGCCCTGCGACAACCAATACTTCGCTGAATCCCGTGAGACGTGCAGATCGAAACAGCCCGCGGTTCAAGAACCGGGACAAAGCGCCATGAACCATCTGGATGTCCCTACCAATACCGAGAGACAGTTCCGGGCCGACGCATCCCCGCGCCGGTCGGAAAAATGCAGGGCCAGGAGAACCACCATGTGTTTCCTCATCGCCGCGCTGGCGTTGCTGGTGGCGCTTCTTACCGGAGCCTTCATCGCGCCTCAGGTGGGCAATCACTGCGGCCTCAGGGTCGCCCGGTACGCGCTGGAGATCGGAGACTGGAGCGCGATCGATCCGAATTGCACGGCAATGCCGATCAGGACTAGATCTGGAACGTTAGGAAAGGGCCCCCTCATTGGGCAATACAACACCCTATCGCTCATTCAGCTTACCCGGTGATCCTCCCATCCGCGTCGGCGATGGCCTGGGGCTCCTGATCCCGCCTTGCCGACCGGGCGCTTTCGGGTCGAGGCGACCGACGCGTGGCGCCTTCCCACGACGACGACCACGAAACCAATGGTTCCCACCACCGGCACGCAGAACTTCTCCAGGAGCAATGATCATGCAAGCGAATGATACCGTCCGCGAGGCCCCCTGGCAGGGACTATTCAAACGTCTGATTGACGAGTGGAGCACTCGGCGATCCGCCCCGGCATCGGACCAACCCGAGCCGAGGTTGGCCGCGAGTGTCTATACCGATCCGGCACGGTACAAGCCGAGATCGCAATCCTCTTCAGGCGGATGCCGCTATGCCTCGGACACATTGACCAGCTTGGCCCTTCCGGCAACGTGCTCGCGCGCGAAATTCTGGGTCTGCCGCTCATATTGATGAGGGACCGGGCCGGCGTCACGCGCGTCTTCCTCAACACCTGCCGGCATCGCGGCGCCAGATTGGTGACCGAGGATGCGGCGCCGTGCCTCCGTTCCACCCTGTCCTGCCTGTACCACGGCTGGACCTACGGCCTGGACGGAAAACTCGTGAGCATACCGCGACGAAGTCCTTTCCCACGCTGGACCTGGCGGCGCACGGGCTGAGGCAGTTACCTTCGACGGTGCGCCATGGATTGATCTGGGCCCAGTTAGACCCGCTTGCCACGGAGCCGCCCGACGTCGCGGCCCACCTCGGCGACCTGGATGAGGACCTGGCCGCGCTCGGTGTGGGCAAGCACCAATTCTTTCGGCAGAACACTGTGCTCCGCAAGACAAACTGGAAGCTGATCATGGACGCTTTCGTTGAATTCTATCACATAAAGCGGTTGCACGCGACAACGATCGGTCAGTTTTTCGCCGACAGTCATGCGGCGGCTGACTATGTCGGCCCGCACCAACGGCTGCTGGTAGCACGCGATGGTTTCGATGAGGTGTTGGGACTGCCGGCCGATCAATGGAACCCGCGAGTGCATGGCACCCTGGAGCACCTTATTTTTCCCAACAACCTGATCGTGTACCATCCGGACTACATCAGCCACATGGCGATTTTCCCAGCCGGCGTTGACCAGTCCCTGTTCGTGCACACCGTCCTGACACCTGAGCTTCCGCTGCACGACAAGGCTCGTGAGCATTGGCAACGCTCATTCGATCTGATTGACGGGAAAGTATTCAACGACGAGGACCTGTTCATCTGCGAACAGATCCAACTTGGGCTCGGCGTCAGTGCTGGCGAAACGTTCCCGCTGGGCAGGCTGGAGGAGAACGTGCGCCAGTTTCACGAAACGATTAACTCTTCGTTGCGATATAGTAACATTTGACTTTTGTATGAGCGCCAGACTGGAGTCTGAAAACACCGAAACAACCCTGCGTCCGCATCGAGCCGATAGTTCAGTGTGCCGAGGGCGGCATCGCTTTCCCATCCGCGGCGGGTCACGTAGATCATTGTCGCGCATTGAAACGAGCCTTTGTCACGGGAATCAAGCGGTTCGCCAAGAACTGCCTCAACGGGTGCTCCAGATAATGCGCGTATTTTTGGCTCGGTAGGGTATCAGCCGGTATCTCGCGATAAGTGTCGCGCACATGCTCAATCGACCGGGGTCCAGCGGGGCCGGAGCAGTCCGACCGTCGCGCAATGACTATCGATGCGGATATACAATCAAAGAGAAGTATAGCCCGACCGTACGGAAATCTCGTTTGTGCCGATCAGGTTCTGAGCCGAGACCGGAGTGCCCTGGCGCGATTGACAATGGACCGTGCGCGTTCCACCACCGGCACATCGATCATCGCGCCCTCGAACTGCACCGCGCCCAGCCCGGCGGCATAGGCGTCGTCATAGGCGGCGATCATCCGTTCCGCGCGCTCGACCTCGGCCGGATCGGGAGAGAATTCCTCGTTCAGCACCGGCACCTGCAACGGATGGATGGCGCTGGCGCAGATAAAGCCCAATCGGCGGGAGCGGCGGACGATGGCGCGGAACGCCTCCTGGTCGCGGAAATCGGCGATCGAACCGACGAACCCCATCGGCATGATCCCGGCGGCCCGGGCGGCGAACAGCATGTGCTGCTTGGGATAGAACAAGCCCTCGGGTTCCGACTGCATGCCGACATCGGCGGCGAAATCCTCCGACCCCAGGCTGAGACCGACAATGCGCGGGTGGCATTTGGCGATCTCCTCCATGCGGAAAAAGCCGCTCGCGGTTTCCACCAGCAGCGACGAACTTCATGCTGCCCGGCGGGCAGATCTCGTTCCGCTTCCAGTTCGTCAACGATTTCGGCGACGGCGAGCACGTGTTCGGGGCTGTCGACCTTGGTCAGCATCAGCGCCGCGACGCCCGGGATCACCGCCGCCTCCAGATCGCGCACCAGCATGCGCCACGGCCGGTTGACCCGCACCACGCACGTCGGCGCCGTTGCGCGACACCTGCGGGATGGCATCGGCGATCAGCGTGCGCGCGTGCTCCTTTTGCGACGGCGCGACGGCGTCTTCCAGGTCCAGGATGATCGCGTCGGCGCCGCGGTCGGCACCGGTGCTGACGAATTTATCCGCGGTGACCGGAACGAACATCAGGGAACGCCAGACCGGCAGATCGTCACGCATTCTCATTCGTCCCTTCATTTGCCGACGTGAGCGTGTCACGCGGCCTGCGATCACGCCCTCCGCCGCCAGCGCGTCGATGCGGGCGTCGTCATAGCCGATCGATTCGAGCACCGACCGCGAGTGCTGGCCGAGATCGGGCGCCGGCGAACGAAACTGCCCGGGCGTGTCCGGACAGCCGGGGAATGATGTTGTGCATCAGCACCGAACCGGCTTCCTCGTCGGGCGCCTCGACCAGCACGCCGCGCGCCTGCACATGCGGATCGTCGAGCAACTGGTCGATCTCATAGATCGGATTCGCGGTGACCTCGGCGGCTTCGAACATCGCCATGTTCTCCGCCAGCGTGCGTTCGGCGATGAAGGCGGCGACCGATCCCGTCGCAGGCGTCGATGTTGCGCACCCGGTCGGTGTTGGTGCGGAACCGCGGGTCGTCGATCATTCGGGCTTGCCGATGGCGCGGAACAGCCGCTCCGCCATCGCCTGGATCGAGGCGGAGATCGCGATGAACCGACGTCGCTGGTCTCGTAGACGTTGCGCGGCGACGTGGTCAGCGAACGGCTGCCGGTCCGCCGCGGCTTCTCGCCCGCTGACCGTGTAAATCGCCGCGTCGGGGCCGAGCACGGAAATCATCGGCTCCAGCAACGGCAGGTCGATCACCTGGCCCTTGCCGCCGCGCTCCACCACCCGCAGCGCGACCATGATCGCATAGGCGCCGTAAAGGCCCGACGATCATGTCGGCCATCGCCAACGGCGGCAGCACCGGCGGGCGGTCGCCGTAGCCGTTCTTCGAGGCGAAACCGGACATCGCCTCGACCAGCGTGCCGAATCCAGGACGGTCGCGATACGGGCCGTCCTGGCCGAAGCCGGTGATGCGCACGATGATCAGACCCGGATTGCGCGCATGCAGCACGTCCGGCCCAAACCCCATTTCCTCCAGCGTTCCGGGGCGGAAATTCTCGATCAGCACGTTCGATGTCGCCAGCAGATCGTGCAACGCGTCCTTGCCGGCCTGAGGCCGCAGGTTCAGCGCCAGGCTCTTTTTGTTGCGGGCGTAGACCTTCCAGTGCAGCGACAGGCCCTTGACCCGCCAGGCGCGCAACGGATCGCCGACCTTCGGGTCCTCGATCTTGATCACCTCGGCGCCCTGATCGGCAAGCTGCAGGCTCACCATGTTGCCGGCGACCAGGCGCGACAGATCGACAACGCGGATGCCGGCCAGCGGCGCGGGGGCGGTCGGGTCGAATTCAATGCGTGGGATCATGGTCCCCTGGCCTGCTTCTTGGTGCCATCATTGTCCCGTGAGTTGGGCGTGTTCCGCAAGGGCTGGGTATTCAGAGGGCCGGGCACACCACTGCCGATCCAAAACCAGAGCGCCATTTTTAAAACAATTAAACTCGACCGCGGGCCGCTCGGCAAGACAGACACCTAGCAGGTTGCTGAAAAACCCCTTGCCGAGAATCGGGCGTATCGGATTCGAAGACACATCGGATCGACGGCAAGGGGTTTTTCAGCAGCCTGCTCTCATGTTTGTTGTCAAGGATTTTAAGCGTGCTGATGCCACCGCAAAGCGGGAGGCCAGAAATTCATGAGTGCCGCAAGCAGGAGGCAGGGCAGAGACGACGGTTGATCAAGCTCTCATGCGCGGGTTGGATACCGCAGGACCGTGGTTTCGTCTCGGGGCTACCTCGGTCTAAAGGCGAGCGTCGCCCGCGGGCGGCTCATAACAGGCGCGAGGATTCCCAACCGCGCCCTGCCTCCAGCTTCCGGCACCGAAATGTGGTTGCTCCTTTAGCTTGCTGCCGAAATCTTCACCTCGCGTGCGATCGCCCAAATGAACCCCACCATCTCCCGCGCGATCGCCGTGACGACGATGACCTTTTGCTTTCCGGTTACGACCAACCTGCGATATCGAGCGCAAAGCCGAACCTGTGCTTTCCAGGCGATGTCTCGGATCGCGCTGGGCAACTCATCAATACGATCATGCAATTTGCGGCTCACCCTGGCCTGCATACGGTAGGTCCAGGCTCCTTCAATCAGGACCCTGCGAGCCAAAGCGTTGCCGGCCTTGGTGATGCCACCGCGGCGAATGCTGGCTCCGCTCGAATGCTCGGAAGGAACCAGCCCCAAATACGCCATCAATTGTCGCGGGTTCGCGAACCGATTGAAATCACCCACTTCCGACGCCAGCGTCACCGCGACGATCAATCCCACGCCACGCATCGCCTGAAGGGCCTCAACGATCGGTGACAGCGACCAGTCCGGCAGCGAGGCCTCGATGTGGTCCATGATGCGCGACACCCTGGCCTCGGCATCCCGCACTACATGGATGTAGTCCTGCAAAACGATCTGCTGGGCGGGATGCTCGAAGCGGACTGTGGTCAACCACCGCCGGTAGGCCAGTGTCCAACCTTTCTTGCCGGCATAGACACGGCCATGGCGAAGCAGAAATCCTTGCAGTTGCTGACGGGACCTGGTGACGTCGTGCATCGCGTCGGCGCGCAGACGAACCAGATCACGCATCGCCTCATGAGCGGGATCGGGTACCCAAACGTTCGTCAGTTCGCCGGCTCGGTGAAGCCGGGCCAGCATGGCGGCATCTCTGCGATCTGTTTTGACCCGGTCGCCGGCGCGGATCGGGATGAGCGATGGAGCCACGACCTGGCATTGATGTCCAAGGCCCACCAACTGGCGATGAAGGCCGTAACCGCATGGTCCGGCCTCATAGGCAAAGCTCAGGCGTCTACCACCTGACGACAGCCGCCGTGCAAGCTTCGCGATGACGTCGGGTCGGTTCGCGAAGATGCCAAGGTCGCGCACTTCACCACGACGTTCGTCATCAGCGACCGCCACCGCAACTGTCGCCTTGTGGACATCCAACCCGATGAAAGTGGTATGATCCATGTGGTCCGTCCCCATGCATGAGGCTCGGCGCCGGCCAACCCGACGCAACCCTCGGACGGTGCATGCCACGGGACGGACCAACTAGCCGATCAGACCGCAATCATTCAGTCTAAGTCGCCGTTACGATCTTGAACGTAGGCCAGATGAACCGCAGTATGCATCAGCAAACACTGAGCGTCGACCCAGAACGGGCCGCTTCTTCAGGCGAGTCGCACTTCGAATTTGGAAACTTGACGTCGCTTTTCCCTTACGCTGTTCGATCCGCTCAGCGCCAGACAGAGGCTCGGCACGTTGCTGGAGGCTGGCTTGCTGGGAAGGTCTTGAAGATCCACGAACCAGCAACGCCGCCCTGCAAGGTTCCACGACTTGGTGATGATCGCCTTGTGCACGTGCTGTGCAGCGATCAGACGCAGCGGATGTGGCGGCATTTCCGAGAGCGAAATTCCTGAACGAGTTTCTCAGCCTGAAGAACGGTCTGCCGAATCACGACACATTCAGCCGGCTGTTCCGGTGCTCGATCGGGTTTAGTTCGGCGCGACGTTCCAGCGGTCCGTGGCGTCATCGTAATAACGATATTTGCGAGGCGGAATGCTATGCCCTAAATTCGTTACTTCCCGCGTCTCAGTGGCGGCATCCGGTTGCGCGCCGCGGCCATCGCGACGGCCTGCAGGGAATTTCGCGTCGGCAGGTTCGACGCGGCGTTGGTCGCGGCACGCATCATGGCGCCGCCTGGCAGCGCGCCGCGGGCCAGGGTCGCCTGATTGCTCACCTGCCGCAACGCGCGCTGGCCGACGACCGAAAGAGCGGCGTGCTGTATGTTCTGCCCGTTGGCCACACGTTGCACGAACGACAGGGCGTCGGCGGCATAGGGAGACGGCGGCAAGATGCGTCCGGCCGCCGCGAACGCCGCGTCCTGTAGTTTCTTGCCCTGAGCCAGGGCGACCGCGCCGTCGAAGGCCGCTCGCGCCACGGGCCCACCGGGCAACCGGTCGCGTGCGGCTGATAAAAGGGCCTCGCCGATGTTCTTCCCTTTTGCCAGGTTCAGTGCGGTGTCGAAAGCGGCCTGGGCAATCGCGCCACCTGGCAAGGCGCCGCGTGCCGCCGCGACCAGGGCCTCGGTGATCGGGCGTCCGGATGCCAGCGCGTTGGCTGCGCCGAGGGCCGCGGCGACGCCGGTGCCGATGCCCGGGATGAAAGGCGCCACCATCTCCGCCAGCTTGAGTTGGTCACGCACCGCGCTGACCTGGCCAGCCACGGCACCCTTGAGGGCGGCCCCGAGGCTCTGCCCGCGGGCGAGACGCGAACCAGCGTCGATTGCCATAGCGGCCGGACCAAGACCGAGCCGCACGGCGCCAATGCCGGCGCGCGCGACATCGCCCAGGATGGGAATTTTTCCGACAGCGTTCGCGGCCTTGCTGGCGAAGCGGGCGACGCTCCCGGCGGCTCGGCCGACCGATTTCACCAGTCCCCCGAGGAAATATTCCATTTCTGGATCGTATTCGAAAACCTCGAAGTGCAGTGGCGGCGGACCCGACGGCGCGGTGAAGATCGGTGCTAATTCAAAATTTTCGGTTGCATGGGCGGGACGGAACCGGGTCACGGAACCAGGAGGCTGGGGCAACAGCGCCGAAACAAGCGCGGGCGCGTAGAGGTCGGCCGCGGATGCCAATGCGGCGCGCGCGGCGTGACGCGGCGGTGCGTCCAACCGCTCCTCCGCCGCATGGCGTGCCGCTTCCCCGGCGAGGCGAATGAACCGTGTTGCCGCCTCGAACTCCTGTTCGTGAGCGTCGAGGCCCTCGAGCTCGAGGCCGAGAGCGTGTCCCCGCCTTGCGCCGTTCAGTGCGTGCGGCGCGATGTTCTTGAGCAGGCCGCCGAGCGCGCTGCCGACATCGGCGGGGAGTACGCCGCCGGCACGATCCGCGGCGTGTGTGATGGTGGCGCCAAGCAGATGGTCGCGGTCGGTTTCGTTACGCGCGTCGAGAAGGCGCGACGCAAGCTCCAGTACCTCTTCCTCTTCGAGTGCCTCGCCGGTGCCGGTGGCCGGGAAATCAAGCCCCGGGGGTTCGACACGATTGAAACCACCGATCGGGAACTCGACCCGCCGAAATAGGGGTGACGGGCGCTCGGCCTCGAGAGCGTGCATCGGCGGTCCTCCTGCTTGATTGACATAGGATACAGCAAGCGACGTGCCATCATCGCGCTGCCGACCGCGGCGGTTGCGTCACACCGGTCGGCCCTTTGGGTTACCGGCAGGGCGCCGGCGAGCCTAAGATGAAACCCGCTCTGTTGGATGGGGCGGGGGCGTCAAGCGGCGTGGCCGATTACCGGGTTTGACCTGCCTCTGGCATCGCCGCCGCCGAAGCTAACTTCGGCCGGTCGGGCGAAATCGGCCGTACGACGGAATCAAAATTCGCCGCGAGCCACAAAAACTCCCTGATCCTGGCTGCATCGCGGCTGGCACGCCGCTTGCTGTTCATGGGTGTGACCGGCGATTTCGGTCGAACGCCTTGGCCATCGGGAGGGAGTTCATGAGCAATCCTCTGCTGACGTTCAATCCCGTGGCGTATGGCAGCGGCGGCGACCGGTTGTTGTTTGGCGTCACCGTTCCGACACCGGCTTCACGGCTCGGGCTTTCAGCGCTGGAGGAGCTCAATCTCGCCAACCTGTTTCTGGAAGCGCAATCGCCGAGCGGAATGACTCTGCTGATGAAGCACATCGTTCGCAGGGTCGGCGCCGCGCGGGGACGGACATTTGAGCCGGGCGTTGCGGGAGCCCTGCTGCGGCGGCTGATCCGGGCCGCGGCGGCGGTGCGCGACGCACTGCGTTCAGGCGACGCCGGGCCGCGTTCACCGCGTTCGCCAGAGGCGATCTTCGGCACTGAACTGGAAGGCCTGAGCCCAGAGGACCAGGAGTTTGAAACGGCGCGCCGGTTCGTTCGGTTCGCTCACGAGATGACCCGTGTCGCCGCCGATGCCCCGCCGGGATCGGCCCCGGAGGTCGTCACCTCGAAGGCGGAACATTCCGCCGCACATCGCCTCGCGCCGGGGCTGCCCCGGGCGATCGCGTCACCGCCCATGAATTTCCACGCCCGGCGTCTGGCGCGTCATGGATGGTAGCGAAGGACCATAGGTTTGCTGCACCCAACAAGGAGAAAATCATGCACGACATCGATCGGACGACACTCGAATTCGGCCAGGAAATGAGCCCCTATTCGAGCCAGGAGTTTGAGTTTCAGGAATTCGGCGGCGGCGGCGGACCGCTCGCGGAGCACGAGGAAATCCAGTTCGCGCACGAGTTGTTGTCTGTGAACAACGAACAGGAATTCGAGCAGTTCCTTGGCGACTTCCTGAGTAAGGCCGTCAGCACGGTCAGCAACATTGCCCGCTCTCCGGTCGGTCAGGCGATCGGCGGCGTGCTGAAAAGCGTTGCCAGCAAGGCGCTGCCGATGGCCGGCACCGCACTGGGCAACTACATCGGTGGACCGCTTGGCGCCAAGATCGGCAGCGGCCTGGCGAACGCGGCTGGCAAGGCGCTCGGCCTCGAGTTCGAGATGCAGGAGGCCGGTGAACTCGAGTTCGAGGGCGCACGGCAGTTCGTTCGTCTCGCCGCCGATACGGCACGCGATGCGGTCGCGGCGGTGCAGAACGGGGTCGATCCGCGCAAGGCCGCGCAAACCGCGGCGATGGCGGCCGCGACACGAATTGCCCCGGGCCTGCTCTCGGGAGGGACTTCGACGGGGTCGGGCGGGACGGCGGCGGCCGGCCGCGGCGCCGATCTACTGGCGAGCACCGGCGCACAGGGGGCTTCGGCCGCCGGCGTACGCCCGGGTCATTCCGGCCACTGGGTTCGGCGCGGCCGGCATATCGTTCTGTTCGGGGTTTGAGCCGTCATGCCTGTCAGCCCCGCCGCCGCGAATCTCCTGGCGCAGGAAACACGCGCCCTGCTGACGCGGCTCGACCGGTTGCTGCCGTTCGCACTGGTGGAGCCGATGGTGCCGGCGGCGGGGCTTTTCCCCAATGCACAGTCCGCGATCGAGCGGATGTTGTTTCAGGGACGGCAGGAATTGCGTCACGTGCTGCACCAGTATCTTGCCTGGCTGTCCGGTCCCGGCCGCCTCGGTTCGGCCAGTCAGGCACAGCGGCGCTTCACCCTGCTGAAGCTTCGCTTCCAGGCGGTTCTGAACGAATTCGATATGTTCAGTGAAGCCATCACGCAGCGCAGCGAGCACGACAACGGCCCCTGGCTGTCGGGGCTGGATGTCGTGGCGGCCGACGCGCTGGTGCTGCCGGGCCGCTACTACGATCTGCCGCCGTTGATCTGTTTCCTCGATCGCGGGCCGGGCGCCGCCATCCGGCGGGCTCGCACCCGGCTGCCCGGTGGACATACCAACCCGGTCGCCATCATCCGGGTGCCACGCGAGCGGATGATCGGCAGCGGCATCGCCGGCTCGCTGGTGCACGAGGTTGGGCACCAGGCGGCGGCGCTTGATGGACCTGGTGGCGTCGCTGCGGGTGGTGCTCGCGGCCTGCAGCGCGGTGGTGGCGCGGAGCGCGATCTGTGGGGCATCTGGGAACGCTGGATCTCCGAGATCGTCGCGGATTTCTGGTCTGTCGCGCGCGTCGGCATCGCGGCGACGCTGGGACTGATCGGCGTTGTCAGCCTGCCGAGGCCGTTCGTCTTCCGCCTCAATATGGACGATCCGCATCCGATGCCTTGGTTGCGGGTGAAACTGAGCACCGCGATGGGGCATGCGTTGTTTCCGCATCCGCCAATGGGGCCAGTTGGCGGCGCTGTGGGAAGAGCTATATCCACCCGTCGGACTGGACACGGAACGGCTTACGTTACTGCGGCGTCTGGAAGCACAAATGTCCGCGTTCGTGGCGCTTCTGGTGCATCACCGGCCGGCGCGGCTGCGCGGGAATTCGTTGCCAGAAGTGATGCGAACCCAGATGCACACGCCGGAACGACTGGGTGCGCTGTTACACGTCGTGGCTCAAGGATCCGGCGGCGATGTATCGGGCGCGGCCAACGACCGTATTCGCGACACTCGGCCAGGCATGCGCGGACCAGCGTCTAACCCCGGAGGATGAAACCGGGCTGGTCGGCAAATTGCTGACGTTCTGGGCGCTCAAGACAACGCTCGACACAAGTTACGAGTGCGCCGTGAGCGGCACGCGTCTTCGCGACGCAAGTCTCGCGGCGCCAGAACCGATATCCCCAACGAATTTGACCATCCACTGAAGGAGGATGCGATGAGTGGCATTCACAGGAGGTTCCCGTCAGACTGACGGTGTTCGGACAGATCGAGAGCCCAACGGGAAAATTGTGCCGGTTGCGCTTCCCGGGGTCTGGGTAACGCTAAGGGAGACACAACCGGCGGGCGGCCCGGGGCACTCGCACGAAGCGACGGGGCAGGCCGACTCGATAGGGCGGGTGGATCGCTGACGGCAAGGCTGAATACGCACTACGAAATCAGCGTCCAAATCCTCAAGGATGGCGACCGCAGTATGACCTTCAGCGGTGGGCACGCGGTATTCTATAGTGCAAATCAGGAATTGAAGCGCCCGGTACTGATGGTCGATGAGGATGGGAATGAGTTGATGTTGACCTGGCACTCGCCGGGCGAGCCCGCTCCCCGGCGGCAGTGGACGATGGGGTACTGTTCCCATATGGGAAAAGTGTGGTTTTGACGCTGCGGACCGCCAGCGATTTGCTCGAGAACCAACGCGTGAAATCAACGATATCGGTCAACGGGTCGGACGTGGACCCGGTCAGCAGCGATACCTACACGTCGCGCAGATACGTCTTCTCCGCCAGTCAATCCGGGCGCGCCGACCTCCGGCTGTCGATCGGATCCGAAGCCCCGGGATCGCTAACGGAGGTTACGGCCTCCGATTTCATCCTCGAGCCACAGCCCAGCACGATCGAGGGCGGCATCACGGTCGGGATGCGCCGAGCCACCTCGCGCTTCACCGAGGACGTGCCGCTGTGGGTCAGCATCACGCAAGAGCACCGAGGCCTTGGTTTCGATCGATATTTCGACTTCATGAACTGGGTATTCTGCAACGACGGCGGCAATCGAACGCGGCGGAGAGGCATTCTCGCGCCGACCAAATCTGCTGGCGGAGACCGCCTCGCCGCCGCTTCCTGCCGTTCACCGACACCGATGCCTACCGGAACATCAAGGTGGCGACGGAAGCCTTCGTGATGGCGAACTGCGGCGTGTTCAGCGATTTCGACCTCGGCGACGCAGACTACGTGCAAGGCCAGATCTCGCTGCCGAAGCAGATTCGACCCGCGGCGTTGTCGCAACTGCTGCACCAGGGACTACCTGCAGTCCGTGAGCGCGCCGGGTGTGCCGGAGGGTTTGCTGCCGTATCTCGCCATCATCCGGCGAAAACTGGTCGATCAGCGCATCAAGGATCGCGATATCGGCGATGTCGTGCTGGGCATGAACCCCGGCGCTCCGGGCGAATGTTACGGTCTATTGCGCCGAAAGCTGACCTGCCCTTGCCTGCTCGAACTGATCTGGTCGTACTGGCAGGAGGAAGGAATGCTGGTGCAGACCATGAACGCGCTGGCACGGCGGTTCCAGAACATGCGGGCGCCACGTGGCGAACGATCCGCTGGCCAATATGGAAATCGATCCGTTGCGGTCGCTGAACAACGTCATCTGGGGCTATATCCAGGACGAGCAGCACCGGCTCTCGGTGGTGCGGCGCAACTACGAGTACGACCACCACTACGGCCTGCGTCTGGCCGGCCGAGCGGTGCGGGACATGCGCACCGCCGACAGCCGCTCGAAGTTTCTGGAGGCGTTCCATACGCTGCTCAGCATCACGTCGGCGTTCTACAAGCGGGACGACGACACCACGATCGTCGCGGACGGCTTCCCGGTGCTGAACGGGCTGAAGGAGGCGCATCTGATCCTGTCGCAGGGCGCGCACAACCAGTACGGCGATCTGCCCTCCACCGCGCGGATCGAAATGCTGATGCAGCAATGGATCCTGTCGCGTCCGGAGTTCCGCGAGTTCCTGCCGACGCGGATCATGGTCGCCTATCCGGAACCGTGGATGGACCGGGTCGACGCGATGAAGAAGCTGCAGGGCTGGACCGACACCTCGGTGCTGCACTTCCGCAATCTCGCGATCTTCGGCGAACAGGTGCTGCTGTCGATCCGCTACGGCGACTGGGCCAGCGTCGAACGATCCGGTGCAGGGGACCAACTGGGCGCGGTACTGGCGGCCGGAGATCCAGGGCTACATGCACGCCTATCGCTCGGTCACCGGGGTCGATCTCAGCGTCGATGTCACCAATGCCCGGATCGATGCGACACTGCCGTCGATGCATCTGGTCCAGCGACTGGTCGAACAGCGGCGTAGCGCGTGAGCGGGGCGAGCGGCGATGCTGGATTTCACCTCCGCGCTGTATCTCGGCTTGACGCACCCGAGCGCTTCGCTCGCCCCATGGCGGGCGCTGACGCTGGGTCGTCCGGCGGCGCTGGAGGAACCGCCCGGAGCCGGTCAGGTCGCGGCCGATCTCGCGCGGCTTGACCGGGGCGGAGGCGGGGTTGCTGTTTCCGTCCACCCTGCACCTGTTCCGCGATCTGTTTCGTGCGTTGTCACAGCGGCCAATCGGCGCCGGCGCGAGTGCCTGCTGATGGACGCGCCAGGCCTATCCGATCGCGCGCTGGGGCACGGAGCGGGTGCGGCTGGACGGCGCGGCGTGCGAGACCTATCCGCACCACGATGCGGGCGCGTTGGCCAGGAAGGCGCGGCGCGCATTCCGCGCCGGTCTCCGCCCGATCGTCGTCACCGACGGTGTTTGCCCGTCCTGCGGGCGGCTCGCGCCATTGCCTGAGCTGGCGCGGCGCCGCGGCGGAGCACGGCGGGCATCTGGTCGTCGACGACACCCAGGCGCTGGGCGTGATCGGCGGCCTCGGCCGGCAAGAGCGTCGCCGACTCGGGCTTGGCGGTGGCGGCACACTGGCATGGTATCGGGCTGCGCGGACCGCATATCAGCGCCGGAAGCTCGCTGGCGAAAGGGTTTGGCGCGCCGCTCGCGGTGCTGCTCGGGGCAAGCGACATTGAGCGGATCGGTCGCACGTGACGGCGACAGCCGGGTCCACAGCCAGTCCGCCATCGGTCGCCGCCGATCGCCGCGGCCCGGGCGGCGCTGACGGCGAACGCGACGGCGGGAGATTTGTTGCGGGCACGTCTGGCACGACGCATCGCCCAGTTGCGCCAGGGCCTGGCCCGCATCGGCGCACGCGTGCTGAGCGCCTTGCCATTGCCGGTGCAGACCATCGCGCTGCCGTCCGCGCAGTCCGCGCGCGGGGTACTGGCGGGGTTGGAGCAGCGCGGAATTCGGGCGCTCGTCACCAAGGCGTGCCGAGGCGGACACTGAGCCTGTCGATCGTTCTGACGGCCAATCATGCCGCCGCCGACATCAACCAACTGATAGAGGCGCTGGCGGCCGTACTGCACCTGGATACGCACAGCAACGTTACAAGGATGGCAATCCCATGAGCAACACGATGCATGCGTTCGAAACGATACCGTTCGGCAGAGGTCTCGACGCGGACCTGGAGGAGATCAGCCGGCGTCGCGCCGGTGGTGCCGGGACAGGTGCACGCGGGGCAGCTGGTTCGGCCGGGCACGCTGGAGGATTTCGGGCAAGGGGTGCCGGTCGCACCAGCATTCCCGGGCTCGCTTGGTCCCGGCTCTCCGGGATTTCGCCATCACCGGCACCGACCGCCGCGCGGTTATTCGCCGGCGGGGGTGGATGCTGCCCCTGACACGGTCGCCGGCGCCCGCGTGGGACCGGCGCCGTCGGAGCAGATCCGCTGGGTGCAGTTCATGCTGAACGGCGCTCTCGGGTTGAATCTTCCAACCGACGGGATCATGTCCCCCGAGCTTCGCGACGCGCTACGAACGTTTCAGGGCAAGCAGGGACTGCCGACCAGCGGCTTTATCGGCCCCGACACGATCGCGGCACTGCAAAGCGGGGGCGGTCAGCAGTCGGCGGCACCGGCCGAAGGCGGGGAGTTCGAATATTTCGGTGAGCTGGAACTGAAACCCGCCGAGGCGGTCGCCGAGGCCGCACTGGCCGACACGAGCAAAGCCACCTCGATCGACAAGGCCGTCAAGGGTCTGGCCAAGGGGGCGCGAGGACTTTATCGCCTGTTCCACCCGAGTGGTCGGTTTTATACCGGAATGTCGACCGATCTGCGGTCGAGGATCATCCATCATGCCTGGTGCCTGACGCATCTGGGCAAGTCGGTGAAACCCTGGCGGGTCGACGGTCTACGACATGGCGTCCGCCACGGACACCGCCATACGAGACCTCGAGCGCGCGATCAATCACCATCACCATGACAATGACAAGAGACTGAACAAGAACACCGAGCTGGAGTTGCTCGAACTCGGGCTGACCTGAATGGCAATGAGCTTGACGATATCTGGGAGGTTTCATCATGCACACGGCAATCTGCAACTGCCCACAATGCCGCGGCGCGGCGGAGGGGTTTGAATTCGAGACTTTCGAGTTCGGTGAATTGGAGGAGATTCTCGGCGAGCAGGAGGAACTGGAGCTGGCGATGGAGCTGCTTCATGTCCGGAACGATCAGGAACTGGAGCAATTTCTGGGCGACCTCGTCAAGAGCGTCGGGCGCGGGTTGAAGGCGGTCGGCTCGTTCGCTGCAAAGAATGTACTTCCGGTCGTGGGCCCGGTGCTGAAGCAGATCGCCAAGACAGCCTTGCCGATCGCCGGCGGCGCTTTGGGCTCGCTCATCCCGATTCCTGGCGTCGGCACTGCCCTGGGCAGCGCGCTTGGCGGCGTGGTGGCCAATGCATTGGAAATGGAGGTCGCCGGCCTCAATCGCAACGATGCCGATGTTGAGCAAGCCCGGCGCTTCGTGCGGCTGGCGGCGACGCGCGATTCGCGATGCGGCGACGGCGTTGGGGTCCGAGTCGCCTGACAGCATAGCGCGGACCGCGCTGGTCAACGCCACGGTGCGTCATCTGCCGGCGGCGGCGAGCGCGGTTGCCGCGGCCGTGCCGTTAAAGCGCGAGTTGTCGGCCGTGCCGGCCCCGGGTGCGGTGGGTGCCGCTGGGCACTTCGGACAGGGGCAATCGGGACCGGGGCAATCCGGGCAGGGGCACTCCGGTCACTGGCGGCGGCACGGCCGGCACATCGTCGTCGACGACGTTTGACCGAACGGGTGGGCGCGCGATGATCATCGACTGCCACTGCCACGCCGGCAAAGGCGACGGTCTGACCGCGCCCGCCGACACCGACGCTCCACTTGGCCAATACCTGGCGCGCGCACGTGCGGCCGGTATCGACCGCACGGTGATCTTCGCCGCCTTCGCCGATGACTACCGCCGTGCCAACCGCGTCATCGGGCGCATGGTCGCGGCGCTGCCCGGCCGGCTGATGGGTTTTGCGTTTGTGCATCCTGTCGCGGACAAGGGACGGGTCGCCGCGATGGTTGCGGAAGCGGTCGAACATTTCGGTCTCGTCGGCATCAAGGTGCACCGCGCATGACGGCCGGATCACCCGCGAGATTTGCGAAACCGCGCGCCGTCACCGGCTGCCGATCCTGTACGACGTGATGGACGATGTGCCGCCCGTCGAGCTGCTGGCGCGGCAGTATCCCGACGTGGCCTTCATCATTCCGCATCTGGGAAGTTTCGCGGACAACTGGCGGGCCCAACTGGCGTTGATCGATCATCTTGAACGTCATCGCAACGTCTTCACCGACACCGCCGGTGTGCGCCGGTTCGATATCCTGGAGCAGGCGGTACGCCGAGCGGGGGCGCGCAAGATCCTGTTCGGGTCGGATGGGCCGTGGCTGCATCCGGCGGTCGAGCTGGCGAAGGTGCGGGCGCTGGACGTCAGCGCCTCGGACCGGGCGTTGATGCTGGGCGGCAATCTGCTGCGTCTGATCGGCAGGTCGCGGGCCCGGGTTGATTTCGCGCGGCAACAATCCGCATTCACGATGGCATTTGGGCAGTCCTGAGGGCATCGGGTTACAGCGAGAATGCCTCGCCATTTTTCCGGCGTGCCTGCAACGCGCGATCCGTCACTCCCAGCAGGCGCGCGGCTCGCTGCAGGTTGCCGTCTTCCCGCTCCAGCGCGAGCCGAATGGCGGCCGATGAAGCCGCTCGGCCGATTTCGCGCAGTCCCGCGCCGGCGGCGATGGCCGACTCAATGATGTTGATAAAACCTGGATCGTTCCACGAGTCACCCGGGGGCATCAGTGCCGGTTGGTGGTGCTCCTGGTCGATGTCGGGAGTGAGCGGACGTTCGCATGGGGGTAGTGTGCCGATGCTGACGATGCCGCCGCCGGGGTGTCGGCCACGCAACGCGGTCACGATTCGCCGCAGGTCTCGCACATTGCCCGGATAGTCACGGGTCATGAGGTAATGATGCAGATCAGGATCGAATTCAGGATCGTCGCCCGATGGTGCGGCCGAGCGCCAGAAATGCGCGGCGAGGGAGGGGATGTCTTCGCGCCGGTCGCGCAAGGGCGGCAGATGCAACGTGCGATCGGCGATCCGATAGTAGAGATCGGCGCGAAATCTCGCCTCGCCGACCTCGTGCAGGAGATCGCGGTTGGTCGCGCAGATCAGCCGGAAGTCTGCCTGCTGCCAGACACTGCCGCCAACGCGCTTGAAGGTGCGTTCCTGGATCACCCGCAACAACTGTGCCTGCAATGACGGCTCGAGCTCGCCGATCTCGTCCAAGAAGAGCGTGCCGCGATGGGCCAGCGCGATTGCGCCGTCGTGCGCCGCGACAGCGCCGGTGAACGCCCCACGTTCATGCCCGAACAGTTCGCTGCCCATGAGCTCCCGCGACAAGGTGGTACAGTCAACGACGACGAGGTCTTTCTTTCGAGGTCGCCGGTCGAGAGCGTGCGCGAGGCGCGCGATCTGCTCCTTGCCGGTGCCGGTTTCTCCCGTCAGCAGCAAGGATGATTCGGAAAAGGCGGCGATTTCCACGACATCACGAAGCAGGTTTCGCCAGTTATCGCTCTGACCGATGACGTCGCGGACCGCCGGGTCGCCGGCAATCAATGTTTCGATCTCGGTCCAGCGCGAGATGCGAGGAATGATCTGAGCCGCGAGCTGGTCGTCGCCTGGCCATTCCAGCACGTCCGCCGCCCCCGCGGCCAGCAGCGACCATTTCGCTTCCGCGCGAAGTCGCAGATCGGGTCCCAGCAGAACGATTATTCGTGCGCCGCTGGCCATGGCACTGATCCGGCGGGCGTGGCCAGGATCGATTGACCGCAGGAGCAGAATGCCGCACGGGGCGTCCTCGATTTCCCGCAGGTCGCCCTGCAAGCTGTCACGGACGCGTTTGATCAGCGTCGCATCGGTGCCGTTCGAAGTCACGAAGCCACGCCACTGTGGTCATGGTCTGAGGCCGCTTGCTCACGGACTGAACAAAACACGAGGAGCTTGGGTCCGATGTTTCGAGAGGATTTTAGTCTATGGTATGATGCGAACAACCCACCACGAAAGTGCCGCTACATCCGGCACGCGGGAGGCCGCTGCGGGATCGAAAGGTGCCGCGGGACCGGACGCCCCTGATGTCGGCGCGACTTGGTAATCGAAGCGACCGAGCCGGCCAGGCCGTCCGGTCTTGCGCAAGTGATTGCTTCATAGGAACGTCCTTCCAATTGGGCCGACCCTTCGGCGCCTCTTATGTATGTGGCCAGAGGCCGCTTGTATTTGACTGCGGTCGTCGGCTGCAGGCTGTTTCCAGCACCGCAGTGAGTGGAGGAACACTTGCTGAGCTTCAGCTCACGGGGTCAGGCTGTGGCGGTGCTTACGCAATAATGCGCGCGGCCGTTCGATATTTTAGCTCGTGGGATAGCACTGGAGCGCCGCAAGTCGTTGATCCTCCTGCCAAGTACGGGATGACACCGTGGATGTGCCCTATGAGCATGTCGTGGGCTGTCGTTATTACTTAAATGCAGATACGAGGAGCGGAACCGTCGCGTCTATAGGTACCTGGTACCGATCACAAGATAGGCGATGACGGCGCTGTATCGAACGAAGGGCCGCCCCCGTTGCGGCCCACGATTTAGAGCCGAGCATCGATCAAACTAAGCTCACCGGGGATTGCTGCTAATCTTCTAGTCTGAAGCCGGCTTTAAGTGTCACTTGATAACTGTCGATCTTGCCGCTCTCGATGCGACCTCGGATTTGTGTCACCTCGAACCAGCCCAGGTGGCGAACGGTTTCGCCAGCCTTCGAAATGGCTCCGTCGATCGCCTTACTAATGCTCGTTTCGGATGTCCCAACGAGTTCAATAACCTTATAGACGCCGTCAGGCATGACTTAACCTCCCTTGGTTCTCGCTTCAGATGCGAGACCTCGACCTTACGCCAGATAGGGCGGTTGCGGCAGTGTGAGGCAGACGAAGGTTCGCGACGCAGGACGGGCTCGCGCCCAGGGCTCGATCAGCACCGACACCTTGGGTTTTCGGCGTGGATCGTCTGACCATTAGCCAGCAATAGGGGTCTTGCCACCGCTTGTGTCGTAGGGTGCTGTCCGGGAAGGATACTGCACCTTTGGGGGAGTGCGCGATAGGCCATCCAATATCTGCGCGAGCAGATGGTTGGGCGAAATTCTTTTCCTCTGTCGCGCTATGTACTCGTTGGCGCCGCCGCGGGTCAGGCGCAACCAGTCGATGGGCGCCCGGCACGCCCGGGCAGCAACGACCGTCGACGGCGAGTATTTGCCGCCTTCAGCGCCGGCCTCCGGTGTCATGATCAATTTTTGGTGTAAGTCCCAGCCGTTGTGGCGACCGACCATGGTGTCGCAAGGGGTACGCCGAACGTGCTCATGATCCTGACCGATAATCAGGGCTATGTTGTGTCCGGCACGGTCGGCGGCGGCATTCCCACTCCGTCTATGGGCCGCATTGCGGCGAGGGGGAGTTTTCCCACAAATAGTCGAACTGGTTGGCGTTGGGCCGTGATCCGGATGACCTAGCGCGAGAGTTCGAACCGAATACACAGTCGATCCGCTACTGGGTAGCCATGGCCGATCGGCGGCGCGGCCGAAGGTCGATGTCGATACTCCACCGAGCGCGATGGGCTGATCCGGTTGCGGCGTGAGGACAAATAGGTGCGTCAGGATCGCGACACTCTCTCTCAAGCGGCGGCCCGGTTCGCCCGAGAGACTGGAGCGGTGCCATCCGGATCTTCGCATTCGTGAATGCGAATGAAGCGGAGATTCCGATCACGGCGGTGGTCCGCGTGCTCGGTGTGTCGCAGGCCGGCTATCACGCCTGGCGGGGACGAGCCCCATCGACCCGTGCGAATGAGACCAGATGCTGTCGAAGGAGGTTCGAACGGTTTCCATGACTTTGCGCGAATGGGTCGCCGCAAGGCCGCGCCGGCTTGAGCCGCGGTTTGACACTTCCGGCACTAGGGTTGACGGCATGAAGCCGAGTTTCGTAGCGTGGGTCTCAATTGTGTTGACGGGGCAGGCGGGTCGCCTCACGGGCAGCTTTTTCGCGGCGCTGGTCAGGATACAGATTTGTGGTTCCAGGTGGCGTCCTGCGGGGCGTGAACAGCAGCAGGAGGCTCTCTTATGTCTGACTTCACGTCTGGCACTGCATCTCATGCCGAGGTTTCCGCCCCACCAATTCCGCTGCGAGAATTGCTGCCGTGGGCGATCTTCGCTGCGCTAGCACTGCTGGCGATCTATTTTGTCGGCGTGGAAGAAGGTGCGACATCTCTTGTTAAGGGCATGTACGTGCATGAATTCGTGCACGATGGGCGCCACCTGCTTGGATTCCCGTGCCACTGACAGGAAACGCCTGCCGTGGTTAGGGCACTTCTCATACGTGGAATGCTCGTTGGGTTCCTCGCCGGCTTGGTCGTGTTCGGCTTCGGCAAGGTTTTCGGCGAGCCGTCGGTTGACCGCGCCATCGGTTTTGAGACCGCGCTGGATGAGGCGAAGGCCAAGGCGGAAGAGAGCAGCGACATTCACGCTATGAAAGAGCCCGAACTTGTGAGCCGCGAGGTCCAGGCCGGCCTCGGCTTGTTCACCGGCGTCATGGTTTATTCCACCGCATTTGGCGGGCTGTTCGCGTTGGTCTTCGCGGTCGCCGATCGTCGAGCGGTCGATCTTGGCCCACGCGCCGTCTCGGCGTTGCTGGCGGCGTCCGGATTCATCGCGGTCTATGTTGTGCCAAATCTGAAATATCCGGCCGACCCGCCGGCGATCGGCGACCCGGATACAATTCGCCAACGCACAGCACTGTATTTCGCCATGCTAGCGTTCTCCGTCGCCGCCCTGGTCGCCGCGGCCGTGCTGCGCAAAAATCTGGCCGGCCGATTGGATGGATGGACCGCGGCACTGATTGCGGGTGCGTGCTACCTGATCGCAGTCACAGTGGTGGCTGTCGCTTTACCCGGCGTCAATGAGGTGCCCGAACTCGTTCCCAGCCGAAGTTCTGTGGCAGTTCAGGGTCGCGTCGTTTGGAATGCAGCTGCTGATGTGGACAACGATCGGGTTGGCTTTCGGCAGACTGACGGAGCGGACGATCAAGTCGGAGCGCCGCTTCCCCGCCGGACATCGCGCGCGGGTCAGGATGCCTTGAGCGGACGAGCGAGTGCGCGAGTGAGGGGCCGCGTAGCGATTTTCTTTCGGCAGGCTAGCCCGGCTGTATTCGCTGGTCCGGCCCGTGGTGCGGAACAACGCCAATAGACCCCGGCCGCGCACAAACTTCGCTTGCATCGCGTTGCAACACGCGCCATCTCGTTAGATGCGATGCTTGAGCCAGCGGCTGCCGGCGCGATATCAGGTCCGCCGTGGACCGCAGTCATCGTAGCGGTTTAGGAGGACCCATGGGTAGTTTTAGCATCTGGCACTGGTTGGTCGTTCTGGCCGTCATTCTTGTGCTGTTCGGTGGCGGCAACAAGATCAGCGGGTTAATGGGCGACTTCGCGAAGGGCATCAAGTCGTTCAAAAAGAATATGGCCGAACCTGAGGACGAGTCGATGGAGGCTGACGCTAAGTCGAGCGCAACGATCGCCGGGCCCGGGGCACGAGCGGCGGCGACCAATCGAGAGCCCTCCGCCACCCGCTAGGATCCGATACCCTGCCTCTTCGAGAGGCCGAGTAAGAGTTTTTGCAGCATCAGTTCTGCCGGGAGCGGGGGTTCCGCGCCGACATCCTTGGTCGGGGACCTGTACCTCAACGCGATTGAACGGCCGTGGGCTGATGCAAGGCCTGTCGCCAACGGCAGGCGCGTTGTTTTCGGGATTACAAGGCGATGCTGGGGCTCGTCGGTCCAGCATGTCGACCTAGGCGCGGTTGCGGAGAGTGGGGACCTCCATGGTCACCGGTGTCTTGCCACCGATGCCGCGTCGCCCGAAAACGCGACGGGCCCGCCGCTTCCGTAGAGGTAGCGCTTCCAGTCGGACCTAGTTTTACAATGGCTTTGAGAATGACGAACGTGCTGCGGGCGAGCGAGGAGAGTGTTGCAGCAGCAGCGGCTCTGCTAAGGCGCGGCTCCCTCGTGGCGTTTGGTACAGAGACAGTTTACGGCCTAGGTGCCGACGCGGCGAATGCACGTGCAGTTGCGGCGATATTCGCAGCCAAGGGGCGACCGCGCTTTAACCCACTGATCTGCCACTATGCGTCCGCCTCTGACGCGTTTACCCATACCGTCGCCGATGACCGCGCCCGTCATGTCGCCGAGGCATTCTGGCCCGGACCGCTCACACTGGTGCTGCCGCGTGCGCCCGGTTGTCCCGTGGCGCTACTTGCAGCTGCCGGGCTGCGGACGTTGGGGGTCCGGGTGCCGCGGCACCCACTCGCGCTGTCACTGCTCCGACAAGCGCGGACGCCGATTGCCGCGCCATCGGCGAACCGTTCCGGTCACGCCAGCCCCACGTCGTCGACGCATGTCCTGAGTGAGTTGGACGGACTGATCGAAGCCGTGCTCGACTGTGGGCCATGCTCGGTTGGAGTTGAGTCGACGGTGCTGGACCTCAGTGGCCCGCGTCCGTTGTTGCTGCGGCCAGGAGGGGTGACGCACGAGGCCTTGGAGGCGTGCATCGGACCTATCCACGTGCCGCACTCTCCCGGGATGACCGAAGGGAGCCCGCGTTCCCCAGGGATGATGGCGTCTCACTATGCACCGTCGCTCCCGGTTCGGCTGGCGGCGAGAACAGTCTCAGCGAGTGAGGGTTTGCTGGCGTTTGGGCCTCCTCTGTCTGGCGCCGGACGGGTTTTCCAACTGAGCCTGGCTGGTGACACGACCGAGGCGGCGGCGAACCTGTTCGAGGGCATTCATTGGCTCGATAGCGGGGCCGTGCCCCCCGGCTTGGGGAGCACACGCCTGACGGGGATCGCTGCGATGCCAATACCGGAGCGCGATTTAGGGAGGGCGGTAAATGATCGGCTGCGGCGGGCGGCTGCGCCACGTTTAGGCTAAGGGCTCCCTCTTTACTCACCTCGTCGCAAGTGTATGAACAGCAGCGTAGCTATTCAGCGCCAAGGCCATATTTAAGAACGGAGCTGTTGAAGCCATCGTCCTTCCCAAGGCCGACCAACAAAGGAGTCCGGACTTCTCCGCTTCCGCAGGGAAGCAGGCCGCCATCGCCCATCGCAGACAAATATCGCAGCAGTGCCACGGGATTGCGGCGAACACCTTCCGGGGTTCATTCGCGCCTATGGGGTGGAAATATCGGCAATCGACGGTTGATATTCCCGTGTTTGCGGGGAATGTTCCTGGAATGCACACTCTATCTGGCAAGGCGCGACTCGCGGGCATTACCGGGTGGCCTGTCAGTCACTCCCGATCGCCCCGGCTGCATGGCTTTTGGCTGGAGCGATACGGGGTCGATGGTGCGTATTTGCCGCTGCCCATCCATCCGGACAATTTTCCCAGCCGCCGTGCGGGGCCTGCATGCTGTCTGGCTTTGCCGGTGTCAACGTCACCATTCCGCACAAAGTCTCCGCCTTCGAAATCTGCGACATCGTCGACAAATCGGCTCGGCATGCCGGCGCGGTCAACACCTTGATTTTCAAGGAAGGCCAGATCAGCGGCAGCAACACCGACGGCTGGGGCTTCCTGGCCAACCTGCGGGCGAACGGCGTCGACCCCGCCTCCGGCCCGGCATTAATCCTGGGTGCGGGCGGGTCGGCTCGCGCAATTGCCGCGGCGCTGTTAGGGCATGGCATCCCGGTCTCGGTGACCAATCGCACCCGGAGCCGGGCGGAGCAACTGGCTGGCGACTTGCCGGGGTTGCGGATCATCGACTGGGTCGGTCGTGACGCCGCCCTTGCTGACCACGCCTTGCTCGTCAATGCGACCTCGCTCGGAATGGCCGGGCAGCCGCCGCTGGCCATCGATCTTGCTCGCGCCGCTCCGGGCCTGGCGGTCGCGGACATCGTCTACGTGCCGATGGAAACGCCGCTGCTGGCCGCCGCGCGCGCTCGTGGCCTGGCAGCGATCGAAGGGCTCGGCATGCTGCTCTATCAGGCGGTACCTGGCTTCGCTGCCTGGTTTGGCGTTCAGCCCGTGGTGGATGCAGCCTTGCGTCGCTTTGTTGCCGCTGATCTCCTGACGGCATGAGGATTGTGGGGCTGACCGGCGGCATGGGCATGGGCAAATCCACGGCCGCCGCCGCGTTCCGGCGCGCCCGCATTCCTGTGTTCGATGCCGATGCGGCGGTGCATCGGATGCAGGCCAGGGGCGGTCGGGCGGTCAAGGCAATCGGCGATGCGTTTCCCGGCACGGTGCGCGAAGGGCGCCGTTGACCGCGCCGCTTTGCGTGGTGCCGTGCTGAATGACAGCACCGCCCTATCCCGCCTGGAGGGCATCCTGCATCCGCTAGTGGAGGCCGAGGAACGTGCCTTTGTCAGCCGAGCCCGTCGAGCCGCGGCGCGGGCGGTGGTTCTGGATATACCGCTGCTGTTCGAAACGAAAGGCGACGAACGCGTCGATACGATCGTCGTGGTTTCTGCCCCGCCCGCCGTCCAGATCAGTCGCGCGCGGCAGCGGCGGCGCATGAACACGGCCGATATCCAGGCGGTGATCGCTCGTCAGATGCCCGACCGGGAGAAGCGCCGGCGTGCCGATCTTGTGGTACCGAACCGGATTGTCCCGGTATCACACGTTGCGGGTTCTACGCCGCTTCATCAGGGAACTGCGGGCGTGATCCGCTCGGTGTTGTTCGATACCGAGACGACCGGCCTTGATCCGCTGAATGGCGACCGACTGATCGAGATCGCGGCGCTGGAATTGATCAACGACCTGCCTACCGGACGGCATTTCCATGCCCTGATCGATCCTCAGCGCGACATTCCGGCAGAGGTGGTGCGGGTGCACGGCATGACCGCGACCGATCTGGCAGGCAAGCCACTTTTTGCCGAGATTGTGCCGGACTTGCTTGACTTTCTGTGCGACGACAAACTGATCGCTCACAACGCGCTGTTCGATTTCAGTTTTTTGGACATGGAACTGCGGCGGGCGGGCTTGCCCGCTCTGGCACCCGCACGTATGATAGATACTCTGGCGCTGGCCAAAATCCGGTTCCCGGGCATGCCCAACAGCCTCGATGCGTTGTGCCGCCGTTTCTCGATAGATTTGTCGGGGCGCACCACGCACAACGCGCTACTCGACTGCCGTCTGTTGGCGGACGTCTACGTCGAACTGACGGGTGGCAGACAGCGTGGCTTGTTACTGGCTTCCCCGAACGCGCGGGAGGGCGTGGCGGTCTACCACCACGTCGGACCTCGCATGCCTCGGCCGATCGAGCTAACCGAATATGAGCTAGCGGCCCACGCAGCGTTCTTGTCCGGCATCAATGAGCCGATCTGGCTGCTGGTGTGACCAGGCGCCCCCTACGAGACAGCGGCGTCGGTGCCAGCCAACGGCATCCGTTGCAGACCGGTGCGCGCCACCTCAAAGCACCAGCGATCGCGCGACGGGCGCTTCGATTGGACACCAGCGCTTCGCGGGGCGACATGACGCGGGCTACCTAACTCAGGCCGAGTATCAGGTCCAGTGGCCTTCGCGCCAAACAAACCCGCTGTCTCGTTGCTGCCACTGTCCGGGCACCCAGGCGTTTGCGCCAGGCGGCACGGCGACATAATTGCCACTGTCCCAGGACCAGGGGCTACCCGCGATTCCCGAGTATCGCCAGTGGCCTGGTTGCCACACATTCGCCAACGCACCCGAGGGCGGTGGCGGCACCAGTTCCGCCCGCGTCGGCGGTGGCGGCATCGGGGCCAGCGGGATGATGGCTGACGGCTGCTGAACAACCAGCTGCTTGCTTTTCGCCGGTGCAGTCGTCGATCCGACACACCCGATCAGCGACAGCGTAGCCGGCAACGCCAACGATACGAAAGGCACAATACGCATGATCCAGCTCCTTTCGATTGGGGCCAGGGTGGACGAGCGCCAGAAGCGCTCAGCTGCGCCAGCGACCATCCCCCCGACGTGTCCGCCGCCAGGGCTGGCCCCACTCCACGGTCATTCCGCCCTTCTACGCAAGGCCGGGCGCCATTGCAGGCCCCACCGTCCCACCTGCCAAGTTGTAGGCGCGCCTGCTCCCCGCGCGGGATGTGCCGGCCCGTGATCGTATTGATATTGGCGAGAGATTGGAGCGGACGACGAGATTCGAACTCGCGACATTCAGATTGGAAATCTGAAGCTCTACCAACTGAGCTACGTCCGCCCCAGCGACCGGCGAACGGCCGTTAGTTGCATTAAAGCTAGCGCGAATAGCCAGGCGCCGGCAAGCGCCCGCATCATGGTGTCAGGAACCCAATTCCTCGGAGGGCCAAGGGGAATAAGCTGGACGTTAAGACGTTCACGCTGTCGCTCCCTGCGAACGATGTACCGACTCCGTATTTTCAGGCCTGACTTTGCGGGTTCAATTGCCCGCCGGCCGGACCAGACATTCCTGTCCATTTGACACTCAACCCCAAGCCGCCGCATCCTGCCATTGTACCCAGGGGTGTCCCGCCAGAGGGGCTGAGATATCGTTCGGACCGGGACAAACCGGCGGTGCGATGACCCTTGAACCTGACCCGGGTCATGCCGGCGGAGGAACGGGCGGCACCGTGTGACCCTGTTTCAGTCGTCGTTGATCCGCCGACGATGTTGAAGGAGAGGTCGATGACCGTCCAGTCGAAGCCCGCCGCCCGCCCGAGTTCGGTGACCACCGGCCCGATCGCCGGCTCCCATAAGATTTACAGCAGCCCGGAGGGCCGGCCGGATATCCTGGTGCCGTTCCGCGAGATCGCGTTGGACCCGAGCGCCCGCGAGGAAGCGTACCGCGCCTATGACTGCTCCGGCGTCTATACCGACCCGTCGGTGACGGTGGACCTCGAGGCGGGCCTGCCACCGGTGCGGCGCGAATGGATCGCCAGGCGGGGCTTCGATCGCATCGCCGCTCGCGCGGTGAAGCCTGAGGACAACGGCAATATCGGCGTCGACAAGCTGGTGCCGGAATGCCCGGCCGAGCATCCCGTTTATGGCGGCAGGCCAGGCCAGATGGTGACGCAGTATGAATTCGCCCGCGCCGGGATCGTCACCGAGGAGATGATCTACGTCGCCCATCGGGAGAACATGGGCCGGCAGTCGATGATCGAGGGGGCCGCCGACCGCATCGCCGACGGCGAAAGTTTCGGCGCGGAAATCCCGGCCTTCATCACCCCGGAATTCGTCCGTGACGAGATCGCCCGCGGCCGTGCGATCATTCCGGCAAACATCAACCACCCGGAACTGGAGCCGGTGATCATCGGCCGCAACTTCCTGGTCAAGATCAATGCCAATATAGGCAACTCGGCGGTGACCTCCGGTGCCGCCGAGGAAGTCGAGAAACTGGTCTGGGCGATTCGTTGGGGCTCCGACACAGTGATGGATCTGTCGACCGGCCGCAACATCCACAACATCCGCGGCTGGATCCTGCGCAATGCGCCGGTGCCGATCGGCACGGTGCCGATCTATCAGGCGCTGGAGAAGGTCGACGGCGACCCGACCAAGCTGGACTGGGAGGTTTTCAAGGACACGCTGATCGAGCAGGCGGAGCAAGGGGTCGATTACTTCACCATCCACGCCGGCGTGCGGCTGCAATATGTGCCGCTGACGGCGAAGCGGGTGACCGGCATCGTGTCGCGCGGCGGCTCGATCATGGCGAAGTGGTGTCTGTCGAAGCACCGGGAATCGTTCCTGTATGAGCGCTTCGACGAAATCTGCGACATCATGCGCAAGTACGACGTTTCGTTCTCGCTGGGCGACGGATTGCGCCCTGGCTCGAACGCCGACGCCAACGATGCGGCGCAGTTCGGGGAACTGGAGACACTGGGCGAACTCACCAAGGTCGCCTGGAACAAGGGTTGCCAGGTGATGATCGAGGGCCCCGGCCACGTGCCGATGCACAAGATCAAAATCAACATGGACAAGCAGCTTGCGCGAATGCGGCGAGGCGCCGTTCTACACGCTCGGCCCGCTGACGACCGATATCGCCCCGGGCTACGACCACATCACCAGCGCGATCGGCGCGGCGATGATCGGCTGGTACGGCACGGCGATGCTGTGCTATGTTACGCCGAAGGAACATCTGGGCCTGCCCAACCGCGACGACGTCAAGACCGGGGTGATCACCTATCGTATCGCCGCGCACGCCGCCGACCTGGCGAAGGGGCATCCGGCGGCCAAGCTGCGGGATGACGCGGTCAGCCGGGCGCGGTTCGAATTCAGGTGGGAGGATCAGTTCAACCTCTCGCTGGACCCTGATACGGCACGGTCGTTCCATGACGAGACGTTGCCGAAGGAGGCGCACAAGGTGGCGCATTTCTGTTCCATGTGCGGGCCGAAATTCTGCTCGATGAAGATTACCCAGGACCTGCGGGTGGAGGCGGAGCGGATGGCCGGGATGGAACAGAAGAGCCAGGAGTTCGCGGACGCCGGCAAGGAAATCTATCTGCCCCAGCAGGCAGCGGAGTAGGTCAACCTGCGCCGCGGGAGCCGACGACCCCGGCTTCCGCGGCGCCGCCCGGTCAGGAGGCATGCGGGCCGATGACGGATCCACGGGCCGCTCTCGAGGCCATTGGCCAGCTCCCGGATGCCGAGATCGACATCGGCGAGGCCGCCATCCAGCTCGCCCGCGTGGACGCGCCCGACGCCGATGCGTCCGCCGCCCTTCGTCATCTTTCCGAATTGGCGAAAGGCGCGGTTCAGTTGGCCGCGGCGATGGCTGGAGACCGGTTGAGCGAGCGCGCCGAGGCCCTCGCGGACCTGCTCGCCGGCGAGCACGGCTACTCGGGCGATGTGGACACCTATGACGACCCGGCCAACGCCAACCTGATCCGGGTGATCGAACGGCGGCGCGGCTTGCCGGTGGCGCTGGGCGTGATCTGGCTGCACGCTGCCCGCGCGGCGGGCTGGGCCAGCCATGGCGTCGATTTCCCGGCTCATTTCCTGATTTCGCTGGAGGGACGCAAGTCTCAGGTCATCATCGATGTGTTCAATCGTGGTGTCGTGCAGACCGCCCGCGACCTGCGGGATCTGCTGAAGCGGGTCGAGGGGACTGACGCGGAACTGCGGCCGGGACTGCTGCAGCCGATGAACACACGGCGCGTTCTGCTACGTTTGCAGAACAACATCCTGACGCGGCGGCTGAACGCCGGGGATCTTGAGGGCGGTCTGCGGTGCACCGAGGATATGTTGCGCATTGCACCCGACCAGGCGGAGCTCTGGCGGCAGTTCGGCGGGCTCAATCAGAAGCTGGACCGAATTGTCGCCGCGCGCAGTGCGTATCAACGGTTTCTCGATCTGGTCCCCGAGGGGGCGAGCGCGAACGCGGTGCGCGCGCAACTGGAAATTCTGAAATCGATGTTGAGCTGATTTCTAGCCCGTCCACGAAGTTCGCGAAATTGCGGGGGACTGGCTTCGTAACGTTCGCGACGCAGCCGAGCGCCAACCCGACGTCGCGGAAACAGGTGCATAAAGGTAATCTCGCCTGTCTGAATGCCTGACCCTATTCCGCTGCCGCACGCGCGGCGACCCGTTCGGCGATCAATTGCTTGGTCAGCGGCAACAGACTGTTCCCGTACTCGATGTTGTCGGCCAGCGGGTCGAAGCCGCGGATCAGGAAGGTGGTGACGCCGAGGTCGTAATAATCACACAACGCCTCCGCCACCTGGCGCGGCGTGCCGACCAGGCCGGTGGTGTTGCCGCTGGCACCGGTCAGCAAGGCGGCGCCGGTCCACAGCCTCGTGTCCAGCCGTTCGCCCTTCGCGGCGGCGGCCAGCAGGCGTCTGGCGCCCTCGCTGGTGCGGTTCCACGTCGGCATCCCACCCTTGGCACGCAACTCGATGATGCGCTGCTTGATCGCCTCGGCGCGCGCCCACGCAGCGTCCTCGGTGGCGGCGAGGATCGGCCGTAGCGACAGGCTGAACCGGACATTGCGGTTATGTTTTGCAGCCTCGGCACGCACCCGACCGGTGATCTCGCGCACCTGGTCGTGCGTCTCGCCCCACAGCGCATAGACGTCCGCGTGCTTCGCACTGACCGCGATGGCGGCGTCCGAAGCGCCACCGAAATAGATCGGAATGCGCGGCTGCTGCACGCAGCGCATCGCGGTGGAGGCGCCGGCGAAGCGGTAGAAGCGGCCCTCGTGGTCGACTGTCGGGCCAGGCTCGGTCCAGATCCGTTGCAGGATGTGGACGTACTCGTCGGTGCGGGCGTAGCGGTCGTCTTTTGCCAGGGTATCGCCGTCGCGGAACTGATCGGCGTCGTCGCCGCCGCTGATCACGTGGATCGCCGCGCGTCCCCCGGTGACCTGATCCAGCGTGGCGAATTTCCGGGCCGCCAGTGTGGGGGCGACGAAGCCTGGGCGGTGAGCGACCAGGAACCCCAGCCGCTCGGTATGTTCGGCCGCCGCGGCGGCGAGCAGGAAGCCGTCCGGGCCATCGGAGAAGTAGCCGACCAGGACCTTGTCGAAGCCGCCCGCCTCCGACGCCCGGGCGAAGTCGCGAATATAGCCGCGATCCAGGACCCGAGGCGGCGGGCGGCTTGATTTCCGACGCCTCACGGTGGTGGATCATGCCGATGAATTCGACGGTCATGCAGCGTCTCCCCGCAGAACGGAGGCCGTGATCTCGGCCAGCCGTGCGTAGTCTTCAAGCTGATTGTAGGCGAAGGCCGAGAGCCGCAGCCAGAGGGCGCCGTCCAGTGCATGCACGGGGGCGTCGGTGCCGGCCTGGAGCAGCCGCCGGCGGATGTCCTGCGCGTGCGCCACCGACGTATCAGCCACCGGCAGGCGGACGACGCCCATGGCGGCGGTCAGGTCGCTGGTGCGCTCCGGGCCGGGTGCCGAGCCGGCGCGCCACAAGGTCGGCGGCCTGAGTGGCGAGCAGGCGGTTGCGGGCTCGCAGGGCCGCGCCCCCAAGGCGGTGGTGGAAGGCAATCGCCTCGGTGACCGCCAGGAAGCGGCTCGGGTCGGTAGTGCCGGTCCAGTCGAACTCGGCGAGGTAGCCTTGCTCGAAGCCGTGCGAGATGGTGACCGGGTGTAGCTCGATCTGTCGCGCCGGCTTGGCATGAAGGAAGGCACAGCCCTTCGGCGCGCATAGCCATTTGTGGCAGTTGCCGACATACCAGTCGGCACCGATCGCGGTGAGGTCCAGGTCGATCTGGCCGGGGGCGTGGGCGCCATCGATCAACACCGGCACGCCGATCGCATGGCAGGCGGCGACGATCCGGGCGACCGGCAGCACCAGTGCACTGCCCGAAGTGATGTGGTCGATCACGGCGAGGCGGGTCTTGGGTGTCAGGGCCCCGGTCACCGCGGCAAGCAGGGCGTCCTCGGTCGGGTCGGGAAAGCCGACGCGAGCCTCGGTGACACGCGCGCCGGCGTGCCGTGCGACATGCCGGACGGTGTTGCGGATGGCGCCATAGGCGTGGCTGAGGAGCAAAATTTCGTCGTCGGGGTCCAGCGGCGATGGAGCGGAGGACAGCGTTGCAGCCGGTCGTGGCGTTGTCGACGAACACGATATCGCGGCCGTCGGCGCCCACGAATTGGCCGAGTGCGGCTGCGGCGGCTCGCAGGGCGGTCGGCAGGACGGTGCCCATGAAGCGGGTGGGCTGGCGCTCCATCTGCTTCTGCCAGCGGCGCTGGGCGGCGGTCACGACGCGTGGCGTGGCGCCGAAAGAGCCGTGATTTACGGTCAGGAAATCCGGGTCCAGACTCCATTCCGCGCGAATGGCGTGGCCGAGTTCAATGGCCGCGAGGACGGTAGTCCGGGCGCCAGGCGAAGGCCGCGGGTCCGGTGCCTGGCGCGCAAGCTGGGCCTCGGTCATGCCAGATTTCCTTTTTGGGTTCGCGGGCAACCATGGCGGCGCGTATCGGGGGGCCGTTCTTCCGGCTGCGGTATATCGCTTGACGGGGCGGCCAATCTGCTCCAGTCCGGGTGTCCCCAAAACGTCCCGGTACCCGCGCCAGCGGACGCAGGCCATGAATAAATCATCGTAACTGCCAAGTCCATCATGCCACGACCGCTGGGCAACGGAAGAGACGACCAAGCCAACAGAAGCCATTGGACCTGTATGCGCGCTTCTTCCTCGCACAACTGGCCCTGGGATTATTGCCAATTGCCGCGCCGCCGGACCGGCGATTACTCTACGCGCCACGGACAATCACGTCGCGGGAAACAACCAGGGGAAACAACCAGATGCCACGCGATTACTTCAAGCGGGCCACAGGCTCACAGTCGGTGAGCGGCACCGTCATCACCGACATCCAGGCGTCGTTGAACGCGGTCAGCATATTCGACATCACGGTGGACGGAGCATTCGGCCAGCAGACCCAGCAGGCGCTGACGGCATTTCAGACCACGCACGCCCTGCCGGTATCTGGAACGGTGTCCGACACCACCTGGACCGCGCTCATCCACAGCGACGAGCCGCCGATATACGAGCGCTGCCTGCAGGTCACCGCCTCGTTCGAAGGCACCGGATTTACCTTGATTGAGGGCGACTTCGACGGCGCCGGCCTGACCTGGGGCATCATCGGCTTTACCCTGATCAACGGCGAACTCAGCGAACTGCTGGGTGAAATCAGCACGCCCTGCCAGCCTCGCTGACCCAGGCCTTTGGACATGACGCGGCGACTTTGATGCAGAATATTGGTCCAGCGTCCAGCGCCGCGACGCGGGCGGCGTTCGCCACATCGGTCTCGGGTCCCGCACCGCAATATCGTGTTGCCGAACCATGGCGCTCGGGCTTCGCCAGCCTTGGCGCCCAGCGCGAAGTGCAGCGGCTCCAGATCGAGCGAGCCCGTACGGAATACTGGACGGCCATAGCGCTGCGAGACGCGGCCGATCTTGGCCTGACGGAGGAACTCGATCTGCTGCTGCTGTTCGACGTCGCGGTGCAGAATGGCGGCATGCGGTCGAAGGGCCGACTCAAGTCGGCGCAATCGAAGATCACCAGCGGAATGGCCGCGGTCGACAAGCGTCGCGCGATTGCTCAGGTCGTAGCCGACACCATCAAGGGAAAATTCAAGGGCGACGTGCTGGCCCGTAAGAATACCATTGCTGTCGGCGATGGCACGGTGCACGGCGCGAAATACGATCTGGCGGGTTGGGGACTGGCGGACGGGTTTGTGCCGAAAGCGGTTTAATTCCAGTGGCCGCCGGAAGGGTTGGTCGGCTGAAACTGGCCGCCGCACGACCGCGCAAAGGGGAGGCCATGAGATGACAACTGCAAAAGGGTTGACTAACTGCAAAAGGGTTGTCAACTGCAACAAAGCTGCTGTTGGCAGCGGCGATTTGCATGGCCTGGGGGATGCACCACGCGCCGGCGGCTGGACCGTCGAAGTTGATCGCGGTCGACGGCGAGTTCACCGACGACAAAGGCAAGCCGTCGACCAACCTGAGCGGCATCGCCTGTGCACCCGAAGCCTCCGGCCAGCGCGTTTGCGTGGCGATCGACGATCAAGGCCGCGCCGCGCAGACCGCGGTGCTTGAGGCTGGAACGCTGCGAGCTGGCCGGCGGATCGCGCTCATTGGGAAATCTCGCCCGGCGAGGATCGTCGGCGCCGAACCGACTGGAATCCGCTGCCCGGCGATATCGGGGAAATTCGATGATCTCGACGGTGAAGGTGTCGCCTACGCCGCGCCCTACTTCTATGTCATCGGCTCGCACGGCTGCTCACGGAAAGCCGGCAGGTATTCGCCATCCTCGTTCATCATCGCCAGGTTCCGGCTCAATCCGGCGGGTCGGCTGGTGGATCGTGACGACAGGATCGTTGGCGACGATGAAGATACCACGGCGTTTGTCGAAACGACCTTTCGGCTGGCTGACGCGCTGCGAGTAGCGGACGGGCTGAAAGATGCCTACGCAACGACCCTGCAAGGTGACGGACCTGATGGTCTGAACGTCGAAGGTATCGCAATAGACGGCGCGATCCTGTACGCGGGCGTGCGTGCCCCCGCCGTGAACCATGCGTTCGTAGTGGGCGTTCCTGTGGCGGACCTGTTCGCCGAGGGTCCCGCTCCCCTGGCAGCCGCGCCGACCGTTGCAACAGTTGCGCTGGGGCCCGGGGTCGGAATCCGCGACCTCGCGCCGCTGCCCGGCGGAAGGTTGCTGGTTCTGGGCGGCCCGACGCGTGACGATTGCGCCACTCACTTTGGCCTTTTCGTTGCGCTGCCGCCATTCGTGGGCCAGAGCGAGGCGCGGCGAATCCTGGAACTCGACGACGTGTTGAGCTCGGGCGCGCGATGCGGGAATGAAAATCGCGCGAAGGCGGAGGCCGTGCTGCCCATTGGGGACGCCGACGGAATGTTGCGCGTGATTGTGTTGTTCGACGGGCTGCAAAATGGCGGCGCCGCGGAGTATCAGGCTCGGCAGTAATCCACACTCCCGCTTGGTTCGCGAGCAATTCCATCAGCCTGATTCGCTTCGCGATTCCGGTCAGGCTGATATTGCTCTGGTCGCGGGTCGGACGGACGGTCACGGCGCACCACGGAACGCCACTTTGCTGGCCGTCATCAACTCACCTTCCCGGCCCGGTCGCGCCCATCCCGTTTCGCGCCTCTTCCAGCAGCCGGGTTTCGTTGCGTTTAACGAATATTATGGCTGCCAGCAGTGCGGCTGCTCCAAGCAGCGCCAGGCCAACGCCGAGGGGTCCACTCAGGCGCTTCGCCGCGTCACCCAGGAAATAGGCGCCGAAACCGTAGAGGCTTGTCCAGGCCGCTCCGCCCAGCGAATTCCACAGCAGGAAGCTGTGCCACGGCATCTTGTTTGCCCCAGCCAGCGGCGCGGCGAAGGTCCGCAACAGCGCCACGAAGCGGCCGAAGAAGACGACGTGACCGCCGTACTTGCCGAACAGGTAGCGGCCGAGTTCCAGTCGTTGATCCGTCAAGCCCAGCCTGTTGCCCCATCGAGCCAAAGCGCGAAAGCCGTTGCTGCCGCCGGGTGCAGCCGAACGAGCGCGGGCGCGCATGATCGAGGACGTCTGCGACACCAGCTACGAGGCGATCAACTGGGGTCTCGGCGAAATCGAGTGGTTCGGTCGAGCCGAGGGCGCCGCGGCGGACGGCCTGCGTGCCACCGCCGCCGCGCAGACCGCCGAAATCCAACGCTGGCTCGAACAACAACTTGACGGCCGGGAGTGGTTCACCGGCGACAGTTTCGGCTGGGCCGATCTCTCCGTCGCGCCCTTCTTGAACCGCTCCGCGACGTTCGGGATTGCCCCGGCACCCGGCACGCCACTCGATCTGTGGCTCGGCCGCATTCGGCAGCGGACCTCCGTCGCGCGGACCTTCGAGGAGTTCATGGCGGCGAGGCACTCCATGGCCGATGCCGTTCAGCGATTCAGGTCGGGCGCGATGCGGCGAGAATATCGCGACCACAGGCTGGAGTGGATGATCAAGTCCGGGCGGAATCGCGGTCGTGCTCGAGGCCTCGCGAAGAACAATATCCGTTTCACGTGGCCAATCGCCTGAGGCGCTGCGTCCGTCTTCCGAAATGCGCGATCGCCCGCATGTAGTCAGCGATGTATGCGAACGGTGTCGCGCCCGGCCGCCCCTTTCGGCCATTGCGCCGGGGCGGCCGACTGCGCCAGAGTGGCCGCCCGTGAGGGAGCAAACATCATGAGTGACGATCTGGCCGCCATCAAGGCAGTCCTGCAGACATACTTCGACGGCATGTACGAAGGCGACATTGAAAAGCTCCGCGCGGCGTTCCATCCCACCGCCGATCTGCGGACCGCTGCCGAGGACGGCACGCTGGCGGTGATGCCGCGCGCCGCCTGGTTCGACCTGGTGCAGGGCCGTCCCTCGCCAAAGAGCCGCGACCTGCCCGCCACGACGGGGTTGTCACGATCGACCGTCAGGCCCGGCAACCGCCATGGCCAAGGTGCAATGCGCGATCCCACCGCGCTATTTCACCGACTACCTGACGCTCGCGCGGCTGAAAGAAGGCTGGGTCATCGTCGGAAAGACCTACCACACCGATACCCACTGATACTTTCCAGCAGCGAGACCCATCGACCCGTCCCGGCGCGGCGGGCGATAGCGCTCGTATTCTGGGCCAGCGGGTTTGATACCGGCACCTGGGCGTCGCAGATCCCTCGCGTCAAGCTGGCCTTCTGGTTGACTGATTCCGGTATCGCGACGGTCGTGTTGAGTTTCGCCCTCGGCGCGATCCTGACGATGCCGCTCACCGGTGCCTTGACCACTCGTTTCGGCGGCGTCCGCACCGTCATCGCCACCGGCCTCGCGAGCGCGGCTTCCCTGGTATTACTTGGCGCCGCTTCGACCTATGCCTGGCTGCTCGCCGCCACGCTGTTTACCGGCGTCGCCATCGGGGGCCTCGACGTCGCCATGAACACCCAGGCGACGGTGATCCAGCGTGCCTGGGGCAGCCCCATCATGTCCGGCATTCACGGCTGGTTCAGTCTCGGGGGCCTCGCCGGAGCGGCGGTGGGCGGCACGCTGACCGAGGCCTCGCTTTCGTTCCAAAGCGTGCTTGTCGTCGCGGCCGCGCTGAAGTGGTCGCCGTCGTGCCGCCGCGCGCTGGCTGACCGTCGCGGGGAAACCACCTCAGGGCGCGGCCTCGCCTGGCCACGGCGCGCCGCGCTCGGCATCGGACTGCTCTGCCTGCTTGCCTTTCTGGTCGAGGGTGCGGTGTTCGACTGGACCGCGGTCTACATGCACGAGGTCGACGGCGCCTCCCTCGGCTTGGCATCCGGCGGTCTTGCCGGGTTCTCGCTGAGCATGGCCGCGACCCGCTTTGCCGGCGATGCCTTCACCCGCCGCTTTGGGCCTGCACGTGTGCTGGTCGGCGGGGCTGGCGTCGTTGCCGTGGCGATAACGCTGGCTTGCGCGGTGCCTGACCCGCTGGTGGTCACGGTCTGCCTGACCGTTGCTGGCTTCGGGCAGGCGAACGTCGTGCCGTTGCTGTTCAGCGCGGCCGGCCGTGTCCCGGGCGTCGCTCCCGGCGCTGGCATCGCCACGGCCACCACCATGGGCTATGGTGCTTTCCTCGCTCGGGCCATCCGCCATCGGGGTGCTGGCCGACGCGGTCGGGCTACGTCTGGCGCTACTCCTGTTCCTCTTTGCGCCCTGGCGATCGCCGTCAATGCCGGTGCGGCCGGGCCTCGGTCGGCATCCGCCGTGTGGCCGAAGTGACCGATTGTTCTTGACCTTCGGGCCAGCGACCCCTCCAGGCGACGCCTGCCCTGTCGCCTATTTTTCCGATTTCGCCAATTTCGCACCGACGGGGCCGGGCTCGGCATCTGAACCGCTGTCAGGCCTTAACCAGCTTGCACCCGCCTTCGGACATCGGCCTGAAGGCTTCGGCGGCTGGGGTCGTCACGAGCAGCCGGTAGACCGCGCCAGGTTCGCGCACCTCGGCCGCGGGCTTGACCTGGAAAAGATACGCGGCGTGGATTTTCCGCCCGTCTTCGCGGATCGAGCCTTGGCCAAAACAGTCGTCATCGGTCGGCAGTTTCTTCATCATTGCGACCGTCTCGCGTCCTGACGCTTTCGCTTGAGCGACGCCCAGTTCCTTTACAGCTTTAAGAAAGTGCAACGACCCGGCATAGTTGCCCGCTTGCATCGAGTTCGGGATCGCCCGGGACACTTAGTTGCGGTTTGATCCGCGCGAACCAGGACCGGGTCTGGTCGTTGAGATCCCAGTAGAAGTTCTCTGTCATCACCAGTCCCTCCGACACAGAGGGACCCATGGCCAGGATGTCGGTAATAAATCCCGTCATTCCAACGAGCGTGGCGCTCTGATTGAGGCCGAACTCGCGGGATTGTTTCACAAGATTGATGAAATCGGTACCGCCGGCACCGAAGGCGATCACCTTGGCGCCGCTCGCCTGTGCCTGGAGCAGGAGACTCGAGAAATCCGTCGTCTCGGGAAACGGGTAGACGGCAGAGCCGAGCACTCGCCCGCCAGATAGCTCGATGAAGCGAGAAGCGTCGGCCTCGATCGCCTTGCCGTAAGCATAGTTCGGTATGATGAAGAACCAGGTCTTACCTCCCTGTCGCGTCAGAGCCGTCGAAGTCGAGTGCGCGAGGTTCCAGCTGTCGTAGGTCCAATGGACCAGATTGGGCGTGCAGGCGGGTCCGGTGAGAGCCGAGGTGCCGCCGGCGGTGACGATACAGACCTTGTTCTTTTCCGCCGCAACGTTGTTGCAGGCGAGCGCCACCGCCGAATTCGCGAGGTCGATCACCATGTCGACGTCGTCGCGATCAAACCAGCCGCGCAATATACTGGCGGCGACATCGGGCTTGTTGCGGTGGTCGGCGGCGATCACCTCGACGGCAATTCCGGGATTGCCGGCCATGAACTCGGTGGCCGCCTGTCGCACGCACACGACGCCGTTAGGGCCGGTGATATCCCGGAACGGTCCCGACAAATCGGTCAGCACGCCGATCCGAACAACTGGCTGCTGAGTTCGCCCGCGCCGGCCTGTTCCGACGATCGCCGTTGCAGCGGCCGCGCCGAGGCCGGCTCGTCGTGTTACTTTCATAGTCGCCCCGATCATGGTTTGTTGTCAGCCAGAAGTTGGCTTGCCGCCACGCACTTCGGCCCCGGCCCAGCCTTCCATAAGCTTGATCAGCGCCGAATAATCCTCCTCGCCCATGCCCTGGTCGATCGCGAACCGCCAGACCTGGCGTGCGGTTTCGGTGGTCCACATCGGCACGCCGAGCGCCTCGGCTTCGGCCAGCCCGAGTGCCAGATCCTTATATGGCACCGCGAGACGCGCGCCGAAATCGAAGCTGCGCGTGAGCACGGCCTTCGGCACCATCGTTTCGGTAACGGTGCTGCGCCCGGTTGATTTGTTCACCACCTCGACCATCAGGTCCGGGTCGAGGCCGCCCTTCGCGCCCAGCACCAACGCCTCGAAGGCAATCGTCTGGTTGGCGATGACCATGAGATTGTTGACCAATTTCATCATTTGTCCGAGGCCCGGATGTTCACCGATCTCGAAGGGTGAACTGCCGATCCGGGCGAGCAGCGGGCGCAATTCGTCAAGCGCCGGGCGTGGTCCTGCTGCGATCGTTGCAAGGGTGCCCGCGCGAGCGCCGGCCGGTCCACCGCTTACCGGGCAATCAACGACGGTCACACCGTGGGCGCCGAGCCGTTCCGCGATAGCGATGATGCTGCGTCGGCCGATGGTGGACATCTCGACGTAGATTCGCATCGCGCCAGGGGAGGCGGCAAGCTTCTCCGCGGTCTGCTCGCTGATCGAAGGTGCCGGAAGGCAGGCAAAGACGATCGGCGCGGCGGCCGCAACCGCTTCAGGCGAGGATTGCGCAACGGCCCCAAGATCGTGGAATCGCGCCGAGGCGGCGGCAGCGGGGTCAAAGACGTGCAGCCGCACATCGTTGCCCAACAAGCGTTCTGCGATGGCGCCGCCCATCTGACCGAGGCCAAGAAATCCGAGATCCATCACCGCTTTCCGTCTCCAATACCTAGTTTATTGGTTCCGAAGTCCGCCATACATTGGACCGGCCGCTGCTCAACCCGCGGCCTCCTCCCGCCAAACCGCGCCCAGTTCGGCCGCAACATCGGTCAGGATGCTTTCCACTTCCGGCGCCCGGTATGGGCCGCGACCGGTCGCGTGCAGGCGGCGATAGACCTGAGCCTGGGCGTAGCGTCGTGTTCCGGCGGGAATTCCGGGCAACCAGTCAGCGATCAGACCGGCCGCAAGACCGTGGACCCGCTCCCACTCCGAGCGGGCCGGCCCGAAGTCATAGGATGCCGTGTGGGGCTTTGTCAGCCGCCAGGTTTTGCCGCAGGCGTGTGGTCGCCGCCACGTCTACCGCACCTTCCTGCAGGACCACGCCGTAAACTTTCCTGGCGCGGGTCACCGAAACCAGACCAGCGGCAACGTCACGCGCCACAAGCTGCGCGTCCCGCGTCAGAGGGTCGCCATAGCCGCCGCCACCGCCGCTCCACAGCTTGATCACCTCACCCAGCTCGGGCCGGTAGACGGTCTGTTTGCCGATGTCGTGCTCCGCGCCGCCGCGTTGGCCGACATTGCCGCAGACGCTGCCGCCGCGACCGCCGAAGGCGCCCCAACTGCCAAAGCGGAAACGATCCTTGCCACGCATCACCACGACAGCGCTCGGGTGCAGGATCGCCACGTCGTAGGCCACGCCGAAACCGCCGCGGAACCGGCCGGCACCCTCCGAGTCCGGCACCAGCGCGTAACGATGCACCAGCACCGGCGCCTCCGATTCCAGCACCTCCACCGGAACGTTGCGCAGAAAGGCGACGGAAAAATCGGTGCCCGAAATGCCGTCCCGATCCGGTCCGCCGGCGGAGCCGCCCAGCACGGGATTGGCCACCACCACGCGGCCGGTCTCGCCCAGTTCAGACGTCGAAATATACGACACGACCAAGGTATTGCCGCCGCCCGCCGGCACTTCCCCCGGCAGCGCCTTGGTCAGCGCCCCGACCACCAGATCATGCACCCTCATGACGGTGGTGAAACGCATGCCGCAAGCCGCTGGAAAACGTGCGTTCACCACCGACGCCTCCGGCAGCACCAGATCGATGCAGCGCAGGATGCCGGCGTTGATATGGATCGCCTCGGACTTCGTGACGACAAAGTTGGTGAGGCCGAGGGACAGGAATGGATGATGCCGCATCGATCCGGTCGGCAGGTTGAGCGCGGCGCGCACCTGCGGGTCGGAGCCGGTATAGTCCAGCGTCACCCGGCCATCGCCGTGCGCGATCAGGCGCAGCGCGATGCGCACCGGCAGGTCGCTGATATAGTCGTCCTCGAAGAACTCGACGAAGCAGTATTCGCCGACTGGAATGCGTGCCAGCACGTCGCGGGTGATGCGCTCGGTGCGGTCCAGGGTGCCGCCGATCGCCGTCGCGACCTCCGTCCGGCCATAGCGCCGCGCCAGGCGCTGCATGCGCTCGTTCGCCTTGTTCAGCGCCGCGACACAGGCGGTGATATCGCCCCAGTTCAGCGACGGAATGCGGCAGTTGTCGGCGAAGATGTTCCACAGCTCGGTGTTCAGCTCGCCGCCGCGGTACAGCCGCACCGGTCGCAGCCGCAGCCCTTCCTGGAACACCTCGTTGTTCCGCATGTCGATACTGCCGGGCGCATAGCCGCCGACATCGGTGCAGTGAATGAAGGTCCAGGCGAAGCACAGCAGGACGCCGTCGGCGAAGATCGGCTGAAACAGATAGATGTCGTTCAGATGCATGACCATGCCGCCGGTGCTGTACGGGTCGTTGGTCATCAGCACGTCGCCCGGTGCCCAGTCGGCGACCGCCCGGGTGCCGGCATGCATCGGCACCCCCATGATCGGGGTCGCCCCGGAACCGTAAGGATAGGCGAAGGTCTCACCGTCCGGCGTCACCAGCGCCACGGCGAAATCCTGGGTCTCCTTGACGAAGGTCGTGTGCGAGGAGCGCAGCAGAATCCAGGCCATCTCGTCGACGATGGCTTTGAACAGATTGGCGAATATCTCGACACTGACCGCATCGTTGCTCATCGCCGCGGCTCCGCGCCGGCGTGGCCCAGGATCACGGCGCCGGATGGTGCGAGGCTGGCCTGCCAGCCGGGCGGAACCAGCGTCGTGGTGTCCATCTGGTTGAGGATCGCCGGCCCTTGCACCACATCGCCGCCTGCCAGCGCCGCACGGCTCAGGACCGCGGCCTCGACCGTCCGGCCGAGCACCCGGATCGGGCGCTGCGAAGCCGGTTCGGCCGCTTCGGTCGTCACCGCGCGCATGCGCGGCCGGGGGATCGTACCCGACAGATGCACGCGCAATTCTTTCAGCCAGACCTCGTTGGCCTCCGTGGCGTGGCCGTAGACGTTGCGATGGGCGGCGTGAAAGGCGGTCGCGATGCTGTCGCGGTCGGCACCGGCAAGCCACGCCTGGTCGAGCGGCACGGCGACGTCGTAGCCCTGGCCCTCATAGCGCATCTCCGCCGTGTAGGTGGCGCGAAACGGCCCCACATCGGCGGCGGTGGACTGCTCGGAGATCCATTTGCCGGCGTCGTCCCGCAGCGCGTCATAGGCCTTGGTCAGCGCCGCCGCGGATAAAGCGCGCAGGCGGGCATAGACCGGCCTCACCAGGTCGCCGGCGATGTCCGCGCATGCCGCGCCGAGCGCGCTGAGGGCGCCCGGGAAGGGCGGGACGAGGATGCTGTCGATGGCTATCTCCTCGGCGATCAGCGCGGCCATCATCGGCCCCGCGCCGCCGAACGCCACCATGCGGAACCGTGGTGCATCGACGCCGCGCCGTGCCAGCACTCGGGTAGCCTCCGCCGCCATCATGGCGGTCGCCACGCGGATCGCGCCGTCGGCGACCTGCTCCTCGGTCAGGCCGAGGCGTTGCCCGATGGCGGCCAACGCCTGACGCGCCGGTTCCAGTCGCAGGGCCAGCCTGCCGCCGAGACGCTGGCCGGGGGTCAGGAGGCCCGCCACGAGGAAGGCGTCGGTCAAAGCCGGGGTCATCGATCCGCTGCCGTAGCAAGCCGGTCCCGGATCGGCACCGACACTGGTCGGCCCAACTTTGAGCGATCCGGCGGTATCGATCCAGATGATCGAGCCCCCTCCGGCGCCGATGCTCGACACCGCCACGGTCGGAATGAGCACGGGAAAATCGCCGACCTGTTCCTCGCTGCTGAGCACCGGCTGGCCGTCGCGGATGACGCCGATATCGGCGCTGGTGCCGCCGACGTCCAGCGTCATCAGGTCGGCTGCCTGCCAACCGGCATCCTCCGCCGCGCCGGCCGCGCCGGCGACACCCGCCGCCGGACCGGACAGCAGGGCCGCGACCGGACGTTCACGCATCGTGGCGGCCAATTCCGCGCCGCCGTTGGAGCGGGCGATACGCGCCGGCACCGCAAGGCCAGCCTCGGACAGGCCCTCGGTCAGGCGATGCACATAGGCCTCGACGATCGGCCGGATGCTGGCGTTGATCGTGGTCAGCACGGCACGCTCGTATTCGCGGGCCTGCGGCCAGATATCGGTCGACAGTTCCATCCGCAAACCGACACCGTGCCGCTCGGCGAGGTCGCGTGCCAGCCGCTCATGCGCCGGGTTGCGATAACTGTGGATGAAGGCCACGACGGCTATTTCGACTCCGGCCGCCGCCAGTGCTTTCGCGGCCTCCAGCAGTCCCGCCTCATCCAACGGCTCGATCTCGTGGCCATCAGGACCGATGCGGCCGCGCACCTCGCGCGACCACTCGCGAGGCACCAAAGGCTCGGGACGGCGGCTGTCGAAGCGCATCGGATGCGGGATCGCCAGCCGCTGCAACTCGAGCACGTCGCGGAAACCCGCCGTGGTGATCAGCCCGACACGCGCCCCGCGTCGCTCGATCAAGGCATTTGTAGCGACAGTGCTGCTGTGGGTGTGATGAGCATCGCGCCAGCTATCCCGCGCCGGGTCGAGCGCGCGACGGATTTCAGCGACCCCGGTGAGGATGCTTTCACCCGGGAGCGCCGGCGTGCTTGGGAGCTTGAAGCAATGCACCTCGCCGGACGCCGCGCGGAACACCAGGTCAGTGAAGGTCCCGCCGACGTCGGTGCCAATCGAATGGCGCGGATCAGCCAAGGCCTGTGCTACTTCAGCGCCCGCGCCGTTCGATTATCGGCTCATGCGGCCGACCTTGCCAGCCCCGGTGGTTCCCCAAGAGTGCAGCACCGGCAGGACCTCCTTGGCGAACAGCTTCAGGCTGCGCTCCGAGACGTCATACGGCGTGCCACCGAAGCGGAAGGCAAAGTTGAGTTCGAAATCGCCGACGATCTTGCGGCGTGCCTCGAGCCCACGAAGGATCTTGTCGGGCGTGCCCCAGCTCGCGGCCTGCATGAAACCGTTCACGGCGCCTTCAAGTCCGCCCTTGCGCGCGATCTCGGCCTTCTGCTGGTAGGCGTCGTAGCCTTTCACCGTCTTGAAATGTTCGCCCAGGAACTCGTAGTGGTGGAAATTGCTTTCGACGAACTTGCCCTGATAATTGCGGGCCTCCACCTCGGTCTCGGCCAGGTTGCTGCCGCAGATGCAGAACTCGGTCAGCAGGAGATTCGGCGGTTCGGTGCCATGAAATTTGCGATGCAGCTCGCGCCACTGCTGGATGACCGGCGCCCGCATCTCCCATGGCCGGTCAGCGAACATCACCATGTGGGCGCCGAGCTTCGCGGCTGAAATGACCGAGTCCTCGCTGGATGCGACGGCGTAGATGCGGCCCTCGAACGAGTGCGTGGGGCGCGGACGGATTTCGACGCGCGGCTGTTTGTAGAACGGCCCGTCGCCCTCCATGAAGCCGGTCTTCAGCGCGTTGACGATCATCGGCGCCGCCTCATCGAAGCGTCCGCGCAATTCGTCCATGTTGAGGCGGAAGGCGGCGAATTCGCGTCGGGCGAGGCCGCGGCCCATGCCGAAACGGAACCGGCCCTTGGACAGAAGGTCCAGCACCGAGGCTTGTTCGGCGACCCGCAGCGGATCATGCCAGGGCAGGATCACCGCTGCCGTCCCGACGTCGATGTTCGGACATACCGCCGTCAGATAGCTCATGAGCTGGATGTTGTCGGGCACGAACGAATAGTCGGCGAAGTGATGTTCGGCGGACCAGAGGCAGTTGAAGCCGGAATCAGCCGCGAGCCGGGCCAGCCGGATTTCCTCATCCCAGACGCGTGCGTCCGGGCAGTTCTCCCAGCCGTAACTGGTAAAGGCCATCATCATGCCGACGTCCATGGAAACTCCTTACTTTCGCTTGTTTTCCGCTGTTCGCGGGGATGCTTTCACGGGCCGGCGGCCGGCGCAAGCTTTAGACCGGGCGACTTCCCCTACATTCGCCCGCGCCCGGCCGCGTTCCGCGGTGAACCCGTCGTTCAGCAGGGCGAAAAGCTACAGAGCAGCCTTGATCCGTGCCCAGTCCTCGATCGCCGCTTCCTGTCCCGGCGTGAGCTGAATGGTGAACTGCGTGTAGCCGGCATCACGCAAAGCAGCGATCCGCTCGACCAGATCCGATGTGTGCCGGTGAAAGTTGTCTGGCGGATCATCTCGGCCGTCACAAAGGGCCGTTCGATGTCCTTTACCGCCATCAGGTGCCCGCGGTGGTTTTGCAGATAGCGGGCATCTTCCGGCTCGGAATGATCGGGCCAGCTCGACATAGGCCGCGACCGGACTCTGCAACGGATGCCGGCACGGCCGAGGTGTTGGGCAGGCCGGACAATGCCTCGTCGGCGACCCGGTGCAACAGCACCGCTGCGCGTGGCCCAGCCTGCGCCATGGCCCGCTGGCTGTCCGAGGCCTCTCCCGGCTCCAGCACGCAACCCAGCGCGAAGGCCACCGCTGACATCTCCGCGGCATCGTGTCCGGCGGCGGTCCAACTCGCCCGCATGGCCTGCACCGCCGCGATCCCGCCGCTGACGTCGCCGACAAAATTCACCCAGCCGGCGCCCAACCTGGCGGTCAGCGCCCTCGCCTTTGGCCCGAAGGCGGACAGCCACAGGCGCACCGGATCGGTCAGATTGATCAGTTCAAGTTCGGGATTGAGGAAACTGATCTTGCGCCGTTTGCCCTCGATTTCGAAGTCCACCACATCGCGACGCAGCAGCCCCATGACGACGCGGATGTATTCCTCCATGTCGGCGAGCTTCATGGCGCCGAGGCCCATGGTGCGGCGGCCGGTGAAGCCGGTGCCGACGCCGAAGTCGATACGGCCCGGGGCAAGCTGGTTCAGCGAGGCAAAGGCGTTGGCGGTGACCGGGGCAATGCGGTTGGACGGGATCAGCACGCCGGTGCCGAGGCGGATGCGCGAGGTCTTGACCGCGGCGGCGCCCATCGCGACGAAGCAATCCGCGCACAGCATCTGGGTGTCGTAGAACCAGGCGTGGGAAAAGCCGAGCTGTTCGGCGCGTTCGACGATTTTCCAACTGTCGGCGGCGGTGGCGACGGCAATGCCGAATTCCATGGGGCGTCGGTCCTTCTATTCGTCGGGCGCATCGCGCGTGGCGCAGCTTGATTCGCATGGCGGCGCCGGCCAGTGGCAACCTGCTCCGGATCAGCGCAAGGATCCGCCATGACCGGGATCACCCACGACACATTCAGCTTCACCGATTTTCGCCTGGAAAGCGGCGAGGTGCTGCCGAATGTCACGTTGGCCTATGCCTCTCGTGGCAGGCTGGCGCCGGACGGGCGGAACGTCATTCTGGTCACGCATGGCTATACCAGCGGACCGCGGATGATCGAGCCTGGCGTCGCTTCGTCGGAAGGCGCCTGGAGCACGCTGATCGGCCCTGGCGCACCGATCGACACGGACCGTTATTTTGTCATCTGTTCCAATATGCTGGGATCGAGCTACGGCTCGACCAACGCGGCCTCGACCGACCCGCGAACCGGACGCCCCTATGGATCGAGGTTCCCCCACATCACGGTGGTCGACATCGTCACCGCGCAGAAGCGGCTGCTGCGAGCACCTGGGCGCGACGCATCTTCGCGCGGTGGTCGGGCCGTCCTATGGTGGCTTCCAGGCGTTTCAGTGGGCAGTGACGTTTCCCGACTTCATGGATGGCGTGGTGCCGGTGGTGACCTCGCCGCTGCCTCCGGCTTCGGACCGCGTCGCGGCATTGCTGAAATGGTTCGAGCCGGACCCGAACTGGAACGGCGGGGATTACTACGACCGTGGCGGGGTGCACGGGACGCTGACGGCGCTGCGGATCGATACACTGACGCGCTACGGGCTGGCCGAAAGCCTGGCCGAGCAGTTTCCCGATCCGGCGGAGCGCGACCGGGAATTGCACCGCATCGCCTCGGCCTGGGCTGATGTATTTGATGCCAATTCGTTGTTTATTCTGGGCCGCGCGATGGACGGGTATGACGTGAGCCGGGACTTCGCCAGGATCAAGGTGCCGGTGCTTTATGTTCTGTCACGCACCGATGCGCTGTTTCCGCCTAGTCTGGCGCCCGGTGTGATGGCGGGCCTGCGAGCCGCCGGCGTGGACGCGTCCTACGTGGAAATCGACAGTGAGCATGGCCATCTGGCGTCCGGCGCCGATGCGGGAAAATGGGCGCCCGCACTGCGCGACTTCATTGGCAAACTGGAAGCGAACACCTGATGGATATGTCTGTAAGCGACGCCGGCGCGGCGGACTACGCCATTTCGTCGCGCCGATCGATCCGGCGCTTCCTGCCGACGCCGGTCCCGGTGGCGACGGTCGAGGCAATCCTGGACGTCGCCGCGCGTGCGCCGAGCGGGACCAACATGCAGCCGTGGCGCGGATACGTGCTGGCTGGGAGCGCGAAGCAAGCGCTCTGCGACGCGGTGCAATCGGCGTTCGACCGGCAGGAGCCGGGGCACATACAGGAAGTGCAGTATTATCCCGATGAGTTTTTCGAGCCGTTCCTGTCGCGGCGCCGCGCCGTCGGGTGGGAGTTGTACGGGCTGCTGGGGATCGCTCGCGGCGAGGCCGCCAAGATGAGGGCGCAGCATCGCCGCAACTTCCAGTTCTTCGATGCCCCTGTCGGCATGATCTTCACCATCGATCGGCGCCTCGCTACGGGGTCGTGGCTGGACTACGGCATGTATCTGCAGAACGTCATGACAGCGGCCCGATGCCGGGGTCTTGATACGTGCGCCCAGGCAGCATGGTCTCACTACCACCAGGCGATCCGTCCGGTGCTGGGCCTTGACCCGGAGGAAACCGTTGTCTGCGGCATGGCGCTGGGCCACGCCGATCCCGACGCGCCCGAGAATACGCTGACGACAACACGTGCTCCGGCCCGCAGCTTCATGCGGTTCGAAGGGTTCGACGAGCACGCCTAATGCTGCTGGCGGGCCAAACGTGACCTGTCTCGCTATGTCGCCCCGCCAGATGCCTACTGATCGGTGCGTCGGCCGACGCGACAACCCAGCGCGCATACCGGCCAGCCCCAAGGCTGCTGATATTAGCCAAGTGCATTGCGGCTGATGCCCCGCGCATCATCGGCGCCACAGAGCGTTCTCTGCACTCCGCGACCGGCGGAACCCTATTGGTGACGCGCCGCGCCTCGGTGCATCGTTCGGCGGAGAGGGGACACGTTCATGTCGCTATTGATCGGTTTCCGCGTGGTGCAGCTCGGCCGGGGCTGGCCGCCGCGGTGTGCGGGCGCATGCTTGCCGACGTCGGGGCGGATGTTCGCCGCGCCGATCCCGACCGGTCCACTTGGCTTGGCGAACATCTCAACCGCGGTGCGACGATCGCAGCCGAGGATGTGACGGACGCCGTGGCGGCGGCAGACTTGATCATCTGCGAGGGCAGCCCCTCGGAACTCCGGGCACGCGGTCACCACGAGGAAGCGATACGGCGGATCAATCGGCGGGCGGCGATGGTTCTGATCTCGCCGTTTGGACAAGCCGGCAAGCGAGCCAACGAACCAGCGACCGACCTGACGCTGTGCTTTGCCAGTGGCATTGCCCGGATGCTGACAGGACAGGTTGACGACTTCGATGAGCCGCCGATCCGCCCGACCGGCGAGCAATCGGCATTCCTTGGTGGACTTGCCGCCGCCTGTGCAGGCATGCACGCCGCGCTTCTCGGGCGGCCGCGGCCGGCGGGGGCCGAGACGGTCGGCGCCGTCGTGGATGTGTCGATCCAGGAGGCCTTGGCAACGATGGCCGTAGCTGAGCTGACCCGTGCCGGAACAGGAGGCAACGGGTGGTCTCGCAAACGAGAAGCGGACGGAAATGGGGCGACGGTCTGCATCCTGCCGGCACGGGACGGCTACGCGGCGATCTCTCCGCGCGAAGACCGGCAATTTCTGTCCTGGCTCGCAGCTATGGGTTCTCCGACTTGGGGCAGCGAGGCCCGCTTTGCCCGCAAGGCCGACCGGGTCGCCAATTGGGATGACCTGCATACACTGATGTCGGACTGGAGCCGGCAGCACGATAAACAGTGGATCGCGGACACGGCGCAGTCGGCTCACGTGCCCAGCTTTCCGTTGCGTGAACCGGCCGAGCAGCTTGGGAGCCCGCAGTTGCGGCATCGCGGTTTTTATCGGACGGAGGTCATCGGCGGCGTCCCCGTTCAGATACCTGGTCCGCCGTTCGGGCTGCAACTGGCGCCGGAAGAGCGCCCACCGGCCCGGGCAGATGCTGGCGCACTGCCGCTAGTCGGGTATCCGTGTGCTGGACTTCAGTTGGGTGATCGCCGGACCGACGACAACCCGTTATCTGGCGGCGATGGGGGCGGAGGTCATCAAGGTCGAGGCGCCGGGACAGGGCGACCCCGGACGCACCTCGGAACTTCACACGGTCCTCGGGCAGGCGAAGAAAGCGATCGTGCTCGACCTCAAGAAGCCCGAGGCTGTGAGTGTGGCGAAGGCGCTGGCGGCGCGGGCCGATGTGGTGGTGGAGAACTTTGCCACCGGCGTGATGGACCGGCTGGGCCTCGGGGTGGCGGACCTGGGCGCGGTCAATCCCGGACTGATGTATGTCTCGGCGTCCGGACTTGGACGGACCGGGCCCGAAGCGCACGCGGTTGCCTATGGGACGCTGCTCCAATGTTACGCTGGGTTTGCCGGATTGAACCGGCATCGGGGCGCACCGCCTCGGGTCGGCATGGCGTGGCTCGACCCAATGTGCGGGCTGATGTTGGCGTTCATCGTCGCGGCCGGGATATGGCGGCGGCGGCAGGATGGGCAGGTGGCTCGGGTCGACTTCTCGATGATCGAGGCGATGCTCTGGACCATGGCGGGGCCGTTGCTGGAAACACAGCTCTCGGCGCCACCCGAACCGCGCGGGAACGAGGGCGCCAATTGTGAGCCGCACGGCGTCTGGCGGTGTGCCGGAGACGACAACTGGATCGCCATCGCGGTGACCGACGATGCGGCCTGGCGTGCGCTGTGTTCGATGGTCCCGGCACTTTCAGACCTGACTGGCCTACGACTGGAAGGGCGTATCGAGGCCCGCTGCACGATCGACGCTGCGTTGCGGGCATGGTTCAGCGGACGGGACCCCTACGCGACGGCCGCCGAATTGGTGGCGGTGGGAGTTGCGGCAGCAGCGGCGGCGAAATCACTCGATTTGGTGGCATGTGGGCATCTGCGGGAGCGTGGGTTCTGGGACATGCATGACGACGGCGTCCTGCCTGGCCTGCCCTGGAGTGCCAGTTTCGGTCGCGCCTCGGGTTCGGCACCGGGGCTTGGGGCGGACACGGAGCAGGTGCTGGCGACGGTGCTTGGGCTGTCGGCCACGGAGATCGCCACGCTGCGGCAGTGCCGGAGCGTTGGGGTAGGTCGCGGCCCGTCCGATGTAGATACGGCGCCCGGGTATCAAAGCCCTGCCGATTTCCCGACGCTATTCGTGCAGCAAGGTGAAGCGGGTGCACCAGCCCTTGGACGAGACCGTTCCGGTGACGATAGCGCAGGTGCTGGGTGCCTGAAAATACGAACAGAAGAGACATTTCTGCCAATCATTTGGCGTCGGCTGGTAGCCGACTGCTTCAGGCGAGAACTTCTCCTGCGGAGGCTGTCCGGCCGCCTGGTTTCCGGCGGGAGCATTGTCCGCGGCTTGGCCGGCACCGGACGCGACCGCGCCACCAACCACGGAGAGACCCGCCCTCAAGATGCGTCGCCGCGTGGCATCCACGTTATTCTTTCCTTTCATACGATCCCCCCTAGGCATAACTGGCCACGGTCCGGAGGTAAGCCGTTTGCAAGCGCGGCAGCCATAGCCACGCCGCACCGTTCGAAAGAGCGGCACCCACAAGCGCGGACCTCCGGCGGGATGATAAGCCGTCAGCACCGCGGCCGCGAATCCGGCTAAAACTCGCCGCTACGGTATGCGTCGTCCAGACGCTTGGCGTCCTCCTCGGACAGTTCCGGCCAGGGCTCCCCCCGGCGGCGAAGGGTGCCGTCGAAATGCGGCGGACGCTTCTCGTTGAAGGCCTGACGACCCTCCTCACCGTCGGTCGTCGTCTGGATCAGCAGCGAGTTGATCAGAGTCTGCACGTGCCATGCCTGGTCGGTCGGCAGATCACCGAAGCGGACGATGAACTCCTTCATCATGCGCACGGCCACCGGCGGCAGCGTGACGATGTGACGGGCCAGTTGCTCCGCCCGCGCCAGCAATTCGACGTGCGGCACCACCTCGTTGATGAGGCCAACCCTCAGGGCTTCGCGGGCATCGAACGGTTCGTCAGTCAGCAGAATCTTCATCGCGTCAACGTATCGAAGCTGCCGGATCAACATACTGGCGCCGGGTCCGTGGCCGAGCCAGCCTTGGGAGATGAGGGAGAATTTGAAGCGCGCGTTCTCGGCGCTGGCGATACGGATGTCGGTGGAGGTCAGCAGCATGTATAGGCCGGCGCCGGCGGCCCAGCCATTGATGGCGCCGATGACCGGCTTCCAGACACGTGGGTAGTGATCGCCCATGCGGCCGTCGAGGCCGGTCTTCTGACCATGGACGGTGCCGGCGAGCGGCCAGAAGATGCGCTGGGTGCGAAGATACTCTCTGTCCTCGGCCGTGAGATCGGGACGCGGCGCAAGGTTGTGGCCGCCGCAGAAGTGCCGGTCACCTGCACCCGTGACGATGGCGCAACGGATGTCCCGATCCTCCCACAAATCGATCCAGGCTTCGGAAATCGCATCCGACGTTTGCTTGTCGAGGATGTTGGCCTTGGCCGGGTTGTTGAGGGTGACATAGGCAACCCCATCGCGCTTTTCGTAATCGACTGGCACCTGGGGGTCCTCCTGAGCGGTTTCGTTTGCAGGCGACGCGGTTCGAACAGCCGTACCGACTTCACGCCTGGATTTGAGCAGTGCAGCAACTAGCGAGGCGGCTTTCAAGTCCGGCGGCCGGCCGCGATGATAAAACGCGACGGCGGAGGGATCACCTTTCTGGTCCGCGTGGTTTCGTGGCCCGAACAAGCCGGGGAGAACCGCCATCGAGCTGAGATCTGTCGGGTCGCGACATAGGTATCGGCACCGCGTGTCACCGCGATCGGAAGGCAAGAGCCGCGAGTCAAACTGTGCTTGCAAGGCAAGCACCGGCCGCCCTAGAGGGGGTCGATCAATCTAGCCACCCGGGAAAGCCATGCCGACGATCCGACCGATGCCGTCGCCATCTTGGCGCTCGGCGACACCGGCACGCCTACTCGTGGCCCGCCAATTCGCGCGTTTCGGCGTTGTCGGAGTGATCGGCCTGGTGATTGACACGGCTGTTGTGTACGGCCTGCGCGGCACCTTTGGACTGTATGGCGCCGGGTTCCTGGCCTATTTTGTCGCCGCGACCGGAAATTGGATGCTGAACCGGGTCTGGACCTTCCGCGGGCATGGCACCGGACCCGCGCACCGCCAGTGGGCGATGTTCGTGATCACCAACCTCGTAGGGTTTGTGCTGAACCGGGGCACTTATGCGATTCTCGTGACGTTTGTGGCCGCAGCGGCTACCCAGCCAGTGATCGCCACATCGGCCGGGGCCATCGCGGGCATGTTGGTCAATTTCACCCTCTCTCGCAGGGTGGTCTTTCGCTAGTGGTCCGGGTCGTTTGTGCTGGGGGCAACCGAGCTCGAACAAACGTTCTGCCAAAGTCGCCAATGCCGCCACAGCATCGATGAGACGAAGTATTGCCCATATTAATTCGCAGGCCCGCTCGCATGTGTGTGCGCCGTTAACCGGGTTCTAACCAATCCGCGTCCATTCTGATCGGCAGCGCAACCGATAGACGCAGCGATCATGTTTGCATTCCGACCTCGCAACTTCGCGCCGCTGGCCTATGGCAGCGGCGATCCAACCATGGCCGCGATCTCCTTCCCGTCGTCCGTCACACACCCGGTCACCGCGACGCATACGGGCGTCCGGGCGGGCGTCAAACGTGCCGAGGACATCGTCACCGCACTCGCACTGCTAGTCGTTCTTGCCGTGCCGATGCTGGTGGTCGGCATCGTGATCCGACTGACAAGTGGCGGCCCGGCGCTGTTCCATCAGGAGCGCATCGGCTTGCACGGCCGTCGCTTCGTGATGTTGAAATTTCGCACCATGTACCAGTCGGCGGAAGGCACCACGCATTGGCGGCAGGCGCGGCGCGATGATCCCCGGGTGACGCCGTTCGGGTCGTTCCTGCGTCGCACGTCGTGCGATGAATTGCCGCAGCTTTTGAACGTTCTCGCGGGATCGATGTCGGTTGTTGGGCCTCGCCCGCATGCCCCGGGCACGTGCGCCGCGGGCCTTCCATTCGAGTGCGTTACGCGCCGTTACGCCGCGCGCCATAGCGTCAAGCCGGGGATGACAGGCCTGGCGCAGGTACGGGGCTGGCGCGGCGAAACTGACACCGAGGAAAAACTGCTTCGCCGCCTGGACAGCGATCTTGAGTACATCGCGACCCAGAGCTTCGGCGTCGACCTGAAGATAATATGCCGCACCGTCGTCCCGGTGGCGCGGATGCTGAACGCCTACTAGGCAGAAGTCACGCCATGTCCTTGACCATCGAGAAAGTAAGATCCTCGGAACCAGCGGCCGTCAGCGCGGCGCGCCCCCATCACCTGCTTGCAGGAGGCCCAGGGTTGGCTCGCCGACCGTTCGTTCGAGCAGCAGGTCGGCATCCTCACGAACCAGCCGCGCGTCGCGGTGCTGATACCATGCCGCAACGAGGAGGCAGCGATCGGCAAGGTCGTCTCCGACTTTCAGAGGTCGCTGCCCGAGGCGATCATCTATGTCTACGACAACAACTCCAGCGACAATACGATGTTACAGGCGCGTGCAGCGGGGGCTGTGGTGCGGCGTGAACGGCTGCAGGGCAAGGGCCATGTCGTCCGCCGCATGTTCGCCGACATCGAGGCGGACATCTACGTGTTGGTCGACGGTGATGACACCTACGACGCGGCGGCCGCTCCCGGTATGCGGACGATGCTGGTCGGTCGTCAGCTCGACATGGTCAGCGCCGCGCGCTTCAGCACCGCATCGGGCGCCTACCGGCCCGGCCACCGGATCGCCAACGTCGTGCTCAGTGAGCTCGTTGCCTGGAGCTTCGGCAGCGGCATCACCGATCTTCTGTCCGGCTACCGCGTGTTCAGCCGCCGCTTCGTGAAGTCCTTCCCCGCATTGTCCGTCGGTTTCGAGACCGAGACGGAATTCACGGTGCATGCGTTGGCGCTGCACATGCCCTTCCAGGAAGTGCGAACCTCGTATCGCAGCCGTCCGGCCGGTTCCCGCTCCAAGCTGAAGACCGTCTCCGACGGCATGCGGATCATGCAGGCGATCGTGACGCTGATCGAGCAGGAACGGCCATTGCAGGTCTTCTCCCTGGCGTCACTGTGCCTGCTGACCGGCGGTATCGGGCTGGGTGTCCCGGTGGTTCTCGAATTCCTTCAAACCGGCTTGGTCCCGCGGTTGCCAACCGCGCTGCTGTCGACGGGTCTGGTTCTGCTGGGGTTCCTGTCGCTGGCATGCGGGTTGATCCTTGACGCGGTCTCCCGCGGACGGAAGGAAATGAAGCGGCTCGCCTACCTCGCCATCCCGCCGCTGGAATGCCAGGAGTAATCGTGCCGTCCGGTGGCCGGCGCCGATCGGTCCTCCGCCTGGAGCACTACGACGCGGACATCATCATCCTGGCGCTGGACCGTAGCGACGAAACGCTTGCCGCGGTCGCATCGGCGCTGGGGCAGACCGGCGTATCGACGCCATCTCTTCATCCTCGACCAAGGCTCCCGACCCGAAGCACTGCGTGCACTGGCCGACGCGGTGCTCGGCCGCACCGACGCGACTCTGCTGGTGGCGGATCACAATCTGGGCGTGGCCGGGGGGCGCAATTTCGCCTCCAGCCTCGGACACGGGCGCGTGGTCATCGCGCTGGACAACGATGCGGAATTCGCCACCGCCGACACGGTGGCGCAGATGGTGGCGGCGCTTGACTCCGAACCCGGGCTGGCGGCGATAGGCTGCCGCATCGTGACCTTTTCGGACGGTCAAGACGATCTTTCGTCATGGGGCTATCCCGTCACCCTGCTGCCACGTGCGGGAGAGTGTTTCGACACGGTTACGTATGTCGGAGCGGGCCACGCGATCCGCCGTACCGCCTGGGAACAGGCCGGTGGCTATGACGCCTCATTGTTCTTCTGTTGGGAGGAGTTTGATTTCTGCCTCCGCGCCATCGCCCTGGGCTGGCGAGTACGTTACCGAGGCGACATCGTGATCCGCCACAAGGTGTGTGGCGAGCAGCGGGTCGGCTGGTCGGCCGACCGATGGTTCTATTTCGTTCGAAACCGGTTGCATATCGAGCGCAAGATCGGCCGGCGCTGGATGGCGAGAGCACCCCGGACGGCGGGCTATCTAGTGAAGGGCTGGCGAAATGGGCTGTTGCTGCAAACGCTCCGTGCCATCATCGCATCCCAAAACATGGCGTCACGGCGTGGCGGATTGACGCTGTCGCCGGCCGCCACATCCTATCTTGCGCGCAATGATCAGGCGTATCGCGGTTCGCTTGTATCCCGGATCAGACGAGAGGCGTTGTGCCGGATCGTCCGACCGCCAGGCGTTGCCGCACGAGCAGACTGACGATCCGCGGGCTCTCGATCAGGTAGCGTCGCGCCAGGCGCCGAGGATTGGTTGCCAGGCGGAACAGCCACTCCATCTCCAGGCGCTGTATCGCGACGGGTGCTCGCCGTTGCGCGCCGGCCAAAAGGGCCAGGCTGGCGCCCACGCAAAGGCCAGTCCCGGTGGCGCCGCCGGCCGCGGCTATAGCTGCGGCAAGACGCTCCTGCCGTGGCGATCCGACAGCGAGAAAGATAAAGCGCGCCGGATTGGCTCGAACAAACGTGGCCGCGGCCTCCGAGGCGACCGGATCGATATCAAAATAGATAGGTAGATTGTGGTGTGCCGGGGTCGCCAGCTTGTACCGGGCCGTGAGCGCCGGCAACCAGGCCGGCTCGAGTCCCAGTATCGTGATCCGTTCCCCCGGCAGCACCTGGTTCGCCAACAAATGTGCGGTCAGATCACTGCCGGGCACCGTTGGCGGCACGGCGAGTCCAAGGATCCGAGCGAGGCGGCTTACGACCCTGGAGTTGAGCAGACAGAGACCGGCGTCGCGATAAATCTCATGCAAGCAAGGATCGCGGCTCAGGCGGACCAGGTGATCCGCGTTCGGCGTAACGACGTAGCAGAACGGAGCACCCGGGGGACGTTCGGCGACGCGACGGGCTGCCTCTTCGACACTCAGCGCCGCAAAATCAAGGCCGAGCAGGCTGACCGATTGGGTGGACGCCGGCGCTGGCCCAGTCATCCTGGCGCCAGTGGCAAGACCGCCCTCGAGACCACCCCGGAACCAGATCTAACGTCGCCGAACTGACACTTCGCATCAACGCCGAACGAGGGCGCCGCAAGCACGCACCAGCCGAGGGATAACAAGACCCGCATGGCACCCTGGATGCGGGCCAGCCGGTTAATTTCGGGTTAACGCACCGCGCAGATGGCCACGTCGGGCGTCACCGCGCGGAAGCGGTCTTTTCGACCGGCATATCGGTTTCCCAACCGCCTCCGAGCGCCTTGTAGAGCGCGACCAGATTGGACGAGACTGTGGCCGTGCTGTCAGCGAGTTGCTGCTGCGTCTGAAGCACGCTGCGCTCCGCGTCCAGCACGGTCAGGAAGTCTGCCACCCCCTGCTGATACCTGCTTTGCGCCAGACCGAGGGCGCGGCGATTTTCGGCGACGGCCAGGATAAGTTCGTCCCGTCTCGTTTGCTCCGCCTTATAGGCAGTCAACGCGTTATCGACATCGTGCCATGCCTGCAGGACGGTTTTCTGGAAATTGATTGCCGCTTCTCGCTGCTGGTCTTTCTTCAATTGCAGCGTGGCGCGCAACTGACCGCCCTCGAAGATCGGGATCGTCAACCCCGGCCCGAGCGCGTATTGCTTGGACGCCAGGTCGAAAGCGTGGCTCAACTGCAGCGACTGCAATCCGAAGCTGCCTGTCAGAGTCAGCGTCGGATAGAAATTCGCTTGCGCCACGCCGATATCGGCGGTCGCGGCATGAAGCTGCGCCTCGGCCTGACGAATGTCGGGCCGGCGGCGCGCCAGTTCCGACGGAAAGCCGACTGGCACGACCGGCGGCACGGGCGGCACCGGATGCGGGACCTCCAGATCGGCCCGCAATGCGTTCGGCGGCTGGCCCAGCAGCAGGCTCAACGCGTTGATCAGTTGCGCCTCGCGCTGTTCCAGGGCGGGAATCTGTGACAGCGTGGTGCGTAACTGAGCGGAGGCGTTCGCCACGTCCAAATCTGTTGTGACGCCACCCGCCGAGCGCTGTTGTGTCAGGTCGAGACTTTGTCGCGCTGTGTGAACGTTGTCATGGGCAATCTGAAGCATTTGCTGCGCGCCACGAAGCTGCATGTAGTCACGGGCAACCTCAGCGAGGGAGGACAGCAGCGCGGCTCTTCGCGCCTCATCCGCGGCGACCGTCGACGCGGTGGACGATTCGACCGATCGGCGGACGCGACCCCAAAGATCAACCTCCCAGGACGCGTCGAAGCCACCCTGATAAACATTGAATGCCGGAATATCGGTGCCGGTGATGCCGCCTGTGGTGCTGCCGAAGGCACCGTTGGCGCCGGTGGCGGAGGGAATGGCCGCGAACAGGCCGTTGTCGCTGGGCTTTTGGCGCTCGTAGGAGGCATTGCCATTCAGGCTGGGAAACTGCGACGCGCGGGTGATGCCGAGTTGCGCCCGAGACTCGGCGAGCCGGACGGTGGCGAGTTGCACGTCCAGATTTTCCGCCGCCACGCGCCGCTCGAGGCTGGTCAGCCGTGGATCGTTGAATAATGTCCACCAATTGGGATCGATCGGCTGGGCAACCGGAATGCTGGTTGGCCGCTTTACGGCTTCCTTGTTGCCGCCGAACCAGGATGAGGGTGAGGCCCACGCGGGCCGCTCAAAGTTTGGCCCCACGGTACAGCCCGACAGGATCGGTGACACCGCTAAGCACGTGAGCGCCAACGATGCGGGCGCCATCGGGATCGGCAGCGCTAGGCACCGACGCGTGGCCTGAACCACCAGAGAAACTTTCGACCACATCGGCGAACACCCGAGACGCTGAAAAATACGGACGCCGCCTAATGGGCTGGGGCCGCCCCTTTGGGCACGCGCGGCAACAGCAAAACGGCGGGCCAAACGAGCAAGGCCACAACTCCAAGCAGCCAGAAGATATCGAGATAGCTCATTATCGACGCCTGTGCTTGCACCACTGCATCGATCGGAGCAAGCGGCGTGTTCCAGCCAAAGCCATTATAAACCGTGACGTGCTCTGCCAGCCGCGCATGGTGGAACTGCGTTCGCTCTTGCAGCATTGTCGTAGTGAACGAGACGCCGACGCTGCCGCCTAGATTGCGCATCAGGTTGATCAGCGCGGAACCCTCATTCGTGCTCTGCGGCGGCAGACCGATGTAGGAGACCTGACTCAACGGAATGAACAGGAATGGCAGCCAGATCGCCTGAGAGATCCGCACGGCGGAGATGCTCCAGAAGGAAATCCCCAGATCGAGGTTCGAGGCGCGGATCAGTGACCAGCCGGTGCCGATCACTGCCATCAGTATGAGCCATTTTGGTTGGACGAAGCGGCCAGTGAGGATGCCGGCGACCGGCATCAGGACAAGTGTGGCTATGCCACCTATGCCCAGCGTCATGCCAGCGCTGGTTGCGTCGTAACTCAGCAGCGTCTGAGCAAGCTGCGGCAGCAGTTGTGTTGTGCTGATCAGGAGAAAGCCGACGAGAAACATCAGCCCGCAGGAGATGCCGAAGTTGAGATGGCCGAGCAGGCGGACATTCACTACCGGTTGAGGGTGGATCAGTTCCCAGATGACCAAGCCGCCCAGGCACACGACGCTGATCACGCCCAGAGTGGCGATGAAACCCGATGAGAATCCGTCGTCCTGCTCGTACCGGTCCAGCAATATCTGCAGCGCGCCGAAGCCCAGCGCGACGAGGGCGAAGCCCAGAAAGTCGATGTTCAAACCCTTGGACAGCAATGCCCGTCGATCTTCCTTCAGGGCTTCGGGTTCAGTGACAAGAAGCTGGACCAGCGTTAGGGACAGCAGTCCGACGGGCAGATTGATCAGGAAGACCCAGTGCCAGGAATAGCTGTCGGTGAGCCAGCCGCCGAGGACCGGACCGATCGCCGGCGCGCTCACCACGGTCAAGCCATAAAGGGCGAACGCCTGTCCGCGCTTTTCCGGCGGAAAGGTGTCAGCGAACATGGACTGCTCGGTTGGTGCCATGCCGCCGCCGCCGATGCCCTGCAACACCCTGGCGATCAGCATCATCGACAGTGATGTTGACACCGCACAGAGCACGGAACTGGCTGTGAACAGGGCCACACACAGCATGTAGAAGCGCTTGCGGCCGACCACATTGGAAAGCCAGCCACTGACCGGCAGGACGATTGCGTTCGAGACCAGGTAGCTGGTCAGGATCCAGGTCGATTCATCCTGGTCCGCGCCAAGGCTGCCAGCGATATGACGCAGCGCGACGTTCGCGATGGTGGTGTCCAGAACCTCCATGAAGGTCGCGATCGAGACCACGACGGCGATGAGCCATGGGTTCCGATTTCCCGCCGCCGACCGTGGCAGGCTGGCCATGGGCCGTGCTGTGTTCTGGCCGGGTTGTCACTGTTCAACGCACCCGCACGTCAGGCACGACCGACATGCCAGGAGCCAGCGGATAATTCTTCACGCGGTCGTCGTCGAACAGGATTTTGACCGGCAGACGCTGCACGATCTTCACGAAGTTGCCGGTGGCGTTCTCGGCTGGCAGGACACTGAAGGCTGAACCCGTCCCGGCCTGGAAGCTGTCGACCTTGCCGTGAAAGGTAACCGACGGGACAGCGTCGATTGACAGATCGACAGCTTGTCCGGGCCGTATCCTAGAAAGCTGGGTTTCCTTGAAGTTCGCGGTCACCCAACGCTCATCCTGTACCAGCGCGAACAGCGCCTGACCTGGATTGACATAGTTGCCGGCATCGACCGTGCGGTGCGTGATGGTGCCAGCGACCGGCGCTACCATGGTGCAATATGATAATTGCAGTTCGGCCGTGCGGGTGTTCGCCTGCGCCTGTTTGACCGACGCCTCGGCGGCCAGTACCTGGGCTTCAGCGGCGTGAACCTGCGCCTGGGCCGCACCAACGGTCTGTCGGTTCGCCTCCAGCTTTGCCTGAGCGGACCGGAAGTTCGCCGTGACCTGGTCGATCTGCTGGCGGGTGACCGCCTTGGGGTCTATGGCGTGGTATCGATCGTTGTCCTCACGAGCCCACAGCAGATCCAACTCGGCCACCGTGACGTTGGCGCGCGCCTGGTCGAGATTGGCCTGCTGGACGGATACCTGGGAGTGCGCCTGTTGCAAGGACGCCTCGGCGCTGATCTGCTGCGCCCGGGCCTGATCGAGCCGGGCCTGAAAGTCGCTTGGATCGAGCAGCAGAAGGGTCTGCCCGGCGGAAACGTGCTGGTTGTCGGAAAACAACAGCTTGGCCACCTGTCCGGCCACGCGCGGCGCCATCTGTGTGGTGTAGGCATCTACGAATGCGTCGTCGGTGCTTTCGAAGTTCCGCGAGTTCAGCCAGTAGCGAATGCCGCCGGCCGTAAGGCAGAGCAATACGACGCCGCCGACGGTGAGGCCGATGAGCCGTTTCAGGCGGCTTGGTTTCTTCGGCCGGCTGTCATCGTCTCGGGAGCGGTCCTCTTCGTCGATCCGCCTTCGCATGTCGATCGTCTGGTCGTCCATCGTCGACCTCGCTCCCAGTGTGGTTCCTGGCGTCACGTCGAGTTGACCGAACGGTTCGGTCACCCTATATCGGCACGTAATCCATCTAAATCTGTTGTCAAGGCGGCGATGCTGATGCGGGGGGTGGCCGACATGGACCTCGATAGCTCTTTCACGCCGGAGAAGCGGGCGCAGATTTTGCGCGGGGCCGCGGAGGTGTTTGCGGCCGACGGCTACCAAGGGGCGAGCATGGCCCGGATCGCGGCGATCGCCGGCGTGTCCAAGGGTACGCTGTACAATTACTTCGATACCAAGGCGGCGCTGTTCACGAGTTACGTGGAGGATGAGTGCGCCCGGAATTTATCGCATGTGTTTGACGGCGCGGACCATGACGGCGATCCGGCGGTTGTGCTGCGGGGGATCGGGCGGCGAATGCTGAGGATGCTGCTGTCCGACGTGGGGTTGGCGATCTACCGGGTGGTGATTGCCGAGGCGGCGAAGTTCCCCGATCTGGCCCGGGGCTTCTTCGAGGCGGGGCCCAGCCCGGGCGATCGCCTTCATGGCTGACTGGCTGGCGGAGGAGACCCGTCGCGGGCGCCTGTCCGTGGCGGACCCGACATTCGCCGCCGAGCAATTCTTCAATTTGTGCCAGACGAGGCTGGTGCTGCGGCGCAAGCTGGAGATGCTGCCGGACCCGCCGGCGTCCGAGATCGATCGGGTGGTGGAGGCGTCGATTGCGATGTTCTTACGGAGCTATCGGGTGGGCTAAGGTGGCCCGCGATGCCTGCCAATTGATATAGCGTGACAATCCCCCACGACTTCAACATAACGGTGGCTGCGAACGGACCCGTTGTCGCCCAACGGACAATTCGTTTTTATGCGGGCGTGGCTCCGCAGACCGCCGCGCTGGAATGGAACGTAGTCGGTAATGCGGCTCATTGCTGTCGCGCTAGTGTTATTGTCGACAATCTCAAGCGGCGCCCGAGCGGTCGACCCGACAATTTCCGTCCTCGGGATAGAGGTGCGGGGGGCGCTTGTCGCACTTGACACCAAGGGATTGACAGAGTCGACGATGGCGATTGTGGCCGGGTAAAACCATCCCGGCGACGGCGGGGGCGGGCTGTTTCTCTGGCAGCCCGAATTCGCTCGATGACCCGGATGACGTCGAGGTAGTCGCCCGTCCGGGACAGCCCATGGGACGTTGGATACGTCAGCGGCAAGGCGGTCCGATCACTCCTGAGATGGCCGGCGCGATCGGTGACGGCAGCACGGATGACGGGCCGGCCCTTCAACGTATCATTTCGATGTCGCGCAAGCGGGGAGCGTTTACAATAGCGCTGACCACGGGGCGCCACTACTATCTCGGAACGACGCTCGACCTCAGTGTGGGCGCCCCCGGAATGATGCTTGTCGGACCGGCCTCACCACGGGTCGCACTATCCAGCGGCGCCGCTGCGGTCCCGGTCACCCAGATCGAGCTGAACACCGCAGCCAGTGCGACCGTCAAGCTGGGCACTGGGCAAGTGCTGCGCGATGTCCTGATCTGGCGTCACGGCCTCACCCAAGCGCCGGGGTCTCTGGCCGAGGTGCGGAGCGAAGTCGCAACCTGGTTCGCTGAGGACGGCAGCGGCAAGAAACTGAGCTTGGGAGTCTTCGTTCCGTTCGACGACACGACAGTGGAAGGCTGCATGGTCGTGGGATTTCACACCGGCATCCGCGCCGGCGGCGGACGTTTCAAGTTGCGTCATGACATGATTGATGCCGGAGGCTATGCGGTCGAGATCACAAAGTCCAAGGACACGTCGCTGATCGAGGATGTGCAAACTCGGGCGCTGTGGAGTCTGCCGGCAACGGGCCACGATGTCTTCGGCGACCACAGCTATCGGCCCGGGACCGGCTTTTACATCCACGACGGCGCGGACGGGTTGCAGATCAACTCGGTGATGTCGATCGGCTGGGTGAACGGGATTTGGCTTGCCGGCGCCACTGACGGCCTACCTAGTCATGACGACTGGCTAATTTCGTTGCTTCAGCCCAACATTGAAACGCCTTTCAACAACGGTCACGCTGCCGCCGGTATCAAAACGACAGGTGGAGTGCGACGGCTGACCATCATCGATCCGCGCATCGTCGCAGCCGGCGGCGACGCCGAATTCAGCCGCCCTCGATTTCGGCCATTCAGCAGTTGATCCGGCTGCCTCGGCGAACAACAATGTGACCGTAATCGGTGGTACGTTGGAGGTGGCCGGTCGCGGCGGCGGTGCGGTGCTGCTGCGGCAGGGCTCGACCGGGACGTTGATCGGCGTGACCATAAATCAGATAAGGCCCGGCTCACACGGGACACTGCTCCGCGTCCTGAAAGGTGCGGGAGAATGGCACATTTTACAGCCCGAGGTGCGGGGCAACCATGTATCGCCATGGTTCGACATCGACCCGAGCGTGGCCGAGCGGATCAAGATGGCGTCCTCACCCACGAGGGTCGAACCGTATGATGCGCCGCATAGACGCTAGCACCGACGAGTGGAGCGGGGGAGCGTCCCTGTATAGGCGCTTCCAGCTCAGTTCGATACTATAGGGCCTTGAATCAGCCGACCATCTTCAACTTCAACCCCGATCCCGACCCGGCGAGCGTCCTTGCCCGGAGAGGCTTCGACGGGCTCGGGGGTCAGCAGGATCACTTTGATTTCGCCACCAAATCCCGCATGCTCGAACTCTGCGATCAGGCTGTATCGAGTGTAGATCAGCTTCATTTCCCGTCCCATTGCACTGAGCCGAGAGTTCTCCAGGAAGAGGGGCTTGCTGATCACGATCGGGATGAAAAAGCAAATCCGCGCGGGCGCCGAAACCGGCAAACACACCTTCCATTCTATCCTCCCGGCGGCAGTCCAGCGGAACTTCTTCTGCAGATATCGCTCCTCAGCATGCCATGGAGCTCCGACGACGAGTTGGGCGGGAGCAGCCAGTTCGACCGATAGCCGTATGCGGGAATGGCCCGTTTCGTCGGTGCCCGGCGACAGGCCCGGATGGTCGACCGAAGCGCCGAAAATGGTCCGGCCGCCCTTCAGGTAGGCCGCCATCTCATCCATAAATTCGATAGCGCCCGGCGCGATCTTCCGCACGAATAAATGGTTCCGATGCAAGTCGCCCGGCAGATCGCGGACCGAACCAAAGACCCGCGTCTTGCCGGGGTCGGAGTAGAAGTCCGCGTACACCGGGCCGTCATAGCGGCCGCCCTTGTAGATCGTCCCGGCAATGATTGTCTGGAACATCATTTCGTCCGAAAACGCAGTATACTCGAACGACTTGACCAAATGCCTGTCCGTTGCGATGGTCTTCAGGACAAAGTCAATGGTGTCCGGGACTAGGCACCAAAATTGTGAACCATAGTAAAGTATAGTTGGCTTCTTGCCGATGGTCCGAAGCGCGATAATGTCTTGCACCGCAGCTTGCAGCCGATCATCAATTTCCCCGCTGCGGGACATACCGTCCCTTGGCGTGGTGGCCGGATGGTCGAGAAAAAAGAATTTCGGGTAGTCCGCATAAATTCTCGACCCTGGTCCTTGCACGACGGCCGAAATAAGGTCTCCTTGTGCTTCGATCTTGGCGTTCAGTACAACCGGCGGGAAAATCGGCATCGTATCGTCGGATAGCAGCAGGAAGCGGTCATACTTGTCCGTCTCTCGAGCCTCCTCAACCAGGCGCAAGGCCGCGCGCACCATTGAATACCCGGCCCAGAACACCGTGACCGGGCGTTCGACAAAGCAGCACGTCGTGGCGGCATCTCCTAGAGCCGCAGCATAGTCATGGAGTTTGCATTTTGGCATCCAAATGTACGAATACATCCCAGCCCGCAGCGTGGTACACTCGCACCGCCCGCGCCGGTACCGGGGCACCGTGGTAAGCCAGGATCAGACACGCGAGTTTCATTTGAAGACCCGCAATACAAGGTGCGGCGGGTCGATGCGGAAAAGATGTGGCTTCATCAATATGCGCGACTGACCAGATTCTTCCTGCCAGCATTTGCGGCTAGTTCGGGAGGACGCCTTATTCGAGCGACAGGAGGGATGTCAACCGATTTCTCCCCGAGTACCCTCAGCTCGGATCACGGCGCCTTTACAATTCGTCATCAATGGATGTAAGCCATGAATATACCATAGAGTTCTGCGTCGATGACTGATTTGCGAAATTATGTTGCGAAGCGTGGAGGCTCCCGATGGGGTGTCTTCGTCAGTGCTGGCGATTTCAGTAACGTACTGTCATGGATTCCGCCAGGCGATCACAAGGCCTGGCATCTCGTGACAGCATTCTACGGCGACTCGGACGACGCGTTTGAAACGCTTGCGCAGGTTTCCGATGTCATTGTCCCTGCAAAGGGTAGCAAATTCCAAAATCTCAAGCGCCTTTTTCAATCGCAGCCGGGCTTGTTTGATTGCTACGACTTCATATGGGTGGCGGATGATGATCTCACCTTCAATCGTGGGAGCGTCGAGCGCCTGTTCGAGCTAGCAGAGCGCTTTGATTTTTGGGTTTGCCAGCCTGCGTTCAACGCCGAGGGCAGAATATCCCATCCGGTTACCCAGTGGGCGAGTGACGGAACCATCGCTAGAATAGTTAATTTCGTTGAGATGACGTGTCCGGTATTCCGCAGTGACTGTCTCCGGAAGTTTCTCGCAGTTTACGACGGATCGTTAACCGGCTGGGGAATCGACTGGTGGTTCTGCCATGTCCTCGGCTCGGACTCATCATACAAGTTTGCCGTGTTGGATGAGGTGATCGTCACGAATCCTCGTGAGGATCAGCGAGACGGACGCCACCGTGAGATCGAACAGTTAAAAGGTGGCGACGAGAGGGAACGCGAGTGGCGCCATGTCATGAAGCGGTATGGGCTCACCGAATTTCCACAGAAAGTCTGGGCGGAGATTGCCAGGCCCGGCTTTGCTGAAGCGGCCAAAAACAGGACGTCCGTCGAAGCTCCGGGTGACCCCCTCCGGGATGTCATGAAGGCCTTGCCCGGCAGGAAAATCCAGTGTCTGTTTGACGTCGGCGCAAACATTGGCAGTCATTGTATCGATTACGCGAGGCTTTTGCCGGGCGCGGAAATCTTTGCTATAGAGCCGGTAGATGAACTGGTCTCCGAATTGACAATAAATACCTCTGAATTTTCAAATATACATGTTGATAACATTGCGTTTGGTCGGGTAGTTGGCCAGGTCAACATGGTCATCGATGACAACGCAACTATGAACCGGGTCAGAGATCAATCCGACCCCGCATATACCCGGGCGGTTGCGATGACAACACTCCAAGCTTATTGCAAAAAAAAGAACATAGAAAGCATTGACTTCCTCAAAATTGACACTGAAGGGTCCGAACTCGACGTCCTGATCGGCTGTGGTGAATTCATTCGCCAAATCGGCATTGTACAGTGTGAGACGGGCGCTAATACGTACAACAAATACCACAACTTTTTTCGTGACGTTGTAGACTTTATGTTTGGGCGGGACTTCTACCTTTTTGGTATTTACGAACAGGTCATGGAATGGACAGGCGGTGGTTATCCGGTGCTGCGACGTTTCGATCCGGTCTTCATAAACTCAACACTCGTGGGGCGACTGGAGGGGTTGATTGTTCGTTAGTTGGGTCGCTTTGCTCGCTTATGCCCCGGGGGCTTCAGTGAAGGTGGGTGCGTTTCGGATGCACATGAATGTGCGCGTGCGGAGCAAAGTAAGGACGCTTTCGACATGACCATGCGTGTGGTCCCATGGATAACCGACGATGCGGTGCGCTTCATCTGCAACTTTGGGGATCATTGCATGAGAGCAAAACGCTCACATCCTCGGGTTCTCGAATTCGGGATGGGCGCGAGCACGCTCTTTTTCGCTTTTCGCTCGTCTGGGCTTGTTAGCTTTGAGCATGATCGGCTATGGTATACAAGAGTTAACGAAATACTCAGGATACAAGACATCAAGCATAATCGCGCTTTTCTTGCTGAGCGCCCCTACTCAAAGCAGATCGAGACGAGGCTCGGTACCGAGATGTTCGACCTGATCTGTATCGACGGGCGTGATCGCGTCTCCTGTCTCGAAGAAGTGCTGCGTCTCGGGATGCTGACAGATAATGGAATCGTTGTAATCGATAATACCGAGCGTATCGGGGGCGAAGGGGCCCGCTATTCAAGGCTGCCTGATATACTTGCCACAGACTTCAACGTAATTCATTTTGAGCAAACGGGACCGGACCGGCTGGACTGCACCACACCGCTGGATCACCTCGATCGCCTGGCGAAAATCCCAGGTGCAATATACTACGCAGGGTATCAGG
>CAVWZM010000012.1:0-40532 GCA_963759425.1 uncultured Alphaproteobacteria bacterium
GATTTCGCTCAGGAACACGATCCGGCGCGGCACCTTGAACGCCGCCAGGCGCGTAGCCGCAGAAGTCCCGCAGCTCGGTATCCTTCGCGGCGGTTCCCTCGCGCAGCACGATCGCCGCCGCGACCTCCTCGCCCAGCTTCGCGTGCGGCACCGCGAACGTAAGGCACTGTGCGACCGCGGGGTGCTCCATCAGCACCTCGTCCACCTCCAGCGGGCTGATCTTCTCGCCGCCGCGGTTGATCAGTTCCTTCAGCCGCCCGGTCAGCCGCAAATAGCCGTCCGCGTCGAGCGTCCCCTGGTCGCCGGTGCGGAACCAGCCATTGGTGAAGGCGCTGGCGTTGGCGGCGGGATTGTTCTCATACCCGGCGGTCACGTTGCGGCCGCGGATCGCCACCTCGCCGATCTCGCCGGCCGGCAGCAACGAGCCGTCATCGCCCAGGATTGCCAGTTCCGGCCCCGCCGCTCGGCCGACACAGCCGGGAAACCGGGGCAGCGGCGGCAGCGGGTTGGACGCCATCTGATGCGCCGCCTCGGTCATGCCGTAGGATTCGATCACCGGCACGCCGAACGCGGCTTCCAGCGCGGTCATCACCGGCCCAGGCAAGCGACGAAGACGACGAACGGATGAACCGCAGCCGCCCCTGATCGATGATCGCCCGGTTGCGCGGCGCCAGTTCCAGGATCGCCTGATGCATGGTCGGCACGGCGGTGTACCAGGTCGGACGCACCTCGCCGAACCAGGAAAAGAAGCGAAACGCGTTGAAGCCGGGCGTGCATGAAACGCCGGCGCCGGCCGCGAGGCTGGAAAGCGTCGCCGCGATCAGCCCGTGGATGTGGAACAGCGGCATGATGTTGAGGCAGCGATCCTCCGAGGTCAGCGCCAGGGCGCGGCCGATGTGATAGGCCGACGCCGTTACATTGCGGTGCTGCAGTGGCACGATCTTAGGCCGCGAGGTGGTGCCCGAGGTGTGCAGCACCAACGCCTGGTCCTCGGCCTCGGCGGTTCCTGGCCGCGCTGGTGGGCCGGACAGGTTCGCCGGCGGGGATAGGGTGAATCCGCCCGCCGGTCCGTCAGCGTCCGGCACCAGTTCGATCAACGGGATTCCAAGCTCGGCGGCGACCTGTCGCGCCGGGCTCTCCATCCCCGCCAGCATCACCACGGCCCGGGCGTTGAGGTCACCGAGGTAGAAGGCGAATTCGTCTGCCTTGTAGGCCGGGTTCAGCGGCGCCGTGGTGGCGCCGCTGGCGATGGCGACAAAGCTGGAAGCCGCCTCGGGCCCATTCGGCAGCACCAGCGCGACGCGATCGCCGCGGCCGATGCCCATCCCGTTCAGGTCCGCCACCGTCCGCTGTGCCAGCGCGCGCAGACCGCCGTGGCTGAGCCAGGGTCGCCCTGGCGCGCCGATCGCCGGAGCATCATCAGCACCGGTTGCGAGGAGGGCCGACACGGTTTCGGCGGGATATTCGCTCATGGAAGCCTCCAGCGGGAGACGCTTTGTCGCGCCTGTCTGCCCCGGAAAGCACGACGGAGAGCACGACGCCCGACGGTTGGCAAGACGGGCAGCCGCAAGCAGGGTCTGGTTCAGGCGTGTGTCGGATCTGTGCCGACGACCTCGGGCGCTGCACGGCTACCGGGCGGTGCGACGCGCGGAATATTGGTCCCAGCCGGGGCCTCGCGATTCGGCTTCGCCGGTCGTCCGAAACGGTCCTCTTCCGCGATTCCTGCGGGATCGGAGCAATCCCGGGCGCTTGACGGTTCAGCGCCTGCCATCCACATCTGCTCCGCCATGACCACAACCCGCCTAACCATCGACCATCGCAGCGGCGAGCAGCGTGCGGCAAACCAAACCGTTGGCGGGTCGCAACACGCGGCCGTACGGCACCCCGAGAAGGCCCACCGGCCGGACAACCCGATCCAGCGCAAGCCGGCCTGGATCAGGGTGAAGGCTCCGTCCCATCCAGTCTACCATGAGACGCGCGCGTTGATCCGCGAGAACCGGCTGGTGACGGTATGCGAAGAAGCCGCCTGCCCGAACATCGGCGAATGCTGGTCGCAGCGGCACGCGACCATGATGATCATGGGCGATACCTGCACGCGCGCCTGCAGCTTTTGCAACGTGCGCACCGGAAACCCCGGCCCGCTCGAGACTGACGAGCCGGCGCGTGTCGCTGATGCGGTGGCGAAGCTGGGGCTGCGCCACGTGGTCATCACCTCGGTCGACCGCGATGACCTGCCCGACGGCGGCGGGGCCCACTTTGCAGCGGTGATTCGCGCCATCCGCGCCGCCGCCCCGTACACGACGATCGAGGTGCTGACGCCGGATTTCCTGCGCAAGCCCGGAGCAGCCGAGGCCGTCGCCGCTGCCAGGCCAGACGTGTTCAACCATAATCTGGAGACGGTGCCTCGTCTCTATCCCTCGATCCGCCCTGGCGCGCGATATTACCAGTCACTGCGGCTGCTGGATCGGGTCAAGCAAATGGCTCCGTCCGTCTTCACCAAGTCCGGGCTGATGGTTGGACTGGGTGAGACAAAGTCCGAAATCATGCAGGTCATGGACGATCTGCGGGTTGCCGACGTCGATTTCCTGACTATCGGCCAATACCTGCAGCCGAGCGTGAAGCACGCGGCGGTGGACCGCTTCGTTACGCCGGAGGAGTTCGCCGACTACGCCTCGATTGCGCGTTCCAAGGGTTTCCTACTGGTATCCGCCACACCGCTGACCCGCAGTTCCTACCACGCCGACACCGATTTCGCCGCGCTGCGCGCCGCTCGGCAAGCGATTGGGCCAAGTGAACCGGAGCTCGTATCGGCGGCATTTGACGAACGACTCACCGGCCCGGTGCCCAACGTGTTTCGGGACGTGAATGCCGGGCACCCGCGGCCTGATGCCGACCCATGCGGAGCGGAAGATCGTCCCCTACAGCCCCGAGCAGCTATTTGATCTGGTTGCCGATGTCGGCAAGTACCCCGGTTCCTGCCCTGGTGCACGGCGTCCCGGATCCGCAGTCACGTCGGCTGCGAACTGGTCGCCGACCTGACCATCGGCTTTGGCCCATTTCGGGAAAGCTTTACCAGTCGCGTCACCCTTGATCGGCCTCGCCGGGTCAAGGTGCGGTACGAGAACGGACCTTTCCGCTATCTCAACAACCAATGGGATTTCGCGCCGCATCCGTCGGGGGACAACGTCGGGACCGAGGTCGCATTCTTCGTCGACTTCGAGTTCCGCAGCCGAATTTTGCAGGCGGCGATCGGCGTGGTGTTCAATGAGGCGGTGCGGCGGATGGTAAACGCCTTCCTCAAGCGCGCCCACGACGTCTATGGTCCACCGCCAGTCACCGGGCCACCCGTTTCCGGACCACCAGTCTCACCCTGAGGATTGCTTCATGGTCTACGCTCCCGTCCGGCAGGATCCGACCCTCCCGCCCGTGCGGGTCAACCTGTATTCCGACACCCAGACCCGCCCCTCTGCGGCGATGAAGGACGCGATGATGCGCGCCCCGGTGGGCGACGAGCAGCACGGTGACGACCCGACCGTGGATGCACTGTGCGACCGCATGGCGGCGCTGACCGGCAAGGAGGCGGCGATGTTCCTGCCCTCGGGCACGATGTGCAACCAGATCGCCATCCTGACGCATTGCCGCCCCGGCGACGAAATACTCGCGCATGAAGACTCTCACATTGTGATCAATGAGGGTGGTGGTCCCGGTGCCCTCGCTGGCGCCGTAGTCCTGGGTCTACGGGGCGCGCGCGGCCAGTTCGACAGTGCCACGCTGCGGGGCGCGCTGCGCGAGAAGCGCCGCAACGCCCCGCCGCAGACCCTGGTGGAGGTCGAGCAGACCGCGAATGCCGGCGGCGGCTCGGTGTGGCCGGTGGCGTTGCTGGCCGAGGTGCTACCGCCGCGCACGACCACGGCCTGAAGACCCACATGGACGGCGCTCGGCTGATGAACGCAGTTGTCGCGTCCGGCGTCGCGCCGTCGACGATGGTCGCGCATTGCAACTCCGTCTGGCTCGATTTCACCAAGGGGCTGGGCGCGCCGCTGGGCGCCGTGCTGTGCGGATCAGCTGAATTCATCGATGACGCATGGCGATGGAAGCAGCGCCTGGGCGGCTCCCTGCGCCAGGCGGGCATCTGCGCCGCCGCTTGCCTCTACGCGTTGGACCACAACGTCGAGCGGCTGGCCGAGGATCATGCCAACGCCGGTCTTCTAGCCCAAGGTCTGGCCCGGATACCCGGCCTGGCGGTGGACGAGCCGGAGACCAACCTGGTGTTCTTCGACACACGAGCAACCGGCCTGAGCGCAGATACTTTGGCGGACAAAGTACGGTCCGATGGTGTGATGCTGTCCACGGTCGGGATGCATCGGGTGCGAGCGTGTACCCATTTGGACGTCACTGCTGACGGGGTCGAGATCGCGATGCGCGCGATCGCTCGGGCAGTGGCGAACTAGCGAAGCCACGGGCGGGTTGGAAGGGGGATCTCGCCGCGCATCGATTAATTTTCTGCCTCGGTGGACAGGTTCGCGTGAAAGTCGATGCCTGTTCGGGTCTCCTGAACCATGCCGGTGCGAATGACGTAGTCGCCAAAGCGCTCACCATGGCTCCGTTCCTTCGCGTAGGCTTCGAACAACGGCGACAGCGCCGCCACGATCGCGTCGCCATCGACATCGCGGCGATGCAGCTTGTTCAGCCGGAGCCTTCGTGCGCGCCGCCGAGATAAAGGTTGTAGATGCCCGGTGTCCGCCCGACCAGGCCGATCTCGGAAACATAAGGCCGCGCGCAGCCGTTTGGGCAACCGGTCATGCGGATGGTGATCTCGTCGTCACGCAGGCCCAGCCGTTCCAGTTCCGCCTCCAGACGCGATACCAGATCGGGCAAATAACGTTCGCTCTCGGCCAGCGCCAGGCCGCAGGTCGGCAGCGCGACGCAGGCCATCGCATTGCGCCGCAGCCCGCCCACCGGCGTGTCCAGCCCGTAGTCGGCCAGCAGGGTCTCCACCTCGATGCCGATGCGTCGCCGGAATATCGGCCAGCACCAGGTTCTGGTTCGGCGTCATGATGAACCGGCCGACGCCCAGTTCGGCGATCGCGTGCAGCCCGCTCAGCAAGCGTCGCTGCGGCAGGTCCCTGACGCGGCCGTTTTCGACGAACAGGGTGAAGTGGGCGGTGCCGTCCCGCTCCTCCGCCCAGCCCAGCCGATCGCCGGTCGAGATGAATGCAAAGGGTCGGGCGGGAGCGAGTTTCACCGCCAGACGTTCGTGCAGAGCGGCAACGAAATTCTCCAGTCCCATTCGGTCGATAGTGTATTTCAGCCGAGCATGCTTGCGGTCGGAGCGATCGCCGTGATCGCGCTGGATGGTGACGACTTTCTCCGCCACATCCACGTGCGTCGCCTGGTTTGCAGAAGCCGATGACGTCGCCGGTGCGAGGATAGGTGTCGGGCTCGCCATGGGTCATCCCCATGCCGCCGCCGACGACCACATCGTAGCCGATGATCTTGCCGCGTTGCTCGATCGCGATGAAACCGAGATCGTGCGCGAAAACATCGACATCGTTATGCGGCGGCAGCGCAACGGCGATCTTGAACTTGCGCGGCATGTAGGTGCGGCCGTAGATCGGCTCGTCTTCCTCGACCCCCCCGGCGACCTTCTCCTCCTCCAGCCAGATTTCATGCCAGGCGCGGCTGTGCGGCAGCAAATGCGTGGCGATGTCGCCGTGCGAGTTCACTGACCGCTGCGTAAAGCGGCGCCGCCACGGATCGGTCGTTGCGATCACGTTGCGGTTGACGTCGCCGCAGGCGGCGATGGTGTCGAGCATCGCGTCGTTCAGGCCCTGCATCAGCGGCCGCAGGTTGCTCTTGAGGATGCCGTGGAACTGGATCGTCTGCCGCGTGGTCAGGCGCAGCGTGCCGTTGCCGCGCTCCAGCGCCACCTTTTCGGCGGCCAGCCATTGCGCCGGCGTCAGGATGCCGCCCGGCACCCGCATCCGCGCCATGAAGCTGAATGCCTTCTCCATCCGCTGCCTGCCGCGTTCGGCGCGCAGGTCGCGGTCGTCCTGCTGATAGATGCCATGGAATTTCGTCAGTTGCGTGTCGTCGTCGGCCAACGATCCGGTTTCGACACGGCTCAGCCCGTCGGCGATCGTGCCGCGCAGCAGATTGCTGCGTTCCTTGATGCGCTCGTTGGCGGAGAGCGGCCGTTCGAGTGTCCATCGCTCGGGTCCCTAATACACGTCGCGCAGATAGCGGCCGTCGCGACGGATCGCGTCGAGTTCGGCCTTTGCCGCGGCCTCATCCTGATGTCCCTGATCAGCCAGGATCCGCAGCAGCGTCGCGTGCACGTCCTTCGCCATGCGCGTTGGCGTCACCACAGACGTAGAGCGCGGCGCCGTCCTTCAGCCAGGCGTAAAGGTCGCGGCGAGCGCTCCCACAGCGTGTGCTGCACATAGTGCTTCTCCGGCTGATCGCGGGAGAACGCGACGTCGAGCCGGGTCAGCAGGCCGTCCTTGAGCCAGTCCTGCCATTCGAGCTGATACAGGAAATCGTGCAGGTAGTTGCGATGTCCGAACATCAGCCAGTTGCGGCCGGTGGCGCCGATCGCCTCGCGTTCCTGCAGGAAGCCGCGGAACGGAGCCACGCCGGTGCCGGGACCCGACCATGATCGATCGGCCGGTCGCGGATCGGCGGGCAGCCGGAAATGCGGGTTGGGCCGCAGGAACACCCGCAGCTCGTCGCCGTCTCGATGGCCGTGCGTGATGTCCACCGAGGCGACGCCGGCACGTTCCCGGCCATGCGACGCGTAGCGCACGCCCGGCGACCAGCAGATGCGCCTCCTCGCCCACCGCGCTGCGGCTGGAGGCGATGGAGTAGTAGCGCGGCGGCAGCGGACGCAGCAGCGTGGTCAGTTGTTCCGCCGAAAGCTTGCCCGGCGCGCGTCTCGATCAGGTCGATGACCTGACGGCCCATGGCCCACCCGTCCGGCGGTGCTGGCGCATGCCGGTGAGGCGAGCGAAATCCTCGACCTGTTTGGCGGTCAGGGTGGTGATGTCGAGCCGCTCGATCAACGCCGCCCGCAGCGCAGCGTCGCCGGTCAGCCCGGCCGCCGCCAGCACCGCGTCCGCGAGCGCCGGATCGTTCGACGGGATCACGCCCAGCGAATCGCCCGGCTCATAGGCTATCCCGGACGCCTTCCAGCGACAGCGCGACGTGGTGCGTGTCGGAGGTCGACCGGCTGCCCGACAGGCGGATGTGCTCGGTGATTTCGGCCTCGAACGGCCGGGCGCGCGTGTCGCCGTGTCGGCGCCCGGGCGCGGGCGAAATCGACATGGATGACCGAGGCGCCGGCTATCCTTGCCGCCGGTTTCTGCGTTCAGCCGCTCCAGCGTCTGGTCGATCCAGCCAGTGGCGGCGATTTCATAGTCCAGATCGCATTCGATGCGGTCGGCGATGCGGGCGCCGCCCAGGGCGGCCAGGCGTTCATCGATGCGCCTGCCGATCTCGCAGAACTGCGCGTAGGCGCGATCGCCCAGGGCGAGGACGGCATACCGGGTCTTCTCGAACCGCGGCGCAGTCGTCCGCCAGCAGCGCCCTCGTAGAAATCCATCGCGCGCTGCGGCGGGTCACCCTCGCCCCAGGTGCTGGCGACGATCAGCAGGTTTTCGGTCGCGGCGGCCTGGGCGAGCGTGAGATCGGCCATGTCGACTGCACCTTGGGCGAGAAACCCAGCTTGGCCGCGGCTTTGCGCGCCTGGGCTGGCCAGCGCCTCGGCATTGCCGGAATTCGGTGCCGAACAGGATGGTCAGCGGCACGCGCTTGGCGGGCGGGGCGCGACGGAGCGGCCGCCGCGGGTCATTCGCCGCCTGCAAGCCTGCCAGGAAGCCGGAGAGCCAGGCGCGCTGCTCCACCGTGGTCACCGAGATCACGCGATTGAGGGCGGCGATCTGCTCCTCGGCAAACGGCGCGGTGCTGGGCAGCAGAGGGGCGGTCTGCATGGCGTTTCCTTCAGCCGTTCGCCCGGACTGCGGCGCGGGGTTGGTCCCGGTCGACGGTCATGGGGGCGGTCTGCTGCCAGTCCGCGAGCAGCGGGCGCAGCGCGATGACGGGTCCGATCGACGATCAAGGTCGCGGCACCGGCGGGGATGCCGGAAACAGCGGCGTGCTGCGGTTTCGAGCGTGGCGATCCGCACGTCCTGATCGGGCGGGTGGCGTTGCTGATCAGGGCGACCGCGTCGGAGGCGGCTCTCCCGGCGGCAGATCAGACGCTCGGCGATCTCGCCGATCCGGCGCTGCGCCATATAGAACACCAGCACCTCCGATCCACGGGACAGCAGCCTGCCAGTCGACGTCTGCCAGGTCGCCGCTGGAATCGTGGCCGGTGGCGAAGGCGACGCTGCGGGCGAGCTGCGGTGCGTCAGCGGAATGCCGGCCGCCGCGGTGCCGCCAATGCCCGGCGCTGATGCCAGGCACGATGCGGAACGCGATGCCGGCGGTGGCGAGCGCGACCGCCTCTTCGCCGCCCCGCCCGAACACCAGCGGATCGCCGCCCTTCAGCCGCACCACGCGCAGCCCTTGGCGGGCGAGTTGGATCAGCCGGTTGTTGATGCGAAGCTGCTGGGTGCGGACGCCGCCGGCGCGTTTGCCCGCCATGTTCGTGCCGAGCCTGGGGGGCGAGGGCGAGAATTGTCTTCGGGCACCAGGGCGTCGTGCACGACGACGTCCGCTTGCGCGAGCGCGTAAGCGGCGTGGAGCGTCAGCAGGCCCGGATCGCCCGGGCCTGCCCCGACCAGCCAGACCGTGCCTGGATCGAATCGAGCGGCGGGTTCAGACGCGGGAAGAAGCATCGAAGCGGGGCGGCCTACCAAGAGCGGACGCCTATTATCGGGCTAGTTAAGGAGGATATTTTTCCATCGAATCGCAAGAGAGACGGGCAAAATTAGATGATTTTTATCTTTCCTGCCACGGTAGAATTCTTCCTGGCGTGCGAGGCGTCGAAGAGATATTCTCTCGGCACGGTCTCGGCGGGCGGTCGAGAAAAATCGGCAACCCGGGGTTCGGTTGCCACACGCACCGCGAGGCCCCGCCTGGTCGCGCCCCGCTCCATCCCGAGACGAGTAGCGAGAGCAGCACCCCATGGACGAGGATTTCCGCAAGGCCGCGCTCGACTACCACCGGCTATCCGCGGCCCGGGAAACTGGCGATCGAGCCCACCAAGCGCATGGCGACCCAGCGCGACCTGGCGCTGGCCTATTCGCCCGGCGTCGCCGCCGCCTGCGAGGCGATCAAGGCCGATCCGGACGCCGCCTACGACTACACCGCGCGCGGCAACCTCGTCGGCGTGATCTCCAACGGCACCGCCGTCCTCGGCCTCGGCAATATCGGCGCGCTCGCCGGCAAGCCGGTGATGGAGGGCAAGGCCGTCCTGTTCAAGAAATTCGCCGGCATCGACGTGTTCGACATCGAGGTCGACGCCGCAGGACCCGGACCGGTTCTGCGACGTCGTCGCGGCGCTGGAACCGACCTTCGGCGCGATCAACCTGGAGGACATCAAGGCCCCCGAATGTTTCGCGATCGAGGCGGAACCTGCGCGCCCGCATGGCGCATTCCGGTGTTTCACGACGACCAGCACGGCACCGCGATCACCGTCGCCGCGGCGGTGCGCAACGGCCTGCTGCTGCAGGGCAAGACGCTGTCCGACGCGAAGCTGGTGACCTCCGGCGCCGGGGCGGCGGCGCTCGCCTGCGTCGATCTGCTGGTGTCGATGGGCCTGCGGCCGGAGAACGTGACGCTGACCGACATCAAGGGCGTGGTCCGCGCCGACCGGCCCGACATGCTGCCGAACATGGCGCGATACGCGCGGGACACCAACGCCACCACGCTGCAGGACGTGCTGCCGGGCGCCGACGTCTTCCTCGGCCTGTCGGCGCCGCGCGTGCTGAAGCCGGAGTGGCTGCCGCTGCTGGCCGACAAGCCGATGATCCTGGCGCTCGCCAATCCCGACCCGGAGATCGACCCGAACCTCGTCCGCGGCGCACCGGCCGGATGCGATCGTCGCCACCGGCCGCAGCGACTATCCCAACCAGGTCAACAACGTTCTGTGTTTCCCGTTCATCTTCCGCGGCGCGCTGGACGTGTCCGCCACCACCATCAACGAGGCGATGAAGATCGCCGCCGTGGAGGCGATCGCCGGCCTCGCCCGGGTCGAGGCCAGCGAGGTGGTCGCCGCGGCCTATGGCGGCGCCGCGCCGGTGTTCGGCCCCGACTACATCATTCCGCGCCCGTTCGATCCGCGGCTGATCCTGGAGATCGCCCCCGCCGTGGCGCGCGCGGCGATGAAATCCGGCGTCGCCCGCCGGCCGATCAAGGATTTCGACGCCTATCGCCGCGATCTGGAGCGGTTCGTGTTCCGCTCCGGCTCCCTGATGCGGCCGGTGTTCGAGGCCGCCGCCGCACGATCCGAAACGCATCGTGTTCGCCGAGGGCGAGGACGAACGCATCCTGCGCGCCGCGCAGACCCTGGTCGACGACGGGATCGCCCACCCGATCCTGCTGGGCCGCCACGCCGTGATCGCGGCCAAGGTCAGGGAGATGGGCCTGCGGATGGACCTCGGCGACGGCGGTGACGGTGCTCGATCCGGCGGCGGATCGACGAGGTGTTCGACCCGCTGGTGCCGGAATATCAGCGGCTGGTCGGGCGGCGTGGCACGCCGCCCGGCGCCGGCGGCGCGGCGGGTCGGCAACCCGCCCTCGGTCGCCGCGGCGATGATGCTGCACGCGGGCCTGGCGGATGCGGCGATCTGCGGCGGCACCGGCGCCTGGTGGCGGCAAATCCAGTACATCCTGCCGATCATTCCCCGCCGGCCGGATGTCAGCCGGATCTACGGCCTGTCCTGCCTCGATCCTGCCGACCGGCGTGCTGTTCCTGTGCGACACCTACATGGTGATCGATCCGACCGCCGAGCAGATCGCCGAAATGACCCTGCTCGCGGCCGACGCGGTGCGCGGCTTCGGCATCACGCCCAAGGCCGCGCTGGTCTCGCACTCCAGTTTCGGCGCCAGCGACAGCGAGTCCGCCCGCAAGATGCGCCGAGCGCTGGCGATGATCCGGGCGAGCGCGCGCCGGCGCTGGAAATCGACGGCGAGATGCACGCCGACGCGGCTCTGGTCCAGGCCATCCGCGATCGGGCGGTGCCCGACAGCCGGCTGAGCGGCAGCGCCAACCTGCTGATCATGCCGACCCTGGACGCGGCCAATATTGCCTTCAACATGCTGAAGGCCGCCGCCGACGGCCTGCCGATCGGGCCGATGCTTCTGGGCATGACCAAACCGATCCACGTCGTGGTGCCGAGCGTGACCGCGCGCGGCATCGTCAATCTGAGCGCCCTGGCGGTGGTGGAGGCGCAGGCGCATGGCATGTTGCGCGAGCGCTGCCGTTCCGCATACGAACCGGCTCTGAACTCTGCATGTTGTGGCTGCTGCTTGGCGCTTCGTGATTATTCGCCCTGCTGGGCGGTCTGCGGGCTTTCGAGCGCGCCTCGGTCGCCTCGATCTAGGCACTGCTCAAGTGGATCGCCGCGTTCGGTGGTATCAGCTCTGGCACTGCTGCTGTTCCTGACCGGCCGTGGCCAATGGTGCGGTTCGATCGCCTGGGCGTGCTGTCGCTGTTCGGCCCGATGCTGTGGCAGCGCTGGCGGGTGGCAGGCGTGGCAGCCGGATTGCAGCGGCGGCGGTGGACCGCGGGCGCGGCCGTCCACCGGCAACCGATGATCGCGCCAGGAGGCGTACGAGGTACTCGGGCTGCCAACCAGGCGCCTCGTGGCGAAATTCACGCCGCCCATCGGCGCCTGATGCGCATGGCGCATCCCGACATCGGCGGCTCGGATTGGCTGGCGTCGCGGATCAATCAGGCGCGCGACGTCTTGTTGGGGTAATCGTCCAGAACCTTCGAACGGCCGCAAGAAGCCGTGGTCTCAACCCGGTCTGGTCTCACGCACTCGTGTTGCTGCCGCATCTCTCCCTGTGGACGAGGTTTGAAGGTTAAGCGAATCTTACGGCACGGCCCATTCTGATAGAAGTCACGCTTGGGGATGATGCATACTCGCCGCGATAATGATTGGGCACGTGACCATGCCGAGGGTCTGATCGCCATATTTTCGCCTGTCGGTCATGGGTTCGTTTGGAGTAGTCTCGAAAACGGAGTCATCGCGTGATCAAGAAACTGCGCAAGGCCGTCTTTCCCGTCGCCGGCCTGGGCACTCGCTTCCTGCCCGCCACCAAGGCGATGGCCAAGGAAATGCTGCCGGTCGTCGACAAGCCGTTGATCCAGTACGCGGTGGAGGAAGCGCGCGCCGCCGGCATCGAGCAGTTCTGTATCGTCACGGGCCGCGGCAAGACCGCCCTGGTCGAACATTTCGACATCGCCTATCGAACTCGAGGCACACGCTGCGCGAACGGAACAAGAAAGAGCTGATCGAACTGCTCCGCAGCATGCGAGATCGAGCCCGGCTCGATGGTGACCGTGCGCCAGCAGGTGCCGCATGGGCCTCGGCCACGCGATCTGGTGCGCCCGCGCGTTCATCGGCGACGAGCCGTTCGCGATCCTGCTGCCCGGACGACCTGATCCTGGCCGACAAGCCTTGCCTGGCGCAACTCGCCGACGCGTATCGACGAGACCGGTGGCAACGTCGTCGCCGTCACAGAGGTGCCGCGGGAGCATACCAACCGTTACGGGATCCTGAAGATCGGCGCCGATGACGGCCGGCTGGTGGAGGTTACCGGCTTGGTGGAAAAGCCCGCGCCGAAGCACGCGCCCTCCAACCTGTCGATCATCGGCCGCTATATCCTGATGCCGGAGGTGATCGGCTACCTCTCGCCGCATGGAACGGGGCGCCGGCAACGAAATGCAGTTGACCGACAGCATGGCGCGGCTGATCGGCGAGCAGCCTTTTCACGGCTTGCGCTACGAAGGTCGTCGCTTCGACTGCGGCGACAAGGTAGGCTTTCTGGAGGCGCAGATTGCCTTCGCCTTGAAACGGCCCGATCTGGCCGACGCGGTGCACGCGTTCTTGAAGAACTATCTTATAACCGGGTGAGTCTGACCCATGGCGTATTCTCACAATTTCGATCCGACTGTCCTGCGGGAATACGACATCCGCGGGATCGTCGGACGCACCTTGCACCCGGCCGACGCCTTCGCCATCGGGCGCGTGTTCGGATCGATCGTATCCCGCGCTGGCGGCACGCGGGTTGCGGTCGGCTATGACGGCCGGCTGACCAGCCCGGAACTGGAGCAGTCGCTGGTCGACGGGTTGCGGGCCAGCGGGCAGGAGGTGTTGCGGATCGGCTGCGGTCCGACGCCGATGCTGTATTATACGGCCACCAAGTTGGAAACCGACGGTGCGGTCATGGTCACCGGCAGCCACAATCCGCCCGACTACAACGGCTTCAAGATGATGATCGGCCGCAAGCCGTTCTTCGGCGAGCAGATCCGCCAGATCGGCGAACTCGCCGCCGCCGGGGACGTCGTGCCGGAGGCCGCCGGCAGCGAGCAGACGGTGGATATCGCCGACGACTACCTCGCGCGCCTGCTGGCCGACTGGGACGGCGGCGACCGCATGTTGAAGGTCGTCTGGGACAATGGCAACGGCGCGGCGGGCGACGTGCTCACAAAGCTCGTCGCCTCGCTTCCCGGCGAGCACGTGGTGCTGAACGGTCCGATCGATGGCCGGTTTCCGGCGCACCACCCAGACCCCACCGTGCCCGCAAACCTGCAGCAGTTGATCAAGGAGGTTCGCGCACGCAAGGCGGACGTCGGTGTTGCCTTCGACGGCGATGCCGACCGCATCGGGCTGGTCGATGATACCGGGGAGATACTGTTCGGTGACCAGCTCCTGGTCTTGCTTGCCCGGGACGTCCTGAAGGAGCGGCCCGGCGCCACCATCATCGCCGACGTGAAGGCCAGCCAGGTGCTGTTCGACGAAGTTGCGCAGGCCGGCGGCAAGCCGCTGATGTGGAAAACCGGGCATTCCCTGATCAAGGCGAAGATGGCTGAAACCGGCAGTCCGCTGGCGGGCGAGATGTCGGGGCACATCTTCTTCGCTGACCGGTGGTACGGGTTCGATGACGCGCTGTACGCGGCGGTTCGCACGCTTGGGATCCTGGCCCGAATGGACGGCAAATTGTCCACGGTCCGCAAGGCATTGCCGCAGGTGGTCAATACGCCGGAGGTGCGGTTCAACTGCGACGACGCGCGGAAATTCGCGGTGATCGAGGAAGTCGCCGGTCGCCTGCGCGCCGAGAACGCCAACGTATCGGAAATAGATGGCGTCCGGGTATTGACGCCGGACGGCTGGTGGCTGCTGCGCGCATCGAACACCCAGGCGGTGCTGGTCGCCCGCGCGGAGGCAACCACCGAGGCGGGGCTGGAGAGCCTCAAGACAGCCTTGGTGAAGCAGCTAAGCGCGTCCGGGCTCGCCAAACCCGACTTTTCCGGGAGCCACGCGGGGCACTGAGCCGGGGATTTGATTAGGGCACCCGACCTATCACCTCCGGCCTGCCGCTAGTCTTTGGTTGGCCGAACGATCCAGCAATTGCAGCTGAAGGCGTCGTCGGTCCTCAAAGTTGCACGACTCCTTAACACGCCGCAGTGCTCTCCGGGGACGACCCCGAGCCATCTGGGCGGAGTATCTGTTATGATATAACATATACTCCAATAGCAAGGGAGCCCGGATGATGCGACTGCTTCACGCCACGCTGGCGTTGCTGGTTGGAGTTTGTGCCGCCCTAGTACCGTTCGGCTCCGCAACCGCGGCCGACAAAATGAAGGTCGTCGCCACCTTCAGCGTGATCGGCGACATGGTCACCAATGTCGCCGGCGATCTGGTCGATCTGGTCACGATCGTCGGCGTCGACAGTGACTGCGAGGAATACGAGCCAACTGCCGCCGATATTCCGAAAATAGCCGGCGCCAAGATCCTGTTCATGAACGGCCTGAGCGACGATTTCGAGCCCTGGCTGCCCAACCTGATGGCGCAGGCGAAATTCACCGGCACCAAGGTGATTGTCAGTCGAGGCGTCAAGGCGCTCAGCGCTGAAGACGAGCATCCGATGGGAGGCAAACCCAAGGCCGTCGTGCTCGATCAGCATGCCTGGATGATCCCGCGCAATGGCATCATCTACGTCAAGAATATCACCGACGCCCTGGCCCGAGCCGATCCGGCCAACGCCGACACCTATCGCACCCGGGCGGCGGCATACACTCAGCAACTCCGTGATCTGGACGGCTGGGCGCACGCCGAAATGGCCGCCGTGCCGACCGAGAAACGTCGGGTGCTGTCATCGCACAACTCGCTGCAGTATCTCGCCACGACCTTCGGCATCACGATGATCTCGGTCAACGGCTGGACCAACAAGTCGGAACCGTCGGCGGCAGACCTGGCGCGTCTGACCGACCAGATCCGGCGGGAACACGTGAAGGCCCTGTTTCTCGACAGCATCACCGACCCGCGGGCGATGGAACGGATCAGCAAGGAGACCGGCGCGGAAATCGGCGGCACGATCTATGGCGACGCGCTATCGAAGCCTGGCGGCGACGCTGGAACCTATGTCGACATGATTCGTCACGACATCTCCACTCTCAAGGCGGGCATGTTGCTGAACTGATTGAGTCCGCGGCGCGGGCAGTGACCCGAAGTCAGGTCGTCAGCAGGCGCCCTGGTGTCGGTGCAGGTCGCCGCGGCGATGAACGAAACCGGATGAAATCCGCATGACGGATGATGCCGATGTTGACATGACCAGGGCGAATGCTGCCACATTCCGGTTGTCGAAGGAGGCGAACCCGCGCTGTCGCGCTTGACCCTGTCGTCTTGCTTGATCATTGCTCCCGCTCCCCGCGCCGGAAAGGTCCGGCAGGGCTGGGCGGAGCCTGATCGATGACTGGACGCGAACGCAAGCGCTTGCACGTTATCACCTGGGGCTGCCAGATGAACGTGTACGACAGCGGTCGCATGGCGGATGTTCTGGCGCCGCTGGGCTATGAGCCTGCCGCCGTCCCGGATGGCGCGGATATGGTGATTCTGAACACCTGCCATATCCGCGACAAGGCCGCCGAAAAGGTGTTTTCCGAACTGGGTCGGCTGCGTCGCCTGAAGGAGGCCTCAGGCGGACGCATGATCCTGGCCGTCGCCGGTTGCGTCGCGCAGGCGGAGGGCGCGGAGGTGCTGGCGCGCGCGCCGTATGTCGATATTGTCCTGGGGCCACAGACCTACCATCGGCTGCCGGAAATGGTCGCCCGCGCCTCGCGTGCGGCCGGGTCCGGATCGGTGATCGAAACCGACTTTCCAGCCGAGGACAAATTCGATTTTTTGCCCGACAGCGGCACGCCGCAGGGTGTAACGGCGTTTCTGACGGTACAGGAAGGGTTGCGACAAATTCTGCAGCTTTTGCGTCGTCCCCTACACCCGAGGGGCCGAACAAAGCCGTTCCGCGACCGCGATAGTTCGAGAGGCTCGTCTTCTGGTGGGCCAGGGCGCCCGGGAGATCACCCTGCTGGGCCAGAACGTGAATGCCTGGCACGGCGCAAGGCGGCGACGGCGCCGATCCCGATTGGACCCTAGGCCGGTTGCTGCGCGCGTTGGCCGAGATCCCAGGCCTGCTGCGACTACGTTACGCGACGTCACACCCCAGGGACATGGACGACGATCTGGTCGCGGCGCACCGCGATTTGCCCACGCTGATGCCGTTCCTGCATCTTCCCGTGCAATCCGGGTCCGACCGTATCCTGGCGGCGATGAACCGCAGACACACCGTCGCCGATTACCGCCGCGTCATCGACCGGTTGCGCTCGGCTCGCCCCGATCTGGCCCTGTCGTCGGATTTCATCGTTGGCCACCCGCGGCGAAACCGAGGCGGATTTTGCCGCGACGATGGCCCTGGTCCGCGACGTTGGATTCGCCCAGGCGTACAGTTTCAAATACTCACAGCGCCCGGGCACGCCGGCAGCCAGCGCACCCTCTCAGGTGCCAGAGGCCGAAAAAGACCGCCGACTGCAGGCCTTGCAGGCGTTGTTGCGCGAGCAGCAAACTCGTTTTGCCAATAGCTGCATCGGGCTGACGCTGCCGGTCTTGTTCACCGGCCCCGGCAGGCACCCTGGTCAGATCCTCGGGCGTTCACCATTTCTTCAACCGGTCCATCTTTCGGGCCACCCTGATCTGATCGGCAACCAGTTGCTGGTCCGAATCGTCGCCGCCCATCCAAACTCACTCGCGGGAACCCTTGTCCAGGAGAGACTCATCGCTTGACACACCTTGCTGTCCCCCCGGCTCCGGCCGTCGCCCCCACCTCCGGTGGAAAGTCTGTCACGCTCCAGTTCAACGACAACACGCTGTTGCCCCTGCTTCTCGGGGATCACGACCGGCATCTGGTCCGGATCGAGCAAGCCTTGGGCGTTAGACTGTCCTGTCGAGGCAATCGGGTCGCCATCGCGGGGGACGCATTGCGGGTCGATATCGTGCAGGGGATGTTGCAGGCCTTGTGGCGGCGACTGGAGCGAGGCGAGAGCGTGGGCCGGCCGGAGATCGAGGCGGCGATCAGACTAGCCGACGCCGAGAGCGACCCTCGCTTGCCGTTGTCCGACGTGCCGGCGATCCGCACGCGGCGCGGCGCCGTAGGTGCTCGCAGCTCGGGGCAGGCTGCCTACATGGAGGCCTTGGCGAGCCACGAGATGGTGTTTGGAGTCGGCCCGGCCGGCACCGGCAAGACCTATCTCGCCGTGGCTCAGGCGGTGGCGATGCTGCAGGCCGGCAAGGTGGATCGGATCGTGTTGTCCCGGCCGGCGGTCGAAGCCGGTGAGCGACTGGGCTTTCTGCCAGGCGACATGAAAGAAAAAATCGACCCCTATCTGCGGCCGCTCTATGATGCCCTGCACGACATGCTGCCGGCCGACCAGGTGATCCGCCGGATGACCAATGGCGAGATTGAAGTGGCCCCTCTCGCTTTCATGCGGGGCCGCACGCTGGCGCATTGCTATGCCATTCTCGACGAGGCCCAGAACACCACCGCGATGCAGATGAAGATGTTTCTAACGCGGATGGGGGAGGGGACGCGGATGGTGATCACCGGCGACCTGAGTCAGGTCGACCTGCCGACCGGATTGCGTTCAGGACTACGGGACGCGTTGGACACGCTGGAGGGCATCCAGGGCATCGGCGTGGTCCGCTTCGGACAACGGGACGTGGTGCGCCATCCGCTGGTTGCACGCATCGTCGGTGCCTACGATCAACGTGATGCCGCCCGAGGGGAAGCTCGGCGCGAACGGGAACGCCCATCGTTGGACGAGCGAAAACAGGGCGATGGAACCTCCCAGTAGGCGGCCCCCGCCAGACGACAGCGATGGCGGCGCCATCGATATTGTCGTCGCCGAACCAGCCTGGCACCGGCTGGTTCCGGGGGCCGAAGCGGTCGTCAGACGAGCCGCCCGCGCGGCCGGTATGCAGGCAACGGTCGTGCTCGCCACCGATCGTTTCGTTCGCAGGCTGAATGCCCGCCATCGCGGACAGAACAGGCCGACCAATGTACTGACCTATGAGCATCCGGCGCCGGAGGTCATCCTGGCGCTGGGTGTGGTTCGCGCCGAGGCCGCCGCACAGGGGCGCCGCCCGGCTCATCACCTGGCACACCTCGTGGTGCATGCAGCGCTTCACCTGCAAGGTCAGGATCACCACCACCCCGGCGAGGCCCGCCGCATGGAGATGGCGGAATCGCGCATCTTGCGAGGGATCGGCGTGCCCAATCCGTGGAAGCGGTCATGAACGGCAGCCGCGCAAGCCTGCTGGGCCGGCTGGGGCGCCTGGTGGGGCGGCGACACGCCGAACATTCGCTCCGCGAATTCGATCGCCGAATTGGTGCAGGAGGCGGCGGACGCGACGCAGGCCCCGGGCGAACAACCAGAACTCGACCGGCATGAACGGCTGCTGATCGCCAATGTGCTGCGGCTGCGGGAAACCACCGCCGACGATGTGATGGTTCCGCGGGCCGACATCGTGGCGGTACGGTCCGACGTGACGCTGGCGCAGACGATCGAACTGATCCGGAACGATGGCCACTCCCGGTTGCCGGTGTACCGGGAGCAACTCGACGACGTGATCGGCATGGTCCACATCAAGGACGTATTCGCCTATGTCGGCCGCCCGGAGGCTTTCTCGCTCGAGGCGATCCTGCGCAAGCCACTGCTGGTGGCGCCGCAGATACCCGTGCTGGACCTGCTGTTGCAGATGCGGATGCAACGGATCCATCTGGCGCTGGTGGTCGACGAATACGGCGGTATCGACGGCTTGGTGACGATCGAGGATCTGGTCGAAACCATCACCGGCGACATCGCGGATGAACACGACGACGTCGAGGCGCCGATGATCACCGAGCGGCAGGACGGCGCACTCGACCTGAATGCCCGCCTGTCGATCGAGGACTTTGAGCACAAGGTCGGCCCGATTCTGACCCAGGATGAGCGGGACGCCGATATCGAGACAGTCGGCGGCCTGGTGTTCACCTTGGCCGGCCGTGTGCCGACCCGGGGCGAGGTGATAAGCCACCCCTCCGGGCTCGAGTTCCGCGTGCTCGATTCCGATCCTCGCCGCATTCGTCGGCTGCGCGCACGCCGAGCGGAGTCTGCGGCCGCGGCATGATAGGGCTCCGGCGGGTCGGGCGCTTCGTCACATCGCCAGATACGCGGTGACGCCACGCGTGTGCAACTGGTCGCCCGGCCGCTTGGCGCGCAAGTCAGGCGCGCGTTCTTGCTGATCGCATTTCAGCCCGCCCCGAATATCGCCGCTTGATCCTAGCCCAGCGGCAATGGTCGTCGCGAGGCGGGTCGTGGCAGATCAGGTTGGGGAAAGAATGTGAATAACGCGACTGGCGATAAGGTCCCTCGTTTTCGCGGCGTAGGCCGCCATGTGTGGCGAAGCGCCGTGCGCCTTGAGGTGGTCCATGGTCTCCCATTTTTCGATCACCAGGAACGTGTCGGGACCGAATTTTGTCTGCAAACTGCCGGCACCCTCCGCGTCGATCGCAGGGCCGTACTCGATGCAGCCGGCCTCTGCGTGCACAGCCGGAACGTTGGCACGAAAAGCCTCCAGGATCGTATTCCGCTGGCCCGGCTTGGCGGTGATGATGGCGACGACGTGGATCATTGTTTGTAGCTCCTTGGTTCCGGTCGCGCTGAGGCGCGATACAGATGATGCTCCAAGTCCAGGCTGGCGTTAAGAGCCGGTGGCGGTTCGGGGGGTGACGGCTCGCGGCGGCCGGGCGGCCAGAGCGGATCGCTGACAGTGGTCTGTCGTCTGATTGGAGTTGGTCGATGGCGCGATGTCCGCATGGCGATACCGGGAAACAGGTCGATAATGGTCTTCGGCCGTTGTCGAAATCCCGGACTGCCGCCTCACTTCGGGTTTGACCGACGGCGAACTGCGGATCTTAGGGGACTGGCAAGACATGAAGGCTTTGCTTATGCGGAACCGTGCATTGCGACTGTTGATCGGCGTCGTCGCGGCGACCCCGGTGGTTCCAATATTGGCGGTGGTGGCGGACGCTGCCCTGTCGCCCGGACCCATCTCGGCCCGGGCGGCACCGTCCTGGATCAACAATGTGACGGCCGACGGGGTGGTGGTGGAGCAGGCATGGGCACGCGCATCCGCCGGCGGAGCCACGACGGCCGCCGCCTACGTTACTCTGAAGGGCGGCTCGGCGGCGGATCGGCTGGTCGGCGTCGACACGCCAGCGGCGGATACGGCTGCGGTGCACGAGAGCTTCACCGATAATGGCGTGATGAAGATGCGCCCGGTGACGGCGCTGCCCATCCCGGCCGGCGCGAGCGTGACCTTCTCACCAGGCAGCTACCATGTAATGCTGACGGGCTTGAGGCGGGCCTTGGTGGCGGGCGAGCGCTTTCCTCTGACGTTCCGGTTCGAGCACGAGCAGCCGATCACGGTCGAGGTCCTGGTCCGGGCGATCGGCCGAGACATTTCTGGGACAGACCACACTGGCGACCATGATCGCCATTGATCGAGCTTATACCGGCAGCCCAGGCCGAGGGCTACGGCCGGGCTTCGTGCCGTTATCGCAGGGCGCGGTAGCCGGTAAGCAGGGCCAGCGCCTCCGGTTTCGACATATGCGTGTGCAACACCCGCGCCGCTTCTGCATCGTCTCCGGCCAGTACAAGCGCCACGGCCAGATCCTGCCGAACCCTTGTGGATGCGCCGGGTCGGAGGGCGATCGGACGCAAAATCGCCAGCGCCTGTTGCGACTCGCCCGATAGCGCCAGCGACAATCCCAGATTGATGTTCGTGGCCGTGCGCCCTGGCTCGATCTTCAACGCCGACCGATATGCGAGCTGTGCCTCAGCGTGCTGGCCGAGCAGATCGCGGGCGATCCCGAGATCAACCAACGCCGCCACGTTGCGCGGATCCCGCGTGCTGAGGGCAAGCAGTGTACGCGCGGCGGATGCTGGATCACTTCCCAGCTCAAGCCGCCCAAGGCCCAGCGCAGCGTCAGCGTTGCGTGGTTCGATCGCCAACGCGTGACGGAAGCCCTGCTCCGCCTCGTCGCGTTGCCCGAGGGCCGCCTGCGCCTGTGCCGCCAGCACCATCGCCGGTACGCTGCGCGGGTTCTTGGCAAGGGCTTGTTGCGCGATATGCAGGGCGGAGTCGGGCGCACCGTTCGCCAGCGCCGTATCTGCCACGTCCAATCCCGGCGCCCGGGAGGAGAACAGGCTATGGCTACAGCCCGCCATCAGTAGCAGTGAAAGCAGCAGCATGGGACGCATTTTGCGTTCCTTTTCAATGATGAACGAAGGTGCGGGCAACAGTGAGGCCGGCTGGGCCACCGACCACGATGAAAATGCAGGGCAGGATGAAAAGGATCATCGGCACGGTGAGCAGCACCGGCAGTCGCGCCGCCTGCGCCTCGAACCGCATCAGCATCTCGTAGCGCATCTCGGCCGACAGCGTTCGCAACGCCTGGCTGAGCGGCGTGCCATATTGCAGCGTCTGGATCAGCGTTGCACCCAGACGCTTCAATGTTTCCAGGCCGGTTCTTACACCCATATTCGTCAGTGCCGTACGGCGGTCGGCGAGGATGCGCAGCTCGCCTGAGGTCAGCTTGAGTTCGGCGGCAATCGCGGGATGTGCCGGTTCAATCTCGCTCGCCACCCGTTCGAGGCCGATTTCGAGGCCGAGGCCCGCTTCGCTGCAGATCACCAACATATCCAGCGCGTCCGGCAGTCCACGCCCGACCGCGGCAAGGTATGCGGCCCGGCGGCGGCGCACGATGAAGTCCGGCAGCAGCAACCCGACAATCGCGGCCATTCCGATGCTCATCGGCTTTATCGCGGGCGAGACAGCAGTCCCATGCAGCAGCGCGAAGACGACCACCGGCAGCAGCATACACAGCACGAGCTTGCCGCCGAGGAACAGTCCAAGGGCATTGTCCTTGCCCAGGCCAGCCGAGACCAGCGTCTGTTCAAGCTCGGTCAAGGTTGCCGCCGGCAGCAGGCCGCTGCGGGACAATGGCGCTCCGATCCCGGCAAGAATTCGAACCAACAGCCCTTGGGTTGCAGCTGTCTCCTCCGCCAATGTGGCGGTGCCCCGTCGCACCGCATCGATGCGTCGCTCCCGCTGGTCCTGCCGCGCGATCGCCCGCAGCAGCCAAAACCCCCCGCCGATCATCGCCAGGCTGAAACCACCGAGTACCAGCAGCAGGTTGGGACTGTTCATGTCAGGCTCTTGCGGATCATCGTCCGCATGATGAAGGCACCGCCGAGGAGCATGGCGGTGGCAATCAGCAGCAGGGTTCGGCCGCTGGGATCCGTGAACAGGACCGCCATGTAGCCGGGATTGACGACCGACAGCATTGCCCCGGCGACCAGCGGCAGCGCGCCCAGAATATAGCGAACTCATTCGCGCCTCGGCCGCCAGCGCGTGGCCGCGCAGCTTCGCCGCGACCCGCTTGCGGATGGTGTCGGCCAGGTTCTCCAGCGTCTCAGTCAGTCCGCCACCGGTCTGGCTCTGCAGCGACAGCGCGGTCGCAAAGAAGCGATACTCGGGCAACCGGTTGCGTTCGGCCATCTCGCGCAGCGCGTCGTCCAGCGGGACTCCGATCGTCGTCTGCGCGACCAGACCGGCGAATTCGCGTGCCGTCGGCTCGGCGTTCTCGCGGGCTACGACGCGGATCGCCTCGACGATCGGCAACCCGACACGAACCGCACGAACGATCATCGCCAGTGCGTCCGGAAATTGCTGGAACAGAGTCGCCACGAGCCGATCCTCGAACCAGCCGTAGAACCCGCGGCACAGGCAGCACCCACAGGATCGGTACCGCGGCCCAACCGACCGGCCCGACAAAATTTGCCACAAAATAGGCTATGACCGCCGACGGGATCGCCGCCAACGTCATCACCACCCACGGCGCCGTCGGGGTGAATCGCGCGATGGTCCGGGTCGTAACGGAGCAACAGTGCGGCCCTGCTGGCCAGTGTCGTCGCATCTGACTTACGGCTCAGACCGAGGCCGGCTGCCGCGGTCGCGACACCGGCACGGGATTGCCGATAGGACTGCGCCACGCTGTCGATACGGGCGCCACGTTGTGCCGTGCGCCGTCGGTCGCGGAACAGCGCCACTGAGCCTGCCCCCAAGCCGGCCAGGCAAAAGCACGAGGCAATCAGCAGCCGGATCAGCTCCGGTCTCATCCCGCGAACGCCTCTTCGAGGGCGGCCGACCAAGCTCGATCAAGCTGAAAGTAACCCAGTCGCTCGTGAAAACTCGGTCGCGCCCGATTGATCTTATAGTGCGTAATGAGTTCGCCGCCCTGGCTTTCACCGTCGACCTCGAGGTGAAAGATGTCGTTCAATGTCACCATGTCACCTTCCATGCCGAGAATGTCGGTGACCTGGGTAACCCGCCGCTTGCCGTCGCGCTGGCGTTCGATCTGCACGATCAGATCCACGGCACCGACGATCTGAGTGCGGATCGCACGCAGCGGCAGGCCCATATTGCCCATCTGCACCATGTTCTCGATGCGGCTGATGGCGTCGCGCGTGGTATTGGCGTGCACCGTGGACATGCTGCCGTCGTGACCGGTGTTCATCGCCTGCAGCATGTCGAAGGCCTCGGCGGAGCGGACCTCGCCGACGATCACCCGGTCAGGCCGCATCCGCAACGCATTGCGCACCAGGTCGCGCTGCGTCACCTCACCCTTGCCCTCCAGGCTTGGCGGCCGTGTCTCCAGACGCACGACATGCGGCTGCTGCAACTGCAGCTCCGCGGCGTCCTCGATCGTAACAATTCGCTCACCTGGGTCGATGGTCCGGCTGATGGCGTTCATCAACGTGGTTTTGCCCGACCCGGTGCCTCCGGAAATGATGATATTGAGCCTTGCCCGACCGGCAATCTCCAAGATCCGGGCCAGTTGGTCCGAGCAGGAGCCGCCCGCCACCATACGGGCAAACGTCAGCCTGCGTTTGGCGAACTTGCGGATGGAGATATAGGGCCCATCGAGCGCCAACGGCGTGAAGACGATGTTCACGCGGGAGCCATCGGCGAGGCGCGCGTCGCACATTGGGCTGCTCTCGTCCACCCGGCGGCCCATCGACGACGCAATGCGCTGGCAGATATTGCCGACATGCCCGGCATCACGGAACCGCACTTCGGACAGCGACACCTTGCCGTCCCGCTCGATGAACACTCGGTCCGGTCCGTTGACCATGATGTCGGTGACTGTTTCATCGTCGAGCAGTGACTGGAGCGGGCCAAGCCCGAGCATGTCGTGCACCAGGTCACTGGCGACCTGGCGCTGTTCGCGGCCGTTCAGCTGGATGCGACGCTCAGTGGCGATTTCGGCGACCAGGCGCTCGACTTCCGGTCCGAGGCGGTCGGGCGGCAAGGCGGCCACCGCCACCGGATCGATCCGCAGCAGGCATAGGTTGCGGAGTTCGGTGATTGGCTGCGCGACGCTCGGCCTGCCAGCAACCGGGGCGGCGGCCACCACCGGCGCCTCCACGGATGGTTTCACGCTTTCGGGGCGGAGGCGGCCGAAATTGGCCATTATCGGACTGTACGGCGGCGCAGCAGCCTGCCGAACCACCCGAGCGACCCACCGACCGAGCTCGAAGCCGCCACACCCTGGGACAATTCCGCGATCGCGTTGCGGAAACCCCCGCGCACCGCCGCCGCGGGCGTGCCCATCGTCGCCGCATTATTAACCACGCGTGGCAAGAATGGGACCGTTGTGTCGACTTTCCGCTCCAGCGCCGCTTCCACCTGGTGATGCGTCATGGTTCCCGGGGCACCCGCCTTGTTGAGCACGAGCAGCGGATGGCGGACCTGATGGGGGCCCATCGGCAGGGCCATCATGCGCATGGCATCGCGCACCGCCTGTAGAGTCGGCTCCATCACGAGCACGCGCTGGCGCGCCTGATCCAGCAGTTCGCCATACCAGGCAAACGGCGACAGCGGCACATCGGCGACAACGTAGTTGTAGCGTGGCCGCAGCCCCTGGAGCAGTCGCTGCACGGCGCCGTCGGCGACGGTTATCCGCTCGGTCAATTTCTCCTCGCCCGCTATCACCGCGAGACGATCCGCCGCCGGCTGCGCGATGCGTTCCATGAACAGCCCGTCGACGCGTTCCGGTGTTTCCAGAGCCAGCCGCAGACCGCCCCCGGTCTTGGCCGCCAGCAACATCGCCGCGGTGCCGGTGTAAAGGTTGGCATCGAGCAGCAGGGTATGACGCTTGGCCTCCGTGGCCAGGTACCAGGCAAGGTTGGCGGCCAGTGTCGTGGCGCCGGCGCCGCCGCAGATGCCGGTAAAGGCCAGGATCCTGCCACCCTGCGTCTGCGCGGCGGCAGCGCTGGCGGGCGCAACGAAGGGCCCAAAGATCTGCGCCACGACCTCGGCGTTGAGCGGTTTATAGAGGTATTCGCCGACGCCCAGCGAGCGTGTGAGCTGACGGTAAAGATTGACATCCTGCCGTTCGCCGATCACCAGCACCCGCACGTCCGGCTCGACGACTTCGGACAGCGCGGTCAATGCCGACATCGGCTGCTCATCGCCGCTGATGTCCACGATCAGCACCCGCGGTGTCGGCATTTTGCTCATGGAGGCGACCGCGCTGCGGCTGTCGCCGCGATGCACCACGATACTGTCCTGCGCGGCGTCGAGCAGACCAAGGCGCAGCACCGCCTCGGTGTCGGCATCCATAACGAAAGCCAGCACCTGGGTGCGTCCGCCGCGACCCGATTCGGGCGCTGTGGCCGACGTAAGTTGAGTGGCGACGTCATCCGGCATCAGGGTGTGCTCCCCGAAGAGGGGGCCGCCTGAACATGCAGATCACTGATGGCGCTGTCGGGGAGTGCCTTGACGTGCCCGGTCCGCAGCCGGAGGACAGCGGCGGCGGCCAGTTCCCCGTCGACGCCGGAAGCCGCTGCCCGGCCATGCGTCAGATCGGCGGGATCAGCCACCTCCGCCGCGATATTCGCCTCGTTCACGCCCGACGGGTGCCAGAGGTGCGGGTTCAGCAGCGGATCGGTGGCGGCGCAGCCCGCCAGAATGCCAGGCAGTCCGACGATCGCTCCAATCGCGACGGTCAGGCGCGGCCGCGCTGTCATTGCACGATGAACCCGGCGTCGCCGCCGATATGGGCGACTCGTTTCGACGACGGGCCGCCGCTTTGTCGCAACAGCAAGATGCGCTCCAGGTCGTTCGGCGGGGTCCATCCCTCGGCCGGCGTATGCAGCGCCGTCGGGCTGCTCACCGGGCGCACCACGTAGGGCGTTACCAGGATCACCAGTTCGCTTTCCTGCCGCTGGAAGCTGTCCGACCGGAACAGCGCCCCCAAGATCGGCACGTCGCCAAGAAACGGCACACCATTGCCGGTGTGGGTGACGTTGTCGGAGAGCAGGCCGGCGATCGCGAAACTCTGGCCGCTGCCGAGTTCAACGGTGGTATCGGCGCGGCGCACCGTCAGCGCGGGAATGACGATGCTGGAGTTGCCGGCCGTGAGCTGCACCGCGCCCTGGTCGGTCAACTGGCTGATTTCCGGCCTGATATGCATACTGATACGGTCTCCGCTGATCACCGTCGGCACGAAGGCGAGCGAAATGCCGAATTGCTTGAACTCGACGGAGATGGTGTTCTGCTGCTGCGCCACGGGGATCGGGAACTCGCCGCCGACCAGGAAGCTGGCCGGCTCCCCGCTGACCGTCGTCAGATTCGGCTCCGCCAGAACGTGCACAAGCTGATCGGTCGCCAGGGCATCGAAGATGGCTTCGACGCTGGTCTTCGGGAACTTCAGGGTGCCCACGACCGGTGGGATGGCACCGCTCGTCAGGTTCGCCAGCGGGAACAGTGTCGACAGTCCGATGGTGGCGAAACTGCCGATATCGCCGCCCAGGTTCTGCCAATTGAGCCCAAGGTCGCGGGTCAGCGTGCGCGACATCTCGACGATGCGGACACGCAGCAGCACCTGGGTCTGCTGACCGACCTGCATGCGGTTGTTGACTGTCTGCTTGTCGCCGACGAAGGATCGCGCCATCGCGGCCGCGCGTTCGGCATCGGCCGGGGTGGCGACATGGCCGCTGAGTTCGACGCCGTCCGGCACGCCCCGGGTGTGAATTGCCTCGCCCGGCTGCGTTCGCCCGATGGCCGCACCGGCCTGGGCTGCCTGGGATGACGACGGCAACACCGTCACATCGTAGACGCCGACGGGATGTCCGGCGTTGTCCATGGCGGCGATCGTGGTGCGGCCCACGGCGATGCCGAAGACGAACACAGTGGTGGCACTCGCCGGCCTCGCCTCGGCCACCTTCGGATCGGCGACGAACAGGTTTGCCGCCGGGCCGCTGAGTTCGAGCACACGCCCGGAGCCGGCCTCGACCGCCACGCCGCGCTGGCTCGGTCCCCGGGCATTGGCAGCGTGCTGCGCCAGCGCCGGGGTTGCGACCAGCATGGCCGCCAGCAGACTGAGCGCCCATTTTGGGTGCCTCATTTAAAAGTGGAACTCCTTCCCTTCGGCGCTGCCCTCGTAGACGCGCAGGCCTATCGTCGCCGGGTCGCCCTTGCGGCCGGTTCGCAATGCCGCCGAGACGTCGCCGCCCCAGGTGACGGGTGCCGCGGGGACCGCGGTCTCTGCGTCCGACGCGCCCACCGGCGTGCGACCGGAAGCCAAAGTCACCGGCGCGTCCGGTGTGTCGGCGGAGATCACCGACAGTGACAGATGACCAAGCCTGGTCGCGACGGCCACGCGCTCGGCGTTCTCCGGCGACACCTCCAGCGTCACCGTGCGGCTCTGCGACGCGTTGTAGTTGGCCGCGGTCGTCGCCGCCGTCGCGCCCTGCATCAGGTCCTGGTCGATGGCGATGACACGAACGTTGTGCAGCACGGTTTCCCCGGCAATCCGTCGGCTGAGCGGCGCGGCGGGATCGTCGATCGTTTCTGTCAGGATAAGGTCGACATGGTCGCCTGGCCAGATCAGACCGGCGGTCCCTGTCACGGCGTCCACTCCGACGGTCGTCGCGCGCAGGCCGGGGCCCAGCACGTAATTGCTCACCCCGGTTAACCAAATCCTCTCCTGCCTGAAGACGGGGCCGCTTCCAGTTGCCTCGGCAGTCCGCGTCAGAAACTTCTTGACACGGTAACGCCCGAGTCGAAGTCTACACGACGGGTGCCTCTGCTTCCGACGCCCACACTTAGCCATGTTGAGAAGGACGCGCTCATCGCGGCGCTGACTGCCAGACTAGCATTGGCGGATCAACGGATCGCCGCACAGGACGCTCGCATCGCCGCCCTGGAAGCGCGGCTCACCCAGCAGACCCAGCCGCCGAAGACTCCCGGCAACTCCTCGAAGCCACCGTCGCAAGGACAGAAGCCGGACCTGCCAGCCCCCGGCACGGATCGCCCGCCTCGCAAAAGCCGCCCCGGCGTCGGGCGGACACTGCATCCGAACCCGGATCGCACGATCGACCAGCGGCTGGCCACCTGCCCGAAATGCGCGGCGGTGTTCCCCGACGCGTCGCAAACCCCACAACAGGTCTACGAGCGTATCGAGTTGCCACCCGTCCGTCCGGATGTGACCCAGGTGCGCCTGTTCGGCGGCCGCTGCGCCTGCTGCGGTGAGCGGGTCACCGCCCAGCCCCCAGCCGGTCTGGTGCCCGGTTCACCATTCGGCCCATCGATCGCAGCGATGGTGGTGTATCTGCATTACGCCCATGCCATCGGCATGGAACGGCTGTCGTTGTTGATGGACGAACTGTTCTCACTAGCACTCAGTGAAGGTGCCATCTGCAACATCCTGGCCCGTGCGCGACAGCCTTTGCTGATGGCCACGGACTTGATCGGGAAAATGGTGCTCGCCAGCCCGGTGGTTTGCTCGGACGAGACGTCAGTGCGGGTCAAGGGCAAGAATTGGTGGGAGTGGGTTTTCATCGGCACTCTTGCGGTGCTGCATGTGATCCAGCCGAGCCGTGGCAAGGCCGTGGTAACCTCCCTGTTCGGCGCAATCCAGCCAAAAGTGTGGGTCTCCGACATGCTCGGCAGCCAGCGCGGCCATGCTGGACTGTGGCAGGTCTGCCTGGCGCATCTGCTGCGCGACGCGAAATACGCCATCGAATGCGGCGACACCGCATTCAGCGCGCCCTTCCGCTGGTTGCTGCTACGCGCCATTGCCATCGGACAACGGCGCGAGACGCTGAAAGACACCACCCTGAGGCAATATCTCTATGACCTCAACCGCCGCCTCGACCGGATCATGGCGACGGTCCCGGCGGGCGACGCTGGCCGTAAGCTGCACAAACGCATGCTCGCCAACCGGGCGCATCTGTTCGTGTTCATGACCAACCGCGCTGTGCCTTACACCAACAACATCTCAGAACGGCATCTCCGGCCCAGCGTGGTCTTTCGCAAGGTGACCAACGGGTTCCGCTGCGAATGGGGGGCGGAAACCTATGCCGCCTTCCGCTCCGTCGTCAGCACCGCAAAGGCCAACCGCGCTTCGGTGCTCGATACCGTCCGCTTCGTGCTGACAACCAAACGACCCGGCGACGCCCTCGCCGGGTCAGGGTGAGCAATTACCCAAGTACCGCTCGGCGAGGAAGCCACGGTCGCCCGCCCGCATGACGTGGATCGGCAGGAGCTTCTTCGTTGGCTGGGACGGTGCGGCGCAACATCGCTCCGAGCAGTTCGGCCCGGGCCGTCGCGGAGTTTGTCAGGGCACCCTCGGGGACCGCCGATGTCGCCATAGCGACGGTGGCGAGGTCGTCAGGCTGGAGCAGCGCGCCCGCGCGGAGGGTCCCAGCCGCGGCCAGGATATTGACCGTCACAGGCGGGGTTACAGGGAGCGTCGCTACTAGTGGCGGTGGAGGAGCGCGCAGACTGATCCAGGCGACTGCACCGAAACCCGCAAGGCCGGCCGCCATAAGGACGAACAGGGCGATGCGGAGCAGCATGCGATCACACTCCGGCCAGCATCAGGAGCGCCGCGGCACTGATCGCCGTGGCGTATGGCAAAGATATGCGGCGATGGATCGCCAGGCACTCAACGACCATGATACGACGGAACAATGAGCCGGCGCGGTGCGGACGAGGCAATCGTGACAGATTCGTCGCAACGGCAGGTAGACAGCGCCAGGTCCGCCGCCGAGCGAAAGCCACCGCCGCGATGAAGCCAGGCACCAGGGGCGGCGGGATCAGGACGCTGTCGCGCTCAATAACTGTAATTGCTCACCCCGGTTAACCAAATCCTCTCCTGCCTGAAGACGGGGCCGCTTCCAGTTGCCTCGGCAGTCCGCGTCAGAAACTTCTTGACACGGTAACGCCCGAGTCGAGTCTACACGACGGGTGCCTCTGCTTCCGACGCCCACACTTAGCCATGTTGAGAAGGACGCGCTCATCGCGGCGCTGACTGCCAGACTAGCATTGGCGGATCAACGGATCGCCGCACAGGACGCTCGCATCGCCGCCCTGGAAGCGCGGCTCACCCAGCAGACCCAGCCGCCGAAGACTCCCGGCAACTCCTCGAAGCCACCGTCGCAAGGACAGAAGCCGGACCTGCCAGCCCCCGGCACGGATCGCCCGCCTCGCAAAAGCCGCCCCGGCGTCGGGCGGACACTGCATCCGAACCCGGATCGCACGATCGACCAGCGGCTGGCCACCTGCCCGAAATGCGCGGCGGTGTTCCCCGACGCGTCGCAAACCCCACAACAGGTCTACGAGCGTATCGAGTTGCCACCCGTCCGTCCGGATGTGACCCAGGTGCGCCTGTTCGGCGGCCGCTGCGCCTGCTGCGGTGAGCGGGTCACCGCCCAGCCCCCAGCCGGTCTGGTGCCCGGTTCACCATTCGGCCCATCGATCGCAGCGATGGTGGTGTATCTGCATTACGCCCATGCCATCGGCATGGAACGGCTGTCGTTGTTGATGGACGAACTGTTCTCACTAGCACTCAGTGAAGGTGCCATCTGCAACATCCTGGCCCGTGCGCGACAGCCTTTGCTGAAGGCCACGGACTTGATCGGGAAAATGGTGCTCGCCAGCCCGGTGGTTTGCTCGGACGAGACGTCAGTGCGGGTCAAGGGCAAGAATTGGTGGGAGTGGGTTTTCATCGGCACTCTTGCGGTGCTGCATGTGATCCAGCCGAGCCGTGGCAAGGCCGTGGTAACCTCCCTGTTCGGCGCAATCCAGCCAAAAGTGTGGGTCTCCGACATGCTCGGCAGCCAGCGCGGCCATGCTGGACTGTGGCAGGTCTGCCTGGCGCATCTGCTGCGCGACGCGAAATACGCCATCGAATGCGGCGACACCGCATTCAGCGCGCCCTTCCGCTGGTTGCTGCTACGCGCCATTGCCATCGGACAACGGCGCGAGACGCTGAAAGACACCACCCTGAGGCAATATCTCTATGACCTCAACCGCCGCCTCGACCGGATCATGGCGACGGTCCCGGCGGGCGACGCTGGCCGTAAGCTGCACAAACGCATGCTCGCCAACCGGGCGCATCTGTTCGTGTTCATGACCAACCGCGCTGTGCCTTACACCAACAACATCTCAGAACGGCATCTCCGGCCCAGCGTGGTCTTTCGCAAGGTGACCAACGGGTTCCGCTGCGAATGGGGGGCGGAAACCTATGCCGCCTTCCGCTCCGTCGTCAGCACCGCAAAGGCCAACCGCGCTTCGGTGCTCGATACCGTCCGCTTCGTGCTGACAACCAAACGACCCGGCGACGCCCTCGCCGGGTCAGGGTGAGCAATTACAAACAATCCGACGCCTCCTGAGAGTTTACAATGAATGAGTAGACAGCAGCATGGGCGATGAGTCGACCTTTCGCTCTCTAACCGAGATTGGCCGTTTCATTGAGGCGCGGTCAACGATTACCCGATCGCACCCAAACGCTGCGGGCCGCACGATAGCAAAACCGAAGGCCACCGCGCCGGAGGCCCGTCTGACTTCAGCCTGTTGGTCGCGATTGGCCCCCCTTGCAATCGCCGCCGCGATGTTTGATCGGCGTTCAGAATAATTCGGTGCGGTCACCGGATAAGTGGCCGGAAGGTTCCAACGTGCGGCGAGGGTCATGTTGCTTCCTAGACGCAGATCGCCTGGTGCCAAACCCGAAGTGCCTTGTCCCGCGTCGGTAACCGGCTGCCGTCATCAGATGGCGCCGTGGCCGGAAGCGACCTTAGATTATCCCATGCACTGATAGAAAGTGTTGCGCCTGGTCGGACGACTTGAACCGGCTTTGAGCATTGCCTACCCACAGCCCGGGCCCGCGCCATGGCCGTCTCGACAGGTGTCTGGATCAGGGCGCTCGGATCGGGATTGCGGAGCATATCTAGACAACCTCGCTATGGAGGGTCTCAGTCAAGTCCAGATCGCCAATTGTGCCAAATTAGGAATAATTCTGCCTGCTGGTATCGGTCACGGACCGATGCCATATCGGAAAACCATTCGGATCCCTCCAAGGCCCTGGGAATTTGCGATGGGCAGTCTGGCATTCAGCGTGACCGCCGAGACGTGCCCGCGCCAATACAATTTGGCTAACTTCGAGGCCGATGGCCTTCCCAGAAATCCTAGTGGCTCTCCGGCGGTCGGCTCGAGGCACTGGGGGCGGGCGGTCTCGGCACCGGTTCCCGGCTGTTGATCTTGACAGAGCCGCTGTCCCTCCCCATACTTCACCATATGGCGAAGTTTCAAGGATCGCAACTGGACCGGACATTCGCAGCGCTCGTTGACCCGACGCGCCGTGCGATCCTGGCACGTCTCGAGCGGGAGGAGAGCGTGTCCATCGGCGAACTCGCGCGCCCCTTCGCGATCAAGCTTCCAGCGGTGATGAAGCATCTCGACGTGCTGGGCACCGCAGGGCTCATCACCCGATCGAAGAAGGGCCGAACCGTCGCGGTGCGCCTCGCGCCCGAACCGATGGCAGAGGCGATGAACTGGCTGCGCCGATATGAGCGCTTCTGGTCGGCACGCCTCGACCGGCTTGCCGCCTATGCGGAGGCCGAGGAGGCGAAGGCCGGAACCGCGAAAACCCAGGAGAACACAACATGACGAGCCTGACCCTGGTGCGCCGGATCGCGGCCCGCCCCTCGATCGTCTTCGATGCCCTGACGACGCCGGACGGCATCGCCTGCTGGTGGGGCCCCGACGACGGGACCGGTGCTGCTTGCCGAAACCGATATCCGCGTGGGCGGCCGCTTCCGGGTCCGGTTCCGGATGCTTGACGGCAGCGAGCATGAGAGCAGCGGCGAGTATATCGAAGTCGTCAGGCCCGCCCGTCTGGTCATGAGCTGGCGTTGGACCCACGGGGGCGAACCCGAGGAAGCGGGCGAAGAGTTGCGTGTCGAGATCGATCTGCGACCGATCGATACTGGAACCGAACTCACCTTCACGCATTCGCGTCTGCAGACCGAGGCTCGCGGGCCAGCCACGAGCAGGGCTGGAACGGCGCGCTCGACAAGCTGGTACGGCATTTCACCGAGGACCGGACGTGAAACAGAGCTCGTATCGTAACCGGTAATGGCTCTGCGCCTGATGCGCTCCTTCGAAACAGCAACCGAGAAAGTGATATGATTCCAACCATCACCACCTTCGGCTGGGTTCCCGAGTTCGCCCGCGGCTTTGTCCGCGACATGCGCCCGCGCTGGGCGTTCGAGGAAGTCGGCCAGCCCTACAAGGTCGACCTGATCACCGATTCGAAAAATCCCGAACATCGCCGATTCCAGCCGTTCGGCCAGGTGCCGACTTATCGCGACGACGAGGTCGCGATCTTCGAATCGGGCGCGATCGTGCTGCGCATCGCCGAACGCGCCGGCAAGCTGATCCCCGGGAATCCGGCCGCGCGCATGCGCGCGCTGCAATGGCTGGTGGCGGCGCTCAACTCCGTCGAGCCCGTCGTCATGGCACTCGCGATCAACGACATATTCGAGGCGGATCGCGAATGGTCCAAGGCGCGCCACGTCAAGGTGGTCGCCGACCTGAAGACCCGGCTCGCCGACCTCGAGGCCGCGCTCGGCGACAACGTCTGGCTGGATGGGAACGAGTTCACCATTGGCGACCTGATGATGATCTCCGTGCTGGGGGGGCTGCGCGACACCGCCGAACTCGCCGAATTCCCGCGGCTCGCTGCCTACATCGCGCGCGGGGAAAGCCGGCCGGCGCACCGGAAGGCGATGGCCGATCACATGGCGACCTTCGACGCGCCGGCCGCCGCCTGATTTGTCGCCGACTGAACCCCAGAAGGGAGAAACGACAATGTATTTCCAGGGTTTCGTGGTCCCCGTGCAGACCGAGAACAAAGCAGGCCTATCTCGACATGGCGAAGAAGGCGGCGCCGGTGTTCGCCGAATATGGCGCGATGCGCACCGTCGAATGCTGGGGCGACGACGTGATGGATGGCAAGGTCACCGACTACAAGAAAGCCGTCCAGGCGAACGATAGTGAGACCGTCGTCTTTTCCTGGGTCTGGTGGCCCGACAAGGCGACGTGCGACGGCGGCGGCAAGAAAATCATGGCCGACGAGCGGATGAAGCCCGACGGTCCGATGCCGTTCGACGGCCAACGGATGATCTACGCCGGGTTCGAGGCGACATTCGACACCGGTGAGGGCGGTAAGTTCGGCTATGTCGATGGCATGGTTGCAAGTGTCCCCAACGGCAATCGCCAGGGCTTTATCGACCATGCGGCCAAGATCGCCAGGTTCTTCCAGGAAAAGGGAGCGCTGCGCGTCGTTGACGGCTGGGGCACCGACGTACCTGCGGGCAAAGTGACCGATTTCAAACGCGCCGTGCAGGCGAAGGACGGCGAAACGGTCGTATTTGGCTGGATAGAATGGCCCGACAAGCCGACACGCGACGCAGGCATGGGCGCGCTGATGCAGGACCCGCGCATGCGCGAGACGCCTCCGGCATGGAACGGCCAACTCGCGATCTTCGGCGGCTTCACGCCGATCCTCGACACCGGCCACGCATAGGGAAGGGACCATATGGCGAACATCGATATGACCCAGAAGAAGATTGCGACCTGCTTGTGGTTTGACCATGGCCAGGCGCGCAAGGCGGCCGAATTCTACGCTGCAACCTTTCCCGACAGCCACGTGGACGCCCGCCATCTGGCGCCGTCCGATTATCCCGACGGCAAGCAGGGGGACGAGCTTACCGTCGAGTTCACCGTGCTGGGCATGCCATTCCTCGGCCTCAACGGCGGGCCGATGTTCAAATTCAACGAGGCGGTCAGTTTTCAGGTCTATACCGACAGCCAGGAGGAGACCGATCGTTACTGGAACGCGATCGTCGGAAACGGCGGCGAAGAATTGCAATGTGGCTGGTGCAAGGACAAGTTCGGGCTGTCCTGGCAGATCGTCCCTCGCGCGCTGCTGAACGCCATTTCCGATCCCGACAGGGCGGCGGCGAAGCGCGCGATGGACGCCATGATGGGCATGAAGCGATCGACATCGCCGCGATCGAGCGGGCGCGGCAGGGAGCCGGACGCGTGAGCCTGCAGCTCTTCGGCCACCCGTTCTCGTCCTACACGATGAAGGCACTCATCGCGCTGTACGAGAACGAGACGCCGTTCGACTTCCGAATACTCGATCCGGATCATCCGGAGAACGGCGAGGAGCTGGCACGGCGCTGGCCGGTCGCCAGATTCCCGTTGCTCGTGGATGGTGGGACGACGGTGTTCGAAACCAGCGCGATCATCGAGCATCTCGCGCGTTTCAGCCGGCCCGGTGCGCTGATCCCGGCGATGCAAGGCCGCCGTGCCGGTGCGATGCTCGATCGCGTGTTCGACACCATGTGATGGGCCCGATGCAGGCTATCGTGTTCGATGCGCGCCGCCCCGAGTGAAGCCCGAGATCCTTACGGTGTCGCGCAGGCCCGAACTGCGCTCGATACGATCTACGCCTGGCTCGACGATGCCCTGGCGGGGCGCCAATGGGCGGCCGGCGAGGCTTTCACGCTGGCCGATGCAGCCGCGCGCCTGCGCTGTTCTACGCTGACTGGGTCATCCGATCGGCGAGGATCGCACCACACTGAAGACCTATCGCGCACGCCTGCTGGCGCGTCCCTCGTTTGCCCGCTGCATCGACGACGCCCGTCCCTATCGGCGCTTCTTCCCACTCGGCGCCCCGGATCGGGACTCGCGCCGATCGCGAAGGACACCAGGAGAATGACCATGACCATCGAAACCCTCGAGCTCTCCGTTACGCGCCTGATCGATGCGCCCGTCGAGACCGTCTGGAAGATCGCCACCGAACGTCTGGAGGAATGGTGGTGCCCCAAGCCATGGACGGTCGAGATCGTTGAGCAGGACTGGCGTGCCGGGGGCGCTCGGCCGTCTTGATGCGCGGTCCGAACGGCGAAGAGATGCCGCACGAAGGAGTGTTCCTTGAGGTATCGCCCGGCAAGCGCTTCGTCTTCACCGACGCGTTCGCGACGGGCTGGCATCCAAAGGGCCCGTTCATGGTCGGTACGATGGAGTTCGCCGAGGAGGACGGAAAAACCCGCTACAGCGGCAGCGCACGCCACTGGACCAGGGAAAGCTATGACCAGCATAAGGCGATGGGCTTCGAGCAGGGTTGGGCCACGGTCGCTGAGCAGCTTGCTGCGCTGGCGGAGGCCGAGGCATTCTGAGAATTCCACCGCTGTGTTGGCCACGCCTGGAAGTACTTGACCACGATGTCTTGCTGGCCGGCCGTGAGCGTTGTCGTGCCGGTCGCAGGCTCGAAGCCGCCCTTACTGTTGGGATGGCGTTCCGGCGGCGATGATCGGGCCGCCTCGGCGTCTATACTCAAAGGTTGCAACCGCAACGGTTGCTTGAGATATTATTTCTCATTGCCCCCGGACGCTGCTCGACGAGAAAGGGATAAATGCCATCAAAGGCGTGACACTCGGCTCCAACTGCGACGCAGATATTGCAACGGTAAAAGGCATGGTATGGAAGACCCTCGGGTTCATCGGTCAGCGGTAAGTGGCCGAAGAACGCAAAGTTAGGCAGGGAGTATGATGTGCCTAGTAATCTCGTGCTCGCTGACGTGGCCGCAATCAGCGGGGCTCTCTGATGCCAGTGGCACCGTTTGACACATTGAAGCTGGCCAGGGTGCTACGGGACAGAGCGAACTTCACGGCCGAACAGGCCGAAGGTGCTGCGGATGCCATTGCCGAGGCGGTGCAGAACGACCTGGCGACCAGAGCCGATGTAGTAGACGCGGAGTTGCGTCATGGGGAACTCCGTGAGGCGGAACTACGGTTGGATGGAAGGATCGAGGCCGCGAAAGCGGAGGTGATCAAGTGGATGTTCGGCACGATCGGTTTTCAAACGATCGTTATTCTCGGCGCGATCATTGCCCTCATGCGCCTGGTGAAGCCCCAATGACGGTCGAGGACTGCCATCTTGTTGAAGAGCTGATGATCAAGGCGCGGCCCGGAGGCGGAACGGTCGAGGAAATCGCGGTGCTCAATAGTGCCCTAGATGCGTTGAACAAAAAGGTGCGCTATCGGGATTCAGGAACCGCTTTTTATCCTTCTCGATGAAATCGACGTTATATGTGGTGCTCGGCACTGCGCCTCATTCACCTGGCGACAAATCTGCGTTCCTGGATCGAGGAACGACGTGCTGGACCGTAAGAGCCTGAGGGGATCGCGGTCAATCTAGCAGAAAGCGCGAAGGAGGGACGCCGCGGCTGGTGTTCGTCAATGCAGCACGTCGGGCTTGCCGAGCGACATGATTTCAGATGCGGCGGTCCTGCATGTCATTGCAAAAAGGGCGAGGAAAGCTGGCTGCATTTGTCACGGCGCAAAGGAGTGGTAAACCTGATTTGAAGGCCTCTCGATCGTGACAGTGAGGTTCGAATGCTCCAGCCACACCGACCGCCAGCGCGTTCCGTGCTTGGATCTCTGGTATTGATCGCCGTCGTCGTCGGCGCCTCCGCCGCCGCCTTCGCCTACACGGCGGGATGGCTCTCGCCTCAGCGCCTCACGCCCGACAAGATGGTGGACGCGCTGACGCCCCCCGGTGTCAATCCGTCCGGCCATCGCCGGAACCATGCCAAGGGCATTTGCTTCACCGGCGTCTTCGAGGCCAATGGGGCCGGGTCGGCGCTTTCGCAGGCTCAGGTTTTCACCCGCGGCCAGTATCCGGCCCTCGGGCGCTTCAACGTGGCCACTCCCGATCCGAACGCGGCGGATCCGACGGTCCGGGTGCGAGGCCTGGGACTGCAGATCTCGACGCCCGACGGGCAGGAATGGCGCACCGCCATGATCGATGCGCCGTCTTTCCGGTATCGACGCCGCAGGCCTTTTATGAGCTGCTGCTCGCCTCGGCGAGCAAGGACCCCGACGCGATGAAGACCTACGCCGGCGCGCATCCCGAGATCGCGGCGTTCGGCGCCTGGGCCAAAAGCGCTCCCTGGACCGGCAGTTACGCGGAAGAGCGGTTCAACAGCCTCAACAGCTTCATCTTCGTCGACAACTCCGGCGCGGAGCACGCGGTGCGATGGTCGTTGCTTCCCGCGGCGCAACCGGTCGCCGTCCCACCCGATGAACTCGCCAAGCGCGGCCCCGATTTCCTCGAGCAGGAGATCACCGAACGGGTCCACGGCGGGCCGCAGCACTGGACGATGGCGGTAACCGTGGCCAATCCGGGCGATCCCACCGCGGACCCTAGCAAGGCCTGGCCGGAAGATCGTCGCACCGTCGAGGTCGGCACGCTCACCGTTCAGCAGATCGAAGCCGAACCGGACGGCCCGTGCCGCGACATCAACTTCGATCCGACCGTCCTGCCGGCCGGCATACGCACATCGGACGACCCGTTCCCGGCCGCGCGGTCGTCTGCCTATGCGAAATCGTATGACCGTCGCACGGCGGAGGCGCAGAACTACCCCCGAACGACAACGGGAGCCAAGCCGTGAACGGGGACCGCGACGCTTTACCGTGCCGCAGCGCGTGCTGCACTGGCTCATGGCGGTCTGCATCCTGGCCATGCTGTTCATCGGCGTGGGCATGGTGTCCACCGTCATGCCGAAATATCTGACGCTCGTTTCGATCCATAAACCGCTCGGCATCGCCATCCTGGTGCTCGCATTGATCCGCCTGGCGGTGCGCCTGCGCTCTGGTGCGCCGCCGCTGCCGGCCGACCTGCCGGAGCCGATGAAGCTCGCGGCCCACCTGTCGCATTACGCGTTCTACATCCTGATGATCGCCATGCCGCTGATCGGCTGGGGGATGCTGTCGGCGGCGGCCTACCCGGTCGTGCTGTTCGGAGGCGTGCACCTTCCAGCGATCCTGCCGCAGAGCGACAGCCTGCATGCACTGCTCTGGAACGCGCATTTCTATCTTGCTTTCGCGTTCTTCGCCCTGATCCTGCTGCATGTCGCGGCGGCGCTGTTTCATGCGCTCATCCGACGTGACGGCGTATTCGAGGCGATGGCGCCTGTGTCGATCCACGACGGCGCCGCGCCCGCTGAGTGACAGGTCGTTCCGATAGGCGCCCTGACCGATGGTGAGACAGCGGGCCGTAGAGGGCAACGGCTCGGCGGAGGGCTTTCAGGAGCGTTGCAATGAACTGCTAATGAATGCGGGGATGACCGCTCCGCACCGCCCCGGGGGCGGCTCTGAGAGCGATTTTTGGCGCCGCTCCACTCGGTGCTGCCGGATCATGCATCAGGATAAAAAACGGTGAGTGCTCGTCCGGGATGCGGCCAAGGCCCAGTCCACCTCAGCCGCCATGTCGTTCGGCTTAGCATCTTGACACCATGTATCCAGCGTACACCTGAGATAAGCATGTGCAACCGCTGGTGCATTGGCAGCATTCCGCATATAGACGAAGGATAGTGTCGCATGCCACGTCACATCAGGAGCAGGCAACGCTGGCCTTATGGTGCCGACGAACTTTTCGAAGTCGTTGCGGACGTGAAGGACTATCCGTTCGTTCGTCCCCGGGCCAGCGGCGCGCGCATCCAGCGCGAGGACCAGCGCGAGATCATCGCCGAAAAACTCGTCATCGGTTTCGGTCCATTCC
>CAVWZM010000013.1:0-87662 GCA_963759425.1 uncultured Alphaproteobacteria bacterium
GCCTTCCCGACGACATCGATGCGCTCAAGGCGGCGCTGCTCGCTGAACGTGCGGCACGGCGTGAGTTCGAGGCTCGCGCCTCCGGCGCCGAGGCGATGGTTGCGCATCTGAAGCTGCTGATTGCCAAGATGAAGCGCGATCGGTTCGGCGCCTCGGCGGAGCGTGGCCGCAAGCTGCTCGACCAGTTGGAGATGCAGCTCGAGGAACTCGAGACCGCCGCGGCCGAGGATGAAGTCACGGCCGCCACCGCGATGCCCGGGAACACGACGGTGCGTCCGTTCACCCGTGCCAAGCCGGTGCGCGCACCGTTGCCAGCGCGTCTGCCGCGCGAGCGCGTCGTGTTGCCATCACCGACGAACTGCCCGTGCTGTGGCGGCACGCTCTCCAAACTCGGCGAGACGATTACGGAAACGCTGGAGAGCATCCCGCGCAGCTACAAGGTGATCCAGACGGTGCGGGAGAAATTCTCCTGCCGGTCCTGCGAGACGATCACACAGCCGCCGGCCCCATTCCATGTCATTGCCCGCGGCCGCGCCGGTCCGGATCTGCTGGCGACGATCATGCACGCCAAATTCGGCGAACATCAGCCGCTCAACCGCCAGAGCGAGCGGTTCTTTCGTGAAGGCATCGACCTGAGCGTCTCTACACTCGCCGATTGGGTTGGTGCCTGCACGACGGTGCTATCACCCCTGGTAACGCTGATCGAAGCCCATGTACTCGCCGCCGAGCGGCTGTACGGCGACGAGACCACGGTGCCGGTGCTGGCCAAAAACAAGACTATCACCGGCCGACTATGGACCTATGTGCGCGACGACAAACCGTTCGGCGGTCCGGCACCGCCAGCAGCGATCTTCCACTACTCGCGCGATCGCACCGGTGAGCATCCGTGCCGCCATCTCAAGGGTTACGCGGGAATCCTGCAAGCCGATGCCTATGCCGGGCTCAACGAGCTCTACCATCCCGCACGCAAACCCGGTCCGATCCTTGAAGCCGGGTGTTGGGCGCACGGGCGACGCAAGCTGTTCGTGCTGGCCGATGTCGCCAAGGCGCCGCTGGCGATCGAGGCGGTGCGCCGGATCGATGCAATCTTCGATATCGAGCGCGACATCAACGGTCTGCCAGCGGCTCACCGGCAGGCGTTGCGCCAGATCCGCGCCGCCCCTTGGTCACTAGCCTGGCGACCTGGATGCGCAGCGAACGCGGCAAGCTGTCGCGGCATGCCGATGTCGCAAAGGCCATGGACTCCATGCTCAAGCGCTGGGATGTGTTCTCGCGGTTCTTGGATGACGGCCGGATTTGCCTGACCAACAACGCCGCCGAGCGAGCGTTGCGCGGCATTGCCCTGGGACGAAAGGCATGGCTTTTTGCTGGTTCTGATCGTGGAGGCGAAAGGGCGGCGGCCATGTACTCGCTGATCATCTCGGCAAAATTGAACGACGTCGATCCGCGCGCCTGGCTGGCCGACGTGCTGGCCCGCATCAGCGATCATCCGGCGTCGCGGATACACGAACTGCTGCCCTGGCATTGGGCCCGGGCCAAGCGAGTTGCTCTCGCGGCCTGACGATGGCGGCACCGAGTTACGTCTTCACCATCGCCCGCGTCGCCAAGCTTCTCGGTGAACCCGAGGAGCTGCTCCACGACATTGCCATGGACATGGAGCCGGAAGACGCCTGCCTCTCCGTCCTAGGCCTCGGTGACGTATCCACCGTCGCCTTTACTTCGCAGGGGGTCGAAAACCTCAAAGAGCTTCTCGCCGACCGAAAAAACTGAGCGGCACCGGCGATGCGTCCCGCGAAGATTCTCGGTCGGACTTCACCGCGGCACTCGGCGTAGGCTTACCGATGAACTTGTCGGCTGGCAGGTCGAAGCGATCGGGCACGCGGACCGCGTTGCGGTACATCACGCTGAACAGCATTCGGCGCCATGCGGAAAGCCGAGGCCGCGTCGGGCTGCGAACCACCTCATCGTGGGCGGCGACGTAGACGGCGTCCTCGAGACTGAGCGGGCATCCCTGATCCTTGGCGCAGGCGAGCGCGGCGGCGACGTTCGGCATCTCGATGAAGCCGAACCGCACGGTGACGTGCCAAAGCCCTTCGGCCACATGCTCCACCTCCGCGCGCCGCGATTCCGCTACCCGTGGATACTCCTCGAACAGGACGGTCAGGGTCACGACGGTTTCCTGCAGCACTTTGAAATACTTGACGTGACGAAGCATCACGGCCGAGACGGCCATCTCGCCACGGCTGAGGAACACGATCGTTCCCGGTCACTCGCGCGATACTCCCGGTGCGCAACTGGGTGAGAAACTTCTCCGGGCTTTCCTCGAAGCGGCCCCACACCCGACGGAGCGCGTCGATGCCGGCGCGCCAGGTGGTCATCGCGGCAAACAGCACAGCACCGGCCAGCAACGGGATCCACCCGCCTTCCCGCAGCTTGAGCAGGTTGGCGCCGAAAAATGCAAGGTCGACAATCAGGAACGTCCCGCTGACCGGCAAGGCGGCGATCAATGGCCAACGCCATACGTTACGCATGGCGTGGTAAAGCAGCGGGGTGGTCAGCAGCATGGTGGTCGAGACGGCGGCGCCGTAGGCACCCGCGAGGCGGTCGGAACTGCCGAAACTGAAGGTCAGGATCAGCGTGCAGACCATCATCGTCCAGTTCACCATGGGGACATAGATCTGGCCGTATACCTGGTCCGAGGTCTGGCGAATATGCAGGCCGGGAAACCAGCCGAGCTGGATGGCTTGCCGAGTGAGGGAGAACGCGCCGGTAATGATCGCCTGACTGGCGATGATCGTCGCGCAGGTGGCGAGCACCACCAACGGAACCACGGCCCATCCCGGCGCCAGCCGAAAGAACGGATTGCCGCTCAGGTTTGGATCTTCGATCAGCAATGCGGTCTGGCCGGCATAACTCAGCAGCAGAGCCGGGAGCACCACGCAATACCAGGACGATCGGATCGGATTGCGGCCGAAATGCCCCAGATCGGCGTATAGTGCCTCACCACCGGTGATCGCGAGGAACACGCCGCCGAGCACCAGGAAGCTGTGCCAGCCGTACTCGAGAAGAAAGCCGATCGCGTGTGCCGGGTTGAGCGCGAATAGGACCTCCGGCCGGCGCAGCACAGCGCACAGGCCCAGCACGGCGATGACGACAAACCACAGCAGCATGACGGGGCCGAAGATGCGGCCGATGCGGGCGGTGCCTCGCGCCTGTGCGGCGAAAACGACCAGCAGGACAACGATCGCTGCCGGCAGTACGTAGGGCTTGAACAAGTCGGTGACGACGTTGACGCCCTCGAGCGCGCTGAGAACGGAAATCGCCGGGGTGATGATGCCGTCGCCGTAGATCAGCGCGGCCCCGAACAGGCCCATGGCGATCAGCGCGCCACGACCGCGTGCGGCTCGCCCCGCGGCGCTGCCGGTGACCAGGGCCATGAGCGCGAGAATGCCGCCCTCGCCGTGGTTGTCCGCCCGCATCACGAAGACGCAATACTTGATCGAGACAGTGAGGATCAGAGCCCAGACGACAAGGGACAGCAGCCCCAAGGCATCGTGCGCGGAAGGGTGGCCGTCCACCGCGCCCACGATGGTCTGGTAGGTGTAAAGCGGACTGGTGCCCAGATCGCCATAGACGATGCCGAGCGCCGCGAGGGCTCCGGTGACGGTGAGGGGACGGTCAGCGGGTGATGCCGCGGGTGTTTCAACCGCCGCGGCGGTGTCCACTGTGCTGTCTCCGGCTGCTGGGTTGACTTGTGTCCATAAAGCAGCGGGAGCTCTCGCGGGGAATGGGGACGAAGACCAAACGGCGGGTTGGCGGTTTGGTTCCCCGGTTGAAATGAGCGACTATCGCATCGGCTGCGGGCCGCCCCGGCTGAGCAATGCTTGTGCCAGCGCAGCGGCGTCTGCAACAGGCAAACCGCACACATTTCCACGGCAGACATACGCCACCGCCGGGACTGGCCCCTGCCCCCTTGCCGTAAGCCGGATGGGTCCGGGGAAGCGTTCCCGGGTCGGCGGCGCGCAGCACCACGGTGGCCGGGTCGGCGGCGCTCAGGGCGGCCCGCAGCAGCGCGCGGCCGCTGGGGCCGGCGAGATCGCCAGCTACCACCACGGTGCCGCCCGCCTCCAGCAGATCAGCCGCCGCCAGCAACGTGGGCATGCCCGACATCTGATCCGGCTGGCCGGAAAAGGCGCGCAGCACGGCTTCGGCCCGAGTGCGCCAGGTGGTGTCGCCGGTGAGGTGATACAGCCGAGCGAGCACCTCCGCCATGATGCCGTTGCCAGAGGGGGTGGCGTTGTCCGCGGCGGTGCGGGGGCGGGTCAGCGGCACGTCGGTGGCGCCGGCCGCCGTCGAGTAGAAACCCGCCGGAGCCGTCGCTGAACGCGTCCTGCGCCGCATTCGGCCAGGCGGATCGCGACCGACAGCGAGGCGTGCTCGCCGGTTGCCTCGTCCAGGGCCAGCGCGGCACGAGCCATCGCCGCCTGATCCTCGATCAAACCGGGCGCGGTGACCCGGCCCAGCCGCCAAGCATGCTCGACGCCGCCATGACTCGCGGTCATCTGGCGTAGGACAAAGTCGAAGGCCTGCCGGGCGCGGTCGAGCCATGCGGGCTGGTCGAACACCACCGAGGCGCGTGCCAGTGCGGCAATCGCCAGCCCGTTCCAGTCCGCCAGCACCTTGTCGTCCCAGCCGGGGCGAACGCGTTTTGCGCGCGCCCGGAACAGCACCCCGCGAGCGTCTGCCAAGGCGGCTTCCTCGGCGGGGGAGCCCGGCGGGCGTCAGGCGTCGCAGGATCGTATGGCCTTCCCAGTTGCCGGCCGGCGTCACGTCATAGGCGCGCTTGAAAGCCGCGGCGATGGGCGCCGAGTAGCGCGTCGACCTCGGCTTCGGTCCAGACGTAGAAGCGTCCTTCCTCACCCTCGCTGTCGGCGTCCTCGGATGCGGCGAACGCGGCACGGCCGTCAATGCTCTCGGCTGTCATGTCGCGCAGCAGCCAGCCGACGGTTTCCGTTGCCCGCTGCCGGTACAGCGGATCGGGCCGATGCGCGTGCGCCAGCGCCAACAACTCCAGAAGCTGGGCGTTGTCGTAGAGCATCTTCTCGAAGTGCGGCACCAGCCAGATTTCGTCGGTCGAATACCGTGCGTAACCGCCGCCCAGGTGGTCGTAGATGCCGCCTTGCGACATCCGCGTCAGCATCAGATGCAGCGCATCCTGGCGCCGCCGTGATTGCTGGAACGAAAGGCGTCCTGCCAGAGGAAGCGGTAGATCGGCGGATTGGGGAATTTCGGCGCGCCGCGCAAGCCTCCGTGATCCGGGTCGGTCATGCGCAGATAGGCCGCGGAGACCGCCTCCAGCAGCGTCCGGGCCGGGCGGATCGCCGGCGCGAGACGACCGCCTGGCCGGCGAGGAATTTGGTCAGCGCCCGCGGTGTTCTGGGTGACCGCCTCTGCGCCGGAGTGAAAGGCGTCGGCGACGCCTTGCAGCACCTGACGGAAGGATGGGCGGCCCCAGCGCGGCTCCGGCGGGAAGTAGGTGCCGCCCCAGAACGGCGTGCCGTCCGGCGTGGTGAACATGGTGAGCGGCCAACCACCCTGCTCGCCGAGCGCGTGCAGCGCGGACATGTAGATGTGGTCGATGTCCGGGCGTTCCTCGCGGTCGATCTTGATGTTGACGAACAGCGCAGTTCATCAGCGCCGCGGTTTCCGGATCCTCGAACAATTCGTGCGCCATGACATGGCACCAGTGGCAGGCGGCGTAGCCGATCGACACCATGATCGGCTTGCTGGCCTGTTTCGCTTCCGCGAGCGCGGCTCGGCCCCAGGGGCGCCAATGCACCGGGTTTCCGGCGTGCTGCAACAGATACGGGGAGGTTTCCCGCCCCAGAAGGTTTTCCGGTGCGTCCATGATGCAGTCCCCCTGACAGGTTGCCGTCAAGACATAGGGGCCAGAGCGCGGGATGCCACCTGGCCGTCGCCGGCTGCGGCCGATCGGTCGGTTCACCGATCCTTAGTGTTTCCCCATCATTCTGCGCCAATGGTCCGCTACGGGCACCCTCGCCGAACCGCCTATGCGACCGGCGTTGCCGCCGAGGAGTTGGCCTGTGCGGCGCTTCGGGCTGACGGCTGGACCATTCATGCGCGACGCCTGCGGACCAAGGCGGGCGAGGTGGACGCAGTCGCGGAGAAAGGCGGAATTCTGGCGCTTGTCGAGGTCAAACACCGACGATGCCTGGCCGAAGCGGCCGCCGCCCTGACGCTCAGACAACAATCTCGGCTGCTCGCCGCAAGTGAAATCATTTTGGCGGACCACCCGGACTGGGGCGTCAACGGTGTTCGCTTCGACGTGTTGCTGGTTGACGCGTCGGGTCGGGTCAGACGCATCACCGACGCGTTCCGGTTCGGCGACCCGAGTGGCTGAGCGGTCAGTTCGCCATTGGAAACAGGTGCCGCGCGAGGTGCCGTTGGATCAGCGGGCTTGAGCGGACAACTGGGCGCCCAGCCCGGCCCCGGTGAGATACATTGTCGCGTCGCCGAACCATCGGGTTTCGAACGTCATTCGAACCGGCACCCGCAGGCCCCCAGGGGTCGCTGGTGCCAGCCAGGCGGTGCCATGCATCGTCTTGCTGTCCTCGTCTCGGTCGTCCCCGAATTTTGCCCCGGACAATAGGCGACCCGCGAAGTCGCACCGCAGCGCGGGGCCGACAAAGGTGGAGCGGCTGGTCTGTTCCAGCGTCTCCTCGCCCACGGTCGACGCAGTGATCTCGGTCGCCCGCCTGCCGTCAAAGGTCCGCACATTGGTCTCGCAGCGGCCGGTAGTGCCGACATTGCGGATGAGTTCCATCAGGGCGCTGAGTGTATCGATCGCATTCTCGCGCAGTAAGTCGGGTACCGATTCCCGCTCGACCTCGTTCGGGGGCACCAGTTGACGCACAACCGGCAAGCCGCGTCCGTAGTCGATCTGAGCGATCCGGTGCTGGCCGCGCCAGACGCCCTCACCGAAGAATTGGGCGGGCACCGGCTGCACCCCATGCCAGGTCCCGCTCACCGTATTAAGCTGATGGCCGCAATTCAAAAGTCCCACCAGGCCAGTGGTCTGATAGGCTAAATTCATCTGATATGTGTAAGGACCCAGGCCGAAGCCCGCGACCACCTTGGCGACCTCGAGCCCCGCGGCGTAGGTACCATAACTCACATGCAATGACATAGGCGATTGCGCGGCTGCGACGCTTGGCAACAACGCCGTCATCACTCCGCTCAACCACAGGTGAAATCTCATGAATGCCTCCAGGTAATGAAATGGTGAAGTGAAAGCAAGTACTCGCGGGCGAAGTGGCTCACCTCGGCGGACATCTGGTGGCGTATCCAGGCCTTTTCAGAGTCACCGCCAGGCGCATCAAATCACCAAATCGGACCGACAGGATTGCAACCGCGCAACTTCGACCACACTGACGGACGGAACACACGGATGTCATTCCGTAGTCACAACGTGGTCGCGAATTGCCATTGCGCGGGGCTAATCTCACCGCCGGGGTTGTGATGGCTTATACTTCGACTTTCTGGACCGCCTCCTCCAGTTCCTGAAACGTTGGCATGTGCTCGGTCGGCACCATCTTTCGTCCTGAATTCCACACTGACCTGCGGCGCGTTGCCGTGCAGGTGCGTCACCAGCACGGCACGGATCACTTCGAGAAACTTTGCCTCCTCCTGCACGATGCCCGCCATTCTGGTGGAGAACGGGCCCGCGAGCCCATACGCGAGGAGAATCCCCAGGAACGTCCCGGTCAGCGCACCGCCGATCATCGCTCCCAGAATTGCCGGAGGTTGATCGATATGCGACATCGTTTTGATAACGCCCAGAACGGCGGCGACGATCCCAAGCGCCGGCAGCGCGTCAGCCATATTCTGCATGATATGCGAGGGGTGCAACTCCTCCCCCAGGGTCTTCTTCAGTTCCCGCGCCATCACGTCCTCGATCTGGTTCGGGTCGTCCGCGTTCATACCGACCATGCGGAGGTAGTCGCAGATGATGGTGCTGGCGTGATGGTTGGCCAGGATCTTCGGGAATTTCTGAAACGCGGCGCTCTCACTTGGCTTCTCGATATGAGGCTCCAGCGCCATCGTTCCCTTCGTGCTCGCCAAGCGCACCAGATAGAACAGCAGGCTGAGCAGGTCGATGTAGTCCGATTTGTGATAGGCGGCGCCTTTCAGCATTTTGCCGAACGAGCCCATCGTGTGCTTGACGTCGTGCATGCTGTTTGCCATCAGCATCGTGGCGATAGCGGCGCCGCCGATGGTCCACAGCTCAAACGGGACCGCCTCGACCAGGGGCGCCATGCTGCCCCCCGACACAAGATAGCTGCCCAACACGCAGGCGAACAGAATAACAATTCCGCCGATAGTCAGCATGACGCGTTTTCAGTTCGGCGGAGCAATGGATGGCGACTGACTGGCTTGCGAGGAGATGGCTTGCGCATGGCCAGGCGGCGTCAGGCTCGGGTGGGTTGGGCCAGACTGGGTTGGGCCAGACTGGGTTGGGCCAGACTACTCGGGCCAGATCGGGCCAGACTGCGATGCGCCGGGGCGCGTCGGCCTGACCGCGATCGCCGCCCCTGCCGCAACCGGGCGAGGGTTCTTGGCTCCGGCGGGGGACGGCGCCTCGCGCAGCACCAGTATCGCGATCCGACGGTTCGCGGCGGCCATTGGATCCGCGGGCAGCAAGGGGTCTTTGTCGGCATCTCCGATCACCGACTTGATCCGCGCTTCCGGAAAGCCGCCCTCGGTCAGCAATCGGCGGGTCGCATTGGCCCGTTCGGCTGACAGTTCCCAATTGGTCCGGTCAGGACCCGGATATGGCTGTGGCGTCGGTGTGCCCCGCGATCGAGATCGGCTGTGAAAGGCGCATCAGCACCGGCACCACCTTTTGCATGAGCAGCCGAACGCGCTCGTTCGGAGTGGCCGAACCGGAGGGGAACATGGGAAGCTTGACTTCATCCATGATCTGGATGCGAAGCCCGTCCGGGGTCATATCGATCGCCAATTGCTTTGACAGTTCCGCCAGCGCCGGATCGGCCTGGACCGCTTGCGTGATCTGCTCCGCCGCCTGCCGGAAGCTGGCTTTTTCCTGACGGGCCTGCTGTACCCGGAGTGCCTGTTCCGCGGCCTCCGCCGATTCCGTTGACTGCCCCGGAAACTGCTCCGCGCCGCTGTCCGCGGTGACCGCGTCGCGGTTCACTTTCGCCCCGACCCTGGGTCCGCGTATCGGCCGGTCCGCCTGGCCCGGGAGGACGACGTGTGCCGGCCTGACCCAGGGATGCCGGCGTGATCTCGTCGTCCGCGTCCTGATCCTCGGCCATTGGTCCCTGTCCGACGCCGTCACCCTCGCGGGCGCGGTGGTACGAGGCGGTGACGGGGTCCGTTCCTTCCGCGGTCTGATCGGGCACCGGGGCCCTGCCGACGACCGCCTGAACCGCGCCACGGTCGGACACGAGCGCGCCCTCATCGAACGCGGTGTGGCCACCAAACGGATCCCCCGTGCCCGAGGACGCGTGCGACAACAGGTTAGTCGGACTGAAGTAGTCGGCGAGGCCTTTGCGCTGATCCCCGTGGTGGCGTTCAGCAGCCACATCAGCAGAAAGAAGGCCATCATGGCGGTAACGAAATCGGCGTATGCGACTTTCCAGGCGCCACCGTGATGGCCTGCCTCGTTGATTTCGTACTTTTTGATGATCACTCCACCGCGTGATCCCTTCTTGCCACCTTTGCCCGCCATGCCTGCCTCCGGGATTCCCGCAGGATGCCCGGTAAACATTAAGTCTTTGCTAAATCTCCTGGGGAAAAGACCTCCGCGCGTTGAATCGGATGTTGCCGTGCGTCGTTTCCTTTTCGTAACGTGTCACATCCGCTTTTCATGCGCCGCGATTCACGGGTTGAGGTGCCACGCGCGGATGGCCGATATTGAGAACGGTCGGCGCGACCTCCGATGAATGCCGCCGAAGATATGGTGCGCCGCAAGGGAGATGAGGCGCCTGTGCGTGCAAAGTCCTGCACGCCGCCGGGCTGGATGCTTTGCCGCACAACCGCTCGGGCGGCCCGCTGCCGGGACGTGCCAGCGCCGGGGCCTCGCACGCCTGTACCCGCGGACCTTGCGTGGCGCACCGCTTGCGCGGTGGGTATTCAGGAGCCCTCCGCGCGCCGCCCGGTCGGCCATTTATCACGCAATCCGCGCCGCGGGTCCTTCTGGCGCGTCCCGGAACCAACCCACTTGGGCGGGTCGATTTTCTACGCCCACTGACCGCTAGTGGCGCACGATGATCCGCCGACCGCACACCTGGACGCCACCGTCCCAGTGCCTACACCAGGGTGAACGAGGCAGGCCCGGGCCGGCTATCCCTGCGACCCCGCCGAGATCGACGGGGCCGACAGGGATGGGCGGCCGGGGTGCAGGTTGTTGCAACCCTGACTGGGTTACCGACGCGGTCCACCGCGCCAACGCGCGCAGGACATGCGATCATCCGGGTGCACCCCACACCGGAAAGGCACGCAACTCCCAAAGGCACCCACTCCCCTGGGGCCACCTCGCGATGCGGATGAGATATTTACTTCGACGGCAACCAGACTTCGACAGTGTTTCGTTGCGGCTCAGCCGAACTCGATCCGCTCTCGATCCGCCAAGTATAGCCCATACTGGTCAGCAACGGACCAAAGGACCGGGCAAGCGTATGGCTTCGTTCCGACGTATATTTTACGACGGCGACATTGGCCAGGTCGGCTTGTGCCTTGAGAGCGGTAGTGGCGACGTTTGCGCGCATCTGCGCCTCCAGACTTCGCGCATTTTGCTCCGCGAGCGACGATCCGGATTGATAGTAAATTGACAGGGTGAGTGGCGTGGGCTCGGTCCCGGAGGGCGCCGCTGTTCCCGCTGCCGGCGAAGCGTCGGCTGTCGCGCCTGGCGCACGTTGTGGTGGCGGGGGCTTGACAGCCTCCGGTCGGGTTGCCTCGGTCGCCGGTGGCGCGGTGGCCGAGGCAGATTTTCCTGGACTATCAACGCTCGATCGCGCCGGCGAGGGCCCGGCCGGGGATGAAGACCCGGGCGGCGTCGAGGTCGCGGCCGGCGATGAGGACCCGACCGGCGTTGAGGACCCAGGCGGAGATGAAGACCCCGGCGGCGATGAATTCCCGGACTGAATCGCGGTATTAGGAGAGGGCGACCACGGGATGTAGTGGTTCGGGGCGTGATTGGCCGGCTGGATCTTGGTTGCGCTGGCTTCACCTGCGATCTGCGGCGGTTGGGCCGGCGCCGTTGTCGCCAAAGGGGCGGCCAACTGGTCCGGCTGAGGCGACCCTGAGGCGGCGGTCTGATCGGGTGAGGCATCCTGCCGAATTGGGGCAGGACCAAAGACTTGCAGAGCCGCTCCGGCGATCGCCATAACCACAACCACAATGCCCACAAACACCGCGACTTCACGCCATCGGCGAGGGGGCCTTTCAGCACGCTCTGCGCCAGGCATGACCTCCGCGCGCGCAGGCCGCTCCTGCGCCGCCGCCACTAATTCCATCATGTGGCCTTCCGGCCAATCCTGTCCGGCATCGAACGCATCGGCGAGACGCTGAAGGCGCTCCTGAGGGCTCATCTCGTCGCTGTGCTGACCCCCGCCGGGGTCCTCGCTCAATCTCGACTTATCCATCGCGCCCAACTACTTCATTCGGGGCCTAACACCAAACATCCGCCCCAGAGCTTGCGCTTAAGTGATCATACGCAGTCTGGCATCAACAATACCCATCCAGATGCTGCTTGGAGTTGCAGCACGGAACCCATCAGACGAGTCCCCGCAACGAACCTACTAAGCACGAATCAGGCACGATTTGTCGATTTGTCAACCGCCCAAATGCCGGCCCCGGTGTCGATCGGACCGGTGCACCGAAGGTCCGACGATACACCACATGGCAACGCCCGCCGAACGGCTGCCGTTGAAGAGTCCGTCCGGAACCGATATTGTTCCGGAGAAATTGAAGGAGCCTTCAATGCCACGTGGTCTGACTACGTTTTTAATTGCAACAACAATTGCGGTCGTTCCGGCGCTTGCGGTGAGAGCCGCCGATTTGCAGGCCGAGCGCGGAAAGTATCTCGTCGAGGTCGGGCGGCTGCACCGACTGCCATACGCCTGGAAACCTGGTCGGCCATCCGGACATGACGAGATATCTCGGTGGCTCCGATGTCGGTTTCGCAGTTCCCGGCCTTGGTGTGTTCTTTGGACCCAACTTGACGCCCGATCAGGAAACCGGCTTGGGAACCTGGACGGCGCAGCAAATTGTCACCGCTATCACAACCGGTTCGCGGCCCGATGGGCGACAGTTGGCGCCAGTGATGCCGTGGCAAGGTTATGCTCACCTGACCACAGCCGACGCACTTGCGATCGCCTCTTTCCTCCAGAGCCTGCCGCCGATCCAAAACAAGGTCGCGGGGCCGTTTGGACCGACCGAGAAGCCCACCGGGTTGGTCATGTCGGTGCAACCCGCAGATGTCTATGCGACGCTACCGCACCCGAAGTAGTCGCCGCATCCCGGACGGTGCATGCAACACTGCGATCATCGAGCGAACAAAAGCAAGGTTGCCGGGATCGCCTGGCTGGACAGGTTGCTAGCTCTTTATCTTCCACTGCCCGTTGGATATCCGGCACCAGGTCAGGTCGTAGCTGCTGGGCGGCGGTTGGCCCTGAGCAAAAAACTCATGATGCATCGCATGACAAGGACGCTTAGACTCAACGAAAATCCGAGTGATCGTCGAAGTGCCGTAGCTCCCGGTGGCCGGATTTAACCAGTGCTCCTCGGCGCCGACCTCGACGTTTGGTTTGCGGTTCAGCTTGGCGATGCTGTCCCCCATTAATTCCACATCCGTGGCGGACAGCGTCGGGCCCCAGCGATTGCTCCTGAATGGATTGATCTGAGCCAACGCCGGAACAGCAACCGACATCAAACAGAGGCCCGCGAGTAGGAGGCGTGCATTTTTCATCGTTCGTACTCCTGCTCGTCGCAACGAGCGCGTAGGGCCAATCCACGTTTGAACCGCCGAGACACTCGCTTATCATTCCGCGGGCTCGACGTCACCCCACGGCGAAACGGCGCGCTTTCGTTGCGCTGTGCGGCAGTCAGTCGGCGGGCCTCGGTGCGACCGGCGTCGGAGCGAACGATCTGGCCGCCTCGCTTCGTCGCCGTGAACACGGGTCGCCAAGCGATTTGCGCCGAGTGGCTGCTCGACGGCCCTGGGGCGGTCGAGCGTTCGGGAAATCCGTTGTAAGGGCGACGAGGAGGACGCATTATCGGCCGCTGAATAACGCCAGCCAACAACGTCCCAGGGAGCCGCCAACGATGACCGAGCCCGCACCTGGCCCGCTGGAGGTGCCAGTGGAAAGTCTGGGACCAAGCTACGCCCATGGAGCCTCAGACCAAGCCATGATCGGCGACACTATAGGGGTCCATTTCGATCGCACGGTGGCCCGCTGGGGTCACCGCCCCGGTCTGATCGTCCGTCAGCAGGGAATCCGCTGGACCTGGGCTGAACTCGCCGAACATGTCGAGGCGTTCGCGGCTGGCCTGGTCGCCCTGGGCCTGCAGCCGGGCGATCGCATCGGCATCTGGTCGCCAAACAATGCCGAATGGGTCATCACCCAGTTCGCCACCGCAAAGGCCGGGCTCATTCTGGTCAACATCAACCCCGGCTTACCGCCTCACCGAGGTCGAATATGCGCTGAACAAGGTCGGCTGCAAGGCGCTGGTGACCGCAACGCGGTTCAAGACCAGCGACTACATCGGCATGATCAACACGCTCGCGCCAGAACTTGCAATCTCCCGTCCCGGCCGGCTGCATGCAGCACGGCTGCCAGCACTACACTCCGTGATTCAGATCGGCGGCGACGCACCCGGCACCTTCGCCTTCGACAAGATCGCCCATCTCGGCCACGATGACGCTCGCCAGCGACTAAAGGATCTGGCGCCGATCCTGCAGTTCGACGAGCCGATCAACATCCAGTTCACCTCCGGTACGACCGGCCTGCCAAAAGGCGCCACGCTCACCCATCACAACATCCTCAACAACGGTTTCTTCATCGGCAAAGTGCTGAATTACAACCAGCTTGATTCCGTGTGCATTCCGGTGCCGATGTATCACTGCTTTGGCATGGTGATCGGAACTCTCGCCTGCATGACGCACGGGGCGGCAATCGTTTTGCCCGGGGAGGGCTTTGATCCGCTCGCCACATTGCAGACCGTCGCTGAGGAACGCTGCACCTCGTTGTACGGCGTGCCAACCATGTTCATTGCTGAACTCGATCATCCCGATTTCGGCGAATTCGATCTGTCCAGCCTGCGGACAGGCGTGATGGCCGGTGCGCCCTGCCCCATCGAGATCATGCGCCGAGCCATCCGTGACATGCACCTGACCGAAATCACCATATGCTATGGCATGACCGAAACGAGTCCGGTCAGCACGCAAACCCGCATCGGCAATTCGCTGGAGCAGCAGGTCGCGACCGTGGGCCGCCCACATCCCCATATCGAAATCAAGATCGTCGATCCCGAAGGCCGCATCGTTCCCCGCGGCGTTACCGGCGAACTTTGCACCCGCGGCTACTCCGTCATGCTCGGCTACTGGGACGAGCCGGAACGAACGGCGGAGGCAATCGACAAGGCCCGCTGGATGCATACCGGCGACCTGGCGACCATGGACGCCGACGGTTACTGCGCCATCGTTGGCCGTATCAAGGACATGGTGATCCGCGGTGGCGAGAACGTCTACCCACGCGAAATCGAAGAGTTTCTCTACGGCCATCCCGCGGTCGTCGACGTGCAGGTGTTCGGGGTGCCTGACAGCCGCTTTGGCGAGGAACTCTGTGCGTGGATCAAGCTGCGAGTTGGGGAGAGCCTGACAGAAGAGGATGTGAAGTCCTTTTGCAGGGATCAGATCGCCCATTACAAGGTTCCTCGATACGTCCGCTTCGTCGACGAGTTCCCGATGACGGTAACGGGGAAGATGCAGAAATACCTGATGCGCGCAACGATGACGGACGAACTCGGCCTGTCCGCGCCGCCTTGAAGTCGGCAGGCTCGCCGATCGGACCGTTTGAAACAATGGAGGAGGCACCATGCGCTGGGCACGTTTCGATCAAAATGGCACACCATCCTATGCCGTCGTGGAGGACAACACCGTCATCCCGGTGCTCGGCTCTCCGTTCGAAAACTGGGAGCGCACCAGCCGGCGATTGAAACTGGATGAGGTCAAACTGCTGGCGCCCGTCATTCCGCCCACCTTCTACGCTGCCGGAATGAACTATGCCGAGCACGTGCGTGAAGTGGCGGAGAAGATCGGCCAGAAGCCGAACTTTCCGACCCAGCCGGATATCGGCTATCGCGCCAACAACGCGTTGATCGCCCACGGTGAAACCATCGTGATACCGGCGGACGCGACCGACCAGGTACAGTATGAGGGCGAACTGGTCGTCGTGATCGGGCGCAAATGCAAGCATCTTACGCGTGACAATGCGCTGTCGGCCGTGCTGGGCTACACCATCGGCAACGACGTCAGTGAGCGCACTTGGCAAAAATCGGATCGCACGATGTGGCGGGCGAAGAATACCGACACATTCAAGCCGATGGGACCCTGGATCGAGACCGAACTGAAACTCGACGATCTGGTCACCAGAGATCCGTTTGAACGGCGAACAGCTCATCGAGTTCCCTACCAATCACATGATTTTCGGTGTGGTCGACTATCTCGTGGCGATGACCTCGTGCCTGACTCTGTATCCGGGCGACATGATGTGGATGGGCACCGAGGGCGCCACCGCAAACATGAAGCACGGCGACCGGGTCGAAGTGGAGATCAGCGGCATCGGCACCCTCAGCAACAAAGTGGTGCGGGAGGGAACGTAGTCGCAAGAACGACAGCGGTGATCGTCCGAAGTGATGGATCAATCCATTTTTCAATGCCGCGTGCGAACCGCTTACATTACTTGCGCGAGTTCTTTTATGCGCCCCAACTAGCTTGACTTCAGTCCACATCAGGGCGTGTTGGAGCTGCGCCAAGTCGGTTTGGCGGCTCAGGCAGACGACCGACTCACCCGGCTGTGCAGAGGGCCGCCAGACAACTTTCCGAGGCCTGCCGATGGATTTCCCTGAGCGCGATGTCGGGCCGGCGAGGATGCCCCAATCGCGAACGCCGACCAACACCTCGCCGAGGGTCTTGGCGCGAGACATCCGCCGGAGCCATGCCAGCTTTGTCTGCTTTCTCAAGCGGTTGCGGCGGCAGCGGCTCAGCCTCTCTGCTGCAGGCAAAGCCGGCAACGCTACCCAGCGGTCTGTCCAGTTTTAGGGGACCACCTCACTTTCTTTTGGGGTCGCAAAGAGCGAAGGTCCCACATCGCCCCTGACACGATTTTGGAGGACGCTCACTATGGCAAGGATCAACCGCGCGATCGAACTCCTGGCAGCAGGATCAGGCGATTTACTACGACGGACCGCACAGCGGCCACGTGCTGACCTACGAGCAGGGCCGCGAGGATGCCGCCACCTGGGCCGACTACATCAATGTCGGCATGGAGCATGGGGCTTCGACATGACCGGCCTCGCGAACTACATGCGCGGCCTGGTGGACGGCGGCCCGACCCGATCCGGCCACCGCACCCCGCCGTCATCGTCGAGGCCCCGGTCAACGGCATCGACGAGAACCACGTCCGCATCAACGCCTGGCAGTTCCGGCAAATCCTCGGCCGCGGCGTGCACGGCATCCTGCTGTGCCAGGCCGAGATCAGCGGCCGCCACGCGCGCCTTCGTGGAGTCCTGCCGCTATCCGCACCACCTGACCGGCGTCGATCCGTCCATCCCCTCGCCCGAGGCCGGCTTGCGCGGCGCAAGCGCGCGCCGCCGGCCAGCCGAAGGCAGGCCGCTGCTGGGCATCGGCACCCGCGGCCGCGGCTCGGAGACCACCGCCGCGCCGATCTGGGGCCTGTCCGGGGAAGCGTACATGGACCGCTGCGACCCGTGGCCGCTCAACCCGAACGGCGAACTGCTACTGGGCGTGAAGCTGGAAAGCCCGGAGGGCATCGCCAATGGCCGATGCGATCTGCGCCGTGCCCCGGCCTGGGCTTCGCCGAGATGGGACCGGGCGATCTCAGCCTGTCGCTTGGCAGCGTGAAGTTGTTACGCGACCCCTACCCGCCGGTGATGCAGGCCGCCCGCGACAAGGTCTTCGCGGCATGCCGGCGCAACGGGATCGCGTTCCTGGAAGGCTGCGACCCGGGCGAACTATCGCTGACGCGGCTCGATGAGGGCGTGCGCGTGATCGCCGGCCACAGCGAACGAGGCGGCAGGGATCGGACGGGCTCATCAGAGGCGGCGGATGCCGGTCTAGCCAGGTCTGACGTCCGGTGCACGCCCAGACCCGTTGCACCGCGGTGGCGCGACGTCCGAGCAATTGTGGTGCGCTCGCTGAATGAGGGCTATTTCTCTGGCAGGCTTCGTGGATGACCGGCCTTCGCCGATCGCGACACAATAGAGCAATCGCCGTAAGGCGGGCGTGCAGCCGGGTGATCAGGCGGACAGGGGGGTCGAGGCGCGCGCTCTAGCCGGGGCCGTCGGCGTCATGACCGCGCCTCAGGGCCGGATGAACCGCCCGGTGGATCATGCCCTTGTCAGTGCCAACCACGTGCATACTCTCCCCGACAATGAGTGGGTCGGGGCCTGTCACCACGCTGCGGTCCTTGCCCTCATACGGAATATGAGCGAGGAAATGCTGCATCGCGTTGAGGCGTGCGCGTTTTTTGTCGTCCGACTTGACGATCGTCCACGGCGCATCGGCCGTGTCCGTGTAGAAGAACATTGCTTCCTTAGCCTCGGTGTATGCATCCCATTTGTCGAGTGAGGCGCGGTCGATCGGCGACAGCTTCCACTGCTTGAGCGGATCCGTTTCGCGGGCGGCAAAGCGCCGTCTTTGCTCCTCGCGACTAACCGAGAACCAGAATTTGATCAGCGTCATGCCGGAACGGACCATCATCCGCTCAAGATCCGGGCATTGGCGCATGAATTCGAGATATTCATTCGGGGTCGAAAAATCCATCACGCGCTCGACACCGGCGCGATTGTACCAAGAGCGATCGAACAGCACGATCTCGCCGGCGGCCGGCAGATGGGTGATGTAGCGCTGGAAGTACCATTGCGTTCGCTCCCGCTCGGTCGGCTTCTGCAATGCGACAACCCGGGCGGTTCGGGGGTTCAGGTGTTCGGTGAAACGCTTGATCGTGCCCCCCTTCCCCGCGGCGTCACGACCTTCGAAGAGCAGAACGACGCGCTGACCGGATTGCTCGACCCAGTGCTGCGCTTTCAGAAGCTCACGCTGGAGTTCCAGCATGTGGGCCTCGTAGGGCGCATTGCGCATAAACTGCTTGTAGGGATTTTCCCCAAATTCGAAGAGGTGATGAATGGCGGCGGGATCGTGCCGCAGTGTGGCGATGTTGTTCGCGGTTGATGATCCCGGCTGGGGCTGCACCGTCGCCGCCGGTTCCGCCATCGCCCCGGCGCTCGACCCCGCACCGGGCGCGTCCCCTCCGTTGTTTCTCGACTCAAATCGCTTATTCATGGCCGGCTTTCCTGTCGCTCGAGCGGCGGCGCAACATATCCGATTTCTCTCTGTGGTGGAATGAGCTTTGATTTATTCTTGTATGGGTTGTGGAGATTGCCTGGGTTCTTCGTGAATGACCCACCGGTCAAACTTGGCCTTGGCCTGGGTTTCCGGCAGGATGGCGGCAAGCACTCAGGAGGAACGTAGCCATGGGCGTCACCGCCACCCTGTCTGGCTTTACCGCCGACATCCGGCTGGACCACCTACCGCGGGAGGTCGTCGAGCGCGCCCGATTCCTGGTCCTCGACCTAGTCGGCAACATCATCCGCGCCAGGCATGACGCCGAAAGCACAGCCTCGTTCCTTGCGGCGACCCGTGCGATGGGAATGGCCGCGGGGAATGCCGGTGTATTCGGCGATACCGCGCGCTACACCCCATCTGGTGCCGCCTTCTTGAACGGCGCGCTGGCCCATTCGCTCGACTTCGACGATACCCACGCCGCCGGTTCACTGCATCCTGGCGCGCCGGTCATTCCCGCGGCACTCGCCGCCGGCGAAATGACTGGCGCCTCGGGTGCCGACGTGCTGGCCGCAATCATTGCCGGATACGAAATCACCTGCCGCATCGCACTGGCACTGCCCGCGGGCGAGCACTACAACCGCGGGTACCACCCCACCGCGACATGCGGAGCCTTCGGGGCCGCGGCTGCCGCCTCGCGGATCTTCGGTCTTGACGCCGAGGGCGTTGCCGGCGCGTTCGGGACGGTGTTGTCGCAGGCGGCCGGCAGCCTGCAGTTCCTGGCCAACGGCGCTTGGACCAAGCGCTTTCAGGTCGGCTGGGCGGCGCTGAACGGACTGATGGCGGCGACACTGGTGCGCGAGGGGTTCAAGGGCGCCGCAGAGGCGCTGGAGGGCAAACACGGCTTCATGCGCGCCTACGCGCCCAACCCGACCCCGGAGCGAGCGGTGCAGGATCTCGGAACGGTATGGGAACTAATGCACACTGCGGTAAAGCCATACCCTTCTTGTCGCTATGGCCATGCCGGTATCGACGCGGCGCTCGCGCTGCGAGCGGCAAACGACATCAAGCCCTCGGAGATCACCGCCATCCGGCTCGGCCTGCCGAAGTCGGGCATGCTGCTGATCGGCGCTCCCCCGGACCAGAAGGCAAATCCACAAAACGTCGTCGACGGGCAATTCAGCGGCCCGTTCGTCATCTCGGCCGCGCTGGCGACGGGAGGGATGGGATGGGACAGCTACCAGCTGCTGAACGATGACACCGTGCGTTCGCTGCTACCCAAGGTTACCTGCGCGTTCGACCCCGAGATCGAAGCTGAATTTCCTACCAACATGTCCGGCAAATTGACCATCGAGGCGCGCGGTCTGCGGTTCGAGCAGACTGTGGTGGTGCCGAAGGGCGAACCAGCCAATTTTCTGACGGACAGGAGTTACGCGCCAAGTTCGCTGGGCTGACAGAGGCGGTTATCGGTGTCGAACGGTCCGCCGCCCTGGCGTCGGCGGTGCTGGCGATCGATCAGACGAGCGACGTTTCCAGCCTGATGCGTCTGGCCGCACCGCTCATGTCGGCTCGCCTCGCAGGGGAGTGATCCGCGGACTTGGGTGTTCAAAAGCGAAACGAGATGGAGGCTGAGCCGAACTGGTGCAAGCCTCCGGTCTGACCCTGGAACTCCTGCGTCTGCAGAATGTAGGCCACGGTCAGGCGCATGCCATAGGCCATTATGGCGAAGCCGGTCTGCAGTTCGCCCACATCCCAGACCGGAGAGACGTGCGGGCCGGAGCGAAACGGACTGGACTGCAGCAGCAGATCGTAAGCCACCGCCTGCCCGTCCGCGCCGCCGAAAAAATACCAGGCGAACGGGCGCGTGGGCGTAAAGGCGTCGCCTCCGCTAAGTCCGGGACGGACCCGTGGCACGCCGAAATCCGAGCCAAGGCCTTGCCCGATACGAAAACTGACACCGGTCTGCACGTAGTCACGAAGGTCACCCAGACCGACCGTCAGTGATGGCAGCGCGTCGGTCTCCAGGCCCGCCACGGTTCCAATCGGCAGGCGCCAGGTTCGCTCGTGCAGAACCTCGATTGCCGGCGTGTTTGGAATTTGATGGCTCCAGCCATTGACCTGTTCCTGGCCGATCAGGTTATGAAAGCCGTTCTGCAAACCCTCCGCGCCGGCGCCGGGACCGACCAGTCCCAGGCTCAGAGTCAGTACGCTCCTGGAATTGTCCACATCGCTGAGCAGCGAGAAATTCCCCAGCAGCAGTCCGGCATATGGACGGTCGTGGGGATTAGGAATAAATGCCTGAGTGTCGGCGGGAGTGTATATCTGTTGTGATAGATCGAACGCGATACGCTGCTGACCGGCACCCCATAGCGTGTGGCCGAGATCAACCAGAAAGTTCGGCACGTTGCCGGTTGGGGAGGTCCAGCCCAGCCGCAGACCATTGGTGTAGAACCGGTCGGTCGGCGTTCCAGCGGAAATAGAGGCGTTCTCGTCCTGCAACGTCCAGATGCTCGCTGTGTCGGCTGCGGGCTCGGCCAAAGCCGACAAAGCCGGCAGCAACAGGGCGGCGGCAATCGCCGCGGTGGTCCTCGAACTGATAGCAAGGGAGTTCTCTCAGCCAAGAGGGTTGCAATGCAACAAATCGATTGCGGACGGTTTCGTCAACGCTTGAGGCGTTCGGGCGAAGCGCTTACGTTCCGCCTGTTGGATGGGTGGCCGAGCGGTTGAAGGCAGCGGTCTTGAAAACCGCCGTGCGTGCAAGCGTACCGTGGGTTCGAATCCCACCCCATCCGCCGGAAGCGTCCATTGGCTATCTGTTATCGGTCGCGAAATTCAAACAGATAACAATATGGTCTACGCCATGAATATAACGAACGGTTCAATAGCAAGGTTCACCTGATCATCGTTGCCTTTCGGATACGTCGAGCGCGCGGGCTGACAACTCAAATCAAATGTCGGGGAGGAATGGTCGTGCGGCAACCAGCCGGTTTGTTTCAGTTCGGACTGGGCGGATCGTCAGGACTTCAGTAACCGCCGAGGCGGTCTGACCCACTCCAATGAGCTGATTGTGCGGCACAAGGAGCACGCCACGGTTGCTCGGCGCCGGCCAACCCTCGCGCTGGCTGTGCCAGACCGCCGATATTGCCGCATCGCGTCAGAAGACCTGGACAGATCAGGATCTGGTAGCATTGCGCTAGCCTGGGGGAACTGTCGGTGGCGCTCTACGCATTCTCGCAACTGCGCTTGTCACAGATGTGCGATGTGATTGGGGACCTCAACGTGCATTCTGTAGAACAGCTCGGCGGCGATCTCTCTCGCCAATGCTTCTATACGGTATTGCCCATGAGATCTCCGACTTTGTGGGTCAGCGTGACACTGAGCGTTAACGGCGCGTCGCCTTTTCCCGAACGTCCATTCGCTTGAATTGGGCCCAACCCCTCCTCGGTCGAGCGATGCCAATGCAACGGCCCAACATTTACCCAGGGATCGTTACTCTGCATCTAAACGGTCAGGCGCACCGTCGCTACGGCGACGAATCGCCTCGTTAAGTTTACCACCTAATCTCTTTTCATCTTCCGCCCGGGTCGCCCGAGTGGCCCAAAAAAGTGTCTATACCGAGAAAGCACTGGTACTCTACTATGCGATCCTCCTGAGTCTCGCTGAGTGCTATCACGATCTGCAATCCTGCGGCATAGTGCTCGCTCATCAGTCGGGTCCCGGCCAAATTGTGGCATTTTCAACGCAACTGGCTGACTTCTGGATAGGCCCGTTAAGGGTTTGGTAAGGCAGGCCGGTTAGATTGGCGCGCAAACGGATTGGCTTTCGCCGTGTGGCTCCATCGGCTATTCCCACCCCTATCGTCCAGTGATGACCGGTCGGCTAATGGCGGATCACAACACGCGTCGCCTGCGCCAGCCCGTGAGGGCTTAACGGCTCGGCATACTGAATCGGGGACATTGCACCCTGGCATTGCCGCCAGCGTTGCTCAACGCTGATCGCGACACCGCGTGCACGACATCAACCACCACGGGCCGGTAAGGTGAGGCGCCTTATCGGATTCAGTGCCGGTTTGGCCGTTACGTTTGCGCACTTGCGACGCGCTGTTCGCCAGATCGGACGCCTCGTGATCCGCCAACCAGTATTGCTGTTCGGTGTGTTCGGCATCGTCTTCCTGTGGACCGGTGTGCTGTATTCGCTGTCCAACGAGCAGCAGGCGGCAATTGGCAAAGCCACCGACGACACGGGAAACTTCGCCCGCGCCTTTCAGGAGCAGATTACCGAAATCGTTCGCGCCATCGATCAGACCCTGCTCTATGTTCGCGCTTCATACATTCGCGCGCCGGATCAATTCGACATTACCCCATGGTCGGAGCACGGCCAGTTTTTGACCCATCCCGCCTTCCAGGTCGTGATCGGCGATAAGGATGGCTATCTACGCGCGAGCAGTCTGGTGGGAATCCAGAGCCCGACCTACGTCGGCGACCGTGATTATTTTCGTGTGCAGGCCGACGCCTCCGAGGATCGGCTGTTCATCAGCACGCCCGTCGTCGGACGGCTGAGCGGCAGATGGTCCATTCAGTTCACGCGGAGAATAATCGGCGCGGACGATGCCTTTGCCGGTGTCGTGGTGGTGTCATTCGACCCGTTCTACCTGTCGCACTTCTACGGGTCATTGAGACTTGGCAGCGAAGGCGTCGTGGTCCTGGTTGGGGCCGGCGGCGTCGTTCTCGCCCGGGCGCCGAGCGGGCAGCAAACGATCGGTCAGTCGGTTGCCAGTGGGGCGCTCATGCGTCCCTTTGAAGCACAGGCGAACGGTAGCCTCAGCGCGGTCAGCCCTATCGACGGCGTCAGGCGGATCTACAGTTATCGCGCGGTGGAGGGCTATCCGCTGCAGGTCGCCGTGGGAATGAGCGAGCGCGATGCGTTGGCCGGCTACTATGACGACCGTCGCTCTTACTTGACTGTGGCTGGCGTCATGAGCGGGCTGTTGCTCGTCGTCGTCGCGCTCTTTGTAAGACATCAGACCCGGCTCGATCACACGCGCGAAGCGCTGGGTGCCAGCGAGGCCCGTTATGCCGAAAAGTCGCGTCTACTCGAAGTCACGCTCGATAACATGACCCAGGGCATCATGATGATCGATGCGGATTTGACGCTGCAGGTCAGCAACCGTCGCGCCGCGGAGTTGTTGGACATGCCGGAAACCTTCTTCCTGGCACGGCCGCAGTTCGCGGATATCACACGCGTGGCGTGGCAGCGAGGTGACTTCGGGCCGTGCACCGAGCCGTTCGAAGTCTGGTTCGACGGCTTCCTGAATGCGCATCAAAGACCGATTCAAGTGCGCGAGCACTGTCAGCCAAACGGAACGATCCTGGAGATCTGCGGCACAAGCCTGCCAGATGGCGGCGTTGTCAGCACACTCACCGACATCACCGAGCGAAAACGTCTGGACGAGGCGCTAAGGCAAAGTCGGGAACGTCTCACGCTGGCCACCGAATGCGCGCGCATCGGCATCTGGGATTGGGACGTGGTGGCGAACAAGCTGGTATGGGACGCTCGGATGTACGAACTCTACGGCATCGGGGAACAGGATTTCAGCGGCGCCTACGACGCGTGGCAGGCGGGTTTGCACCCGGACGACCGGGCCCGCGGCGACGCCGCGATTGCTGCTGCAATCGATGGCGTCAAGGATTTCAATCTCGAATTTCGCGTGGTGTGGCCCAGCGGCGAGGTGCGTGACATCGAGGCTCATGCCTTGGTGCAGGGGGCGAGTGGCGGGCGTGCGACGAGAATGATTGGCGTCAACTGGGATATCACCGAACGCAATCGCGCCACGGAGACCATCCGCCTGCTGGCCGACGAGTATGCCGCCATGCTGTCCACCACGTCTGACGGTTTCTGGCTGCTGGACCGGGACGGGAAATTTCTTTCCGTGAATGACGCCTATTGCCGCATGACCGGCCGTTCCCGCGAGGAGCTTTTGCAACTGACGATCAGGGATGTCGAGGCCGCCGAGACCTCCGAGGCGACGGACAACCATATGGCAATCATCGTCGCCACGGGTTTTGACCGCTTTGAATCGCGGCACCGGCGGAAAGACGGCGTCGTTATCGACATCGAAGGCAGCGTCTCGTTCTGGCGGGACACCGGTCGGTTCCTGTGCTTTGCCCGGGACATCACTGATCGCAATCGGGCCGAGGACGCATTGCAGGCCAGTGAGGCGAAGTACCGCGACCTTTTCGAGTTCGACGCGAGACGCGATCATGATCCTTGACACGTCCTCGGGGTATCTGTTGTCGGCGAACTCCAGCGCCCTAAAGATGTTCGGAGCGACGAACGAGCAGGATTTTCTTTCTCGCGAGCCGTGGAGGTACCTCTCCTGAGCGGCAGCCCGACGGACGCTTGTCCTTCGAGAAAGCGCTCGAAGTGACCGAGATCGCAGTGCGCGAGGGAACTCATTTCTTCGAGTGGATACATAGCCGGGCTGACGGAACGTCGTTTCCGACGGACGTGCTTTTGACCCGAGTGATACGTGGAGACAAGGTTCTGCTCTATGCCACGGTTCGAGACATCACCGAGCGCAAACACGTGGACCGACAGATCGAGCGGATGGCGCACTATGACAATCTGACAGGCCTGGCCAACCGTGCGGTCTTTGTCAAAGCGCTCGAGCAGCGGATTGCGCGGGCGGAGCGCGACGCTACCAGCTTCGCGGTCTTGTATCTTGATCTCGATCATTTCAAAGACATCAACGACACACTCGGTCATCCGGTGGGCGACGTACTGCTTAGGACCGTTGCCGAGAGGCTCAAGGCGACAGTCCGTGAAGCGGACATAGTCGCCCGGTTCGGCGGCGACGAGTTTGCCATCCTTCTGAACGATATCGCCGAACCGGCGAATGCCGCACTGGTTTCGGGCAGAATTCTCGATGTGGCCATGCAATCTCCCCTGCGGGCAGAGTTGGCAGCGCTGGCTGCCGGCGTCACTGAACAGATCGTATCGGCCCTGGCGGAGCCGTTCTCGATCAACACCAATCGAATCCACTCAGGCGGGACGGTCGGCATCGCGGTATACGGACCAGAATCGCCGGACGCGGAGACCATGCTGGCCCACGCGGACGTGGCGCTTTACCGGGCCAAGGCGGAACAACGGGGAACCTATCGCTTCTTCAGCGACGGAATGGACTCCGAAGTGCGCGCGCGCGTCAGCATGGGCGCGGATCTCCGCGAGGCCCTCGCGCTGGACCAATTTTTTCTCATGTATCAGCCCCAGGTGGACATTGTCAGCGGTCGGATCGCGGGGCTGGAGGCTCTGGTGCGCTGGCATCATCCGACGTTGGGCACCATGGGTCCGGGGCAATTCATTCCGGAGATGGAGAGAAACGGCCTGATCACAGCTTTGGGCCGCTGGGTTATGGGCGAAGCGTGCCGACAGACCAGGCAATGGCTTGATTCCGGTATCGCCCCACCGCTGATCGCGGTCAATCTGTCCGGTATCGAATTCATGAGGCCACGCCAGTTAGAGCGGGATATCGCAGCGGTCCTGACGGAACATGGCGTTCCGGCGCACATTCTCGAATTGGAACTGACTGAAAGCGTGCTCATGAAGGCGTCGCGCGATCATAACGACGTGCTCCTCCACCTGCGTAACGAGGGGCATCGCATCGCGATCGACGACTTTGGCAGCGGGTATTCGTCGCTCGACTATCTGCGCCGGTTTCCCGTCGACCGGATCAAGATCGCCCAGACGTTCGTCGCTGATCTCGGCATCGAACCTGGAAACGACGCTATCGTGAGAGCGGCCCTCGGCCTTGCGCGCGAACTCGGCATCGAGGTGGTGGTGGAAGGGGTCGAGACCGCGGCGCAGATCGAGTTGCTGAAAGCGTGGGGCGCCCGGATCGTCCAGGGGTATTACTTTGCACGACCCCTGGCTGTTCCTGAGGTTTCGAAGCTGCTTCGCGCTGGCACCATCACACCGACGCAGGCTGATGCTCGGCAGGCGACAGCGCGCCGTCATCCCGATGTCACAGTTGGCGATAGAGACTCGCTTTTTGCTCCATCGGGCCGCTGATCCGCTTCAAATAACACCACTGTCGCGCAACCGCCGCAAATCGTCGGAACCGACGCCGCATACTGAGGACGGTACCTCATCCGTATGTTCGCCCAACAGCGGTGGACGCGTGATCGTAGCCGGCGAATCCGACAATTTGATCGGGCAGCCGACCGTCTGATACGTTCCGCGCGTCGGGAAATCCATATCCAAGATCATTTCGCGCACGCGAAGATGCGGGTCCGCCAACACCTCCGCTGTATCCTGGCACGCTCCACTCGGCACGCCGACCTCACCCAGCAGTCGCATCACCTCGTGCTTGCCGCGCTGACTGGTCCACCCCGCAACGATCGTGTTCAGCGCGTCACGATTTTCCCAGCGCGCCTCGGGCGTTTTGAAGCGCGGGTCGTCCGCCAGTTCCTCGCGCCCTAGCACGCCGAGCAGCGGTTTCCACATCTGCGGCTGGGCAAAAATATATACGTAATCGTTGGGTCCGCCTGGCGCGCACGGGTAGGTCGTTCCGGGCACTGTGTGGCCAAGCTGGTTACCTACGCGCGGTGGGGGATAACCGAAGCGCTGATGATCGCGCAAGCTGACCCGGATCAGGTTGACCACGGCATCCTGCATCGACACCTCGACATGCTGGCCCTTTCCCGACGCATGTCGCTGCTGCAATGCGGCCAGAATGCCGATCGCCATGTGCATCCCGGTGCCCGAATCGCCGATCGCCGGAAAAACATAGGTCGGCGGGTTCTCCGGAAATCCAGTCACTGTCATCGCACCGCCCATCGCCTGGGCGATCGGCTCGAAACTCTTGTATCCGCTGTATGGACCGTATGTGCCGAATCCCTTAATCGTTGCATAAATCAACCGTGGATTCAGCTTTGACAGCGCCTCGTATCCGAGACCCAGGCGGTCGAGCGCGCCGGGTCCGAAATTCTCCAAGCAGCACATCGGACTCGGCGACAAGCTTGTGAAACAGCGCCTTGCCGTCAACGGTCTTCAGATTGAGTGTCAGGCTGCGCTTGTTGGCGTTCAGGATCAAAAAGAACAGGCTGTCGCTGTCCGGTCTGTCACGCATGTTGGTGCGTGCGACATCGCCGCCCTTCGGCTCCTCAAGCTTGATCACATCAGCGCCGAGGAAAGCGAGTATCTGCGCGCATGCGGGGCCCGCCTGATTATGCGTCATGTCGATGACACGGATACCCGCCAGCGCGCTGGGCGTCGCGGTCCCGGGTTTGACTTCGGTCATTGCGGTCATTTCCCTGAGCTATTTCGTTTAATTTCAAACAGCAATCTGATCGAGCGTCGACGCGGTATCCAGCGTTGTCGCCCGTCGCAGATCCCGCGCCCGGGTCTCATCGTGCGGCCGGCCACGATGCATGGTGCAGCGATTGTCCCATATGACCAGATCGCCCACTCGCCAGGTATGGCTGTAGACGAACCTAGGCTGCGTCGCGTGCGTGTTGAGGTCCTGCAGCAGCAGCCTTCCGTCGGCCACCGGCCAGCCGGCGATATGCGAGGCGTGCGCGGACAGATACAGGTTGTTACGCCCGGTCGAAGATAGCCGGCGTACCAGTCGCTGACGCGACGGCGGGTATTGCTCACGCTCGCCCGCCGGGAATTCGGTAAAGCCGATCTGCGCGCGCGACCAGAACACATCGTGTTCCGCAATGAGCGGATCGACGGCACTTCTGGTCTGCTCAGGCAACGCATCGTAGGCGGCTCGCATGTCGGCGAACTCGGTCTCGCCATTGCCGAACGGACCCGGCGGCGGCAGCTCGACCGCATGCAGCATGCCAAGCACGACGGGCACCTTCATGTAGGACGCGTCGGTGTGCCAGAGCCGGTTGCCGAGGCTGTCGAGCCGACGTCGATCCGTGAGCGCGCGGACCTTGTTGTCCTCGTCGAGGTTGGAGATATCGCCGATCTGCGGAATGGCCAATCGCCGGCGTCCGGGCCGGGCGGCGGAACGGCCGATTTCCAGCGGGCCGAAGCGGGCGGCGAAGTCGTGCAACTGGACGTCGGTCAGGCGCTGGTCGCGGAAGACCAGCACGGGATAGGTATCGATGGTGGTCTTTATCGCCTCGATCATATCGGCTTGCTGTGGCTGTGAGAGATCGAGGAAGTCAGCCTCAGCGGCAAGACCCGGATGCAGCGCATGCGTCTGGAATGTCATGGGCAATCTCTTTCACCGTTCGAATGACCGGCCTGCCTCGGGACCGCCGGCTCACGTCGGCGTTGTCCGGGCACATCCTGCGGACGTTGTGACGGAGGTGCAAGCGCGCGCTCGAGCGGTTCGACAGCGAATGGGCATACCAGTAGCCAAATCTGTTACTACGCCGTATTCATCATCTGGCATCAGCGCGTGGGCGCGATGCCGCTCTATCGTGAGCCAGTAAGGCCTAATGGCGGAAGTGCCGCATGCCGGTGAACACCATCGCCACCCCCGCCGCGTCGGCCGCGGCGATCACCTCGGCGTCGCGGATCGAGCCGCCAGGCTGGATCACCGCCGTCGCCCCCGCCGCAATCGCCACCTCCAGCCCATCGGCGAACGGGAAGAACGCGTCCGACGCCACGACGCTGCCTTCGGTCAGCCGCGCCGGCAAACCGGCGGCCCTGGCGGCTTCCTCGCTCTTCCAGGCGGCAATGCGCGCGGAGTCGACCCGGTTCGGCTGCCCGGCGCCAATCCCCACCGTGGCGCCGTCTTTCGCATAGACGATGGCGTTCGATTTCACGTGCTTGCAGACCCGGAATGCGAATATCAGGTCGGCCAGCTCGGCCTCGGTCGGGGCGCGGCGTGTCACCACCTTCAGATCGGCGGCGGCGATCCGTCCGGCATCGCGCGTCTGCGCCAGGAAACCGCCGGCCAGGCTGCGGAACGTCAATCCGCCGCCGCCGGATCAGGCACGCCGCCCGTCAGCAGCAGCCGCAGATTTTTCTTGCGCGCCAGCACCGCCCTTGCGGCCTCGTCGGCGTCGGGCGCGATGATGACCTCGGTGAAGATCGCCGCGATCTTCTCGGCCGCCGCCGCGTCCAGCGTCCGGTTCACCGCGACGATACCGCCATACGGAGACACCGGATCGCACCGGAACGCCGCATCCCAAGCCTCAGCCAGGTCGCGGCCGTTGCGACTCCGCATGGATTGGCGTGCTTGATGATCGCCACAGTGGGAGCGTCGAACTCGGCCACGCACTCGAACGCGGCGTCGGTATCGTTGAGGTTGTTGTACGACAATTCCTTGCCCTGCACCTGGTGCGCGGTTGCCACGCCGGGACGCGACCCGGAGGCGTAGAAGGCCGCTTCCTGATGCGGGTTCTCGCCATAGCGCAGCGTCTGCCGCAAGCTGCCGGCGATCGTCAGCCGCTTCGGGAATGTTTCCTCGCGCTGACGCCGCGAACCATGCCGAAATCGCGGCGTCGTAGGCGGCGGTGCGGGCGTAGGCCTCTCCCGCCAGACGCCGGCGCAACGACAGCGCGGTGCCGCCCCGGAGGGCGATCTCGGCCAGAACGTCATCATATTGATCCGGATCAGTCACGACCACGACAAAATCGTGGTTCTTCGCGGCGGCACGGATCAGCGCGGGGCCGCCGATATCGATGTTCTCGACGCAGTCATCGTACGAGCGCGTCCCTCGCGACCGTCGCCTCGAACGGATACAGATTGACCACCACCAGATCGATCGGCGCGATCCCATGCTCCCGCATCTGCTCCAGATGCTCGGCCACGTCACGCCGAGCCAGGATCCCGCCGTGAATTTGCGGCACCAGGGTCTTCACGCGGCCGTCCAGGATCTCGGGAAATCCGGTGTGTTCGGAGACCTCCTTCACCGGCACTCCCGCCTGCCGCAGGGCGCGCGCGGACCCGCCGGTGGAGATGATCTCGACGCCATGGTCCGCCAGCGCCCGCGCGAAGGGCACCAGCCCGGTCTTGTCCGAGACCGAGATCAACGCCCGTCGAATGGCAACGATGTCGGTCATGGCTGCGCGTCCAGTGCTGCTGCGGTCGCGGCGAAATAGACCTACAGTCCGAGCAGGTCCAGGGTTCGCGTCAATACTTTTGTGTCGTCATACCGTTCCAGCGCGCGTTGTCGACCGGCCTGCCCCATCCGCTCACGCATGTCGGCGTCGCGCGCCAACCGACCGAGCGCCGAACCCAGGGCGGCCGCGATCGCCGGCCGGGACTGTCAGGCCGGTCACGCCGTCGACCACCTGCTCGGCCGGGCCGCGCACGCCAGTGGCCACCACCGGCAGTCCCGTCAGCATCGCCTCGATCACCGACATCGGCAGTCCCTCGAAACGGCTCGGCAAGGTAAATATGTCGGCGGCGGCAAGCAGCGCCGGGATGTCCTCACGATAGCCGAGCAGCCGGAGCCGTTCTCCGAGGCCGGCCGCTTGCAGCACAGCGACCATGTCGGCGCCGCGGTCGCTGGCCAGCCGCTCGCCGACGACCCATAGCTCGGCCTCCGGCACCGCCAGCATCGCGATGGCGAGTTCGGGGTAGCCCTTGTGCCAGACGAGGCGGGACACAGCAGCGATCACCACCTGGTCCGGGGGCACGCCAAGTTCAGCGCGTATCCGCGTGCGGGCGGCCGGATCGGGGCGAAACACGGCGGGGTCGCGCCCATTGCCGATCGCAACTGCCGACCTGTAGATGCACAGGCGGCGCGCGTCGCGCGGCCTCGGCTTCCGACACCGTCAGGAATACATCGGTCACCCGCGCGGCGAGCCATTCCATGACGAACGACAGCACCCGCTGGGACAGCGAGGAGGATCGGTCATTGAACAGGAAGCCGTGGCAGGTGTAGGCGACCTTCGGCACCCCCGCGAGACGGGCCGCCAGCCTGCGCGATGAAGCCGCTGATCGGCATATGCGCATGCACCAGGTCAGGCTTCTCCTCCCGCAGGATGGTGACCAACCAGTGCAACGCGCGCAGATGGCCGAACGGCGACATGCGGCGAACGAACGGGATGGCGATGACCCGAAATCCCTCGGCGCGGACCTGATCCAGCAGCGGCCCCTCGGCGCAGGCGCCGACCACCTCATGGCCGCGTGCGCGGATCGCGCGCATCAGCGGCAGCAGGAAATGCCGCAGCGAAAAGTCAACGTTGGTGATTTCCAGGACTTTCACCGGGACGGGCGGCCCGTTTCAGCCCGCGCGTTCGACCTTGCTCAGGGCCCATTTCACCTGTTGCGGCTCGTCGGCAAAGGCGGTGAGGACCACCTGCTCGCCTCGCCGCGGCTCGACGCCACCCAGGTAGATACTTTCCTCCAGGGTCAGACGGCCGCCGTCCGCGCGCAGCCGCCAGAACGAGCCGGAGCGGAGTCGCAGCAGCACCGTCGCGCCGTCCTGCTGCAGGCTGGCCTGCACATCCGGATGCAGATGGAACCGTAACGTGAAGGGCTGCGGCTCGGGCGCCTCGATCAGGTCCTCGCCGCGCACATCCTCGCCACTTTCGGCCATATAGAGTCGCCGACGATGGATCGCATTGAACGGCTTCTTCCAGCCGTCGTGCGAGGCGTCCAGCCAGTTCGCCCCGGCGGCTTCCTGGCGCTGCACGTCGACCACCGTCGGCCGTCGTCCAAGGCCATCGGGCCGCAGTTCGCTGCTGTTGAGGTCGGCTATCACCATGGTGGAGTGCGCCGCCGTCGCTCGCCCTGCGTCGTGCCACTCCATCGGACCAGCGGAGAATGCGCCGCAGTTGACGATCAGCCGGTCACGCCCAACGGACAATTCCATCGACAGGGTTCCAGCGTGCGCATAGCGATCCAGGCCGGATGGAGGCGGCACGCCGCAATCGACGATCAGCACACTGCGTCCGGCCTGCATGCGATGGAAGCCACCCTCGGTCAGTGACGAAGGACCACGCCCGCCACGACCCGCCTGCGTCAGCACCAGATCGATCAGTGTGGCGCTTTCCTCCTTGCTGCCGTTGAACAGCGCCAGGCCGCCATCGCCATGGCGCATCACCCGCAGCGCCGGCGCCATGCGCTCAATCGCATTGCTCAGCGCCGGGGGAGGCTGCGTCTGCGAGGTCTGCAGCATGGCCCTGATCTCGGTCAGATCCTGCAGCGCCGAGAGCTGCGCGGCCGGGCTGCGTTCGGCGTGGCAGCCGTCGGGCAGGACCTGACGGGTGATTTCCTGCGGCAGGAAGCGCAAGGCGCGGGCCAGGAACCCGGTGTGCTCGCGCAGTGCCACGGCCGCGGCGACCAAACCCTTCAGCGCGGTCAGGGCACGCGCGTCCAGTTCCTCGGGCGGCAGCGCGGCGGACAGATTGCGGGCATCCGCCACGAGGCGTCCCATCAGGCGCTGGCGGAACGCGTCGTCGGCTGTCGCGGCGAAGAAGTCGTAATGCGCGAGCCAGGCGGTGATCCGGGCGCCAAGGACATCGGGGCGATGAACCATCGGATCGCCCGGCGGGCTGTTGATCCACTCCGAGACAAGACCCCGCGCGCGCAGCCGAGCGGCGTCGGTGCCCAGGGCGCGCAGGTCGCGCAGCCATGAGAAGCCGTGAGCGGCGGCCCGCAACACCGGCGAGCCATTGACCGCCGCCCAGCCGCCGAGCTGGAGCATCTGAACCGCGCCGTCGAACTCCAGTTCGCCCTTGATCAACCGGGCGCCCCGCGCGGCATCGCCCGGCCAGGGATCGCGCACCGACAAGGCTGGCGCATCAGGCACGCGCCCCATCCGAAGGCTCGGCAGCCGGGCCATGGCACGCCGGGCGCCGCGCAGCCACCGATGTGGGCTTGCCGCGGTCATGCAGTGCCCCCGGGCGGATTTGGCGGTGCAGGCTCACGCTGTCCGGGATTCGACTGCTCGGCTTCGGCCCCCCCTATACGCCCCCCGGACCATCCGTCCGATGAGGATGCACACGCAGGGCGGCAATCGCCTCGGCATAGTCCGCGGCGTGAAACACCGACGATCCGGCGATCAGGGTATCCGCCCCGGCCGCGATGACGCTCGGCGCCGTGGCGGGGGTGATACCGCCATCCACCGCCAGCGCGATTGACTGGCCCGAGGTGTCAATCATGCGGCGAAGCGCCTCGATCTTCGGCAACTGCGACGGCAGGAAGCCTTGTCCGCCGAAGCCGGGGTTGACCGACATCACCAGAATAATGTCCAGCAGGTCGAGCGCCCATGCGATCGTATCCGGGGACGTCGCCGGGTTCAGGACGGCACCGGCGCGCTTCCCCGCGTTGCGAATGTGCTGCAGCGACCGGTGCAAATGCGGGCCGGCTTCGGGATGCAGACTGATGTGATCCGCGCCGGCGGCGATGAAGGCGTCGAGGTAGGGATCGACCGGGGCGATCATCAGATGCACGTCGAACGGCAGTGTCGTGTGCGGCCGCAACGCCGCGAGAATGGCAGGCCCGAAACTCAGGTTGGGGACAAAATGACCGTCCATGATGTCGAGGTGCAGCCAGTCCGCGCCCGCGGCCTCGATCGCCGAGACCTCCTCCCGGAGTCGCCCGAAATCAGCGGCAAGCAGGCTGGGCGCGATGGTGATGTGCGGCGGATCGGAGGACATGAAGCGTTTCTACCCAGCGGCGCCGATGCGGCACAAGGCGGCATTGTGGCAGCGGCATGGGCGAGCACGGGGTCCGACCCGTCCGTGTTTCGCGCGGCGGCATGATAGCGGCGGCACGGCGGCCGCGGACGGATCCCCGGCCTCACTTCAGGCGCGAATCATCCGGGCGGCGAAGAAACCGTCCATGCCGCCGCGATCAGCCCACATGCCAGGATGGGTGCGCAGGAAGCCATCCGGCGTCAGCGACTCCGGCAGCACCGCGAGTTCGGCGCGACTGAACGGCTGGTGCCTTATCACGGGGCCTTGCCCAGCGTGTCCGCGGGCAACAGCGGCGGCAACACGGGGCGCGCATTCGTCGGGTTGAAGCGAACAGACCGAATAGATCAGCCGGCCGCCCCGCCGCAGCATCGCCAGCCCGGCGGCGAGCAACCTGTCCTGGATCTCGGTCATCGCCTGCACGTCTCGGGCGCGCTTGAGGCGCATTACGTCCGGATGCCGGCGGATGGTGCCGGTGGCGCTGCAGGGCGCATCCAGCAGGATCGCGTCGAACGGCGCGGGTGGCACCCACACAGTCGCGTCAGCAGCGATCACCTCCGCGTGTAGCTGCCATTTGCCGAGGTTGCTGATCAGGCGTTGCAGTCGAATCGGGTCGCGGTCTAGTGCGGTCACGACGGCCCCGCTAGCGGCAAGCTGTCCGGTCTTGCCGCCCGGTGCGGCACAGAGATCGGCAACCCGTTCCCCTGCCCGGGCTGCTAGGAGGCGCGCCGGCAGCGCCGCGGCGGCATCCTGCACCCACATTGCGCCACGACTTATGCCCGCGAGTGCCGCGACCGGCGTGCCGGCGGGAAAGCGCAGTGAGCCAGTCGGCAGCAGTTGCCCTCCAGGGTGCCCAGCGACTTCATCAGCATCGACCGATCCTGGAATAGTGGTCGACTCGCGTTGGGATGCCCCGGGCGGATCGGATGATGCCGGGGATTCGAGTTCCGGCCAGGACCCGGCGGCAGGATTGAGCGTCACGTCAACCGGCGCTTCCAACTGGTGCGCCGTGGCGATCGCCCGCGCCGCGTCTCCCCAGGAGGTCCACAGCCAGGCCGGGGTATCCAGTCGCGGTGGGTCCAGGTCCTCCAGCGCCATGGCGCCAGCGGCGGCGACCTTGCGCAGGACGGCGTTCATCAGGCCGGCAAACGGCGTTAGCCCGCGCGCCTTGGCCAGGGCGACGGCAGTGGCGACCGCCGCGTGAGCGGGAGTGTCCAGAAACAACAGACCAGCCGCGCCGATGCGCAGGATGTTTCGCACCGGCTGCGGCGGTTCCTTGCGCTGGAACGGCTCCAGGATCGCATCCAGCGTGCCGATCCGGCGCAGAACGCTGGCGGCCAGGCGATGACCGGCGGCGCGGTCGCAACTCTGTTGCGCCGGCAGTGCGTCCAGCGCGTCCTCCAGCGTCCGGCGCCGTTCCAGGACCATGGTCAGCAGATCGAACGCCGACTCTCGGGTGGGATCCGCCATCACGCCCGATTTTTGGCCATCGATCTCACCGTTGCACGTGCTGCCTCGCCCGCCGCTGGCGCGCGCATTCTCACACGGGACATCTCACACCCGAAGAACGAAAAACCAGAAGACAGGAACCGGGCGGGACATATCGCGCAACGGCGCATCCGGGGCAATGTCAGAGCGCAGTGATCGAAATCAGGGCGATGCCGATCGGCCTTTTGTCATTGCCGCCATCCAGGTCCGGACGGCGCGGCCGCGAGCAGGCCAGTTCCAGGAGCACTGATGAACCGGATCTCAATGACTGCCGAAGCCGCAGCAGGTGCCCATTGGTTGATCGATCCAACGGCTCCAGCCGCTCCTGCTCCACGCCGTTCAGCACGCAGCACAGCGAGCCTCGCTCGGGTTCGGGGGGCTGGTAGGTCATGAAGCGCAGCTCGAATGCCTTGATCTTTTCACCGACGCGGAATTCGAGCGCCGATTCGAGGCCCACGGACCAGGTGAAATCCTCTTCCGGATCGGACCAGCCCCATCGCGTCAGAGACTGTCCGTCACCACCCCGTGCGAACGACACCGCTCGCCCGCGATGTATCACTGCTGGCAATGTCGGCGTGATCGCCGGATGCGGATTAACGAAACCTTCCTCCCGCGGGTTCGGCAGCGGGACCAGCGTAGCCTGACCAACTGGGCGCTGCGCATACGCGGGTGTGACGCCCCCGAAGCAAACCGCACCGGCGGGACTGATATCCGACCGGGGAGAACGCATCACCGCGCACATGCGGGTTGGCTTGATCCGTCCGGTCGCGACAAGCCGGTCCTCGAGTTCCAGGACCTGCTCGAGGAACCGCACGTCGAGCGGGTTCTCGAGATCGAAGTTTTGGCCGAACCGCCGCTCGGTGAAAACCTCGGTCAGTCCGCCGGTGGCGATGAAATGAAACGCTCGAACCTGAAGCCGCCGCGAAGCAACAAAGGAAGAATATCCTGGGCGCGGATGCCCTCGAAACCCTCGATGGAGCAGTCCCAGTTCTCAAACCACCGGTCGAGCCTTCCGAACATCCGGTCCCACTTCAACCGGTCCGGCAGCCCGGTCCAGATGTCGCGGACGATCGCGAGCGTTTCGGGCCATCTCATATGACCGTTCCGGCCGATCATATCCACCGCGACAAAGGCGCCCTCAGGAGCCAGCCACGTGGTGACCTGTTCGAACAGCAGTTCCAGTTCAACCAGATGATGCAGCGAATGATGCGCCAGGCATGCGGCGACCGGCTGGTTCACCGGCAGCGGCCGATTGAGATCCGCCACATCCCGCGCGGGTGAACTGCTCCAGCCCCCGCTGCCGCGCGGTCTCGCGGGTCTTTTCAACCAGTAGCGGGGACAGTTCCAGGCAACTTATGCGAAACGGGGCGAGCCTACGATCGCGCGCGAATTCCATGATCTCGATCTCGCGCACGCCATAACCGGAACCCAGGCTGAGCACCTCGGAAATCCCGGTTCGCTCGACAGCGGCCGTCAGGGCAGTGGCAATGACTTCGGTAACGGTGTCGGCGCCAAAAACCTCACGCAGCCTCCTGGTGAGAATTCCGCCGAGAAAATGCCCGGCCGGGGAATCCTCGTGCATGTCGTCGACGTCGGCATACTGGGCAATCTGCGTCCGAACCTGCCGGTCGCAGTCCGCCCAATTCCGATCCACCGTCGCCACCGCCATCCTACCGGCGGTTTCGCAGACGGCCGCTTTCAATCCACCGCTGAGGCGGGCAGCCGGCGCGCAGGCCTCGCCGCCCACGCTCAACCGCGCGCGCTCGGTCGAAAGTCGATACCCGGACGGGGTAGCGGCTCACGCCAGAACGTTCGGGCGGCCGACACCGTGGTAGTCGAAGCCGGCCTGGCGCATCGCCACCGGATCGTAGACGTTGCGCAGATCGACCAGCACGCGGCCCTGCATCGCGCCGCCAAGTCGTTCCGGCGACAGGGCGCGGAATTCGTTCCACTCGGTGATCAGCACCAGCGCATCCGCGCCGGCCGCCGCATCCATCGCGTCCTTGCAGTAGATGACCGACTCCGGGAGCAGCGGCCTGGCCAGGGCCATGCCCTCGGGATCGAACGCCCGGATGATCGCGCCATCGCCGGCCAGGCGGGCGACGATGGGGATCGCCGGAGAGTCGCGCATGTCATCGGTTTCCGGCTTGAAGGTCAGGCCGAGGACGGCGATGGTCCGCCCGCGCACCTTGCCGCCACAGGCGGCGATGACCCGCATCGCCATGCTGGACTTGCGCGCGTCATTGACGGCAACGGTCGCCTCCACCAGCCGGGAGGGGGCGCCGTAATCCTGTGCGGTGCGTACCAGCGCCAGGGTGTCCTTCGGGAAGCAGGATCCGCCATAGCCCGGACCGGGATGCAGGAATTTGCGGCCGATGCGCCCGTCCAGGCCGATGCCCCGGGCAACGTCGTGCACGTCCGCGCCAACCCGCTCACACAGATCGGCCATTTCGTTGATGAAGGTGACCTTCATCGCCAGAAACGCATTGGCGGCGTACTTGGTCAGTTCCGCGGTCTCGATGGCGGTGAACACGATCGGCGCCTCGATCAGATACAGCGGCCGGTACAGCCGCCGCAGCACCTCCCTCGCCCGGTCGGTCTCGGCGCCGATCACCACACGGTCGGGACGCATGAAGTCGCCGATCGCATTGCCCTCGCGCAGAAATTCCGGGTTGGAGGCGACGTCGAAATCCAGGTCCGGGCGAACCGACTCGACGATTTCCTTGATCCGGCGGCCGGTGCCGACCGGGACGGTGGATTTGGTGATGACGACGGCATAGCCGGTCAATGCTCGCGCCACCTGCTCTGCCGCTGCATAGACGTATGTCAGGTCGGCGTGTCCATCGCCGCGTCGGGTCGGTGTGCCGACGGCGATAAATACCGCCTCGATCCCGTCCACGGCCGAGACGAGATCATCGGTGAATGCCAGGCGCCCGGCCGCGACGTTCTCCTGCACCAGTTTGTCCAGCCCCGGCTCGTAGATCGGCATGCGTCCGTCGCGCAATGCCAGGAGCTTGTGCGGATCGGTTTCGACGACCGTCACCTCGCTGCCGAATTCGGCGAAGCAGGCGCCCGACACCAGGCCGACATAGCCGCCGCCAATCATCGCTATACGCACTGTCACGGTCCTTCATCGGATAAGATACCGGCAGCCCAAAGGGCTGACCGGTATGCGCGCGGGGGGTGGGGCGACCGCGCGCCAAATGACTAGCATACCAACGAGTGGGCCGTCGCAACTGAGATCAAGGCTTCGGCCCATTGGTACGAACGGCGATTGAGCACAGCGCGGCGTCGGATTCCACTGGTTTGCGGCACGCCAGGTCAAATTGGCCGAGCCCGCGACGGTGTCGGGGGTCGATCTCGGGCCGGACTGTCGTCCCGCGACCAGGATTGCCCAGCGGCCGGTCCGTCCCCGGGTCCGCCGCCATGCACCGTGGCCGCACACGCGCTCATCCTGGAATAGGTCGCGAACGCGGGCTATACACTGTGATCGCTTCGTCCGTTGGAACCCTCATGCCAGAACCCCGCCTTCGGATTGGCGTCGCCGGTGCAGGGCATTTCGGCCGCTACCACGCGCTGAAGGTCGCCGCGTCCGGCCGTGCACATCTGAGCGGGAGTGTTCGACCCCGATATCGAACGCGCGAAGACCGTGGGCTGGGAAGCCGGCGCACCGGACATGGCGTTCGAGGCGTTGCTGGCGGCCAGCGATGCGATGATCGTCGCCGCCCCCGCGGACGCGCATCACCGCCTGGCGGCGGCGGTGCTGCGTGCCGGCAAGCACGTCCTGGTGGAAAAGCCGATCGCCGCGACGGTGCGGCAGGCCGAGGAACTGGGAATTCTGGCGCAGGATCATGGCTGCGTGTTGCAGGTCGGCCACCTGGAGCGGTTCTCGGCGGCATTTCAGGCCCTGCGGGACAAGATCGGCCCTCCGCTCAATGGCGCCCCGCTTTACATCGAGGCGAGCCGCATCGCTCCGTTCAAGCCCCGTGGCACCGACGTCTCGGTCATCCTCGACCTGATGATCCACGATCTCGACCTGGTGCTGGCCCTCGTCGACAGCGACATCGAAAGCATCGACGCCATCGGCGCCGCTGTCGCCAGCACCCACGAGGATATCGCCAACGCTCGGCTGCGGTTTCAGAACGGCGCCGTCGCCACCATCACCGCCAGCCGCATTTCCCCGCGCACCGAGCGGAGGATGCGGATCTTCGCGCAGGATCGCTATCTGGCGGCGGATTTCGCGGCGCGCAAACTGACCGTCATCGGGCGCACGCCCTCGGGAAGGCGACCCGAAATGGCATGCCGCCGGGCTGGTCTTTCCCCGGTCCCCGGCGTCGCCGGGTTCAGCATGGAGGAGGTGGCGTGGGAGGATCATGACTCCCTCGCCGCCGAACACGCGGCTTTCGTCGCCTCGGTGCTGGACGGTGCGCCGGTGCTGGTGGACGCCGCGGTGGGCACTGCGCGCCCTGGTGGCGGCATTGGCCGTGGCGGACGCGATGCGTGCATCGCGCGACCGCATGACGGCATCCGGGCTGATTTCCGCAGGCTGAGGCAGCGATTGATGGCGTTCGGAATCTGCGCCCCGACCTACCCCAGACGGCGAGCTAACCCAGACGGCGACGATAAAGCGCGATCAGACGCTCCCAATGTCGTTCCGCTGCCGGCTTATCGTAGCACCAGCGCTGCGGGAAGGCGAAGCCGTGATGCACGGCGGGATACATTTCCAGCTCACCGCTGTTGCCGGACCTGTCGAACAGCGCCTTCAGCTCCGCCACCATCGGCAGCGGTGCCAGTTCATCATGTTCGGCGCAGGCAATATAGAGTTCGCCCTGGGCGCGGGCCAGGTTCAGATGCGGACTTTCGACTCGCGTCGCTGACCAGCCAGGTGCCGTAGAACGAGGCGGCGGCGGCGATGCGGTCGGGATAGCGCGCCGCGGCGGCCAGCGCATAGGGGCCGCTCATGCAGTAACCGTGGGCTCCGACCGGGCCGGATTTCGCCGCCGGCTGCGCATCGATAAAGCCCAGCATGTCGGCAACGTCGTCCATCACCGGTGGGATCGTCATCTTGGTCCGGACCGCCCGCATCCGCGCCTGCTCGGCGCTTCCCTTGGTAGTGACGTCGGGACCGTATTTCGTATCTTTGCCGGCTCGATAGTAAAGGTTCGGCAGCAGCACGTAATAGCCGACCGTGGCCAGCCGGCGCGCCATATCGTACAGCTCCTCCCGGATGCCGGGAGCGTCCATCAGCAACAGCACCGGGGGATGCGGGAGGTTTCGTTCAGGGTGGCAGATGAAGGTCTCCATCGCCCCGGAGCGGGTCGTGATGTCGCGAATTTCCTCAATCATGCTGGTCCCCTCCGCGCGCAAAAACTGCCTGCCGGATGCTCCCATGTCGGGCTCGGACGAGCAAGTTTGGCGGGCCGCGACACGCAGGGCGTGGGCTACCGGTTCGCCGGGCCGATCAGCCGCATCCGCAGGGATCGCGACACCGTATCGATCACGGCGACGGAGATCAGGATCAGCACGATCACGTACGCCACCTGGTCCCACGCGTTGATCTGGATCCGTTCCGACAGCCGCAGGCCGATGCCGCCGGCGCCGACAAGGCCCAGGATCGTGGCCTCGCGCGAGTTGGACTCGATCGAATACAGCGTCTGACTGATCATCAGCGGCAGCACCTGCGGCAGCACGCCATAGCGCAACATCGCGACCGGACCGGCACCCACTGGATCGTATCGCCGTCGACCTGCCGGGGATCGATGTTTTCGATCGCCTCGGCGAACAGTTTCGCCAGCACCCCGGTTTCCGCCACCGCGATCGCCAGGATGCCGGCGATCGGGGCCGAGTCCCATGGCGCGGACGAAGACGAGTGCCCAGATGAACTGATCGAGGCCGCGCAGACCATCGAAAATCCGCCGCGTCAGGAAGCGGAACACGCGCGCGGCACGACATTGCGGGCGCCCAGAAACCCCAGCGGCACGCGCGAACACCACCGCCAGGCATGGTCCCGAGATAGCGCCATCGCAACGGTTTCGCCCATCGACCGCCATAGTTCCGCGTGATCCCACTCGGCGAAATGGGACCAGTCGATCATCAGCCGCACGATCACCCAGAGCTCGGGCAGACCGGTGAAGACGCGGCCGAAGTCGAACAGCCACGGCAGATAAAGCAGATAGGCCAGCACCGCCGAAACCAGCAGCTTCGATCCGAGCGAACCGACACGGAACGCCTCGGGGTGACGGGCGCGCTCGGTCGCGACGGCGGCGGCATCCAGGGTAGCCAGGCGAAGCGGCTGGGTCATGTCGCCCAAACTCACGAAGCGGCTCCTGCCATCGCCCCGATCAGGCGGTGGCGTACCTGTTCGGACAGCAGATCGATAGCGACGACGATCAGCAGAATCAGGATGCAGATCGCGCTGACCTCCTCATAGATGTTGAAGCCGATCACCCGCTTGAGTTCCTGGCCGATGCCGCCCGCGCCGACGAAGCCGATGATGGTCGAGGACCGGACATTGATTTCGAACCGCAACAGTCCGTAGCTGAGAAAGCCCGGCAGCATTTGGGCACGACGCCGTAGCGCATCTGCGCGAGCCAGGACTGCCGCCCACGGCTTGGACTGCCTCGACCGGGCGGATGTCGGCGTTTTCGTTGAGTTCGGAGAACAGTTTTCCCAGTGAGCCGGTGGTATGGATGGCGATCGCCAGGATGCCCGCCAGCGGGCCGATGCCGAACGGCCAGACCAGAATGAAGGCCAGCACGACCTGCGGGATCGCCGCGCATGAATTCCAGCAGGCGGCGAGCAGACGAAAACCACGACGCGGTTTGCGGTGAGCGTCTGCGCGGCCGGAAACGACAGCGCGAACGCCGGCGCGAAGCCGATCACGGTGGCCAGGATCGCCATCTGCACGGTCTGCCACAGCAGCGCGGCGTAGACGTCGATGCGATAGAACCAGTAGGCGATCGATTGCGGTTGCTTCACGCCGCCGAACAGATGCGGCAGCGCCAGCACCGCCACCGGATCGGCACCGCTGCGCTGGGCTGGATGGAGAACAGCTTGCCGAAATACTCGCCGATGCGCGGGATGCCGCGACGCATCTGTGGACGGCAGGAAATCGGTCCAGGCCGCCGAAACCACGAACAGGAGAATGACCACGACGAAGATCAGGATCGTTTCGGCCTGGCGCGCCCGCCGCAGCGCGCCGAAGCGCTGCTGGAACAAAAGATAGGACGGATCATCGACGTCGGACGTCGCCAGGGGCCGCGACGACTTCAACCTCGGTTGCATGGGCGGTCGCTCAAAGGCGAGCACTCACCCGCCGCGGACTCACGCGATCGACCACGCGACAGTTCGCTTCAGGCCTCGTCACTGACGCCGGCGATGGTCAGGACCGGCTGCCGCGGCGCTCGGCTTCGCGCAGCTCGATGATGTCCTTGTAAAGGTCCATCGTCGCCGGCACATAACCGACGCCGGCGCCTTGCTCGAGCGTATCGTAAACGTCCCGGTGCGACTTCGGCAGGTCCAGCAGGAAGTCGGCGAACTCCCTCTTCAGGTCGGCCGGCAGCGCGGTGCGAATGGCCCAGGGCCCGTTGGGGATTTTGCCGGATTGCCAGATGATCTTGACATCGGACATCTTCAGCATGCCGTGGTCGACCATCGTGCGCAGGTTGCCGCGGCTGTAGCCCTCGGCTTTTTCGCCCTGGCCGGACGTCCAGGTCACGCAGGCATCGAATTGCTTGTTGAGCATCGCGACGACGCCCTGCTCGTGCCCGCCGGCGAAGCCGGTGCGGGAGAAATACGCGCCGTCGGCGAGATCGATGCCCTGGTTCTTCAGCGTCGCGCTGGGGATCAGATAGCCGGAGGTCGAGTTCGGGTCGGCGAAGGCCAGCGAATGGCCCTTCATCTGCTCGACCGAGGTGATGCCGGAGTCCTTCCGCGTCACCATCACCGAGATAGTAGAAGATGCGTGCCGTCCTTCTCCTGCGGAACGACCACCGGTTCGACGCATTTGCAGTCGAGCCAGGTGCCGGCGAAAGCCGAGGGCGCCGAACTCGGCGGCTTCCAACTGGCCCGCCGCGATGGCCTGCATCACGCCGGCATAGTCGGCGGCGGGAAACAGCTTCACCGGCACGCCAAGCCTTGCTGCAGCAGACTTCTGGAAACCGTCATAGCGCTTCAGCCGGTCCTGGGTGTTTTCGCCGCCCAGCAACCCGAGGCGGAACTCCTTGATCGTGCGACTTCCAGTCCTGTGCCTGACCCGAAGCGGCACGGCGAAACCGATGCCGTGATCGCGGTGAGCGCGAGACGGATGAAGCGGCGTCGGATCATGAAATGTCTGCTCTGCCCTGCTGCGGTCCTGCCAGCCATCCGCCGACCGTCAATCCGGCGGCCTGGCCTGGCGAGAGTAGGCGGATCGCCGACCGGGTCCACGACGTTCCAGCGACAATCCCGCGGACGCCGCGCACGTACCGATGCCCCATGCACGCGGGGCGACAATATATGCATTTATATACAATCCTTTGGCGACCCACGCCGTTGCGCTTGCCGTTGCCTCCCGGCCACTTTCCCTTATGTCCGGCCTCGCTGGACCCGATCGATCCGAAACTGACCCGGAGCAGGTGCAATCCGATGGCGGACTACGTGATCTCCCCCCCGCCCGTTACCTCCGTGCCGGTCGCGGGCGGCGGCGATTTTCCGGTCCGCCGGGTGTTTTGCGTCGGCCGCAACTATGCCGAGCACGCGCGGGAGATGGGCAGCGATCCGGATCGGGAACCGCCATTCTTCTTCATGAAGCCGGCCGACGCCTTGCTGCTCAACGACGCCGACATGCCCTATCCGCCGCGCAGCAGCCAACTCCACCACGAGATGGAGCTGGTCGTCGCGATCGGCGAGGGCGGCGCGGATATCGCCGAGGCCGATGCGCTGGCGCACGTATGGGGCTATGCGGCGGGCCTGGATATGACCCGCCGGGACCTGCAGAACGCCGCGAAGAAAGAGGGCAAGCCCTGGGACATGGGCAAGGGTTTCGACCATTCGGCGCCGATCGGCCTGATGGTGCCGGCGGCGAAGATCGGCCATCCCGCAACGCGGCCTGATCGAATTGAAGGTGAACGGCCGCGTGCGCCAGACCTCCGATCTGTCGAAGATGATCTGGAGCGTGCCGGAGACGATCGCTTACCTGTCCGGGCTGGTGAAGCTGGCGCCAGGCGATCTGATCTTCACCGGCACGCCGGAAAATGTCGCCGCCGTGGAGCGGGGCGACCTGCTGGAGGGCGTCGTCGAAGGCGTCGGCACGGTGCGGACCCGCATCGTCTGATGCCGGTCCTGCGTGTGGCGACCTGGAACATCAACTCGCTGCGCCTGCGGGTCGGGTTGCTGTATCGCCTGGTCGAGGCGCTCGATCCCGACGTCATCTGCCTGCAGGAAACCAAGGTCCCCGACGTGCTGTTTCCGGCCGACGGGTTGCAGCCCCTTGGCTACCCGCACACCGTGTTTCGCGGCATGAAGGGCTATAACGGCGTCGCGATCCTGTCCCGGTTGCCGCTGGAGGTGCATGACGGCGCGCCAGACTGGTGCGGCAAGGGCGACTGCCGGCACGTGGCGGCGCGAATCCCGACCCCGGGCGGCGCGATCGAACTGCATAATTTCTACGTTCCCGCCGGCGGCGACGTTCCGGATCGAGCGCCAGAACCCGAAATATGGCCACAAGCTGGACTTCATCGCCGAAGCCCGGCTTTGGTTCGCCGCTCGCACCGATCTATGGCGGACCGTTCTGGTCGGGGATCTGAATATCGCGCCGCTGGAACATGACGTCTGGAGCCACCGGCAACTGCTGGACGTCGTCAGCCATACGCCGCCGGAGACCGAGGGACTGACGCCTGGCTGGCCACCGGCTTCATCGACGCCGTGCGGCACTTCGTTCCGGCTGACCAGAAAGCTGTATTCCTGGTGGTCGTACCGCAACCGGGACTGGCGGGCCTCGGACCGCGGCCGCCGGCTGGATCACATCTGGGTCACGCCCGGACCTCGGGCCGGCCCTGAAACGTCAGACCATCCTGAAGGATGCCCGCGACTGGCCTCAGGGCTCGGACCACGTGCCCGTTTGCGTCGAGGTGAAGTTAGTTTCCGAGGCTCTCAAGTGTCGTCACCCGACCACGCCTTCCCGGGCACTGCAGGCCGGTCGGGCCAGCGCAAAGCTCCGTTGGTCATCACACGTAATATTCCGCCAGCGGTGCGAATCCGTTGAACTTCGTGCTGGCATAGGTGGTCACGTAGGCGCCGGTGGACAGCAGCGCCACGCGGTCACCCGAGGTCAGAGCGAGCGGCAGCCGGTAGTTCGACTTCTCATACAGGATGTCCGCGCCGTCGCAGGTCGGGCCGGCGATCGCCACCGGGCCCATCGAGGATCCGTCATGCGGCGTTTTGATCCGATACTTGATCGACTCGCCCTCGGTTTCGGCCAGGCCGCCGAACCGGCCGATATCCAGATACACCCAGCGAACCGGATCGTTGCGGTCCCGCTGGCTGACCAGCACGACCTCGGCCGAGACCAGGCCGGCGTCGCCGACGAGGAAACGGCCAGGCTCGATCACGATCTCCGGCAACGCGTTGCCGAAATGGTCGGTCATCGCGTTCATGATGGCGTGGCTGAACTGGTCGATTTCCGGCACGTCGTCGCGATAGCGCGTGGGGAAGCCGCCGCCCAGGTTCATCATGCGCAGGTTGATGCCGGCCTCGGTGAGATCGGTGAACAGCATTGCGACGCGGCCGACGGCGATCTCGTAGGCCCGCGTCGTCGTCTGCTGACTGCCGACGTGGAACGACAGGCCATAGGGGTCCAGTCCGAGATCGCCCGCGCGGATCATCAACTCCCGGGCGCTCTCGATCGTGGTGCCGAATTTGCGCGACAGCGGCCAGTCGGCGCCTTCGTTCTCGACCAGGACGCGGCAATAGACCCGCGCACCCGGCGCGTGTGGCCGCCAGCTTCTCCAGTTCCTCCGGCCGAATCGAACGCGAACATGGTCACGCCGAGTTGATGCGCCCGACGAATGGCCGAGACCTTCTTGATGGTGTTGCCGAAGCTGATCGCTTCGGGACCCGCTCCGGCATCCAGGCAAAAGGTCACTTCCTCGATACTGGCGGCGTCGAAATAGCTGGATAGGCCGACCAGCCGCTCCAGCACCTGATGCGCTGGGTTGGCTTTGACCGCATAGTAGATGCGCGCCAAGCGGCAGCGCATCGCGAAGCGCGCGGAAGTTCTCCTCCACGCGGTCGACGTCCAGCACAAGGCACGGCGTCGCCGGCTGATGCTGGGCCAGGAATTGGGCGATCTTCGGGGTCATCGCACCGGGCCTCCCTCTATTGGACGCTCACCTTTCAAGGCGATGAGCGCAGTTGACGAAACGGTCGAACGAACCAGCGACCAAACGATTGCCAGAACGCTTGACGTCGTTGCGTAACCACTGAGGGCCAGAGGCACGTGCGTTGCTGCGTGGGGGGCCACATAGGACCCCCTACCCCCCCGCGCAATAGGAAATGTGGGACAGGGTCAAAATTCCAGGTCGGGTCGCCACATAACATTCTGGACGGGAGATCAGCGAGTTGGACGCATCACCGGCGGGTTTGCCCGCCATTCGCAAACGACGGCGGCGCCTGACGCGGCGTCAGGAGTGGCGACTGGTCGCTGGCCAGCACGTTCCGGGCCAGCACGACGGACCGAGCTTCGCTGGCTGCCGCCGGCTGCGCCTTCTATGCGACGCTGGCCCTGTTCCCCGCCATCAGCATGCTGATTTCCGTCTACGGGATGGTGCTGGACCCGGTCACGGCGGAGCAGCAACTGGTCGTGCTGTCCGGCCTGCTGCCCGCGCCGGCCTATAGCCTGATCGAGGACCGGATCCATCAACTGATCAGCCAGCCCGCCCATACGCTGAGCGCCAGTCTGCTGGTCAGTTTCCTGCTGACCTTCTGGAGCAGCTCGACCGGCAGCAAGTCGGTGCTCTCGGCGGTCAACGTCGCCTACGATGTCACCGAGCAGCGGCCATTTCTGCGCTTCCAGCTCATTGGGCTTTCGATGACGCTGGTCGCGGTGCTGTGCGCGATCATGGCCATCGCCGTTCTGCTGCTGCTGCAGCCGGCGATCGACTTCCTTGGTCTGGCACCGCACGGCGGGACGCTGATCCAGACGGCCGGCATGGCGATGCTGATCGGATTCTTCTTCGTCGCCATCGCGCTGCTCTATCGGTTCGGGCCGTCGCGACCGCCGCCGCCCCGCCCGCGCATCAAGTCCGGCGCCGCCCTGGCAACGGTTCTTTGGCTGATCGCCTCCGAGCTGCTTTCGATATACATCGCCCGCATCGGCACATTCGGCGCCACCTATGGTTCGCTCGGCGCCGTGGTCGGCGTCATGATGTGGTTCTACATCTCCGCCTACGCCGTTCTCCTCGGCGCCGAGCTCAACGCCAGGTTGGAGGAGCTCCACATTGGTGACCCGTCTGGTGAATAGCCGTCGGTCAAGTCCGGGTCTGGCCGTCAGGACCGGTTTCGAACAACGACTTTGGTCCCGATCCGGCAGCTCGCCTCTGGCCACCAGCGCTGGGGTTTCGCGGGTGGTCAAAAACCCGGTGCCGATGCGCCGGATTTCGGGTTGGCCGACGATGGCGCGGCCCGGGTGCGGGACACGAGGCGGCGCGTGACGATGGCCCGCTGGGACGATGGCTACGTCAGCGATGTCGTCTACACCGGCAACTTCCACCGGGAAACGACGCCGGCATGGCTCGCCGCCACGGCGCTGCTGTTGGGACAAAGGCCGCCCGACCTGGCTCGCCCGTTCCGCTACGCCGACCTCGGCTGCGGCCACGGACTGACCGCGATCGTCGTCGCCGCGACATGCCCGCAAGCCGAGGTGTGGGGCTTCGATTTCAATCCGGCCCATGTGGAGAGTGCCCGTGAACTGGCGTCCCGTGCCGGCCTGACCAACGTTCGGTTCCAGGAAACGTCGTTCCAGGACCTGGCCTCCCGGCCCGCCTCATCACTGCCCGAGTTCGAATTCGTGGTCGCGCACGGCATCCTGAGCTGGGTTTCGCGGCAGAATCAGGAGCACGTGTTCAGTCTGATCGGACAGCGCCTGCGTCCGGGCGGCCTCGCCTATCTCAGCTACAACGTCGCAACCGGCTGGGGCGCCATGCCACCGCTGCGGTCACTGATGCGCATGCTGCTGCTTTCCGCCGGAGATCGAACCGATCGCGCGGCGTCAGGCGTGCTGGATTTTCTTGCAACCTTGCAGCAGGCGGGCGCTGGCTTCTTCGCCGCGAACCCGTCGCTGGAGCAGCGCCTGGCAGAGATCGCCCAGCAGGATCCGCGCTACATCGCGCACGAATTTCTCAACCGGGACTGGCACCCGCTGATGTTCGCCGACGTCGCCGGCCGCTTGGCGGAGGCGAAATGCAGCTACCTCGGCAGTGCGACGGTGGGGGAGAATCTCGACCCGGCATCGCTGCCACCAGGTATGACAGGTCTGCTCGCCGGGGCCTCAGATCCAGTGCTGCGCGAGACTTTGCGAGACTTCGCCGTGGCCCAGGATTTTCGCCGCGATATCTACCGACGGGGAGTGCTTCCGATCCCGGCCTCCGAGCACCTTGCGATGCTCGATGCGCTGCCGCTCAAGTGGCTCGGCCAAAGCGAGAGTGACCCCAGCGGCTTGCCGACGCCGGTGAGGGATTTGGACGGGTTCTCGGAGATATGCCAGCCGATGATGACCATGCTGGCCGCAGGCGCATGTACATTGGGCGAGATCCGCGCGAGCCCAGCCTTTACCGGCCGCCCCATCTCGGACCTGCTGCAAGCCGTCACGATGCTGATGTCAGCCGGTTTCGTCCATCCGGCGCTGCCACCCACCGAGAGCGGGGGCGCGGGCCGGCTGAACGCAGCCATCGGCGCGATGAACAGCGTTGGCTACGGTATCGGCTGGCTTGCCTCGCCGGCGATCGGCTCAGCGCTTCGGGCCGATCTGCTGGAGACGCTGGTCATTCGGGAGTACGCTGTCGGCCAGTCAATGGAGATCGGGGGGCTGACCGACCGGCTCCTGGCGACGCTCGACCGAGCAGGACACTCGGTGCGGCGGGACGGCCAGGCGGTGACGGATGCGACCGAAGCTCGCGCGGCACTGCGAGAGACAGTGGCGCGGATGGTCGAGGAACGGCTGCCCATGCTGGCGCGACTTGGCGTGATCGCTGGTTGATGCGAGGCGAGGCGAGGCGACCAGCCAATCGGTCGGCCGAAATCGCAGTCCCCGGCCGCTTTTCAAGTGACAGTGATAGCTCTGTATGAGATCGGTGGGATCAGATCTGTTTTGTGTTGCGCCGGCGGGAATAGGCGATGCCCACGAGACCCACCCCGAGGATCGCGAGCGAGGCCGGCTCGGGCGTGGATACGATCAGGTCGTAAGGGCCGCCACCGACGAGACTTTCGTCGGTCTGCGTTGTGCTGCCACCGCCGCCAGCGGCCGTGAGGGCGAAAAAGTTGTTTTGGCCCGCTACGCCGACGCCGTCGTTCGCCGAACCGAAATACCAGTCAGCCGACGATCCTGCCCCGGGCACCAGCCCGATCCAGTATTCGTTATTCGGCGAGACAATCGCGGGAGACGCGGCGAGCGACGCCAACGTCGCACCGCTTCCCGACGTGGCGAGCGAAGAGTCGTTGATCACGCCGAGAAGCTGAGCGCCCGCGAAGCCGGAAAATAGGCCACCCGGGAAATTGGCAGTTGGGCTTCCCGCCACACCCAGGCTGCCAGCGCCGTTGTCCGGCACGAGAAAGATCGAGGCGGATCCTCCATCCAAGGGATTGCCGGCGCCCAACAACAGAGAGACGGTATTGAAGTTCTGCGTCGGCGCGGTGAAGGACACGGCCATGGAGGCTGTGTTGTCAAAGAGGCCGTCGAAGCCAAACTGCGGATTGGTTACATTGACGGTGTCGATATAGACCGCGGCTTCGGCCACGTTACCCATCAGCATCGGGAGGGTCAGCATCGCAAGAACGCCCACAGCAGGAAAACGAATTTTCATCAAAATTACTTTCTCAGGAATTGCGGCGAACGTGACTGACTCGACTTGAACGCAAATATACCAAGAGCCCCGGGGACGACTGGTGGCGCGCGGGCTGCTGGGGCTGCACACAAAATCAGAAAGATACCAACGGCCAGCCTCTCGCAACACAGGTCAACGTTTCCGCCCCACGGGTGCTAGAATGCCGAAAATCAACAGATAATACAATCATATTCCTGTCGCCCGCCGGTCTCTCTCCAACTGAATGGTAAAGAGCGTGGGCAACAGGGGTCGGGCGAGCCTTGTCGGCAGATAAAATGCATATAAATACTTGATATTGGCTGACTTTTGTCAGCTCGCGATATTCGGAATGCGACTACGACGTTGGCCGGATCTCCTCGTCATTACTTCAATACGAAGGGCATTTCGATGGATAAGCGGTACGGTGCTCAATACCGGACGAAGTTCAATGAATTCACGAAAGTTAAGTATTGACACCGGTCCTTTCGGTGTGGCGTCATCATGCGGTGTCAGCGGCGTCGGGTTCGAAACTGGGTGCGGACTGCAGTAATCCGAGTTTACAAGGCGGGATGACGGATGGGTATGGCGCCTAATCCATGCTTCATGAGCGGCGCGCGAATTCGTGCGGCCCGTGGCGATGTCGCGGTGGACATGATCGCCCCCGGCGAAGCGGTCGTGGTCATCCGCGATGGCCAACAGAGTCTCGAACCGGTAAAGTGGGTTGGTCACAGCAAGGTCGACATGGCTCGGCATGCCCATCCGGAGCAGGCGGCACCGATCCGGTTCCGCGCGGGTGCGATCGCGGAAGGGCAGCCGATTCGAGATCTCGTTGTTTCTCCGGAACACTGTTTGGTCATCGATAACCTTTGCGTTCCCGTCCAAGCTGCTGGTGAACGGCGGCTCGATCGTCAGCGAGCGAGACCACACGCAGTTCACCTATTATCACATCGAACTTGAGCGGCACGGCGTTCTTCTCGCTGAGAACACGCCGTCGGAAAGCTACCTCGATACCGGTAACCGCTGCTTGTTCGACAACGCCGACGTGCCGCGTCAGCTTTACCCTTCATTCGAGCTTGATGTGGACCTCGTCGCGCTGGCTTACCGATGCCTGCGCACCACTGGCGAGGGTGCCCGAACAAGTGACGCCGATCTGGGCGCGACTAGCGGAGCGCTCGCTGGCAATCGGCTATCCAATACCAAGTGTGCCAACAATCGCCGATGCGGATATTCATCTTCTCGTCGATGGACAAGCCGTCCGACCGGTATCGGATCACGACGCACGCTACCTTTTCCTTGTCCCCGCGGGCGCCGCATCGGTTTCCCTGATGTCCCGCTGGGGCATTCCCGCCGACCTCATGGTTGCGCACCAGCGCGATACCAGGCGATTGGGCGTTTGCGTGATCTGGATCGCCATTCGTGCCAACGACGAAGAAGTCCTCATTCCCGCCGATCACCCCGGGCTGGAGAACGGCTGGAACGAAATCGAGAGAGGTGACCGGACGATCTACCGCTGGACCGACGGCGCGGCGACCATCCCATGGAAGAATGTTACGAGCCCGGCAGTGGTGACGATTCGATGCTCACCGCTCGATCGATACGCAGTTCACGACGAAACAGTTCGTTTAACAGCCTGAAAGGCGCCCCCGGACATCGCTCCCCGCAAAGCAAGACAGTCGGCGCTGGCTCGGGTAATTCTCGAGACCACGCCGGAGCAGCTCCAATGACCGGGCGCAACCGGTCAGTTCCGTTCTGGCACCACAAGCGCCTGGAGGAAATGACGGAAAGCGAGTGGGAGTCGCTTTGCGACGGTTGCGGCCGATGCTGTCTCCTGAAGCTCAAAGCAGATGACAGCGGCGAAGTCTATCACCTCGATGTTGGTTGCGAATTACTGGACACGGCGAGCGGCCGGTGCTGCGACTATCCCGGTCGTCTGACCCGCGATGTCGGTTGCTTCAAGATGACTCCGCAACGGGTCCCGGAGATGGACTGGTTGCCGTCGACGTGTGGCTACCGGCGTGTCTTTCTGGGGAAGCCGCTGGAATGGTGGCATCCACTTGTCTCCGGCGATCCGAATACCGTCTATCATGCCGGCATGTCCGCAGCCGGGCGCTTCGTCAGGCCCCGCCACGCTGGACCTTTGGAATACCACACGGTGGACTGGCCGTCGCAGGACGCAACGGATGACCTCTGGCGCAACTGGACCAAGGCAATGTTCGGCGGCGTCAATGCTTCAGTGCCGACGCCCTTCGGCGAAAATACACGGGTCGATCTCGACGTGATGGCGGTGCACTGTTTCTGGCTTCTGGCGAATGGCTGCAACGGTTTGGTCGTCCTCGACAACGCGGGTGAGGTCGCGGCTCTGACGGTGCGGGAGCGCATCGAGGTCATTGCGGGAGTGGTTGCGCGCGGTGTGCCGGCGTCAAAGCTGCTGGTAGGCATTGGACCGGCGTCGACGGCGGATGGCGTGCGCATTGCCCAGCGGGCGGTGGAACTCGGTGCCAGGGGTGTGATGCTCCGCGTGTCGGTCCATGGCGCGGTGGTGCCGAGCGACGTATTGTCTGAGGATGTTGTCGACCTCCTGCAAGTTCGGTTGACCCGATGCTTTGCACACGTATCTTTCCCTATCGCGAGACCAGTTCCGCCGTGACCGCATGCCTAACCGCCTTGGAGGCGTGCATCGCGCGGGCGCCGGCAACGGCTGCAGGGGTATCGCGACGAAACTCACGGGCTGCAAGCTCGGGCTTGACCGCGCTGGATCGTTTTCGCGGTCGGCTCGGTTCGAAATTTACACAGCGGATGATGCCATGCTGAGGGCAGATTGATCCGCCGCGGCGGGGCGGGACTGATGGGTCCTGGCGCCAATCTGCTGGGGCGGCTCTGTGCCGCTGTCATGCTGGCCGCCGAACCGGATGAGGACACCAATGTGCAGCGGGCGATAGCCGTCGCATGCGAGGTCCTGCGGTCGCGCCCGACGGTGGTGGCCGTTAAGGCACTGCTCGCCCGCCACACCGGAAAACCAGCCTGGGACAAAGTAAGATTGCCACTCCGTCCGCTCGGCCTTGCCGAACGGGAGGCGTTGTTCCGCGCATTCGACGCCAGCGTGATAGGACTGCGACCGGCGAACTGAACGCAGTCCGGTTGTTTGTCGTAAGTAAGTTTCAGGGCTTTTCCGTTGAACACGGAACCTTCCCGGTGGTAAATACCAGCGGCCGTTGGAGCTGACTGGTATGCGCACGGGGTTGGCCGAGCAGCCGTGCGCAAAATCAATAGGATACCAACCGGCCGACCATCGCAAGACAAGCTAAAGTTTCGGCCCGTTGGTGTAATTCCTGCCGCGAGGCGCGACGGAGGGACCGTGACAGATCTCCATTGGCTGCCGACCATACCGGACTGGCGCCAGCGCATGAAGGCACTTCCGCTCGACCCGGCCACGGCCTGGGAGAATGCGGTTGCGTTGGCCAATGTCAGGTTGAATTTTGTCCTGACAAACGCCTTGGATCAAGTTATTCGCCGCATCATGCCGACGGGCCCTGCGGTCCTTCCGACCAAAAAAGTACGACTTGCAGTCCTTGGTTCCTCCACCCTCACCCACCTTCTGCCGGCTATCCGCGTCGCCGGTCTGCGCCGGGGGATCTGGATCGATACATATGAAAGCGGGTATGGGCAGTATCTGCAGGAACTATCACGGTCCGGTTCCTCTCTGCGCGAATTCAAGCCCAACGCGGTGCTCATCGCGCTCGATGCGTACCACCTTACCGCAGGTGTAACCACGGAGCTGGACCTGGAGCGTGCCGCCATGGCGCTGGAGCAGACGCAGGACCGTATCCAGCAGGTGTGGCGCCTAGCGAAGGAGGCGTTTCGCTGTCCCATCGTTCAGCAGGCTGTCCTGCCTGTGCATTTGCCCGTTCTTGGGAATAACGAACATCGACTGCCAGGGTCACGCGCCCTATTTCGTTACCCGCCTGAACCAGGCTATCCGTGTGATGGCGGACGCTGACGGTGTCGATATCCTCGCGGTGGATGATCAGGCCAGCCGCGACGGCATCCGCAGATGGCACGACAGCGCATTGTGGCATCGCTCAAAACAGGAGGTTACACCGACGGCCGGACCTCTCTACGGCGATCTGGTGGGCCGGTGGGTGGCGGCGATCCAGGGGCGGTCATTCAAGTGCCTGGTGCTCGACCTCGACAATACGCTCTGGGGCGGTGTCATCGGAGACGATGGTCTGGAGGGTATACAGATTGGTCAGGGCAGTCCGCTGGGAGAGGCCTACGTCGCCTTCCAGGACTATGCCCGAGAGCTCAGCCGGCGTGGTGTCATTCTCGCCGTATGCTCGAAAAACGATGAAGCCAACGCGATCGAGCCGTTCGAGAAGCACCCTGATATGGTGCTCAAGTTCGGTGACATCGCCAGTTTCGTTGCCAACTGGTCGAACAAGGCCGACAATATAAGGAGCATCGCACGCGAACTGAACATCGGCCTCGACTCGCTGGTCTTCATCGACGACAACCCGTTCGAGCGGGATTTGGTGCGACAGGAATTGCCCATGGTGGCGGTGCCGGAATTGTCCGACGACCCAACCGGCTATCCCGTCGCACTGGCCGCGGCCGGCTACTTCGAGGGTTTGTCGGTAACGACCGACGACCGCGAGCGAACTGTCCAGTATCAGGGCAACAAGGCCCGCGACTCGCTGAGGACATCGGTCACCGACCTGCCCTCCTACCTCCGCCGGCTGGAGATGCGGCTGGTCTGGCGGCACTTTGACAGAATTGGCCTGCAGCGCATTGTTCAGCTCATCAACAAATCCAACCAGTTCAACCTGACCACGCGCCGCTACACCGAGGAGGATGTGATCGCCGTGATGAGCGATCCGGATGCGTTCGGCTTGCAGTTGCGTCTGCTGGACCGGTTCGGCGACAATGGTATCATTGCGATCGTTATCGGCCTTCTCCGCGCGGACACTTCGCGTAGCGCGAACGCGCAGGCGAAAGACCTGTACATCGACACGTGGCTCATGAGTTGTCGCGTGCTTGGGCGTCAGGTCGAGCCGGCGACGTTGAACCTGATCGCGCTGGAAGCCGCGAAGCTGGGCGCCCGTCGCGTGGTGGGAGAATACGTGCCCAGCAAGAAAAATGGCATGGTGAGGGATCACTACGCCAGGCTTGGATTTACTGTCATCCAAACCGACGCGTCCGATCGCAGCAGCAGCGTCCTCGATCTGGCGGCATTTACGCCCGCGGAGACCTTCATTCATGTAGTCGAGGGCTGAGCCGATGGCAACTGAAGCCGAAATCTACCATGGGCTGACCGAGATATTTCACGACGTTTTCATGCGCGACGACATCGTGCTGTCAGCCGACCTGACGGCAAAGCAGTTGCCGGGTGGGACAGTTTCAAGCAGATTGAAATCGTCATGGCGAGTGAGGAAAAATGGGCGATCAGGTTCAACACACGTGAGCTGGACAGCCTTCGTTGCGTCGGCGACCTCGCGCGAATAGTGACAGCGAAGACGGAGTCTATCTAGCAGTTGCGGCAAACATGTTGACGCATTCTGTGGGAGTAATGAGGTCGATGATGCGCCCGTTGGCGGACCAAAGCGCATCGATGGTGCGTGCGGCCTCTTTGCGAGGAGAGCCTTGAGCTTGGCAAAGGCCTTCTCGATCGGGTTGAAGTCGGGGCTGTAGGGCGGAGATATCGCAATGTCGCGCCCGCCGCCTCGATCAGCGCCCGCACACGCGGCCCCTTGTGGCTGGACAGGTTGTCCATAACGACGATGTCGCTTTGACCAAGATTGGGCACGAGAACGTGCTCCACCCAGGCTTCAAAGATCGTCCGGTTGACCGGGCGATCGATGACAAACGGGGCGACAATGCCGCTGTTGCGCAAGCCAGCGATGAAGGTCGTCGTCTTGTAATGCCCGTGCGGCACGCTCATCCGTAATCGCTCGCCACGCCGGCAGCGGCCGTAGCGTCGGGCCATGTTGGTGCTGGCCCACTCTTCCACGAAGACCAGCCTGTCGGGATCGAGATCGATCTGGCCTTCAAACCAATCCCGACGTTGTTTCAGGACGTCTGGACGATCCTGCTCGGAGGCGTGCGCGGTCTTTTTTACGCGTCAGGTTATGGCGCATAAAGAAGCGCCACAGCGTTCCGTAACCGAAGTGAAGGTCTCGTCCGGCAAGTTGGGCACGCAATTCCTCGATGGACATGTCCCGCCGCGCCTCGAACATTCGCAGGATCAGCTTCGCGTGCGCTTCGATCGCGGCGCTGCGCCGGTCCCCACCCAGCGGCCCAGGCCGCAGATGTCCCGACTGCCGTTCCAGTGCACGCCAACGGCTGATACTGGCAGCGCTGACCTTGAAGCGAGCCGCAGCAGCGCGATGGCGCATCTCGTCGTGACAGCCGCAACAACGCGTTGTCGTAAATCAAGCGACAGTGCCCTCGACGTCCCTGCCGGCCTCCGCTCCGGCAGTAGCTTGAATCCGATTATAACCGATTTGGCAATCCCTCGATGATCAGCTGGATAGTTAGAATTGGCTCTGCGTCGTCCGGGCCGGGTTTTCAGCGGCCGGTATTGCATTCCGAGCAACCCGAAACCGACCCTGCGATGGCAGCAGTCGCCTTTGGGGCGTCATAGGTTCGTCGCGTTCACCCTTCCAGCAAATGACCTATTGCCCGTAACGGACGCAGGTCATCACACACGATTTTGATGATCGCCAGCAGAGGCACCGCCAGGATCGCGCCGACAACGCCCCACATCCAATACCAGAAAATCAGCGCCAGGATGACGGCGACCGGGTTGATGGTGAACCGGCGGGCCAGCACCATGGGCGTCGCGATTTCGCCCTCCGCTACATGGATACAAACATACAGGCCAACCGGCAGCAACGCCCACCAGGTCACCCCGAGCGACAGAATGCTCGCCATCAGGAACACAACAATTCCGACCATTGGTCCCAGGATCGGAACGAAATTCACCGCGAAGGCGACCGCTCCCCACAATGATGGGCTCGCCACGCCGCAGAGCCACATTGCGCAGCCGGTGGCGAGGCCGACGACCGCGTTGATGCAGAACACGGTCAGCAGATAAGCGGACACATCACGCTCGATGTGCTCTGAGAGCTCCACGGCCTGCCGCTTGTCCCTGAAGCGCGGCAGGATTTCCACCAGCCGCCGCAGGAAGGTTTCGCCCGATACGAGCAGGTAGAACAATACCAGCAGCGTTGTGAACAGGCCCGATGTCGCGGTGGCGGTCCCGCTGAACAGGGCTCCGAGCAGGCTGGCGGGCTTTATCGGCGATGACGCACCCGACGACGGTGCCGACGCCGCCTGCGGAGTTTGCGAGGCCCCCTCGCTGTTTTCCGCCCCTTGCAGTTGTCGCGACATGCCTTCGACCGCATCTATCGGCTTTTTCAGAAACGCGAGTTGGTCGCGCAACTTGGGAATGGCGTCCGGCAGCTTGCCGGCCCAGGAAGCGGCTGGACCAGCCAGTGCACTGATGCCGCCACCAAACACCGCCAGCACCAGCAACACCGAAAGCGCGGCACCAACTCCGCGCGGTATGTACACTCGTTCCAACTGTCGTACCAGAGGTTGCAGCAATAGTTTCAGAATGATGGCCAGGATCACCGGCAACAGCACCTCTGCCGTGACATACATCGCCGCCATGACGGCGAGCGTGAACAAGCCGCCCAGAAAAATGGTTTGCGGATTTGTCGGCAGCGGCATGTCGTCGTCGTGATCCTCGGATCGGTGGAAGATCTTCTTCTCCGTCAGAGCGCCTATCAGATGGCCACGCTGCTCTCCGTCCTCGGCTGCCACAGTCGAAACAAATTCGTGTCGCACCTCAGTTTCGGCCAGTCGTTTGTGCTCGGGCGGGTTTGATTCCTCGGTCATGACTGGGTTCCATCTCCGGCCGTTGTTGGACGGCGGCTCCTCACACAACAGGGCCGTTGATCTCTCGGATCAGCTTCAATCGCATCGCTCGGGCAAAATCCGCATATTCCCGGCAGGTTACCGCGAAGGCACCCGGACCACCGATCACCTCTTCGTTATAGAATGTCAACAAGTCGGGCTCCTCGTGCAGGATGCAGAGTCCGTTAATGGTCATCCCTGCGGCGGCCAGCCTGTCACGGATCGGTCCTGGGGCGATGCCGTCGTTGGACCGTCCGTCACCGATCACATTGACGATGCTTCGCCCTGCCACCGCTGGCAAATTTGCGAAGAGCGTCAGCGCCGCCAACAGTGCTTCCCCGATTGCGGTCGCACCCGCCCGCACCGTGCGCGGCATGTTTTCAACGCTGTCGGCAAAGTCCCGCAGGTCGGCCGTCGAACCGATCCAGGTCCAGTCGGTTATGACGTCCTGTTGGCCAGCACCCGACCACAGCAGCAGTGACAAGACGCTGCCCGCGCTCAAGCCATCGGCAACGGTTGGGTCGCGCAGGGCAGCAGCGGTTCCCCCGGCGATGAGCCCGAATTCCTCATATGTCACGCTGGCGGAACCATCGACCGCAAGCACCATCGCCAAGTCGACATGATCAACCGGCACTGGGCCGCCCTCCGGCGGCTAGTCGAAGCCCCAACGCGGCCCGGCCCCGCCATGAGGGGCCGGGGCGGTCGTCGGGAACATCCAGGCCGGCGGCGCGATCGGCGGCGTCGACCCGGCAAAGGCCGGTGGCACGGCTGCCTGTCCGACCGTCGCGGTCTCTGCTCCGCTGGGTCACGACCCACAGTAGCCATGCGGGACCACGGGGCAGGCCGCGGGCGCGGCGACCCCGCCAATCAGATTCAATATCGCTGTCCATATCGGAGAATTGGCACGGGGCATCAGCAAGACACAAGGAAACCGATCGGGGCGACGCAGAAATCACCTCGTCCGGAAACTAGTCACCGGACCTTGGCGGCCGGCCGTGGTCTTCACCGTGACCTGGAACTTCCCAGCAATATGCGCGCTTTAAAGTTCGCGCTCGCGTGGGATGGGCAGGCAAACTGGGACGAACCAGGGGGAAGCGGCGGTTGCGGGCACGGACCTATGCACGGAACGTAGGGCAGCCATCTTCTCTCTCGCAATCGTTGCGGATCGGACGCTAAATATTCCGCGTTCGGTGGCGGGGATCACAAAGTGACGCCGGCATCTCTGGCTCGAGCGTCACAGGGTGGCAGGAGATGAGATGCCGTCATCGCGGAAAGCAACCCAAAGCGGCAGAGCCTACGCGGCGCCGCTATTCTGGGTTGCACTCCTCATGATGTGCTATTGGATCCTTGCCGAGTGGCCTGAGCTACCTCGGCTGCTTGCCGTGCTCAAGGCCAGTCTGCCCTGGCCGGTCTGACCTGCGCCACCCCCGTAATACTCCAAGTATGATCCTGCACCAGCAGAACAGCTCCCTGGTCAGGTAGGATGCCCGCTAGCGGAACGGGCACAGCGTCGTGGCCAAGAGCCAAGGGCGACGCCGATCGCACAATATTGGCTTCCCGAAGCGTTCGTCGGGCGTTTTCACCGGCCCGCACACCAGTCGAACGCGTCGCGTCATAGACAAGCAGCCATACCACAGCAGTATCGGGCCTCGGTCCGACCCGGGCCAGCAGACCATGCTCCGCCCGCTCCAGTTCCACCTCGACAGTGAACGGATGGTATTCATCCATCGCTGCCTGAACCGCCGGACGATCGGATCCCACTACCATCCGGGAGCCGTTCACGACCAGGGCGGGGGTATAGACCTGGTCGTTCAAGAGATGCGCGTAGCGCCGTTGCCGCGCAGTCCATTCCGCAGTGGCAAACGGGTCAAGCCAGCCGAGATGGTTCCAGTAGTCGACATGCCAGGCCAGGGCCACGACTTCTGGCCGCTTCGCCAGCTCCGCCAGCAAGGCATCGGCCGGCGGACAGGATGAGCAGCCTTGAGAGGTGAACAGCTCGACAACAACGGGCGATGATGCCGGGGGGAACGCGCTGGCGAACGTCGAGGTCGCACCAGCCGCGATCATTGCCCCGCCTGCGCTGATCAAGCTTCGCCGACGCATAGCGCGAAAACTCCGATGATTGGTCACCGATAGTCTCACGGCATCGCCAGTCATTACAGGGGGCCGAAGCTAACCCATCTTATTCAGCAGGCTTCAAGCACAGGCGGCTCTCAGAGCGCGGGCGCGGTTTCCCGATGCGCCTTTTTATCGCGGTTTCAGGACATGTCTGTTGGGCGTTGGAGGTTGGCGGGATCAGGCGACTGGGGGGCACATGCCCCGGCGATCACGGCCCTGCCGATTGGAGGCAGCGCGCAAGGCTGGCGAACAGTGCCGCCTCGGGATGCGTGGCGGCGAAGGCGACACGCACCCGGCGTGCGGTTTCGACGATGCGCGCGGCGATCTTGATCAGGTGCATCCGCAAGGTGGTGAACTCGGCTGTGGCGAGCGGCTGCGGCCTGGGAATGGCATCGCGGACCTTGAGCATCAGCCAGTACGCGCCGGTGTGCAGCACGAGGCGGACCTGATTGGCGAGCGGAGATCGGCAACTGGTGCGGTCGGACGCGCGCTGTGTTTTGTGCAATTTGATCAGGTTTTCAGCCTGACCGCGCCCACAGTAGAGACTGTCATAGAGCCATTGGGGGCCGCCACCCGTGATGTTGGTGACGACGTAACGGATGTCCAATCCTTGGGTCGTCGCCTCGATGCGGGCAGCGACCCGTCGTTCGCAGCGCCAGGACTTGGCGCCATAGCGGGTCTCGCAGTAACGGCGCACGGCTGGCGCCTGTGCCTGAGCGCGACGCACCCGTACGTCGTCAGCAACCGGCTCCACCAAGCGATCCACAGCCACGTTGCCCGCCAGACCGAAGATGTAGTCGAGACCATTGGCCTCGCACCACGCCATCACCTCGGGACGGCCGTAATGGCTGTCGCCACGGATGGTCAGCCGCGTATTGGGCCATTGGCTGCGGATGCGACGGACCATCCGCCGTAGGTGGCCGCGGATTTCCACCCCTGACGGCGCGTACTTCCTTGTTCAACCGTTCCAGCGGGTTCGTGCTGTGCAGTTTGGTGCGGTGCTGTTCCGGGAAGTCGAGATATGACAGCACGTCGGCTTCGCTGTCGTCGATGAACCCGGCGAGCTTGGGCCATTTCTGCCTCAGTTGGTCGGCCACGTGGCGCAATGTCTGGCGAGCTTGTGCCCGATCCGGCTGGATAAACGCCTGGCGCAAAGCCGCAGCCACCATGCTCTGCTGACTCTAGGCAACATAGGATAGTGCGTTGCGCATCCAGTGAACGCGGCAGCGTTGCCAAGTGGCGCCGAACACCCGCCGGATCGCTGCCTTTAGCCCCTCATGCGCATCGGAGATCACCAACTTCACCCCTTGCAGGCCACGCCGGGTCAGGGTCCTGAGGAAGCCCGACCAGAACGTTTCTGCCTCGGAGGGACCGATGCGCAGCCCGACGATCTCCCGTTTGCCGTCGGTGTTGACCGCAACAGCGATTATCGCCGCCACCGAGACGATGCGGCCGCCCTCGCGTTGCTTCAGGTAGGTCGCATCCAACCAGAGATACGGCCACTCGCCGCCGAGCGGACGATCGAGGAAGGCGTGCACCCGCTCATCGATATCCTTGCACAGCTTGGAGACCTGCGACTTGCTGATCCCCGACAGCCCCATTGCCTGCACCAGATCGTCCACGCGCCGGGTCGACACGCCGCCGATCCAGGCCTCCTGGATCACCGCCGTCAGCGCCTTCTCGGAGACCTTCCTGGCCTCGAGGAACGGCGGGAAGTAGCTGCCCTGGCGCAGCTTCGGAATGCGCAGTGCAGCGAACCAGCACGGGTGTCGAGCGCGACGTGGCGGTGACCGTTGCGCCAGGCGGCGCGTTCGGCGCTGTGCTCATAGCGCGCCGCGCCAATCATGCCTTCCACGTCGGCGTCCATCAGCAATTGCAGCACCGCTTCCGCCACGGTTCGCAGAAAATCACCCTCACCGGCCTTCTCCAGAAGCTCGGTTAGCGACGTGGATCGGCAGGAAGCAGCGTTCATCGTAATGCGCGTTGAACAGCGAGAGTTGCTGATGCCCGTGCACAACATCGAGCGTGTCATCGATATCCAGCGTCACCGCACGCGGCGGCCGCTTGTAGCTGGCACAGTAGGTGTCGATCATGGCGTAGGTCATACGCACCACCGCACGCAGAGTGGGTGCGTTCTCCCAGCGCGACACGGTCGGCTGCGAGCAAAGATCGGTGCCGCTGTCAGGCAGCCGTCCGCAGGCCAGTTTGAAGCCAGGGTCGGTGCGCAGGTGGTCGAGATCGTCGGCATCCTCATAGCCGCAGGCAATCGCCAACATACGCGCGCGCAGTATGTCGGCCACGCTGTGTGTAACCAGCAACGGATTAGGCGGATCGGTGATCAACGGCGCGAGCCGCTCGGCGAGCCCGAGTTCTCTCTCGACCGCAGCGAGTAACATCACGCCGCCATCCGAGGTGATGCGTCCACCATCGAATGCGGCGGTCACTTTCTCGCGCTCTACGGCTGGGAAATCGAACGGCAGCAGGTTATCTTCGAGCATGGCGGGTGTGGCAGTGTCCGATTTGGCGGAAATTGGCTTCGACACCCGAATCTCTGCTTCAAATCAGACGCTTACGCTACATCCGCCAGCGAATCCCTGCCATGCGCTGAATAACGGGCCGAACCTAGATGGTGCCGGTCGATCCGTCGCTGTTCCCCTTGTCCTGGTTTGTTAGGCCCCGGCGTCCCGGACCAGGCCGCCACGCTCGCGTAGATCTTGGTTGAATTCGGACTTGAACACTCGATCCAGGTCCGAACGGCTGATCCCGATATCCATCAGCTGACGATCTGACATCATCTCGAGCTCGGAGGATGCCTGGGCGGTCCGACGCCAGCTCCGCAGCGCCTCGAGGCGACTGGCAAACCATCCGGCGAGGCCCGTCTTGCGGACTGGGCGGGCGGTCTTAGCCAGCGTCCGGGGGTCCAACTCTTCCCAACTGGCGTCGATATAGCTCAAGCTGGGAAGCTCGAAGATAAACTGAGAGTTGGCGGTTCGTGCGTTCATGGCAGATGTCCATACAGGCCCGGGAAGAGCGCGACGTCGTGGTGGCGGTACGCACCCGGGTTTTTGATGCACTGCAACATAGGATAGGACGGGACAAGATTAAGGGCGAAATCACGCGAACTGCCATGCGCAGCGTGCATACATAATTACGAGCTATGAATAATTCGGCGAAAGCGCCCACGGAGACCCACTGATGACCGACACTGTCATGAGCTCTTCACCCCTGGTTTGCCTCCGCCAGGAGTTGCGACGCCAGCATCTGGACGGATTCATCGTGCCGCGCGGCGACGAACATCTGGGCGAATATGTCCCTGCGTCGGCCGAACGTCTGGCATGGCTTACCGGCTTTACCGGCAGCGCCGGGCTGGCGGCTGTGCTTGCTGATGTCGCCGCGGTCTTCACGGACGGGCGATATGTTTTGCAACTCGCGGAGCAAACGGATGCTGCGCAGTGGCAGCGGTTGCACATGATCGAGCAGCCAGCGGTGGCATGGCTGGCTGCACACGCGCCCTCAGGCGGCCGGATCGGCTACGATCCGATGCTCATGAGTGAGGAGGGACTGGCCCGATACACCGTTGCAGGGCTCAATATGGTTGCAGTCGAGAGCAACCCGTTGGACGCTGTCTGGAAGGATCGGCCGCCGCCGCCCACGGCCGCCGCGGTTCCGCACACGCTGCTTTATGCGGGCCGCTTGGCGGAGGATAAACGGGCCGACGTAGCGGCCCTGTTGCGAGGGGAGAAGCAAGACGCGGCGGTATTGACCGATCCTGCCTCGATCGCCTGGCTGCTGAATATTCGCGGCGGCGACGTGCCGTTCACCCCGTTCGCGCTCAGCTTTGCCCTCGTTCACGCGGATGGCGGCACCGAGTTATTCATTGATCCGACGAAACTGTCCTCCGACACGCGCATATGGTTGGGCAACAGCGTGGCGGTCGCGGATCGTGCGGCCCTTGGTCCGGCGCTGGGACGGCTAGGCGGAAAGACTGTGCGGGTCGATCCCAGCGGTTCACCGGTCTGGTTCGCGCAACGCCTGCGAGCCGCCGGCGCCACGGTGGTCGGAGCAGCAGACCCCTGCCTGCTGCCGAAGGCGTGCAAGAACGATACTGAACAGGAAGGGGCCCGGAGTGCGCATGTCCGCGATGCGGTGGCGGTCTGCCGCTTTCTGCACTGGCTTTCGCGCGAAGCGCCAACCGGCAGCCAGACCGAAATGTCTGCCGCCGCCACATTGCTGGCGTTCCGCGAGGCGGTCGAGGGGTTTCGTGGGGAAAGTTTTCCGGCGATTTCCGGTGCCGGAGAGCACGGAGCGATCATCCACTACCGGGTGACCGAGCAATCCAACCGGCCGATCAATGCCAACGAACTCTATTTGATAGACTCGGGCGCTCAGTATCCCGACGGAACGACGGACATTACCCGCACCGTGTGGACCGGTCCGCAGGATCCGCCGGCCGAGCTGCGCGGCCGAGCAACGCGTGTGATGCAGGGGCATATCGCCATCGCGACGGCCATCTTTCCGCAGGGGGTGGGCGGCGTGCATCTCGACGCACTGGCGCGCCAAGCGCTGTGGCAGGTTGGGTTGGACTATGACCATGGGACCGGACATGGTGTCGGCAGCTATCTGTCGGTGCACGAAGGGCCGGTCAGTATCTCGCGGCTCGCCAAGCCGATACCGATCGCCGAAGGGATGATCCTGTCGAACGAGCCAGGTTTCTACCTGCCGGATCATTTCGGCATCAGGCTTGAAAATTTGCTGCTTGTTCGGCCGGCTGATCTGCCCGGTGCCAGCAAGCCGTTCCTCAGGTTTGAGACGCTAACCCTCGCCCCGTTCGATCGCCGTCTGCTCGACACGACGATGATGACGACGGCGGAAGTCGACTGGCTGGATGCTTATCACGCCCGCGTGCTGCGCGTCGTTGGGCCGAAGCTGGCTCCGGCAGACCGAGACTGGTTATCGGCCGCCTGTGCGCCACTCGGCCGACGCGCCGGGTAGAGACATCGTAGGCTCTAGCGCCGAGGTCATGATCGCGCAGGGCCGGTGGAAGGGCGAGTTGCTTCATGCGACTGACCAGCACCCTTGGCGGGGTTCATCACAACCTCCATCCACGCTGCCAGCACGTTGAGCAATTCGTCCATCGCCTCACCGTCCGTCTTGCCCGACCGCAGCGGAACGTGGAACGAGTGATCCGCGTGCTCGATCGGCCGCAGCGTCGCATTTCCGCCCAGCCTCTCGACGACACGGGTCAACAGTCCGATTTCGGCCAGGGCATCCCGGGTGCCCTGTACGAACAGCATCGGGATAGTCACCCCGGACAGATGCCGCGCACGATCGTCCGAGGGTTTGCCGGCGGGATGCAGCGGAAATCCGATGAAGGCAAGCCCGCGGACACCAGGAAGGGCCGCCTCGGCCTGCGCCTGCGAGGTCATACGGGCACCGAACGACTTGCCGCCGACGAAAAGCGGCATCGAGGGCGTAAGTCCGGTTGCCGTTACAACGGCGGCGCGGACCGTTGCGTGGGCCAGGGCTGGCCGGTCGGGCCGTCTGGAGTGATGCTCCATGAACGGGAACTGGTATCGCAAGGTGGCGATGCCGCGTTCGCCCAGGCCGGTCGCGATCGCCGCCATGAAAGGGTGCGTCATCCCCGCCCCTGCCCCATGCGCCAGCACATAACAGGCAGTTGCACGTTGGGGTACCTGCAGAAGACCGGAGACGGTGATGGTCGATCCGACGTCGATCATTACAGGCATATCGTTCATCGGCAATCCGGCTTGCGGGAAAGTCCGGCGGTGTCATGTTCGGATGCGGCGCCGGCCACGGATGGGCAAAGTGAGGGTCGCGCTGAAAAAGTCAGCCTCTCATGCCATCCACCGATCGGCAAGTCATCGCCAGGCTAGTCTAATGGTGTGACGTTGCCGGTGCGGCCGACGGTCAGCCGAACGCGAAGGTGCCTGCGATCGCCAGCAACAGGGCCGGCGGCATTACCAGGGCGCCGAGCTTCAGGAAGCTCCACGCACTGACGCGCAGACCCTCCCGCCGAAGCGCCGTCAGCCAAAGGATAGTGGCGAGCGAGCCAGTGACCGACAGGTTCGGCCCCAGATCGACGCCGATCAGAACCGCCGCACGCAGCCGATCCGGCACATTGGCGATCTCGACAACGCGCCCGGCAAGCAGCCCGGCCGGCAGATTGTTCACCAGATTGCACCCAACCCCCAGCGCGATGCCGGTCACCCATGCGGCCCCCGACAGCTGACCAGCGCACCAGATCCCCAGCATCCCCGCCAGATCGTCGGTAACGCCGGTGCTTGCCCAGCGCCTCGACGAGGACAAACAGGCCGGCGACCAGCAGCAGTACACCCCACGAGATATCCTTCGCGACTGCCATTACTCCGAACCGCGACCGCGTCATCACCAGCGCGGCCGTGGCAAGCCCGGCTAGGCACGAGGGCAGCCCGAGCCGGATGTCGAACGCCGAACACACCAACAAGACGACCGCCGTCGCGGCAATGCCGACCGCGGTCAAAGCTCCGGCGGCCGTCAACGCGGGGAGCGCGATGTCGGGGGAAATCGCCTGCCGCAGCCGCGATCTTTGGGTCCAACGCAGTAGACCGTACGTCACCGCCACAGACAGCACCGAAGGCAAAGTATAGATGGGGAGCCATCGCAGCAGCGGCGGCATGTGGCTGCCGTAGATCACCAGGTTCGCCGGGTTAGAGATCGGGAGCACGAAGCTCGCCGCATTGGCGATGAAGGCGCAAGTGAGCAAATAGGGCAGAGGCTCACGCGCCTTCGCTGTCTTCACCACGGCGGCCACGGCGGGTGTCAGCACCACCGCGGTCGCGTCATTTGACAAGAACACCGTCACCGCTGTGCCGACCAAGAATATCAGGCCGAACAGCCGTGTCGCCGATCCGTTGGCGAGCCTCGCCGCCCTCGCCGCCAACCAGTCGAACAGCCCCTCCTGGCGGGCGAGTTCGGCCAATAGCATCATTCCGATCAGGAATAGGTAGACATCAGTCCCCTTGGCTACTCCCGCCAGCGCGTCCGACGCCGGCAGAAGGCCAAGGGCGATCAGCAAAACCGCGCCGCCTGTCGCCCAGACAAACTCGGGCCAAGCGAACGGCCCCACTATGACGCCGGCGGTGCTGACGGCGGCGATGATCCATACGGTCCATGTTGCGGTCCCGGGTGACCATGGCGCGACCAGGGCAGCGAGCGAACCCGTCACGTAGCGCCGGGCAACGCCGCGATGACCGCTTCGCGGCCGAGGCCGACTGCTTCGTCTCCGGCATCAGCAGCGCGAAGAAGCCCAGCGCGCAGCACGCAATCGCCGTGAGATAAAGAAATCCGCCCGGATAACCGAACCACTGAACGACAAAGCCCGCGGTGGCGTTACTCAATGCGGCGCCGATGCCGACAGCCAGGGCCGTCAGGCCTTGCGCGAGGTTGAAGCGGCCGGTGCCACGCATCAGGTCAGACGCTATCAGGATGGAGATCACCCCAAAGATGCCCGCGGCGACGCCGTCGAGAAGCTGGATGCCCACCACGGCAACCGGACTGGATACGAACGAGAACAGCAAGCCGCGAACTGGGAGGACTGCGAGCGCCAGCAAGAAGATCGGCTTGCGTCCCACGCCCGCGGCCGAGGCTCGGCCGACGCACCAGGCTACCGCCGACCATGATGAACTGGGCGGCGATGATGCAGGCAGACAGGGCGATGGTGTCCGAGCCGGGATGAGTTTGGGCAAGAACCTGTCCCGCCATCGGCAGCATCGCCGCATTGCCGAAGTGGAAAAGCACCACGGCGGCCAGGAAGATCAACAGGTCGCGGCGCTGGAACAGGTCGCGCATCGGCATCGGCTGCAATAATTCGTCCTCACCGCCGCGCGCCAGATCATGGTCGATCTCCTGCGGATTTATGTATGTAACGATCACGGCGCTGGCCACGGCGAAGCCGCAGACTAGAAAGAAGATCCACTGGTAGCCGAGATATTTGCCGAGCGTGCCTGCCAGTATCGCGGCCAGCAGGTTGCCGGCATGATTGAACCCCTCGTTGCGGCTGACTCGAGCATCCAGCCGCCGCCGCCCGACCAGGCCCAGGGTCATCGCGGCGATCGCCGGCGGGATCACTGCCGAGGCAGCCCCCAACATGACCTGAGCGGCGAGCACTGTCGGCAGGTGAGGAAATACCACGATCAACAAACATCCCGCGGCCACGATCAGTCCGGAAAGCGCGACCAGAAGCCGCTTGGCCCGTGCGCCGTCGACCAGCAGCCCAGCCGGCACCTGACAGATCGCCGCGGCGATTGAGGACGCAGCCATGGCGAGCCCGATCGCTCCGGAATCCCAGTGCTGTGAGCCTTTCAGGAACACCGCCAGGTATGGCCCGACGCCATCCCGCACGTCGGCCATCAGAAAGTTGATACCGTCGAGGCCTCGCAGGGAACGGGCGGACGGCCCGTCGGTCATGGGGACATTGTCGCGGCCTGACAGCTTCGGGGCACTCCAAGCGGCTACATCGGCAGCAGGCCTGCTCGACCGCTCTCAACGCGCCGGTCGCATCCGGGTTTCGTCCCTGCCCGGGGCCAGTTCGTTCCTCCGAAGGCGGGGGCCCGAGGACGATGGACCCCCGATTGGCTATGCCTTCTGGTGCCCGAACAACGCCCCCATCTCGCGGGCAGAGGGCGACCTACAAATGACCTCCCCTCCCCACCGCGGGTCGCTGACCCCTGTCTGGCCGCCCCCCAGGATGATGACCGCGCGATCGAAACCTGCCGCCGTCAGCTTACCTTGACATCCTCCCAGAACCCGAAGCGGCCACCCACCTGCTGCATCTTCGGGCGCGGTGACTTATAGGACCACGCAGCACGTCCGTGGCGCTCGCCGTCGATGACGACGTCATAAAACTGCACCCCGTGGGGACATTCCAGGTCGTGCTCGGTCTTCGGTGCTTTTTCCAGCCACTCAAGGCGGGTCGCCGAACTCGGGAAATAATGGTAGCCGCCGGTTTCGACGATATCGTCGCTGTCGGCGATTACGTGACCTTTCAGAACTGCCTGCATGTTTCCGATCCTCCTGCGAGGCAGTTAAAGTGTGGCGACCATCTGGATTTGCAAGGAGAGGGGTCCGGCCGGCCGCCATAGGCGACCGCTCTGCTGGGCGCGAGATGTGCCCTACAGCGCTTCGCGGATCATGCGGAAGGCATGGGCGACGGTCGCGGCGCGGATTTCGGTGCGATCGCCGGGAAACACCTGGCTCTGACTGATCGAAGGCACGCCGGTGCGGGCCAAGCCAAAGCAGATCAATCCGACCGGCTTTTCCGCACTGCCGCCACCCGGTCCAGCGACGCCGGTCACCGCGATCGCAATGGCGGCGCGGGAACGGCTGAGCGCGCCATCGGCCATGGCACGCGCGACTTCCTCGCTCACCGCGCCATGCGCCTGGATCAGAGCGACCGGCACGCCGATCATCTCGTTCTTTGCCGCGTTGGAGTAAGTGATGAAACCGCGATCCACCACATCCGACGACCCCGCGACCGAAGTAAGTGCCGCGGCGATCAGCCCACCTGTGCAACTTTCCGCCGTGGCGAGCATGACATTTTTCTGTCGGCAGGCGCCGAGGAGCGATCGGGCTTCGGCCATCGTGGAATCTTGGAGCATCGCGAGGTTCGCCTAGCCAGTAACGGGATCACCGTGGCCCTGAACGCGCCATTTGTCCACGGTCCGAGGGCCAACTCCATCCGATTGGTAAATAGTAACGCATTGCTTCGTATAGAACGATTTACCCGGCTGGGAGTTCCGTAGGCCCGGCACGCCGCCGTTCGCAAACCACCGGATGTCGCATCAATCGCTGATCCATTGGAAGCAGTTGTCTGAGCGAGCACGGTGAAGGGGGGCGCCGGTCAGGACGACCGTTTCAGTGCAGGTCACGCAGAGCGATCTTCTGGTCGCTCAATTGCCAAACGCCCTGCCAATCGCGCTTGAGATCCCTGGCGGGACCGACACGGTTTCGCCAGATTATCTTCGAACGATCGAAGTAACCCCCGGCGTTTTTTGGCGCCGTGGAAGTAGTGAAGCAGCAGACCATCGACGCAACCAATATTGTGCTTGATATATTGCTCCGCCCGATGCTGTCATTCAAAGCACCATTCGGCATAGTTCCGACGGTGGCCGACGATGTGCGGCCGGAGGCATTGCGCCATCTCGCCGATCAGGCCACAAGCCATGTAACGGTCAGCAGAGCCAACGATCGGAAGTCGATCAGGCCACCGAGATGGTCCCACGCATCGCGACGACAGGCCCACGCATAGCCCGGATGCCAAACCCCGTGCGTTATATATGCGCCGGAGCCGCCCCCGATATGGCACATCCACCGTGAGACAAAGCCTTCGAACGAGCCGAGTGGCCGGTGCTGCGGGTCGAGATCGATCGCTTGCGAGAACATCTGCACGACGCTGAAATACTGCAGCTGCTGAATTGTCTCATGTGGATGTTCTTGCGCGCGAACAGCGAGTACGGATCGATCGACGCCACATACTTCCAGTTGGCTGGCAGCCGCGAAACACCAACGTTGACCGAATTCTCCTTGTGCCAGACCTCATGGCTGGAGCGCACGCGAATGTGACCGTGGCCGTCGGCGTCAGTGATCTCGAAGTCGCGTTCTCCATAGGCTGCCTCAACGGTGTAAAGTGTAGCCCCAGCCTCGATGATATACTTCGAGAATTCACGGTAGAGCCGGTAGCGAGAATGATATCGTGAAGAATTGATGATCGGTGCCACCTCGTGGAGCGGCGCATCGAAGGTTAAATGAACGGCACAGTAACCTTCAAATTTTCAGCCTGAAGATGATCTTTTGTTCTTTGGGTGCATGGTCCATCCGCCATAAGTCTTGGTCATGGCGAGGAAATCGCCGCTGAGCAGGCTATGGCGCCAGTGCTGCCCCGGTCGGGCGTCGGGGATCGTTGGCTCCATGGAACGTGGTTGCCGCGTCGCGATGCTCCACCGCGGAGTCCGGACCTGATGCTGCCGCTGGTGTCCGCGCCGGCCCCACCGCGATCAGCTCGGCGGCGCCCCACGGCACCTGTTCCTCGATATGGTATCCCATTCCGACCAGCACCGCCCGCGTATCCGGCGACAGCGCAAATCGCTCCGCATACAGTATGTCAGGCAGCCATTGCAGGTGCAGCCTCGGTGCATCGACGGTTTCCTGTGGCGCCATGTCGTAGTCGATCATGTTGAGGATCGTTTCCAGCACGACGGTGACGATCCGGGAGCCTCCGGGCGAGCCGACAACCATGCGGACCTGCCCATCCTTCAGCAGGATTGTGGGCGCCATCGAGGACAGCGGCCGCTTTCCCGGCGCGATCGTGTTCGCCGGCCCCTGCACCAGACCGAACTGGTTTGGCCTGCCGAGCGAGGTGGTGAAATCATCCATTTCATCGTTGAGCAGGAAGCCGGTGTTGCCGGCGATCACCCCCGCGCCGAACCCGCCGTTGATCGTATAGGTTACCGCAACGGCATTGCGATCGCGGTCGATCACCGAGAAATGCGTCGTCTGTGGTTTTTCCGACCCTGGCGAAACCGCGGGCCCGAGTTCAGCGGACGCCGTCGCATGATCGGTGATCTTTCCGCGCAGTTGCGTCGCGTAGTCCTTCGAAAGCAGTCGGTCCAACGGGTTTTCCGTAAAATCAGGGTCCCCGAGCCAGGCGTAGCGGTCGAAATATGCAAGCCGCATGGCTTCCGCCATGACGTGCACAGAGTTTGCCCCGTGAAAGCCCATCGCCCGCAGGTCGTAGCCCTCCAGGATGTTGAGGATCTCGCAGAGGGTCGGACCGCCCGAGGACGGCGGTGGCGCGGACAGGATGACGTTGCCGCGGTAGGTGCAGCGCAGGGGGGCGGTCTCATCGACACGGTAGGCGGCGAAATCCGCGGCCGTGATGATCCCGCCGCCAGCGCGAGAGGCTGCTTCGACCGCCAGCGGAACATCGCCCTGATAGAAGGCGTCCGGTCCACGGTCCGCGATCGATTGCATCGTCCCGGCCAGTTCCCGCTGTCTGAGCGTTTCGCCGGCGCGGTAGGCCGTGCCGTCGGAATGCAGAAACTGGCGTGCCGTATTGGCGTCCCGGCGAAACAACGGCGCACCGCGCGTCAGGATCGCGGCGTCATCGCGGGTCAGTTCAAACCCTTCACGGGCCAGGCGGATGGCCGGCGCCATGACGATGCCGCGCGGCAGGGTGCCGTATTTGGTAAGTGCGAGGTCGAGCCCCATCACCGTGCCAGGCACGGCGACCGCCTTCCACCCATGCAGGCTGGCACCGGCGACCGGCTGGCCGGCGGCGTCCAGATACATGTCCCGGTTGGCCGCCGCCGGTGCCGTTTCGCGGAAGTTGAGGAAGATGTCCCGGCCATCGGCGAGCTGCGCGGTGATGAAGCCGCCGCCGCCGATGTTGCCGCAGCACGGATTGACCACGGCCTCGGCGTATCCGACAGCGACCGCGGCGTCGATGGCGTTTCCACCCTGGCGCAGGACCGCCACGCCCGCCTCAGCTGCCAGCCGCCGAGCCGCGACCACCATGCCGGTGTCGGAGATGGTTGCAGGAGGAGAAACGGCCCCGGCGCCGGCCGAGAAGGCCAACAGGATCGGGAAGCAAGCGACGACGGTACGGAACGCCATTGTGATTGCCGAGTTCTCCGCGCTCGCCCAGCACCTGCCGCCCTGATGCGGGTCATCGCGGGCTGGATTGACTGGTGATCCACAGGTCCGCCGCATCAGAACGACAAACCGTGGGTGGCCGTTGAATGAACAGCCATCCGGCCGGCGTCAAGACCCGGCAAGTGCCTCGGCGCTGTCCAGCGCGACGCCGAGGGATGGTTCGGCGGCGGTGCGGGGCCCCTGCCGCTACATCGCCGCCTGTATCGACTCCCCGACGATCTGCACGATCCGGTCCAGCGTCGCCTCCGGCGTCATCAGCGGCGGCGCGAGGCACAGCGAGTCGCCACTCGCCGGCGGACCGTCGGCGGCGCCGCGCTGGCGCATGATCAGGCCGCGCTTCCCGGCCTCGGCCACGACCTTGGCGCCCAGACCGATGGCCGGCTTCTTGGTGCCCTTGTCCTCGACCAGTTCGATGGCGGCGAGCATGCCGATGCCGCGCACCTCGCCCACCGCCGGCAAGCGACGCCAGCGTCTCCAGCCCGGCCCGGAACCGGTCGCCCTGCACCCGGGCGCGCTCGACCAGGCCCTCCCGCTCGATGATGTCGATGTTCGCGAGACCCGACGGCGCAGCAGACCGGATGCCCGGAATAGGTCGCGGCGTGCATGAATTTCTCGTCCATCGGCGCGTCCTCGATCGCCGTCATGGATGCGCTTCGAGAACATGACGCCGCCCAGCGGCAGATAACCGCTGGTGATGCCCTTGGCGAACGACATCAGGTCGGGCTCGATACCCCAGTGGCCGAGGGCGAACCACTTGCCGGTGCGGCCGAAACCGGTGATGACCTCGTCGGCGATCAGCAGCACGCCGTGACGGTCGCAGATCTCCCGCAGCCGCGGGAAATAGGTCGGCGGCGGGACGATCACGCCGCCGGCCCCCATCACCGGCTCGCAGATGATCGCGGCGACGGTGTCGGCGCCGTGCGCGAGTTGATGGCTGTCCTCGACAGCATCGGCGGCGCCGATCGCCGGCATCACCGTTGCCGGGCCAGCGATACGGGTAGGGCGGCGACGACCTGGAAGAACTCCGGCACCAGCGGGCCGAACATCTTCTGGTAGCCGGGCAGGCTGGTGGCGCTCATCGCCGCCATGGTGACGCCGTGATAGCCGTAGCGGCGGGAGATGATCTTCACCTTGTCCGGCTTGCCCATCCGCTTCCAGTAGTAGCGGGCGAACTTGAACGCGCTCTCGTTGGATTCGGCGCCGCCGGTGGTGAAATAGGCCGCCGCCATGTTGCTGTAGGCAAGGCCGACGATCCGTTCGGCCAGCCGGATCGCCGGCTCGTTGGAGAACCCGGCATACGCCGAGGCGTAGGCCAGCTTCTCCATCTGCGCGGCCGCGGCGGCGGCGAGTTCCTTCCGCCCATGGCCGATGTTGACGTTCCACAGCGCGGACAGGCCGTCGATGTACTCCCTTCCGTCGGCGGTGCGCAGGATGGAGCCTCGGGCCGAGACGAAGACCCGGGGATTGGCGTGGTCCTTGGGATGGTGCAGCGGGTGAACGAGATGGAGCTTGTCGCTCGCCACCAGACGATCGAGCGCCTCCGGGGTGTCGCTGAAAGCCAAAACATCGCTCATCGTTAATGCCTTTGCTATTTGCCTCGCAGGCTAGCCCATTCACGTCTGCGGTTGAAGCGGAGCCGCCGTAGACCGGTAGACAACAACAAGTCGGTAAATCCCGGCGCTTGGATTCCGCTTCAAACAGGCGCCCGTCGTAGCCAATGCCTACCTTGACCACGGTGCCACGACGCCCGGCACTCAAGGACAGGTGACCCCAAATCGCCGGCGCAGCATACGACGGCTCGACAGCGGCTTCGAGCAGCATGAAATCAAACCAGCGCGACGCAAATGCCGGTGTCCCGGAGCAGTCGGTCGCAGCGGGCCGGGTAGGTCATGAAGAAGGACACGCCCCTTGTCGAGGCGAACAAGCCCGGTTCGGTCAGGTGATTCCAGCTGGGCCGTTCTAGAGCGCTTTCACTTTGAGTGGAAACACTCCGACTTTGGTTCGCGAGCAATTCCATCAGCCTGATTGCTTCGCGATTCCAGTCAGGCTGATATTGCCCTAGCCGCGCTCTGCGCGTGCCGATGCAGTCGTGATAGTGGTTTGACGGTGACTGGCCGCGCTGACGCGGCTTCGAGGAAAAGGACCAACGAGATGCGGGCAGGCTTCATCGGACTGGGACGCATGGGTGCCGCAATGGCGGCAAATCTCGTCAAGGCGGGGCACGAGATCACGGTCTACAACCGCAGCCCAGAGAAGGTGGCTCCCTTGGTCGCGCTTGGCGCGACGGCGGCCACACGGATCGCTGACGCCTGCGCGGGAGAGGCCGTCGTCACCATGCTCGCCGACGACCACGCCGTCGAAACCGTCGTGTTCGGCGAAAGCGGCATCAGTGCGATCTTGCCAGCCGGCGCGGTGCACGTGTCCTGCAGCACCATCAGCGTCGCGCTATCCCGACGTTTGACACGGGCACACCAAGATGCCGACCAGCGCTTTGTCGCAGCACCGGTATTCGGCCGTCCCGACGCGGCCGCGGCGGCAAAGCTGTTCGTTGTAACCGGAGGCGCGGCGGACGCAGTGGCAAGTTGCCGCCCGCTTCTCGATGCCATGGGACAGCGGACATTCGCAATGTCCGAACAGCCAGATGCCGCCAATCTGGTGAAGCTGAGTGGGAATTTTCTGATCGCCGCGGTGATCGAGTCGCTCGGGGAGGCGATGGCGCTGGTGGGCAAGGGCGGCGTCGACCTGCACGCCTATCTCGAACTGCTGACCTCAACGCTATTCAGCGCGCCGGTCTATCGAACGTACGGCGGCCTGATAGCCGACCAGCAATTCGAGCCAGCAGGGTTTGCCGCACTGCTCGGGCACAAGGACATTCGCCTCGCGCTGGCTGCCGCGGACGATTTGCGGGTGCCCCTGCCGTTGGCAAGTCTGCTGCGGGACCGCTTTCTCGCCTTGCTCGCACAAGGTGGTGAAACGTGGGACTGGTCGGCGATTGGGCGGCTGGCGGCCAAAGACAGCGGCGCGTGAACGTCGGCGCTGGTCCCGTTCGGGGCACCAAGCCACCTCAGCCAAGGTTTGAAAGGAGGTCCCACTCGCAAGGATCATCTTGATCCAGTCTGAGCGGGCGGCACGTCACCGGGTCGTGGGGAGCCCGCTTTGGTAGGGAGTGAGGTGCTCGTTGCGACCTGCGAGACCTGTCGGGACCGATATTGCAAGCTAACCGATCATTAACCCGCATGACTCCGGTTTAATCGCTCCGCGTAGCGAACGTTCACCTGTGTACCTGCATCTTCATGAAGTCTTCGGTGCGACACCAGCCTACACCGGCGCACGAAAACGAGGGACGCAGAGCAACGATGCAATTTGGAGACGCGACATGAATGCCCAAACCGAACACGGCCCGAAGCGCCACGTTTTGCGCCGAGCCGCCTTGGCCGCGACGTTACTGGCGGGTACTAGCCTGGGTGGCTACGCGATCGGGCACAACGCCTGGGCCGAGAACGGCGCCCCGGTCAATCCGCCCGGGGCACAGGTGCTGCCGCAGACGCTGCCCGACTTCACCAGCCTGGTCTCGCGCGTGAAGCCCGCGGTGGTCTCCATCACCACCAAATTCCGCGCCACCCCAGCCTCACTGCAAGACGACGACGATGGCCCGCGGTCGGGCGGCCGGATGCCACAACTGCCCTTCCCGTTCAATCAGATGATCCCGAATGGGCCAATGCAGCAGGAACGCCCGGTGGAAGCCCGCGGCTCCGGCTTTATCATCAGTGCCGACGGCACTGTGGTCACCAATAACCACGTGGTGAAGGACGCCAAGAGCGTCAGTGTCACGCTCGACGACGGCACCGTGCTGCCGGCCAAGGTCGTCGGCAGGGATACGCGCACCGACATCGCCGTGCTTAAAATCAATGCTGACAAGCCACTTCCCTACATCCAGCTCGGCAACTCGCGCGACGTGAAGCCCGGCGAGTGGGTGGTCGCGATGGGTAACCCGTTTGGTCTGGGCGGTAGTGTAACCGCGGGTATCGTGTCCGCCGTCAGCCGCGACATCGGCGCCGGGCCGTACGATCAGTTCATCCAGGTGGACGCGCCTATCAACCAGGGCAACTCGGGTGGTCCGCTGTTTACCCAGGACGGCAAGGTCATTGGCATGAACACGGCGATCTTTTCACCGACCGGCGGGTCGGTGGGCATCGGTTTCGCCATTCCGTCAGACATGATCCGCACCGTCGAGGCGCAGCTCGAGAAGAGCGGCCAGGTGACCCGTGGCTACGTTGGCGTTGAAGCGCAGCAGATCACAGGCGCGACCGCGAAGGCGCTGCACCTGTCGGACAACTCTGGCGCGCTGCTGGCTGGCGTTCAGCCCGACAGCCCGGCAGCCAAGGCCGGCCTGCAGCCGGGCGATGTCGTCCAGACCGTGAACGGGACCAAGATCACCAATCCCAAAGAACTCGCGATGAACGTCGCGGCCATTCCGCCGGGTGAGGAGACCCGCGTGACTGTCCTGCGCGACGGCCAGACCAAGGACTTCACGCTTAAGGTCGGCGCGATGCCGAACGAGCAGACCGCCAGCAACGACAGCCATGAGGCTCAGCATCGCGCGGAACTGGGTCTGGCTCTGGGGCCACTGTCGCCGGACGTCCGCAATCAGCTGGATCTGCCGGAAAGCACGCACGGCGCGGTGGTCGAACGTGTGCAGCCTGGCTCTCCAGCGGAGGCAGCTGGTCTGCAGCCCGGAGACGTGGTTGTGGGCGTCGGCACCCATGCGGTGACCTCACCGTCCGAGGCGGCAAAGGAAGTGCGAAGCGCGATGAAAGGCAGCGACCGCGCACTGGCTTTACGGGTGATCCGCGACGGAAAGTCAGTGTTCGTGGGGGTAAATCTGGACCAGACCAACGAGGGCTGAACGACGGCTTCCGGCCGCGGAGTTGTAGCCCGCGGCCGGACACGGTTCTTCAAGTGCTCGCCCAATGCTAGTGCCAGCTTGTAGGCACGATCGCACACGTCAAATGTCCACTGGCCGGCGGTCAGTGGCACAACGTATCGATTGGACGGAGCGGCTCAGTCAGCACCGTATCGCTGGCTGGGTCTCCTTCAATTCGGCCCCGCTGGTCCCGTCGTCGCAACCATCCCAGCAGCTTGCGGTTCGCCCGCGAAGTCGACCTCCGGTCATCGCCGGTTCGGCCTGACCATCCGCTGTAACTCAAGGCGAGATGATTCGCCTGGATGGCTCAACGTGTCCCGGAACAGGGGTGGGTCGCATGGCCGGTCAACCGCCGTAGGCCAAGCAGCCGCCCAAGGATGCTCTCCACGTGTCTCATCCCGCCAGGTCGTCCGGCACGTCTCCAGAGGCTAGAATGGGCCTGTCGACGGCACCAGCCAAGGCGTGCAGCCGCATGTCCAGGGTGTGAAACGCTTCAGCGATGTCCACCTGTATCCGGAGCACTCTCCGTTGGTCAGCACAAGGCACTTGCGGCCTTGTCAACTGGAGAAAGTTATATGCTCCGTTTCGCACCCTTGGCGGTCGCCCTTGTCGCAGTTCTGGTAACCACACATCCGAGCTTTGCTGATCCCCTGCCTGCCGCGACATCGGATTATATCCAACCCGCCGCGGCCGTCTCGGAGCAGATCGTCCCGTCGGTAGCAGCCCGGTCGCCCTCATCGGATGTGGCAGCCCCGTCGGATTTGGGTGGGGCTAGGGGGCACGGATACCCGGATCGGGGGGCGGGCTAATGCGACCTCAGCGCCAGGCGGCCCCAAACATCACGGCGCGACCTCCCGCCGCCGGCATCGTTGGTCGGTTGACACTCAGTGGGTCTGGCCTTGGCCAAGCCATACTATACTCGATTTGGCAATGGACGCTGCGGACGGGCTCCGAGGACCTGCTCTGGAGCGAGAAGGAAGCCGGCGTCGAACCGCTGCCCACTCTTGCGGACACCGACCTCCCGCAGATAGGCCTGCCGCCGACGCCTCGAATCACCCAGACGTTGGCCAAGCCTTTCGTCAGCGCGGGCTGAGCAGGAGATGGCTCCGCCGGCGCCGCGTGGCTGTGGTCGTGCTTTGTATACCCGGGCATATATACAGGCTGGTCCAGATACTGCATGCGAATGGCATCCAATAGGGGTTGTCAGACACGGCGGCGCAACCACTCTACAAGGTAATGCCTGAAATTTGGGGAGGATCACGTTCGGTGATGTGCAACCGGTTTTGAGGCACCATGAACCATATCATTCTCGCTACCCTAGTTCTTGCCACCCTCGCGCTTTGCGAAGTAGAGGCGAAAGATCTGGTCAATACAGAGGCCGGGACATTTCGGTGTCGCGGTAGCATTGTGCGCCTGGACCACCGGGGTATTCCATCCAGTGGAGATCTGGGCGGTGAGATGAAGCCCTGCGATCCGATTGTCGAAGTGAGAGACACGGTCTAGCCCCGTAAGCCGTCAAGGCTGAAAGCCGGCGGTCGACGCGCCGCCGGAGTTGGATTTACAACCGGCCGCTGCTGCCACTTGGTCGTGAGCTTTGGCCAGGAAGAGGCTTATTCAGCCACAAGACGGAGCTTACCAAACCCGTGCAGCAATTGGAGGCCTTCGGTGGGCGTTTCCGAGCCCAAGTCGGGGTATCGCAGACGGCGACGTCAGTCACAGCCGGTATTTGCGGTGGACGATCAGCCGCAGTCTGAAAGCCTTTGGCCGAGCCTGGCGAGCTTTCCTATAGTGTCGGGCAGCTTGCTCAGGGGGCCGGATGTTCGCACTCGCAGCGTGGCCTCCAACCTGAAACGCCTGCCCAAGCTGCTGGATGCTGGGACGTAACAAATAGCCAAAGGCTGTCCAAAGAGGGGCTTGCGTCGGCATTTTGGCAGGGCGGAACTGCAGAAACCACGATTTCCACCCAAAAGCATACCGCTGCAAGTCAGCCTAGTCGGGAACGCCCGAGATTTCGTAGCTCCTCCACAGCCTGTTAAGGTCGGACACCCGGGCCAGGCCAACAAGGCAGCACCCGCTGAATGGACAATGGATGCGACGTATCGTGGATGTGCGTTTCGCAATGCAATGAAAGGTGGCGAACATGGGAAGGCTCGACGGCAAGGTCGCAGCGGTGACGGGCGGGGCATCGGGGATCGGCGAGGCGACGGTCAGGCGTTTCATCGCCGAGGGCGCAAGCGTGGCGTTTTGCGATCGGGACGGCGAACGCGGCCAGCGCGTGGCGGCCGAGCTCGAGACCGCCGGCGCCAAGGTCGCCTTCACGCAGGCTGACGTTGGTACGGAGGCCGCATGCCTCGGCTTCGTCAACGATGCCGCGCAGAAGTTCGGGCGCCTCGACATCCTCATTAACAACGCCGGCATCCGTAAATACGAGAAAGTCGATGACGCGAGCGCGGCGAGCTGGAACGAGATCCTTAATGTCAACCTGATGAGCTATGTGTTCTGTGCCAAGGCGGCGGTTCCGCTGATGCGCCGCAACCAGGGGGGCGCCATCGTCAACGTCGCCTCGGTACGTTCCATTGTCGCGGGCGGCGGCAACCTGCAGTACGACACCACCAAGGCGGCGGTCGCGGGCTTGACGCGGGCGCTCGCCGCCGACCACGCGTCGGACGGCATTCGTACGAACGCCGTGGGCCCCGGCCCGATCTTCACGCCGTTCCATCAGCGCCGCATTGCAGCCGCCGGCGAGACCGTCGAGCAATACAACGCCAAGGCTGCACAGGGCACCATGCTGAAGCGTCCGGGGAGGGCCGAAGAGGTTGCCGCCGCGATCCTGTTTTTGGCCTCCGAAGATGCCTCCTACGTCACCGGCGCCCTGCTGTTCGTGGACGGCGGCATGACGGCGCTGTGAGGGGTGTTCAGCCAGCACTCACAATCTGCTGCGCTGGACCGCGATCGCAGGTGATAACTGCGATGACTGGCGCAGCCAACAGATCAAGCTTCGCTGCCGCATTAGCCCGGCCAAACGGGCTCGCGGGCGCGGGCACTCCGCGCCCTGAGCTCTGGAAGTGGCGTCCTCTCCCTCGACCTCAACCTCGCAGTGTGGACTTTGCGTTAGATCTTGCGGATCAGCTCTGCCCAGCGATCGAGGATCGGCAGCACCACGTCGCCCGTCGCTGGGGGCAGGAATACCGTGAGGCGGTTGATACCCATGTCGCGATAGCGCTTCAGCTCATCCAGATCCTCTGGCGGCGCCATCAAGTCGACTTTGCACGCGTCTAGATCGCGCCCTTCCTGCCGCACCATCGCCTGGAACTTCGCCATGATTTCGTCCGTGAGCGTCATCCCGACCGGCACCCAGCCGTCGCCATAGCGGGCGGCACGCCGCGCAGCATGCGGGAACCCGCCGCCAACGAGGATCGGCGGATAGGGCTTCTGTATCGGCTTCGGCCAGGCGATGATCGGATCGAAATTGACGAACGTGCCGTGATACTCGGCCTGTGGCTTGGTCCATATCTCCTTCATGGCTTCGATGCGCTCGCGCACCAGCGTGGCCCTGGTATCGAATGCACTGCCGTGGTTCTCCATCTCCTCGACGTTCCAGCCGATGCCGATGCCGAACAGGAAGCGCCCATTGGACACCTGGTCGATCGAGGCCACCGCTTTGGCCGTCTGGATCGGGTCGCGCTGGTTCAACAGGCAGATCCCAGTGCCCACCTTCAGTGTTTTCGTTGCCATAGCCGCCGCGGTCAGTGTCACGAACGGATCCATGGCACCGTAATATTCCTTCGGCAGCTCGCCTCCCATCGGATAGGGCGTGCGGCGTGAGGCCGGGATATGTGAGTGCTCGGGGGTCCAAAAGGAATCGAACCCGCGGGCCTCGAGAGCCTGGGCCAGTTCCGCCGGCTTCATCGAATAATCGGTGAGGAACATCAAGGCGCCGAAATGCATGATCGGGTCTTCCCTAGTGGATAGAATCTAACACTTGGTGCCCTCTTTTTACCGCAGCGATGATCTTGTGTGGGTCCTTTGTCCATCGGAACGGGCGTGGGGCGAGATTGGCCTCGGCCAGGAAGCGATTGATCACCGCCTGAAGTTCGACGACCGAACAAAACACGCCTCGTTTGAGCCGACGCTTGGCCAGCTTGGCGAAGAAACCCTCCACCGCATTGAGCCATGAGGCCGACGTCGGCGTGAAATGGAACGTCCACCGAGGATGGCGTGCCAACCAGGCCTGCACCTTCGGGTGCTTGTGGGTGGCGTAGTTGTCGACGATGGCATGGATCGCTTTACCCTTCGGCACAGCGGCCTCGGTGACATTGAGGAAGCGGATGAACTCCTGATGCCGGTGCCGCTGAATGCAGCGGCCGATGACCTTGCCGTCTAGCACGTTGAGGGCGGCGAACAGCGTGGTAGTGCCATGCCGCTTGTAGTCGTGCGTCATGGTGCCGCAGCGTCCCTTCTTCATCGGCAAGCCTGGCTGGGTGCGATCGAGCGCCTGGATCTGGCTCTTTTCATCGATCGACAGGACGACGGCATGCTCCGGCGGATTGACATAAAGGCCGACAATATCGAGCAGTTTGGCGGCAAACCGCGGATCGTTGGACAGCTTGAACTGGCGAATCCTGATGCGGCTGGAGACCATGCTTGCGCCAGACACGCTGCACCGAACTGATGCTGATGCCGATGTGGCGAGCCATTGCGACCGAGGTCCAGTGGGTGGTTTCACCGGGTGCTTTGGTTTGCGTAGCCGCAACGACGCGGGCCTCGACGTCAGTGCCGAGTGGTGGGATCCGCGCAGGGCGGGTCTTGTCGCGCAGCAGGCCGGGGACGCCTTCGGCCAGGAACCGCTGTTGCCACCGCCAGACCGAAGTCTTGCTCGTGCCGGTGCGACGGGTGAGTTCCATCGTGCCGCAACCGTCTACAGTTAGCAGCACGATTTGCGCCCGCCAGACATGCTTTTGCGGGCTGTTCCGATCCGTCACAATCGTCAGGAGGTGCTGGCGATCGGTAGCCGAGATGTCGATGCTGATACGTTTTGCGCATCAGCAGACTCTGCACGCGTAACTATCCAGGGGAATCCCTAATCGGATGTAAGCGTCAGATTATATCCACTAGTTGTGCTGAGCCCACTGGAGATAGGGGTGGTGGCTCCGGCAGTAAAGAGCTTGCCGGTATAGGCGGCGCGTGCGGTCGTCAAAGAGTTGCCACGACCGCTGGCTTACTTAATCTAACAGAGAAAAATCGGCTGAGAACGACGCTATCGTAGACGAGATTTGGCTTTGGAGAGCTTTATGTTGGCCAGCTATTTTCCCAATAGTCAGCGTGCACGACCTCCTTGAGCGGTCGGCGGCTCACGGGTCCGAACGATTTGACCGGCCAGCCAACCGGCATCATGGCAAAGCTCTCAAAATCGTCCGGTATTTGAAGGAGGGTCCGGACTTCATCCTCACAGCGCAGATGATTGGTGGTGATCGTGGTCCCCAGGCCCAAAGCACGACAGGCCAAGATCAGATTCTGAATCGCCGGGTAAATGCTGGCGCCGCGGATCCGTTCGACGTAGGCAATCTCAGCCTCGTGCCGACCTCGCATCTCCAAGGGCAGGGCTTCCGCAGGCGGCACGGCCGGCTTGCGCAGGCACGGGATCAATATGACCGGCGCCTCGCCCATGTGGGCCCAGAGATGGGCGCCCGAGGTCATCAACTGGTTGAATTTCTCCTCCGTAAGATGCCCCGGCCTTCCGCGAGCGGCATACATGGCCTCCGCAATCTTTGACGCTTTGGCATAAACCTCACCCAGTTTGCGCCTGATATCCGGATCACGCACCACGACGAAGGACCAACTTTGCGAATTGCCGGCCGAGGGCGCTCGGATAGCCGCATCAAGGATGCAGGTAAGCAGTGCCTCGGGAACCGGATCTGGCTTAAAGAGCCTCATGGTCCGTGCTGAGTAGATGGCTTCGAACAAATTGATATCGGTCGTCCCTAAGTGCCGCCCTGCAAGACTATCGATCATTTCTACCCCACCTCTGCCTTTAAGTTTCCGTAGAATCGCAACCGGGTCTGGGAGCCCTGCCCTACGGGCGTGCGGCGTCAGTCCGAGCCGAAAAGCGGCCCAACGAATGCCCAACGCTGAATAACACTATCACGCGTAGGTGGGGGAATAGTGGCTCCGCACCTTGGTCTCTGCGCGTCCGCGATGGTCTGGTGACGCAGACGGTTTTTCCGACCATCCCGCCGCGTGTCGACTACGAACTGACCGACCTCGGTCGCTCCCTTTGGCAACCTGTAGAAGCGCTCGGCATTTGGGCGCGTGAACATTTGCTCGGTATCCATGAGTCACGACTTCATTTCGACGAACAGGTCTCCGTCTTCCCGGATGAACTCCACCCGTTGATGACGAGGGGCCTCGCCAAGTCCGAGTACCGGGGTTGCCGCCCAGAGAAACGCCAATCCGCCTGACGCGATGGCCCCTTAGGAGCGGAGTCCGATCAGTCTGGATCATAGCCAGTTGCGGCAAACATGTTGACGCATTCTGTGGGAGTAATGAGGTCGATGATGCGCCCGATGGCGGACCAAAGCGCATCGATGGTGCGTGCGGCCTCTTTGCGCAGGAGAGCCTTGAGCTTGGCAAAGGCCTTCTCGATCGGGTTGAAGTCGGGGCTGTAGGGCGGGAGATATCGCAATGTCGCGCCCGCCGCCTCGATCAGCGCCCGCACACGCGGCCCCTTGTGGCTGGACAGGTTGTCCATAACGACGATGTCGCTTTGACCAAGATTGGGCACGAGAACGTGCTCCACCCAGGCTTCAAGGATCGTCCGGTTGACCGGGCGATCGATGACAAACGGGGCGACAATGCCGCTGTTGCGCAAGCCAGCGATGAAGGTCGTCGTCTTGTAATGCCCGTGCGGCACGCTCATCCGTAATCGCTCGCCACGCCGGCAGCGGCCGTAGCGTCGGGCCATGTTGGTGCTGGCCCAACTCTCGTCCACGAAGACCAGCCTGTCGGGATCGAGATCGATCTGGCCTTCAAACCAATCCCGACGTTGTTTCAGGACGTCTGGACGATCCTGCTCGGAGGCGTGCGCGGTCTTTTTTTACGCGTCAGGTTATGGCGCATAAAGAAGCGCCACAGCGTTCCGTAACCGAAGTGAAGGTCTCGTCCGGCAAGTTGGGCACGCAATTCCTCGATGGACATGTCCCGCCGCGCCTCGAACATTCGCAGGATCAGCTTCGCGTGCGCTTCGATCGCGGCGCTGCGCCGGTCCCCACCCAGCGGCCCAGGCCGCAGATGTCCCGACTGCCGTTCCAGTGCACGCCAACGGCTGATACTGGCAGCGCTGACCTTGAAGCGAGCCGCAGCAGCGCGATGGCTCAATCCCTCGTCGCGTACAGCCGCAACAACGCGTTGTCGTAAATCAAGCGACAGTGCCCTCGACGTCCCTGCCGGCCTCCGCTCCGGCAGGTAGCTTGAATCCGATTATAACCGATTCGGGAATCCCCCTCGATTAGATCAGCTCGGATCACGCTCTAGAGCGACCGGTACTGACGTAGACAAAAGGCGTTTGGAACGTATTCGAGTTAATTACAATTCATCACACCGAGAGGTGCCTTTGCGACGGTCATCCCCATGTAGGCAGCAGAACGCCCTGAACGGGGAGGATATGTTGAATAAATCTTACTTGGCCGCGACCTCGACCACCAGCCTCGAGCGGTTTGTCTATGCGGATGTCACGCCCGAGGCGAACGGGATGTCGCTCAGTGTCCTTTCGGCGCTTGCACGTCGTGGCCTCGATCCATGGCAAGAGGCAAGACGCCTGGCAGAGCTACCTGCCCCGGTGGCGGTTGACCGGCTCGCCCAAACGCTCGCCGCCTTGCCGCTCGTGCGCGTGTCGTTGGACGATACCAAGGCGATCGCGGGGCGATTGGTCGCCCTGCTGCCGCCGGCTCCAGACATGGCGCCCGCGGGCACGCATGCCGCGGACGTCGTCCGCTCGATGGCCGCGGCTCCGAGATGGATGATGCTCGGCATGGCGGCTGCCCTTATGATGGGGCTGATAATGCCCCTTTTCGGCACGAAACACGTCCCCCGTCGCCCCCGCCTCTTGGCTCGCAAATGGTCCTGAGGAGCACGTTGGCCAGAATTCCCCACCCGCCCATGGCTCAACCGTATCTTCGGCTGGTCACACTTCCGAAGCGGACCGTGCGCTTACGCCGACGCCTTCGACTGCTTCACCAACCCCATCAAACCATGAGGGATAGTTGGCGCATGGACCGGGTCCACCCACGGAAACCGACGCGACATCTGCTCTGATGGCTGGTGATCGGTGACCTAAGAACTCCGAGGTCGGGGGTCGCATACGTGTTCCTGGCCCCCGCCATGGGGTAGCCGCCATGCACCCTACCCATACCGGTGGCAGAAGCCTAGGTTTTGGCGACATCGGACCAGGAGAAAGCCGTGGCCAAAGCACCCGTTCCCGCCCGTGAGGCCGTTCGCGGCACCGTTCCCAAGATGATCGAGCTTTCCGAGACGCTGATATACGGCGACATCTGGGAGCGACCAGGATTGAACAAGCGCGACCGCAGCTTGATCGTCGTTGCTTCATTGATCGCCCAATACCGTCCGGAGCAGCTTCGGGGTCATCTCGTGCGCGCGCTGGACAACGGCGTGACCAAAGACGAGATCGCCGAAGTGATTACCCACCTGGCATTCTATTCGGGCTGGCCGGGGTCGATGACCGCGGCGAACATCGCACGGGAGATTTTCGAGGAACGAGGCTTGACATAGAAGCCGGTCCGTCGCGTGCGCCTGCATCAGCCAGTGCGTATCAATAAGGGTGCGCTGGTTCTCCTTATCAATCTGGCACTGACTTCGGTTTGTATTCAGGCCGAGGCACAAGCCGTCCCGACGCCCGAGGTTCGTCCGAACTTTGTTGCCGGCTACCTTCAACGGGATAGCCTTCCCGACAGCTTCGCTCTGCTCCCCCCTCCCCCAGTCGCGGGATCGGCGGCGTTGGCGCTGGATGAAGCTGTGAGCCGCCAGGCCATCGCGCTGCGTGATACTCCGCGATGGAGGCTGGCGACGGAGGATGCCGATCTGACGTTTCCGCATGCCGCGGGAACTTTTGCCTGTGCGTTGGGTAGTTCGGTTACCGAGCGGGATACCCCAACCCTCTATCGGTTGCTGCAACGAAGCATCGCCGACGCCGCGTTATCGAC
>CAVWZM010000014.1:0-201520 GCA_963759425.1 uncultured Alphaproteobacteria bacterium
CGCGCGAGGTTAAGACCTTTGCGCAGAGTCTCTCGCAGGCTCGTTCTGCTGCTGAGACTGAAGCTCGCCTCCGTGATGCAGGCGAATCGCTTTGGACTCCCGAGCGCCTGGCCATCCACATTCAGGGTAGGCTGGACGAGGGGAAATTAATTGTTGTTTCCAATCGCGAGCCTTACATGCATGTACATAACGGAAAGGAGATCGAGTGCATTGTGCCCGCCAGCGGCCTGGTGACGGCACTGGAGCCAATCCTGCGGGCGTGTGACGGCACCTGGGTCGCGCACGGCAGCGGCAATGCGGATCGGAGACGGTCGACGAGCACGATCGCCTGCGCGTGCCACCGGAAGATCCGCAGTACACGTTGCGCCGCGTCTGGCTGACCAAGGAGGAAGAGAAGGCTACTACTACGGCTTTGCCAACGAAGGGCTCTGGCCGCTCTGCCATATCGCTCACACCCGGCCGATCTTCCGCGCCTGGCGATTGGGAGCTATTCAGAAAGTCAATCAAAAGTTCGCCGACGCAGTATGGAAGAGATGGCGGATCAAACACCGGTGGTCCTGGCACAGGACTATCACTTCGCGTTGTTGCCGCGGTGTCAGGAGAGGCGGCCCGATGCCCGCGTGGCGATTTTCTGGCATATCCCGTGGCCAAACCCGGAAGCGTTTGGAATATGCCCCTGGCAGACGCGAATTGCTGGATGGATTGCTGGGCGCTGACTTGATCGGCTTCCATATCCAGTCGCATTGCAACAATTTTCTCGAAACCGTGGATCGCACACTGGAGTCCGCATCGATTGGGAGCATTTCTCGCCAACCGCCTGGAGCATCGCACCCTGGTGAATCCATTCCCGATCAGCGTGGATTTCGCGAAAGCGCCGTTTACATCCCGGAGAGCGGCACAATCCTCCCTACGACGCAGCGTCGCGTTGTTCAAGAGCCTGGGAGTCGAGGCGACGTTCATGGGTATCGGTGTGGACCGCGTGGACTACACCAAGGGCATCCTCGAGCGTTTCCTGGCCATTGAACGGTTTCTGGAAAAGTGACCCGGCCTACGGGGACAAATTCACATTCGTGCAGATCGGCGCTCCCAGCCGGACCCATATCAAGCGCTACCAGGATTTTCTTGAGAAGTGGAGCTGAGACAGAACGCATCAATTGGCGATTCCAGACGGGAAGTGGAGGCCAATCGTATTCCTCAAACGCCATCACAGCCACGAAGAAATCGAAAGTATTATCGGGCGGCGGACCTATGCATGGTCACTTCGTTGCATGACGGAATGAATCTGGTGGCGAAGGAATTTGTCGCCGCTCGCAGGGACGAACGAGGCGCGCTGATCCTCAGCCAGTTCACCGGTGCGGCTCGCGAGCTACGAGACGCCATCATGGTGAATCCTTACGATATTGATGAGACAGCTGAAGCCATGCGGCGTGCGCTGGAGATGGAGCCGGAAGAAAAAAACTGCGCATGCAGCGTATGCGGAGAACGGTACGAGAAAACAATGTGTATCGCTGGGCCGCGACTTGGTGGCGGAGCTTTGCGAATTGCGTCTGGATGAGAACGAGACAGCGCCGGACAAAGTGCGCTCCGTCGCAACGGCGAGTTAAAAATGGAGGATGGAAGTTGATCGAACCTGCAACCCAGAACGATGTGGATCAGTTTTTTGAAACCGTAGCGCAGGCACCAAAGTCAGCCCTATTACTTGATTATGACGGGACGCTCGCGCCTTTTCGTGTGGAGCGTGACAAGGCGACGCCATATCCAGGTGTAACAAGCATTGTGCAGGAAATTCTCAGCACGACGCGCACGCAAATATTCATAATTACAGGCCGTAAGACAGACGACATCGTTTCTTTGCTGGGGGTTTATCCATACCCAGTGATCTGGGGTTTACACGGAGCACAACGCCGTAATCCAGATGGTGCCGTGGATATGACGTGCGTTGATGAAGACCTGGTTCAGGCCCTGATGGAAGCCGACCGCTGGTTGCAGGTCCAAGGTCTTCGGCAAACGGCCGAATATAAACCCGGCAGCATCGCTGTTCATTGGCGAGGACGGAGTGAGAGCGAAGCTGCGGCGATTCGCCAGCTGGTATTGCAGCGATGGTCACAGATTGCGCGGCACAGAAAAGTTGAATTGCTGGAGTTCGATGGGGGCGTCGAATTACGTCCACCAGAGCCGGACAAGGGCGATGCAGTCCGCGAAATCTTAAAGCACCTTCCTGTGAGCACCCCTATAGCGTATCTCGGCGACGATACGACCGATGAGCATGCTTTTGAGGCCCTCGAAGGGCGTGGGCTGCGCGTGCTGGTACGCCCCGAGTGGCGTGAGACCGCAGCCGATATTTGGATCAAACCCCCCGGCGAAGCTCTTGATTTCCTGGGTAGATGGCGGCAGGCAAACCCGCATAAACCCAGAGCCAATTCAATTTCACGAGGTGGATAGGCACAAGGTGGATAGAAATGACCAGTGCAACAACGGTTCCCGATGTGGTGCGGCACCTTTCACGGCGGCCGTTTTACTTCAACACCTCGGCTCACCTGCTGCGGATTACACGCGAAAGAGTGGAAACTCTGAATGAATTGATACGCGCGTTGCGCTCATGCCCGGAAGACTCCATTCTCTCCAGCACACCTTCCGCACCTTGCAGGAACACCATTTTATTCGCGAGGGTTTTTCCAATGACTTTGCCCACTGGGCCCTGGAAGCCTGCAATGAACCTGGTCTTGCAGAACGGCTGGCGAGTGTCGATGTGCGGGAGTTTACTTCTGTTTCCGATCTGCGCGATCGCATTGTAAGTATCGTCGGGGAGTATCTACAACGCAATCCGAAATCGGCGACCGGCATGCGCAAGACACTTTTTATTTTGTGCCTCCGACATTGTGGTCGTACCTACGACATTCGTAGCCAACACCCTGCCTGAATTCGCAGAAGGAGTACGCCAGGTGAGCGTGCACTCCATCCATCACCATTTCATTGAAGCGCGCCTGCGCCTGAAGCTGATGTCGAACGATTTCTCACAGTGGCTGCTCGACGACATGGGTCTTACAGATGCGGCACGGGCTCTCAACCGAATTGATATTTACACTGGAACTCTGGAAGACGTTCGGCACAAGATTGTGAAAATTGTGGAAAGGGCGATGGCCTAAGGCTTCAAGTTTATAAACCAATCAAATCAAATACTGAGGAAATTGATATGCCAGTGACCGAAAGCCCCGCCGCCAACTCAGTTCAGTCAGCACCGGCAGGCATACCCGAACGGCGGAAATCGCGGCGCGATCTGACAACGCCTCCTGTACCGCCCCCCCGGCGCACCTGGAGGACTATCGCGCGATTGTGGGGAATCCAGAAATCGAGGAGCTGCACTTTCTTGCCAGGGAGGTAAAAGGAACCCGGGTCAAGATGGTGAATTCCACGGCCGTTGGCGGAGGTGTGGCCGAAATCCTGAACCGCCTGATCCCGCTGCTGGGAGAGATGGACATTCCCACCCAATGGGATGTAATCACCGGTGGAAACGACTTTTTCGAAGTCACCAAGCTTTCCACAATGCTTTACACGGCAAGGAATACAAGCTTACGCGGCAGGCGCAGGAGATATTCCTGTCGTACAACGAGCAGAACCGGCAAAGGATGCACTTCGACGAAGATGTGGTGGTGATCCACGACCCGCAGCCGGCTCCGCTGGTTTGTGGGCGGGAAGGAGGCAGGAAGAATCATTGGATATGGCGATGCCACATTGATCTTTCCAATCCCAACCACGAGGTTTGGGGTTCCTGCGCCCGTACGTCGAGCGCTTTGACGCCGCTATTTTCTCTTCGCAATCATTCGCACGGCAGTTGCCGATTCCTCAGTACTTGTTTTATCCGTGTATTGACCCACTCTCAGAGAAGAACAGAGAACTGGATGAGGCCTTTGTCCAGAAGGTCTGCGACGACTTCAACATCGATAGAAGGCGTCCGATTGTCACACAAGTTTCGCGCTTTGATCGCTTGAAGGACCCCGTGGGAGTTATCCATGCTTACAAACTGGCGAAACAGTATGTGGATTGCCAACTCGTGTTAGCGGGCGGGGGCGCTCGACGATCCCGAAGGCGCGGCCGTGTTGCAGGAGGTTAGAGATGCAGCCGGGAACGACCCGGACATCTTCATTTTGGATCTGCCGCCGTGGTGTGCGCTGGAGATCAATGCCTTGCAGCGTGCATCGACCATTATCGTGCAGAAGTCAATCAAAGAAGGATTCGGGCTCACCGTGACAGAAGCCCTGTGGAAAGGGAAGCCGACCATCGCTGGCGCAGTGGGCGGCATCCCCAACCAGATCATTCACAAGCTCACTGGAGTGTTGGTTCACTCCGTCGAAGGGTGCGCCTACCAGATACGTTACCTCCTTACCCACCCCGATTTTGCCCAGCAGCTTGGGGCCTCGGGGAAGGAGCACGTGAAAGAGAACTTCCTGATTACCACCAACATACGGCGGTGGTTACTGCTATTCCGCATCCTCGGAGTGTCCTAAATTTGGACAGGTGGGCGTACAGCTTCAACTGTATTGCTCGCCGACAACCTCCAAGCGTTTACTAGCCTAAGTTTCAATGAACTTCGGGGCCCCTCACTTTCGACAACATGGTTGTGAAAGCCAAAATCGCGAACCGCGAATGGTATCAAGCCTACTGCGCTGCCATGCTTGAGACGGATATGGACAAAGTGTTTGCGAGTGTGGAATCGGCGCGCAGGGCTATTCAAACGCGTGCGAAAGAATTAGGCGTGGGACTTGCGAACAGCAATCATGAAAGCAAGGAATTGGATCGGGCTCTGCGGTTCCTGACGATGCTGGTGAATTGCGCGGCTCCTGCGAAAGTCCCGGGTTTACGCCAACTAACCTTCCTACTGCAGCTCAATCACTACCAAACCTTTTGCCGGAATGTTCAGGGTCATCTGTCCGTTTTTAATCGCAACAGTTTCTGGAGTTGCATTTATATCCACAGTGCGCAACTTTGCAAGTTCTGCTTGGCTGGGATAACGCGGTGATCCCATGCGCTCGTATTCGTGAACAACGTCGCCATGTTGTGCATCCAGTCTCCAAACTGAAGCGTGACGGACATTTTTGTTCTTAAACTGGACGGTAAATGACTCCGCTGAGCCTGACTCATCAGGAGCGGCATAGTTCCACAGAGCTAGTACCAACGATCCGTCGCTGCGGCGTGTCAAAAGTGCGCTATTAGAGTCTAGAGAAATTCGCTGATCTCCGAGTTTGTGCAGCATCTGGAATGCTTGAAACGTCGGCTTCGGGATGTTTCCTGCCGCCATCAGGCCGTAGCCGCCGTAGAAGGGCTTCTTGACGCGGTCGTCCAACCCCTATGTCCCAGTCAACAGCCCGGCTATCGGCGACCTGATGGACCTGTTCGACTTCCAGTAAACAACACCGACCGCGCAGCGCTGCCGCTCCATGGCCGGGGCGGCGGAGTTCGTTTTTAATTCGAATCGAAAGCCACCGCTTGCCTACAGCCACCTTGCATGATCCACAACCGATGACGGCGGATGATCCGGCCTTGCAATGGCCGCAGCCGCCGGCACCACACTTCGTCGCGGCGGACGTGCTGGTTCGCCCACTGGTCTGGCTCGCAACCGTGACGATTGTAGCGGCGGTGGGCTGCTTCGTGGTGTTCGGACCCAGACATCCCGCCCTCGTCGCGATCCCGACTCCGTCGGGCATCGCCGGCGTCGTCACCGGCGCCCTTCTTCTCGCCGCGCTTGGTCTCACCGCCTCACTTTCCATGACCCTCGGCCGCCGCCGGCATTCCATCGCCGGACGGAAAACCCGGTCAGCCTGGCCGGCGCGCACACGACGCGCCCGTGGCGGCAAAGCGCACTGACCCTGCTACTGACCCTCGGCGCCTCCGCGATCGTCGACGACTGGCCGCGTCACTTGACCCGGTCGGGACAGACGTCTCGGCGGACTTTCCGCTGGCAAGCGCTCTTCTGCTGCTCGCGATACCCTGGCTGCTGGCGGAACGGTATGTCGCAACACTGACACCGCAACGACTGCCCGAGGCGGATGACCTGGGGCATTGCTCTTTCTGCCGGTGCTCTGCCTCGGTGCCGAGGCCATGCTGCAGGTCGCCGCCGCGTTCGGCTTCGGCATGCCACGCTGGCCACGCGTTGTCCTCTCCGTGGTGTTGCTGTTGATTTGCGCCGAGATTGGCATTCGCGCCGTGGCCATCCGTTTCCTGCCGCCTCCTGACATCGCGAGCGCGCGGGCGACGATCCGCAGCCTTCTGGCGACAGCCTGCGTGGTCGGTCGCTGTCACCGGCAGCCGTGGCCAGCATTGTTCGCTCGCAGTTCGGCATGGACTTTTCGCGGAGCTGGGCACTGCGTTTCATGCGTGGCGCGGCAATCCCGGTAGCGCTCCTGATGCTCGCGTTCTGCTGGTTCCTGACCGGCGTCACCCGTATCGACCTGAACCAGCGCGGCTCATATGAACGTTTCGGAGTCGCAGTCACGAATGCTCCCGCCCGGCCTGCATCTCGTGCTTCCGTGGCCGTTCGGCGTCGTCCGCCATCTGGAACTTGGGGTGATCCACTCCGCGCCGATTAGCTTCGACGACCGCGGCGGCGGGGTCGGACGGTGCCGATCGGTCGACAGCAGAGGGCGTGCACCGGCGAGCGCTAACCGACTTTGGGATTCGGGACAGCCATCCGATGTATCGTATATCATCGCCAGCAGCGAGCGGACCCAAAGGTTCCAGACAGTCAGCGTCAGCGCCCAAGTGTAGTTCCGCGTCGGCACAAGCGATGACGACGGCCGAGCGGCGCTTTACCGTGCTGGCGGACGCGGATGCTTTGGTGCATTCGCTGGCCAGCCGTGTACTTCGCGCAGTTCTTCGCCAGGCAGATCCTGCGCGGTGTGATGGGAGAAAATCAGGCGATGATCGCCGCCGGGTTGAGGTCGCGGCTGCAACAGTCACTCGATCAATGAGGCAGCGGCATCGACATCGTTGCGCTCGTCATCGAAGCGATGCATCCACCCAGCGGTGCCGCGTCGGCTTATCGTGACGTTCAGGCCGCCGAAATCGCGGCAAGGACCTCGATCGCGACCGAGCGCGGCCGAGCGCGGACAACGGAGAATGTTGCTCGGCTGAACGCACACAACGCGACCGATGATGCACCGCCGCGGCGGCGGAGACCGTCAGCGCGGCCCGCGTCGACCTGACCGCGATCACCGCCGATGATCGTCCTTATCACCTGGCAAGCCAGCCGTTTCTGCTAGAACGATACTTCAGTGATCTGAAGGCGGCGCTGGCGAATGTGCCGCTGGAAATCATCGACCATCGCCTGAGTGACGCTGGTCTGCCGACCATCGATCTGCGTCCGCCTGGCCCCCCGCGTGAAAGCCCCCGCGCGAAAGCATCGGTCGCGATGGTATGGGGCGCAGGCAACCCGCCCGACCCACGGGGAGACACCACGCCATGATCCCCCACCGAAGCCCCGAGAGGCAAAATTGAAATTGGTCTCTCGCGTCGCGCTCGCCGTCGGGGTGCTGTTCGTTGCCGCTGCGACATCTTCGCTGATGCTGGTTGGGGCCGGGGCAGGCGGTGGTCGTTACCGAGTTCGGCAAGCCCGTTCGCGTGCTGACCCGGCCCGGGCTCGCGTGGAAGATCCCGGCAGCCGATCGAGGGCACCATCCCGGTCGATCTGCGGCTGCGCACAACCTCCAGCGGATTGCAGGACGTCGGCACGCGGGAGGGGCTGCGCGTTCTGGTGCAAGCCTATGTGGCCTGGCAAGTGGACGACGATCCGGTGCATATCGCGCAATTCCTGCGCGCCGGTCGTCGCGATCCGGACGACATCGCGCGCCAGCTCCGCAGCTTCATGGGGTCGACGCTGCAGATGACAGCGAGCAACTTCGACCTGACGCGATCTGGTCGATACCGATCCGAAGAACGGCGCGGATTCGAGGCATTCGAGCGGCGATTGCAGAGCGCCTTGTATCAGCAGGTGCTGGACACCTATGGCATTCGCATCGTGCAGACCGGTGTCGAGCGGTTCAGTCTGCCGGCCGAAACATTGGCGGCGACAGTCGCGCGGATGCGCGCCGAACGTGAAACGGTCGCGGCGCAGCGCACGGCCAACGGCATGCGCACCGCGGCCGCCATCAGGTCCGATGCCGCGCGTGACGCCCGGCTGATTGGCGCGAAGGCGGAACAGGAGGCGGCGGAGATCAAGGCAAAAGGCCGGGAGCAGGCGGCCGCCATTCATGCCGCCGCCTATGCCCTTGACCCTCAACTTTACGACTTACTGCGATCCCTCGACACGCTGGGATCGACGGTCGGCCCGAAGACCCGCGTCATCTTACGGACCGACGCGGCACCTTTCCGCGCCCTGGTAGATGGACCGCCGCTGGGGACGCCCCCGGCTGCCCGATGTCGGCGATTTGCAGCTCAGTGGGATCGACGCGCTACCGGCGCCGGTCGTGCCGAGAACGAGATGAAAATCGACAGCAGCCGATCTCGCGAAGAATCGCGGGGCCGAGTGCCACGCTCGGATTTCGGCCCGGCCGGCTACGTTCGCCTGGGTTTTCGCGCCGGATTTGCCGCCCTGCTGCTACTGGTCCTTGGTTGGGCGGTCGGAGGTTTCCGCCAGGTGCCGCCTGACAGTCGCGTCGTGGTCCAGCGTTTCGGTCAGGTCGAGCGGGTGCAGGAGGCCGGGTTGGTGTTGGCGTGGCCAAACCCGATCGAGCAGATCACCCTGGTGCCAGCCTACGATCGCCAGATCGCAGTGAAGATCGAGGCTCCCGCCAATTCTGGACCTACTCCAGAGACCGACTTCCAGGTGCGCCAACCCGACGACGTGGTGACGTTGCGCCAGCAGAAGGATGCGTGGAACGGCCAGTATTTTCTCACCGGCGACGGTTACGTGGTGCAATTTGATGCCACCCTTTACTTCAGGGTCATCGATCCCGGCGCCTATGTGCTGTCGCGCGATCACGTCGCTCCCGCACTGCAGCGCCTGTACCGCGCCAGCGCGGCAATGGTTGCATCGGGTCATGACCTGGACGATTTTCTTGTCGCCAGGCCGGAGAATTCCGACCAACCCGTCAGCGCGGAGGTCGCGGGGCGACGTGAGGCATGGCGGGGGCAGTTGATATCCGGCATCAATCAGCGGCTGGCAACGTTGCGGCGAGCCAGCGCGGACCTTGGCGTAGAGGTCGGCCGCATCGATATCGTTGCGTTGTTACCGCCCCTCGCCAAGGCGGCATTCAACGACGTGCTTACCGCATCACAGATTGCCGATCAGACCATGGCGGCAGCGCGCACCGACGCCACTCGCACGCTGCAGGAAGCGCAACGCGGCCACGACCGAAGCGCCGCCGAGGCTACGGCCGCTGCCGAAGAGCAAATTCGCACCGCGGCAGCCGAGACCGCGGACGTCGGCGTGCTGCACGGCGAGTTGTCATCGGAAAACCGCGGCCAGCCTGCTCGGGCAATATTATCGCGACCGTATCGGCGGTATTCTGCGTAGGATCGGCCACTAACGACGGTCGACACGCACAATGGTCAGGCTGTCATTGTTCAAGGGACCGGAAGAATGAGCGTCAGCGGTGCGGCGGCAGTCGACGATCTCGGCGGTGACGGGGCATCGTTCGGCGACATCCCCGGCGAACAGCGTTTCCCTGACGACCTCGAAATGGCCGCTGGGGCTGCGGTTGTTGCTGTCGATGGTGGCGGCTGGGCTGTTATGCGTTGCCGTGCTGTGGCGCGTCACATTCCCAGACGAGCAGTATCTCGCTGATCTAGTGGCCGGCGGTGCCGCGGTGCTGGTTGCGATCCCGGTACTGGCCGCGGGCTGGAACAGTGTGGTGCGCCCGAGCCTGCATGGAATGACGGACTTGCTGGTGGCGATCGCGTTGATAGCCGCCTGGGCAACGGGCGAGTTGATGACGGCGGCCATCCTGCCCATCGTCATGGTCATCGGCCACGTCCTCGAGGAACGCAGCCTGCTTGGCTCCCGCGAAGCCATCCGGGCGATGGGCCAACTTGTTTCGACGACGACTCGCCGGATCGATGCGGATGGCACGGTTGCCAACGTGCCGACCGGACAATCCATGCTGGCGATCGCATCGAGTTGCGCGCCGGCGATCGGGTGCCGGTCGATGGGATCGTGCTGACCGGCCGTTCCAGCCTGGATACCGCGTCGCTCACCGGCGAGTCGGTCCCAACCGAAGTCACGCAAGATGAGCCGGTGCTGGCCGGATCGATCAATGTCGACGGCCACCTGATGTGCGAGTCACTCGCGTCGGACAGCAGACCACGCTGGGAAAGATCATTGCGCTGATGCGCACGGCCGAGCAGGCCAAGCCACCGGTGACGCGACTGTTGGAGCACTATGCCGGGCCGTACATCGCACTTGTCATGCTGATAGCGGCCTGCGCCTGGCTCACGACGCAATCGTCACAGGCGATGCTGGCCGTCCTGGTGGCCTCGTGCCCCTGCGCGCTGGTGCTCGCCGCTCCGGCCACGGCGATCGCCGCCATTGCCGTCGCTGCCCGCCACGGCATCCTGATCAAGGGCTCGGCGTTTCTGGAGCAGGCGGCCGAGGTCACGTCTGTCGTTTTCGACAAGACCGGCACCATTACGAGGGGGAACTGTCCCTCGTCCGGATCGAAGCGGCCGACATCGACCGGTCTGGTCCCGTGACAAATCGTCCGGCTTGCCGCGGCGCTGGGCGGCAACAGTTCGCATCCGGTCAGTCGTGGACTCGCTCGCCTGGCGCGGCCACGAGGATGGCGTGGCGCTGACCGACGTGCAGGAGGCCGGCGGTCTCGGCGTCACCGCTATCTGGAACGGCGAACCCGGGTGGCGCTCGGCCGCCTGGAACTGTTCGAACGGCTCGGCGTGGCGACGACGCGGCCGCCGGAGCACGACGGGCCTATCGTCGGCGTTAGCCATGGACAGAGCTTCCTCGGCTGGCTGCTGCTGGCGGACCAGCCGCGGCCTGAAGCCGAAGCGCGCAATCGCCGAATTGCGGGCGCTCGGGCTGCGGCGGCAGGTGCTGCTGACAGGCGACCGTGCTCGCGTCGCACGCCGCATCGGCGACGCGCTCGGGCATTGCCGACATCCGCGCCGAGGCGCTGCCGGAACAGAAAATGCAATCGCGTGCTTCACGAAGTCGAGGCAGGCTTCCGGCCGCTGGTGGTCGGCGACGGCATCAACGACAGCCTGGCGCTGAAGGTCGGCGCGGTCGGCGTGGCGATGGGCGCACAGGGCACCGACGTCGCGCTCGCCTCGGCTGACATCGTGTTGATGACAAGTGACCTGCGGCGGCTGGGCACCTGCCTCCGCCTGAGCCGCCGTTGCCGGCGGACGATCCATGTCAATGTGGCGATCGGGCTTGGTTGGACGATCGATCCTGGTGGGCCTGGCCGGCACCGGCATGCTGGGTGCGCAGGGCGCGATCATCGCCGCGGTGTTCCACAATCTGAGCACGCTCGATTGGTTTGGCCAACGCCGGGCGTCTGCTGCGTTTCGACGAGCCATTAGGCCCGCGCCGGCGTTGTTCGCCGCATAACCCGACTGCTTGCCTTGCTGTGCGCTGTTCCTGATCGCGGCGATAGGCGGCCGAACTATCACACCCGCCGCCAGGCGACGACGATGCCCGGCCAAGGATTCGCCGTCTCGAACTCGCTGCCGCTGGCCCGCGCGTCCGGCCGGTCAAGCCTCGGGTTCGCTCGATCAATGGACCAGGACCGTGCTGGCTCGGCCGCTGTTCTCACCGGACCGCAAACTGTTGGGTCAGTGGTGGCCGCCGGGCCCGGGGCTGCCGCGCCTGGCGGGGATCGTAGCCTCGGCCGATGCGGCGATGGCGATTTTTCAGTCCGCCGATGGCGTCAAGCCGGTGGTGGCGCAGCAGGGCGACTTGATCGCCGGATGGCAGGTGAGGGCGGTCGCTATGGATGCCGTTATGCCTGCGAAAGGGTAGCGACCACATCATGTTGCGGCCGAGCTTCGCCGGTGCCGAACCGGGTACCATTGCTGCCAGCGAACCGAAGCAACCGCCTTCACGCTGGGAAGCCGCCGCTGCGACCGGGGTGCTTCGGGCCCGATGGTCCAATCCACAGCTCCAGCCTTAATACCGCCGGTTAGACCAAAGGGTGACCCCCAACAGCCTTGGAGCCGTGCCTTCGGCGCCTCCGCCGCCCGCCTTCCCCGACACGCGTCGTGACACTCAAATCGGCGAGCCGGTCTCCGGCCGTCGGATCAGTCCGCGGCGTGCATCAGGTCCGTTTCGGCGGCAGCCTCCAGGCCAAGCGTCTGCGCCAGCCCGCCGAGGCGGCGGATCACACTTTCGCCCGCGAACACGCCGCTGTTCTCCCGCAGCAGCAGCACCAGCAGCCCGTCCCGGATACGCAGCCGGGTGCCCGCCAACAGCGCCTTGGTTCCGGCCGAGAGCGTGTATGCCAGCCGCAACGCGATGCCCAGTGTCTCCGCCCGCTTCACCGTGGCGACGTCCAGCAGTCGCCGAGCCGGATCGAGGAAGCCGGCGTTGACGTCGACCTCGTAGCGCAGCGCGATGACGATCGCCAGGAAGGCGCGCGCGTGGTGGTCGAGTCCCGACCCCAGGCTGGCGCAACACTCGCAGAAACGCCTGTTCGCCGCGGAACTCCGGATGGTCATGGCTGCCGATGTCGGACATCCAGCATGCCGCCTCGCGCAGCCGGAGGGCTTCATCGCTCTCGCTGGGGAACAAAGGAGCGGTCCAGCCGAGTAGCGCCGGCGGCAGCGACGGGTCACGGCCGTGCCGCGCCGCCATCTCCTGAGCCGCTGACAACAGCGGGTCCTGCTCGCGGATCGCGGCGGGCATCCGGCGCATGAACCAGCCCTCCCGCAGACCGCTGGCACTGAACACCACCCGGCGCACGTTGGTCAGCCGCAGCAGGCGCCGCAGCACGACAGCCGCGAACGGCAGGTCGTCGAACCGGCGACGCGATACGGTGGACAGCCGTTCCAGCATTTTGCGTCCGGTCGTAGAGATGCCGACGGCCAGGTCGCGCGCCTCCTCCCTGCCGATGGTGTAGTGATGCACCATATTCAGCGGGTATCCGGTCTGTGCGATGTGAATGCGCGCCAGCGCCCGCCAAGCACCGCCCACCAGGTAAAGGTCGCCGCCGGCCGCGTCGGCGAGCCAGGGGACGCTCTGCATATCCTCCTCGGCGATGGCGCGTGCCCGCACCGTATCACCCGCCCGATCGCTCGGCCAGGCGGATCACCCCCAGGCGAAGGGTCCGCGACGCACCGCGAACGCCGCCGACCAGCCGCACGACCTCCAGCGATCCGCCACCGATATCGGCCAGGATGCCGTCGGCCGAGGGAATGCCGCAAACCATGCCGTCGGCGGAGAACGCGGCCTCCTCCTGGCCCGACAGGATGTGGATCGGCACACCCGCCATGCGCTCCCGCAGCGCGGCCACGAAGGCCGCACCGTTCTCGGCGTCACGCACCGCCGCGGTCGCCAGGACCTCGAACGGATCGGCGCCCATCGCCTGCGCGACCAGATGGTAGCGGTGCATGACGGTCAGCGCCTGCGGCATGCCTTCCTCGTTCAGCAGGCCGGTCGTCTGCAGCCCGCGGCCCAGCCGCAGCACCGCCTTTTCGTTGAAGATCGGCATCGGGTTTCGGGTGTGGCCCTCGTAGACCACGAGCCGCACCGAATTCGATCCAAGGTCGACGACGCCGCAGCGGGGCAACTGATAGGGGGGCAGTGGGCGGGGAGTGAGCGCAGGCGAAGGCGGGGATACGGCAAAGGGCATGAGTTAGTCCTGGTTCAACCGGTCCTGCCGCCGGTGTCCGCCGATCGGGGAAGCGACGGGTGGCGCGACGAGAGGCCCGTGCATCGCCGATCCGCGGCCGGACAATGACGGGTTGGTCATGAAGTAGTCATGCGCCGACACCGGCTTGCGCCCCGGCGCCACGCGCTGCCAGGCGCCCTCGGCGTTCAGCTCCCATGATTGCAGCGAATCCTTCAGGTTGATCACCATGATCTGGTCCAGCACCTGGGCATGGACGGTGGGGTTGTGGATCGGCACCAGCGTTTCGACGCGCCAGTCCATATTCCGCTCCATCCAGTCGGCGGAACTGATGAATACCAGCGCATGCCGGCCCGGGCAACAGGTGGCCGTTGCCGAACACACAAATGCGGCCGTGTTCCAGGAAGCGGCCGACGATCGACTTCACCCGGATGTTCTCCGACAGTCCAGGCACGCCGGGGCGCAGGCAGCAGATGCCGCGGATCACCGCCATGACCTTCACGCCGGCGTTGGAGGCCTGATATAGCGCGTCGATCAGTGCCGCGTCGGTCAGGCTGTTCATCTTCAGCCAGATGCCGGCCGGCTTGCCCTTCGCGGGCGAACTCGATCTCCCGGTGGATCAGCTTGAGCAGCTTGGCGCGGATCGTCAGCGGGCTGAAACCCAGCTCCTCCATGGTGTCGGGGCGGGCATAGCCGGTGGTGAAATTGAACAGCCGGGCGGAGTCGCGGGTCAGCGCCGGATCGGTCGTGAAGAAACTCAGGTCGGTGTAAACCCGCGCGGTGATCGGATGATAGTTGCCGGTGCCAAAATGCGCGTAGGAGCGGATGGCGCCGGCCTCGCGCCGCACCACCAGGGACAGTTTGGCGTGCGTTTTCAGGCCGGTGAAGCCATAGACCACCTGCACCCCGGCGGCCTCCATGCGGCGGGCCAGCCGGATGTTGGATTCCTCGTCGAAGCGGGCCCGCAGTTCGATCAGCGCGGTGACTGACTTGCCCGCCTCGGCCGCCTCGATCAGCGCATTGACGATCGTGCTGTCGCGACTGGTGCGGTACAGCGTCTGCTTGACCGCGATCACCGCCGGGTCCTGCGCCGCCTGACGCAGGAACTGCACCACCACATCGAAGCTTTCGTAGGGGTGGTGGACGATGATGTCCTTGGCGCGGATGGCAGCGAAGCAGTCGCCGCCGAAATCGCGGATACGCTCGGGGAAGCGCGGCGTGTACGGCGCGAACAACAGGTCGTGGCGCTCGTCGATGATGAGCTGACGCAGGTCGACCAGCCCCAGCAGCCCGTGTTCGGCGTGGATTTCGTCCGGCGCCGCGTCCAGTTCATCGACCACCAGCTCGCGCAGTTCCCGCGGCATCGTGGCGCTGATGTCCAGGTGGATGGCGACGCCCCGCCGCCGGCGTTTCAGCGCCGTCTCGTAGGAGCGGACCAGGTCCTCGGCCTCCTCCTCGAATTCCACGTCGGTATCGCGGATCAACCGGAACAGGCCCTGACCGGTCAGACGAAAGCCGGGGAACACCCGGTCTAGGAACAGCACCACCAGCTCTTCCAGCAGAATGAAGCGGGTCGGCTCGCTGGCCTCGCCGGGCGGCAGCCGAATGAAACGCTCCACCTGGCTCGGCAGCGGCAGCAGCCCCCGCATGCCTTGGCCGTCTTCCTCCCGTACCAGCAGCATGGCGAGTACCAGGCCCATGTTGGGGATGAACGGGAACGGATGAGCCGGATCGATGGCGAGCGGCGTGACCACCGGAAACACGCGCTCCATGAACCAGCCGTCCAGCCAGGCCTTGTCGTCCTCGGTCAGCGACTCGAGTGCGGCAGACCTCGAGCCCGGCCACCCTGAGCAACGCCCGGAGTTCCCGCCAGATCCGCTGCTGATCGGCCAGCAGCGACTCCGCGCGCTGCTTGATCTCGACCAGTTGCTGCGCGGCGGTGCGTCCGTCGGCCGATGTGACGGTCGCCCCCGACTTGGCCTGGCCGATCAGCGCGGCGACGCGAACCGAGTAGAATTCATCCAGGTTGGAGGCGCTGATCGATAAAAAGCGCAGCCGTTCTAGCAGAGGGTGGCGCGTCGCCTCAGCTTCCTCCAGGACCCGGTGGTTGAAGTCGAGCCAGGACAGTTCGCGATTGATGAACCGTTCCGGGCTCTCCAGGGGAACGTGTGCGGCATGCAAAGCGGCGTGCTCCGCGGCGCCGATGACACTCGACGCGGCTATGTCCAGGGCATTGAGTTCGCCAGCGGTAACCCCCTCGGCGGTGACCTCCTCGATTGCCACCGCCCTCGCGGCAGGTCTCCGCGCTGTGCCGCCACGACCCGTCTTCGCAGCCCTCCTGACGAGGCTGGACCCGGGAGATGACAGGGACGCCGAAGCCCCGGCTCGGGAGACACCCTCGGGTAGATCGACCTTCTCCGCCACCTTTCCCCTCCTTCGCCCGCCAGGGCGTGATCGCGCTTAGCGAAACGTTCGAGTGTGTGAATCATGTGATCGCACAATGAGCAAGCCAGACCATTTGTTGGCGGCCTGGTCAGCCCGAAACAATGCTTTTCTGGCGTCCTTATAGATCCAAGTGTTCGCAATCGATCGGAACGAAGTTTGAAAAAAGGTCCGAATCGGGACACTGACCGCCGACACTACCCCAATCCGCTGGTCCGCGAACCGGGCACGTCATTCGCCATGGAAATTTCATCCTCGGCATGATCCATTTCCAACTCGATGTTTTCCGCCAGCAACCTAGAGGCAAGCGGCTGCGTGATCGCCCGGCCGGACGCCAGGCTGGCCCGGTCCAGGTGAGCAACCGCCCGCCGCAGCGCGCCCGGCGAGCGCGGCAGGTGCGACAGCAACCACTCCTGGACCGGACGCGGCACCGCGAGTTGCCGATCCGCGAGCAGGCGCATCAGCAGGGCTCGCAGCAGATCGTCATCCGGCGGCCCGATCTCGATCGGTGTGATGCTGCGCAGCCGGCTGGCAAGATCGGGCAGGCCGAACCGGCCAGCGGGCGGGCGGGGTCTGGCCCGACAGCAGAACGAACAGCCCGCGGTCACGGGCGGTGTTCAGCAGGTGCAGCAGCCCGGTATCCGGCGCCACCGCGTCGGCATCGTCCACCGCCACCGCCCCGGTCTGCGGCAGATCGTCCAGGCCGCCCAGCGCCTGACCGGCAAGGCGAACCGCACCTACGCGCGCCGCCCACATCGCCAGCATGTGGCTCTTGCCGCAGCCGGCCTGTCCCCAGAGTGCCAACCGCCGTTCCGGCCAGTCCCCGGCGCGGTCCAGCCACGCCAGCGCGACCTGGTTGGACGCGGCAGGGAGAAAATCGCGGGGATCGTAGGTGGCCTCGTGCCGAAACGGCAAGGCGAGCTGCAGCCGGTTAGACGACATCAGGCGGCCGGCGGGTCGAGATAAAGCGGACTGGCCAGATAGCGCCGCAACCAGAAGCGCGCCAGCACGCCGATCGTGGCGGCGGCCGGCACGGCCAGCATGATGCCGAGGAAGCCGAACGCGGCGCCTCCCGCGAACAGCGCGAAAATCACCCATACCGCCGGCAGTTCCACTCGGTCCCCAAGGAAGCGCGGATAGATCACGTAGCCCTCGAGTATCTGTCCGACGATCAGCACGCTGGCCACCACGGCAACACCTCGCCAGTGCGGAAACTGCGCCAGCGCCAATCCGACAGCGGTCACCCCGCCCGTGATCGAGCCAACATAGGGGATGAAGGACAATAGCCCGGCGGTCAGCCCGACGATCAGCCCCAGATCCAGCCCGGCCACGGTCAGGCCAAGGGCATAGTAGAGCGCCAGAAACAGGCAGCACAGCGCCTGGCCGCGCACCCAGGCCGACAGGATGCGATCGACCTCCTTTACCTGCGCCCGGATTACCCCCTGATAGCGCCAGGGCAGCCACGAGCTGACCATCTGAACCACATTCGGCCAATCTCGCAGCAGATAAAAGCCGACCACCGGGGTTACGACCGCAAGCGACAGCAGATTGAAGATGGCAAAGCCGCTGCCGATCACGCTGGTGACGGTGGACAGCAGAATGCTCAGCATCGACCCGGCCTGACCGCTGATCAGATCCCGCAGCTTGTCGTTCACCACATCAGGCCCGAAATTGTCCTGCAGCACGGTCAACTCTTCCCGCGCCCAGCCCTGCAGCAGGGTCGCGTATTGTGGTATCCGGTTCACCAGCAGGCCGATCTGCACCACGACCAGCGGATACAGCAGCAGCGCGAACAGCAGCACCGCCGCGATCACCGCAAGAATCATCAGCAAAGCGGCCGCGCCGCGAGGAATGCCGAGCCGATGGAGCCGCGTGGTGGCGGGATCGAGCGCATAGGCGATGACGCCGGCGGCCACGAACGGCGCCAGCACCGAGGCAAACAGTTGCAGCGCCAGCCATAGTGCCACCAGAAGCCCGATGATCAGGGCGATCCGCTGGATCCGGGTCGATTGCGACAGCGGGCCACGCGTTACTACAGGTGTCGGCGTGGCCTCGGTCTCGACCGCATCCGGGGTATACCCGGCCGCGTCGCCAGGGTCGTACGTTCTCGATCGCCTCCGCGGCGGAAGCCGAGCCGCCGGCTCGGAGGGTCGGCGATCACGCTGTCATCATGGCCTGCCGGCGCCACCCGAACCTCCCCAGGCTGTGTTGAAAGCCCAGACGTAGGCCGCGCCCGAAGCCAGTGTCGTCAGAGCCACCGCCCAGACCAGAACCATGTCGAGGCCGGGCACGCCGATGCCAAAGCCGCCTTGCAGCAGGATGACCGCGATCAGCACGATCTGCAGCAGAGTGTTCACTTTCGATACATACAACGGGCGAATGGTCACCGCATGTCCAATTACCGCCAGCGTGACCACGCCGCCCACAATCACCACATCGCGGAACACCACCAGGATCGCGAGCCAGTCAGGCAACGCGTCCACCCGCGCGAGGGTGATATACATGGTGACGAGCAACGCCTTGTCCGCCACCGGGTCGAGCGCCGCGCCCACCGCGTTGCCACCATAGCGGCGTGCGAGCCAGCCATCCAAGGCGTCTGACAAGCCCGCAGCGAGGAACAGCACGAAGGCCTGCCCGATCCGGTGTTCCACCACCAGCCAAAATGCCAGCGGCACGGCGCACAACCGCGCAAAGGTCACGATATTCGGAAGGTTAAGCAGCGAGGACGTTCCCCCACCTGCGAACCTTGCGCCATCCGGCATTCCGCACCCATCCTCCTGACCAGTAGCAACCGCGAAGTCTGATCGCGCCCTATGGTCCGGGCCCGTCGGCCCACGGACCCTCTGATAATCTGGCCTCGGCCGCCCGCGAAGTGATGCTCGGCTCCGGATGCCAGGCACAGGTGAGACAGCACAGCCGATCAACGCTGGGTCGACAATAGGCGCAACCGCGACGTCATGCGACGGTTGCGAGCCCGTCGTTGCATCTTCCCGCCGGATAGTGACTCCGGCTAGTGCGTTGGCGCTCATTGGACCCGGCGGGCATGATTGTGCCCACTATAAATATCGTTATGACGCTCGGCTTGGCCTGAAGAGGGGCGCGATGACCAGCACGGAAGATCACAGCCGGCCGGCACCGAGAGGCCTGGATTATCGCCGGGCCGGGGTCGATATCGCCGCCGGCGATGCTCTGGTGGAGGCGATCAAGCCGCTGGCCGGCAGCACTGCGCGTAGCGGCTTGCTGGGTGGCCTGGGCGGCTTTGGCGCGCTGTTCGACCTGAAGGCGGCCGGCTTCATCGACCCGGTTCTGGTCTCCACCACCGACGGCGTTGGCACCAAGCTGAAAATCGCCGTGGAGACCGGACTGCATGATACCGTCGGCATCGACCTGGTCGCGATGTGCGTCAACGACCTCATCGTGCAGGGCGCTGAACCACTGTTCTTTCTGGATTATTTTGCCACCGGGCAAGCTGTCGGTGGAACAGGCCCGGACGGTCATCAGCGGCATTGCGGAAGGTTGCAGGCAGGCCGGCTGTGCGCTGGTCGGCGGCGAGACGGCGGAAATGCCCGGCATGTACCTCGCCGGCGACTACGATCTCGCGGGTTTTGCCGTCGGCGCAGTGGAGCGGGGCAACCTGTTGCCGCGTTCGGTCGCGGCCGGAGATACCGTGCTGGGGCTGGCCAGCTCGGGCATCCACTCGAACGGATTTTCCCTCGTGCGTCGCGTCGTGGCGTCCGCGGGCTGGCCTGGACCGATCCTGCCCGGTTCGTTGCCGGACAGACACTGGCCCAGGCACTCATGACGCCGACGCGGATCTACGTGCGCCCGGTGCTGGCGCTGCACCGCGCCGGTCTGCTGAAGGCCGCCGCTCACATCACCGGGGGCGGCCTGCCGGGCAACCTGCCGCGCGTCCTGCCGGATGGCATGGCCGCCTCACTAAGCCCGACATGGCCGGTACCGCCGGTCTTCCCCTGGCTGGCCGCACCGGCGGCATCGACGCCGATGAGATGCTGCGGGTGTTCAACTGCGGCATTGGCATGGCGCTGGTGGTCTCCGACCCCGATGCCGCGACCACAATGCTGCGACAGCAGGGCGAGCAGGTCAGCCGCATCGGCGTAGTCCAGGCGGCGAAAGGCCCGGCGTCGGTTGCTATCGACCCGCCCTCTGACTGGCTGGCATGACGCCGGCCGGTGGCCCGGCCGGAACGTGGCCGTCATGAAGCGGCGGGTCGCAATACTGATCAGCGGCCGCGGCTCCAACATGGCAGCGCTGATCGCCGCGGCGCGGGATCCGGCTTTTCCCGCCGGATCGCACTGGTGGTCTCCAACCGCCCCGACGCCGTCGGGCTGGCAACGGCACGCGCCGACGGGCGTTCGAGACCGAGGTGGTCGATCACCGGCGGTTCGGCACCGATCGCGCAGCGCACGAGGCGGCGATCAACGCGATGCTGCGCGCCGCCGGGATCGAGATCGTCTGCCTCGCGGGTTACATGCGGCTGCTGACCCCGTTTCTGGTCGAGGCCTGGCAGGGCCGCATGCTGAACATCCATCCCAGCCTGTTGCCGTCCTTTCCTGGCTTGCATACCCACGCTCGTGCGCTTGCGGCAGGCGTGAAAGCTGCACGGATGCACCGTGCATCTGGTCACCCAGCAGATGGATGACGGTCCAATTCTGGCCCAGGCCGCCGTGCCGGTGCTGCCGGATGACTTAGCCGGACACATTGGCGGCGCGCGTGTTGCGTCAGGAGCATGTGATCTATCCGGCCGCCCTCGCCGCCGCTGCCGCCGGCGCTGCCGGGACGCGCGCCCGACCCGGCATCCTGTCTGGCTAATCCCTTGCCGTGGCACGTTGGCCTGCAATAGAACGGCGATCAATCAATTCAGCCTCGCGGGGTACCATGTCTGACCACGGCAGCGCTCGCTTCTCCGGAGCGGAAACCATCGAAGCCTTGACCGCCGACCGGGAGAAAATGTGGCACGGGTTCACCTCCGCCACCCTGGGCCTCATCATCTTCATGGTGGTGTTGCTGGTGCTGATGGCGTTCTTCCTGTTGTAGCGGCAAACGTATCGCCCCTGTCCTGGTGCATTGTCTGCCGATGAGGCGCTGGTGCCGGCCGATCTAGATTTTCCCGTGCAGGCCGGTGACCGATCTCCCGGCATGGCCGGCGCAGGCGGCCACCCACGCCCTTGATCCTACAAAGCGGGACATTCCAGGGTGGCACTCGCCGGCCTAATTCTCTGGTCGTCGTTCCTGCCCCGACACCTCCCGCCCATGCGGCGATTTGACAAAGAGGCCTGTTTCACGCGGCATACGCTTGCACCCGAGGTTTCATACAGGAAGGCTGCCATGCCACTCCGGCTGACCGAATCGCAGATTGCGCAGTATCGCGACGACGGCTTCACGGCACCGGTTCAGGTCTTGTCGGCGGAGGAGGTCCGGCGTCATCGCGCCGCGCTCGAAGCCTACGAGGCAATCGGCGGCAAACCGCTCACATTTCCCGAAAAGTCTAAGTGCCATCTGCTGTTTGCCTGGGCCGATGAAATCGTCCATCACCCGGCGGTGCTTGACGCGGTCCAGGACGTGATCGGTCCCGACATCCTGTTGTTTCATTTCACGCTGCAAACCAAGGAGGCGCATCGTCCCACCTTCGCCGAGTGGCATCAGGACGATGCTTATTTCCATCTCGATCCCGCCGAGCAGGTGACGGCGTGGGTAGCGCTCTCGGAAGTCGTCGGAATTATCCGGCTGCATACGAATGATCCCGGGCAGCCACAAGCGCGGCCTCGCCGACCATTTTGACAATCCCAGCGAAGAAAATCTCATTCGACGCGGTCAGACCGTCAGCGGCTACGCGCCGAACGATGGGGTCGCCGCGCCGTTGCGCGCTGGAGAGATGTCGCTGCACCACACACATACGTTGCATGCGTCCGGACCGAATAACAGCGATGATCGGCGCATCGGCCTCACGCTCAGCTACGTTCCGACCCGTGTACGCCCGACATTGGAAACGGTGCCGGCCGCCCTTCTGGTTCGCGGGGTGGACCATTATCGGCATTTCGAGCCCGAGACGCGCCTTGTGCAGGAGCTCTCACCCGAAGCGCGGTTGGCGCACCGGCGATCCACCGGGCTGTACTACCGACTCGCCCGGATGGCGGCATAGCCTCGCCGCCCAAGACAACGCGACAGACCTCAGCTCTTTTCAGTCAGGCGCAGACGGTTCTGGCGCCGGGTCACCGGGCGTCGCAGCACCTGGCTTAAGGAATTCGAACAGACAATAGCGCATCGAGTGGGTTCGGTAGGCGATGATGATCCGCACCAAGGTGACGGCGAACACGCGGTTCGTCGCCGTCCGGTCAAGCAGAAAGCGCACGTAGCGGGGCCTGGTGGCAAATTTGACCAACAGCACGCCGTGCGCAAATCCACCAGGTCCGCCGTACCCGATCACTCAGATCGTCAACGCCGCTCAGTCGGAACCCAGCCTGTTCCGCCAGCCGGCAATAGTCCGCCTGATTTCCCATACCCGGTAGCCGCCCCTCGCGGCATATCGGCTCGAGCAGATGCCGGGTCTGCCATGCAGCTGGGTCGTCGCACGCCAGCCACGCGCAGACCACGAACACGCCACCGGGCCTCAAAGTTCGGAACGCTTCACGGAAGAATCGCGGCTTGTCCGGCATGTGCTCGGAACTCTCCACCGCATAGATGCGATCGAACCGCTCGGCCGCGAAGCCGTTGGCCAGCCAGTCCAGCCGCAGCATGCACAGTCTACCGGATGACGCGACACGCATGCGGGCCCGCTCGGCCTGAACCGCGGACACCGTCACCCCGACCACACTGACAGCATGGCGTTCCGCAAGATGCTGCGCCGTCGCCCCGTAGCCGCAGCCGATGTCGCAGATCTCCTGACCGGATGCCAACCGCAGCCGAGCGGCCAGAAGGTGGATCAGGCCTTCGGCGGCCTCCGTGGGACTTTCCCGTCCGGTCGCCCAATAGCCGTGATGGAGATGCTCGCCCCAGACCTCGCGGTAGAACTCGTCGAGCTCGTCATAGTGCGCGGCCACGGCGAGGGTGGATTGCGGCTGCTTCGGTAAGATCATGCGCGGTCCCCTCGGTCTGGCCGTCCGGCGAATGGGCCAAACTGACCCTGCCTACGGTCGCACCCGCCGGCCAGTCCAGTTCCGAACCAACCAACCAATCAATCGGGGCGATGGCGGGCAATGATCTGCCCTGTCGGTCGAGCGGGTCGACGTCCGCGCGCCGATAGGTAAAATCAGGCAGTGACTGTGCATTTCAGTGTGGAGCCGGCCGTTGAAAGTTGGGATCGTTTCGGACCTTCACTGCAATCCCCAGGGCCTGGAGCTGGCTTTGCACGCGATGGGGGACGTCGACGAACTGCTGTGCCTGGGCGACAGTATCTACGAATATCAATTTTCCAACGATGTCGTGGCGCGGCTCAGAGAGCGCGGCGCGCACATCATCCAGGGTAACCACGAGGAGGTGTTTCTCTCCTCCGCCGGGGAACGCGCCCGCCGGCGTGCGGGGATCGATCCGGCGCTGCTGAAGTTTCTGGCGGAGCAGCCCCATCGGCGGTACCTCGAACTCGGTGGAAAGCGGCTGTTGCTGATCCACTCGACGCCCTGGGAACCTCGGGGAGAATACGTGCACCCACACAGCCCGAAGCTTGACCGTTTTGCCGACGCCGGCGCGGACATCGTGCTGTATGGGCACACGCATTGCCAGGTGGTGAAGCGCATAGGCCGCGTTCTGGTGATCAATCCCGGCTCCGCGGGAGACGCTCGAGACAGTCGCAACAATCGCCAGTTGAGCTGTGCCGTGTTGGATATAGCGTCCGAGGAGGTGCGAGTGATCGACTACTCGGATCCAAGATACGATATCGGTTGACGGTTTGCCGTATTTGCCGGCCTGCATGCAAAAGCATTTTGTGGGCATCTCCATCTGCTCTTCCAGTCTCGGAGCAGGATCGCCCTCAGCGAAATTTCCGAGTGCGTCAATCCCGCGCTCGAACCACGGCTAGACCATTTTCTGGCGGCCTATAACTTCCGTATCGAACATTCCAATCTGGCCAATCCTCGTTTGGGCTTATTCACAGGCGGGCAATTGAGGAGCAAGATAGAAATCCGAAACAGTCGTCAGGGTCGTCCGGCGGCGGTGGTCGAATCCACTCCAAAGTGGCGCCCGGGACGATGCCCGGAAGAACGCGCCGGCGTAGGGAACAGGGTGGCGGCGGCGGATCGCGTGCGGTAGCGGGGCAAAGGTTCCGTGGTTGCCGATAAGGCGTTGAAACTGGACAGCGTGGTTTGCACTCGATGAACATCGGATCGAGATTGGCCCAAGACCCCGCGCGGGTAGCCATCGACGATGAGACGACACCAGAGGAGCGGCTTCAGCGCCTCGTTCTGGAATCTCTGCGAGCCGAATACGAGGAGGAGGCTGTCACCGCAGTGGCGGTGCAACCCCCTCCGCCCGAAAGGGTAAGAACCGGCAGATTGCGCGGACTGACCCTGTTTCTGGCTCTGGTAATCGCGACTACAGCGGCTGGCGGCTTGGCTCTGCTCATTCTCGGACGACAGGAGATTGAGCAAGATCCCGAGCCTGGTGTGGTCGCAACGACCGAACCGGTCCAACCCGCCCCGCCCGTGGTCAGCCAACCGCCAATTGCTCCGGAGAATGTTTCGCGGCGTGCCGAAGTCGCGATCGAAGCCGAGCCACCCAAGGCTCAGGCGGACAACGCCGCTCCGATTTCGCTCGACACTGTTCCTCCGTCGCCGGGAACTTCGCGTTCACTTGACCCCGTGCCGGCAAAACCGAGCATCGACAACCCGTCGAACCCGGCCCCTTTCGTCGCTCCCCGACCCAGCGACCCGCCAAGGCCCAATGACCCGGCGAAGCCCAATGACCCGCCGCGACCCAATGACCCGGCGAAGCCCAATGACCCGCCGCGGTCGGGCTCAGCCAAGTCGCCGGTCGCCCAACGCGAAACGGGCACGGGCGCCAGCCCATCGCCCGCCCGTGCAATTGCCACGGCCCGTGAGCCCGAACAGGGTAAACCGGTTGTGTGGATCTATTATCCGATTGGTGCGACGCAGGCAGGAGAAACCGCACGAACGCTGGCGGCTCGGATCGCCCCGGACGCCGCGCGAGTCGATTATGGGGCCCAGGCCGACATGCCCAGGATCGCGGTGATTCGGTTCTCAGTTGGAAAAAACGAAGAGCTTGCCAAGGCCGTGGGCAAGACGCTCGGGAACCTGGGCTTCCGGTGGAAAATCGAGGACGTTTCCAAGTCGGTTAGCACACCGCACAACATGGTCGAGATCTGGCTACCGGCCAGGCAGGATACTCGCCAGTAGCCATGGTCGTTCGATTAGTTCCCGGACGGCCAGCAGAGCGGGGCCCTCCGCCCTGTCCCCGTCAAGTCCGTGACCGCCTCACCGACTTGATGACGCCGCGCGGACGGCCAGATGCGAGGGCGATTTCTTCATCCTGCGCCTCGATGATGGGCTGTGCCGCCGCATCGCCGTCCAAACCCTTCAATACGGACGCCAGGACCTTTCTGTTGGATCTCTTGCTTCCGTCGGCATAGGTGACATCAAAGAACACGAACGCGCTCGCTGAACGGCTTTTCATATTTTGTAGGTCCTGTTCCGAGCGCGCCGATCACGATCCGCGCTGCACCTCGGACTCCGCCGCGTCGGGCGGCGTTGCGTCCTGCTCTTCCTTGCGGCGAGTGGCGATCTCCTCACGCTCGCGCAGCTTGGCATCCTTCTTCGCCTGCTTCAGGCGATTGCGTTCGGCACGCTGCTGATTGTAATTGGGCTTGAAAACCATCTTGCTCTCCGGCGCGATTCAGGGTGAAGCGCTTGGCCTCACCCTGTTCTATACAACCGCGACTTTCGAGGATACCGCGCCGGGTGGCAAGTTTGCGCCCGGCATGGCGCCGTCAAGCGACAGCCGGTGCCGGGCCCTATGGTTGCGACAGCGGCCGTCGAACTCAGATTTGTTTCAGGTTCGTCGCAGAGGTTTTGCCCTGCTGGCCGCTCTCAAGGTCGTAGGTGAGCTTTTGCCCCTCATTCAGATTGGCGAAGCCAGCGCGCTCGACCGCTGAGATGTGGACGAACACGTCCTTGGAGCCGTCATCGGGTTGAATGAAACCGAAGCCTTTTGTTGCGTTGAACCATTTAACCGTGCCTTGCGACATCAACTCTCTCCGTAAACTCGGCGGCCCACACGGTGTGGACCAAATTACTCTTCAACATTTAGGAGCACCGAATGCGAGGCTTCGCAATGAGCAGGTACAACTAGTCAGAAGTGAAAAGTGCCGTCAGCGCTAGATAAGGATGATTGCAAGTTTTCGCCAGAAAAAACTTTTCCAATTGGGCCAGGACCGTGCCGAGTGGATCGTTCAAGTGCGTAAGTCGCGGGCGATCAAACAACCGGGAAGACATTTTTCGGCGGCTCGGTCAGGTCGAAATGTTCTAGACGCAGGCGGAAGCGGGCGCTTGCTCGCTCCGCTCCATATCCGCTGTTCGGCCGCCCTGCAGGGTTTCGGTCAGCTTGCCGATCGCGTCAGCCTTGTCAGTCCGCGAAACCCCGGCAAACTCTCCGGCGAGGCGATCAATCGCCAGTTCGAACAGATTGCGTTGGCTGAAGCTGGGACCGGAACCGCCTGCGCTGGTATGCAGATCACGCACGACCTCTGCGAGCATCTTCAGGTCGCCCGAATTGATCTTGGCAAGGAACTCCTGCGCGCGCTTGGCCCACATGAGCCGGCTTACACGAGGACGGCCACTAAGAATACGCAGCACGTCGGCCATGGCTTCGGGGCTCGCGAGCTTGCGCAGACCCGCGGTTCGCGCCTGGGCGACCGGAACCCGCAGCGTCATTCGATTTTCCTCGAACGAGATGTAGATGAAATCCAGCCTGTGCCCGGCAATCTCCTCGGAGCCGACACGGTCCACTCTGCCCACCCCATGGGTCGGGTAGACGACGAAATCTCCCTTGCTGAATGGGTCGGTATCGGCCGGTTTGGTCCGCGCCGCCGTCGCGCTATAGGCAGCATCCACCATCGCAAGCGTAACCGCTGTCATCGCCACCAATTGTCCCACCTGATCTGGATTATCTACTCATATGGGGCTGCTGGCAGCGGATGCATCGGTGTCCGGTAATCATTCCGCCGTGAAACAGATTTCAGCGAGCCTGTCCCGGGCGTCAAGGCTTGACGATTGTAGCGTCAGGCAATTCGTTGCCGATTGTGCCTCGATGCACTGTCGCAGCTTCTCGCTTCCGAGCCACCGGGGTGATCCAGGGAGCGGCATCTCGCTTCATCCGCCTTGTCTGCACGATCCAAGCCTGAGCCTCGTGCTCGCTGTCAAAACCGGTGGCTGTCTTTACCTGGCCGCCTGGCTTCGTCATGTGGACGTCAAAGCCGCGGCTGGCTCCCGGAGTGACGTGATAAGAGGTATCAACCATGTCTTAATATGGCATATAATATCGCAAAAGATAGCATGAATACGCAAGACCCATATTAAAAGCGATTGCAACTCAAGATTGCGTCACTTGATTGTCTGCACTACAACAGGCGACTGCATGCACCGCCCGGCGGCAACGGCACCCGATGCCGGCCCGGCCCGGCCATGATCATTGTCCTGGCACTCTCATGGGAAGAGTGCTATCACCCGCGCCTTGGCAAACTTTTGTTGCCTCGACTATCCCGAGGCGGCGCGATACACGAGTTACTTAAACCATTTCGCACAAATAAAAGTGAGGCTTCGGCGCTGCGTGATCGCAGCAAGCAGCCGTACCAGCCTCAGGTTCAGACAGACCACGGATTTAGGAAGGATCAGGCTAATGCCAGCGAAAGATGTTCGCTTCGGAGATGATGCACGCCAACGCATGCTTCGTGGCGTGGATACGCTCGCCGAGGCGGTGAAGGTCACCCTCGGCCCCAAGGGGCGCAGCGTGATCCTCGATAAAAGCTACGGCGCGCCACGTATCACCAAGGACGGCGTCACGGTCGCCAAGGAAATCGAACTCTCCGACAAGTTCGAGAACATGGGTGCGCAGATGGTCCGCGAGGTCGCGTCCAAAACCACCGACATCGCCGGCGACGGCACCACGACGGCGGTCGTGCTCGCCCAGGCCATCGTGCGGGAAGGTCTGCGCGCCGTCGGCGCCGGGATGAACCCGATGGACCTGAAGCGCGGCGTTGACAAGGCGGTCACTGCTCTTGTCGATGAACTCAAGAAACGCAGCAGGAAGATCACCACCGAGGCCGAAACGGCACAGGTCGGCACCATTTCGGCGAACGGCGAAGTGGAAATCGGTCGCATGATCGCCGAAGCCATGCAGAAAGTCGGCAATGAGGGCGTCATTACGGTCGAGGAAGCCAAGGGCATTCAAACGGAACTCGACATCGTTGAAGGCATGCAGTTCGACCGTGGCTACATGTCGCCTTACTTCATTACCAATGCCGAAAAAATGACGGTCGAACTGGAAAAGCCCTACATCCTGCTGTTCGAAAAGAAGCTCTCCGGCCTGCAATCCTTGCTTCCGTTGCTGGAGGCAGTCGCCCAGTCCGCGCGCCCGCTGCTCATCATCGCCGAGGACGTCGAGGGTGAGGCGCTCGCCACTCTGGTCGTCAACAAGCTGCGCGGCGGTTTGAAGGTCGCCGCGGTGAAGGCGCCCGGCTTCGGCGACCGTCGCAAGGCGATGCTGGAGGACATCGCTGTGCTCACGCATGGTGATCTGATCAGCGAAGACCTTGGCATCAAGCTCGAAAACGTTACCCTCGCGATGCTCGGCCAGGCCAAGAAGGTGCTGATCGACAAAGACAATACGACCATCGTCGAAGGTAACGGCAAGAAGCATGACATCGCCGCACGCTGCACGCAGTTGCGTGCGCAGATCGAGGAGACGACATCGGACTACGACCGCGAGAAGTTGCAGGAGCGCCTCGCGAAACTCGCCGGCGGGGTGGCAATCATACGGGTCGGCGGCTCCACCGAAGTCGAGGTCAAGGAGAAGAAAGATCGCGTGGACGATGGCCTGCATGCAACCCGCGCGGCCGTCGAGGAAGGCATTGTGCCAGGCGGTGGCGTCGCCCTCGCTCGCGCCTCGCTCATTCTGTCCAAACTGAAGGCTGATAACCACGATCAGCAGGTCGGCATCGATATCGTCCGTAGAGCGGTCCTGACGCCGCTGCGGCAAATCGTCGAGAACGCCGGCGAAGATGGCGCCGTCATCTCCGGCAAGGTGCTCGAAAAGGACGAGTATAACTGGGGTTTCGATGCGCAGAGCGGCACCTTCAAGGACATGGTAAAGGCCGGCATCATCGATCCGACCAAGGTCGTGCGGTCGGCCTTGCAGCACGCCGCATCGGTCGGTGCGCTGATGATCACCACCGAGGCCATGGTAACCGACCGATCGGAAAAACAGTCCAGCGGGGACGCGTCCGCCGAGTATTGATACCGGATGCCCACGACCCGAACTGCCTTCCGACATGTGGTCGGACAAGCGCTCGGCCAATGAACCGGTCAGCCGGGGGGCTGACCGGTGGTCGGCCTCAGGCGGCGGCCTGGTCTTTTTCTGGATTCGACTCGAACCCGCCAACAGCGGAACAGCGCCTCGCTGTGCACGTCGGTCAGCATGGTTGAGCGAAGCACGGTCCCCCGCAAAAGAACTGTGAGCGCCGCCTAAATCTGGCGATTGAAGAATGTGACAGACCAGAAGGTTGGCGGGATCGTTCAGCAGGAAGCAGGGCAAGCGGAGCCGGCCGCATTCAAATCAGCAAAGAACGCGCTCATTCCTCGCATAGCGGTGGTAGTCATCCAATAAAATTTGTAACCTCTGGTTGCGGAATTGCTAGGATTGCCACGGGCAGCCGGTTGGCGTCCACTGGTCTGCGTCAGCATCTTCTTGAGCGGCCAATTCTCCTTGATCCGCCAAGTTTCTCTTGATCGAAAGGAACCATACTGATGAACGAGATCATCCCGGACCAACCCGGCGACCCAGCCGTCGACGCTGATACCGCGTCGGTGGAGACCAGGGCGGTCGCCTCCATGAATGACCATTTGCGCGGTGATGTTGCCTCGTGGATGGCCGCGCGGTCCGAGTCGGCTGCGGTTACATCAGCCGAATTGGTGGTGCCGGCGGCTCGCGTGCCCGGGCCAAAGTCCGCCGCACGTCCCAAAAAGTCACCCTCTGGAACAGCCCAGCCAGCCCCAGACAAGAAGAAGCCCTTCGGCATGTCATACGACGGCATGAGCCAGGCGGACTATATCTCCTATATGATCTCCCGCGGCGCCCGGTGAGCCGCGTGCTCGGTAAACCACTGACAAGGTCGTCGCTCCCTAGCCAATCCCCGCGATGCAACGGGTAGCTGCTGCATCGAGGGTCCCTTGCCGAGATCGTCAGATGACGGGGAAAAACTCCGCCGGTAAGCGCAGGAACCCTGAGCGTCGTGCCATGGGTTTTCGATGGTAGAGACAACCTATCGGATCGCGCAACGCGATGACGGCAGTTTTGTTGTCGAAGTGATTCGGTTCGGCGCGCTTCCACAAACCGCCGCAGGCTTCGCGACGGAAGCCGCCGTTCAAGGCTGGATCGCGCAAGACAAGCGCCTGTGGCAGTCAGCCGATCCGTCCCAGACCAATGCAAGCCGGAAATGGCGAGACGGGTAGCGGCTCCAGCCACCCCGTACGAGCCAGCTTCAGGCGCTCCCTTTTGCCTGCCGGGTCCACCGACTTACTGGAAACCCATCCCCTTTGCTGCCAGCATAGGGAGGTTTCCACGCACCCGAAACGGTGGGGGAACCAACTTTGCCATCGCCGCCGAAAGCGTTACATTATCCGCACCGGCCGCCGGGCTGGCTAACAAACATGACGGGTCCATAACCCTAAGGGAACGGATGTGATGCGGCTTTCCTGTTTGGCGTTCAGTGCAATGGCAGTGCTGGTTGCCGCTTCTTCCAGTGCGGCAAACGCGGCGGTCACCCGGGATCAATTCCCGCCGCGGACGACCGGCGACCTCATAGCGCTTTGTAGTGCGGCCCAAGACGATCCGCTTATGACTGCTTCGGTCAACTTCTGCCAAGGCTTTGCCGAGGGAGTGGTCGAGTTGGCGCTTGGCTACGAGGCGGTGGTACGACAGGGTCAGCAGCCTTTCTGCCTTCCGATGCCTCGGCCGTCGCATAACGAGGCGCTGGCAAAATTCGTCGCCTGGGCAAACGCCGAGCCGAAGCGTCTGGATAGTCCGCCGGTCATCGGCCTGGTACGGTTCCTGATCAATCAGTATCCATGCCCCCGCTCCACGACAAAGCGCGGCACCGCGAATTGAACCAACTCGACGACCAGGACGAAGGAGCCAAACCATGAAAAAAAATGTCGTTGTCTTGATCGTCGTAGGGGTGGCGCTCAGTGGCTGCGCAAATCTGACTCCCGGCGAGCAGCGTGCTGCCACCGGTACCGGCATCGGCGCCGCCGGTGGCGCAGTGGTGGGGGCGCTTGCCGGCAATGCGGCGCTCGGCGCGGGCATCGGAGCAGCCGCGGGCCTGGCCGGCGGACTGCTGGTCAATTCCTGGAAGAACAACGAGCAGAAGTTCATACGAAAAGGGCTATTCGGCGGGACAAAAGGCACAATAGCGACGTCAAGGTCACCGCAATCTCCACCTTTGACGGCATCGTGGAGCATTGCCGTGAGATTTTGCTCGCCGGGTCGGAGGCGCAACGGGCTATACCGCAAGGCGACGGGATCGCAGCAGCCTAACGACACGCACCACTGGGTCCTATTCCGCCGGCTCGGCTGGCTGGCCGTGTGTGTCTGTTTGCTAGGACCAACTCATGCACACGGCGACTGCCTGGTTGGCGAAAGAGCGACGGTCGTATTGACTGTGACCGGCGGGATGATCACGGTGCCGGTAGAGGTCAACAACGTCACCGCGTCGTTCATCTTGGATACCGGCGCCCAGCGCTCCGTTGTCACCGAGGCAGCAATCGTCCGGCTCGGCCTGGCACGTGACCAATGGGTCGGTACGACCATGAGCGGGATAGGCGGTGTCAACCGGCGGGCGAATGCCGATCCACATAGCCTGACCTTGGGTGGAGTCGCGCTGGTGCGGCGCACCATAAACCACGATACCAGTCTGACCGTCGGCATCCTACCGCGATCAGGCAATGCGGGCCCGCCGATCGATGGGTTGCTCGGACGCGACTACCTGTCCGAATTCGACCTCGACCTCGATCTGGCCGCTCGACAACTGACGCTGTATCAGCCCCGGGGCTGCGCTGGTCAATTCCTGCCCTGGGCAGGCGATTACGCCAGTGTCCCGGTCAGCAACCCGACCGAAAGCGCGCTGGTAATTCCGGTCATGCTGGACGGTGTGTCGCTGAGCGCCTTACTGGACAGCGGTGCCAGCAGCAGCTTGCTTGCCGCGCCCGGGATGTTCCGTTTGAGAATGGGCCCCGCTGATCTGACGGGTGATCCAAGCGCCCCGGTCAGTGGCCTCGGAACCCGCACCCTAGTGATGCACCGCCACCAGTTCCGCTCGCTCCGCGTTGGCCCACAAATTATCGACGCGCCGCTCCTCTGGGTCGCCCCGGTCCGCCTGTCGCCGATCGTCGACATGGTGCTCGGCGCGGACTGGCTGGCGGGGCGACGCGTATGGATTTCCTATGCGACACGCCAAGTCTTCGTCACTGCCCCTTGATTCCGCCGAAGGGGGAATTGGTCGAGATTGCGCGCTGTCGAGGCTCGTGAGGGAGGCGCGGCGGCGGAATTGGCCCAGAGCCTGCGAGACAAAGCCAACTCCGGCGAGCCGCTAGCGGCACCGAGCCGGGATAACAATTCCAAAGGCTGGATCACGATCTGTCGGGCGGTGGCGCGAGCACCTGCAGTATCCTGCCTAGGGTTTGCTTCTGGCCATGTGGTCAGTGGTCATAGGGGGAGACGATTGCGATTGGATCAGACTGCGGCGCTCGATGGCATAACCCGGGATATGGTCTGGGTCCCGGGTGGCGAGTTTTTGATGGGATCTGACCGTCACTACCCTGAGGAAGCCCCGGTGTCCCGGGTGTGTGTCGACGGCTTTTACGTCGACCCTGCTCCGGTCACCAACCGCCAGTTTTCCGGCTTCATCGCGGCGACCGGCTATCGTACCGTCGCGGAACGCGGGCTTGATCCGTCTGCATTTCCTGAACTCGCGCCAGCCTTGTTGCAGCCTGGATCGATGATGTTCAACCCGCCACGTCGACCTGTGGACCTGGGAAATGTCGGCAATTGGTGGGTGTGGCGACCGCGCGCTTACTGGCGTCATCCGGAAGGTCGCGGCAGCTCGGTGGCGGCGCGCCTGGATCATCCCGTGGTGCATGTCGCGTTCGAGGATGCCGCGGCCTACGCGCGCTGGTGCGGCAAGGAATTGCCAACCGAAGCGGAGTGGGAGTTCGCGGCACGCGGCGGACTGGACGGAGCCGAATTTGCCTGGGGCGACGACTTCGCGCCGAACGGCGTGAGAATGGCACACACGTGGGAGGGCGAATTCCCCTGGCGAAATCTGCATCCGGCCGACCTAAGGCATACCGCTCCGGTTGGCCGCTATCCCGCCAACGGCTACGGTCTGTTCGATATGACAGGCAACGTGTGGGAGTGGACGACTGACTGGTACACCGGCAGTCGCCAACAGAGCGGCAAATCCGCCTGCTGCGTCATGGACAATCCGCGCGGCGGCGATGTCGACCAGAGCTATGACCCCACCCAGCCGGCGGTGAGAATTCCGCGCAAGGTGGTCAAGGGCGGTTCGTTTCTCTGCGCGCCGAGCTACTGTCGTCGCTACCGACCGGCCGCTCGGCATGCACAGATGATCGATAGCGGAATGAGTCATATCGGCTTCCGGTGTATCTTGCGGTCGGGTTCACAGGGCGCGCACTCAGAAGGAAAATGTAATGACGGATGAAACTGGACCGAGCACGCGCCTGAACCGCCGAGCGATGCTGCTCAACGGCACGTCGCTGGTAGCGGCGGGCGGATGATCTCTAGCGCGCGGGCCCAGGGCACCGATCCATCGGCGGCGGCACAGCGGCCGGCAAGCGGCGGCAAGCCCAATATCGTGGTGATCTGGGGCGACGACGTCGGCATCACCAATCTGTCCTGCTACTCCATGGGCATGATGGGCTACCGCACGCCGAACATCGATCGCATCGCACGCGAAGGAATGCTGTTCACAGATTACTACGGCGAGCAGAGTTGCACCGCTGGGCGTTCGTCCTTCATCACCGGTCAGAGCGTGTTTCGCACCGGTCTGTCGAAGGTTGGCGTCCCAGCGTCGTCGATCGGGTTGAGCGCCGCCGACCCAACGATAGCCGAGATGCTGAAGCCACTCGGTTACGCAACTGGACAGTTCGGCAAGAACCATCTTGGCGATCGTAACGAGTTCCTCCCGACCGTGCACGGCTTCGATGAATTCTATGGCAATCTCTATCATCTGAACGCCGAGGAGGACCCCGAGCAGTCGGACTATCCGAAGCCGGCCGATTTCCCCAACTTCGCGAAGACCTATGGCCCCCGCGGGGTGCTGCATAGTTTCGCGACCGATACCGACGACGCGACCGTCGAGCCGCGCTGGGGCCGCGTCGGCAAACAGAAGATCGAGGACACCGGTCCGCTGACGCGCAAACGCATGGAGACGATCGACGACGATATTGCGGCGCGGTCAGCGGATTTTATCGACCGCATGCATCAAGCCGGCAAGCCGTTCTTCACGTGGGTCAATTTCACCCACATGCACCTGCGCACCCACCCCAAGGCGTCGAGCGTCGGACAGTCCGGGCGCTGGCAGGACGTCTACCACGACGTGATGATCGACCACGACCGCAACGTCGGCACGGTTATCGCGAAGCTCGATGAACTCGGGCTGGCCGAGGACACGATCGTCATTTACGGAACCGACAACGGACCGCACGCGAACACCTGGCCAGACGGCGCTACAACACCGTTCCGAAGCGAAAAAGAATACCAACTGGGAGGGTGCCTTTCGGGTTCCCTGCATGATCCGGTGGCCGGGCAAGATCCGGGCAGGTACCGTATCCAACGAGATCGTCTCGCACCACGAATGGATGCCGACGTTGGTGGCCGCGGCTGGAATGCCGGATCTCAAGGAACGCTTACTCGCCGGTTACACCGTCGGTGATCGCACGTTCAAGGTGCACCTCGACGGCTACAACCTGCTGCCATATCTGACGGGGAGGGAGACCAAGACCCCGCGGCCCGGCTTTTTCTACTTCTCCGATGACGGCGACCTAATGGCGCTGCGCTTCGACAATTGGAAGGTGGTATTCGCCCAGCAGCGGTCCCCCGGCACGCTTGCCCTTTGGGGTGAGCCATTCGTCAAGACGCGGATACCTTGGCTGTACAACCTCCGCACCGATCCATTGAGCGGGCCTCCATCACGTCCAACACATACTGGGATTGGTACATGGACCACGCATTCGTCATTATGCCGACACAAACGATCGTCCAGGAGTTTCTTGCGACCTTTAGGGACTATCCGCCGCGGCAGAAGGCCGCGAGCTTCACGATCGATCAGATCCTGCAGCAGATGACGGAAAGCCTGGCGAGAGATTGAGCAAGAGATCATCTCCAATGGCGGAGTTCGGCGTTGACCGGGCGCTGGGCGGTCCGTGATTGCCAATCGAGGCGGACAGACGCGGCCGTCTGGGGCAGACGCCATCTTCCTTGCGGCGCCCTATTACTACTAACTGCCGCGTGCCAGACGGCGGGCGGAATTCAGTCTCGAACCGACGCGGCGGCGTTCGAGGCCGCGGCGCAGCAGGCGCGCGAGTGCCGTATGGAGGTTGGACAAAGGCCCGGCTATGAGTTGCTGCGTGGGCACATGCCGTTGGGCGACATTCAGCAGGCGGACCTGCGGCAGATGGCCGATGCGAGCCTGATCTCACCGACCGAGGCCAGGATTCTGATTGAATGGTCCGATGACATGCAGCGATGCAGGAACGCGGCCGTGCGCGCGGCGACACGCAGCGGTCTGTCCAGCTACGTTCCGATCGTGCTCGCGGGGTGGGACCGGCAGGACCATATCGCGGTACGTCTCTTGCAGCGAAAAATCACCTGGGGCGAAGCTGTCATGCGGCTGAAGGCGAGCAACACAACGTTGTTGACTGGCCTCGGCGAAGAGGCCAACCGCCGCCTTTCCGCGCTCACGCGGTCGGCGGAAGCCGAACGCGCCCATCGTGCGGCGCTGCTTAACGCCTTCTCCGGGTTCGCGCCGTAAAGCAGCGGCTTGAAAGGACGGTGTCGAACTCGACCGTTGCCACGTTCCGTGTCGGTCGGCGACCGTGGCCGAGCATGCGCGTCACCCAAAAATGCGCGGATGCGAACACGTGGGTGGCCTGCCTTCGCGAGGAGTGGGGCGGCTATAAGACGCGGGCGGTCACGGCAAGGGCGGCCGAGACACCCGGGGGTTGCCAGAACGCGGGGGAAGGCCAGGACGTGAGGCTGGCCAATAGCGCACCTAGCGCATTAACTATTTGCTCATTCGCTTGCAAGATGCTCCGAATCGGGTGCAAACTGTCGGCATCGCAGCAACTAACCGAAAGGAGGTGATCCAGTGTCTCATTGTTCCGTGGTGTCCCTAGCCATGACCTGGATCGCCGGCGCGCAGGCGGCGGCGTAAGACTTTTCCGGTCCGGCGACGGACACTCACAAACAATGTGAAGGCCCCGGGCGCGAAGTCCGGGGCCTTCAGCTATGTCATACGCCCGGCGGCGGATCAGCGATCGGTCAGCCGCAGCTCGATCCGTCGGTCCTTGGCGTAGTCGTCCTGTGTGTCGCCTGGCCCCAGCGGCTGGTATTCCCCGAAGCCGGTTGCCGCCAGATGCTGCGCCGGCACGCCGTCCGCGATCAGCAGCTTCACCACGGTGATCGCGCGCGCCGCCGACAATTCCCAGTTCGATGCGAAGGCTCCGCCCTTGACCGGCTGCGGATCGGTGTGGCCATCGACCCGCAGAACCCAATGCACATCGGCGGGGATCTTTGCGGCAATGTCCTTGATCGTCACCGCGAGCGCGGCCATCTGCGCGACACCCGCGGCAGTCAGTTCGGCGCTGCCGACCGGGAACAGCACCTCGCTCTGGAATACGAAGCGATCGCCGACGACCTGCACGCCTGGCCGGTTCGCCATTACACTGCGCAGCTTGCCAAAGAACTCGCTGCGATATGCCTGCAATTCCTCGACCTCGCGCGGCGAGCGCGGTATTCAGCTTCTGGCCCAAATCAGCGATCTGAGCGTCCTTTTCCTGATTCTGCGACTGCGTCAGATCCAAGCTCGAGGCGATCGCGGTAAGCTGGATCTTCAACTGATCGATCTGCCGGTTCAGCAGCGTGATCTGCGCCGTTGCGGTGTCGCTGAGTTTTTTCTCATCACCCACCTGCGTCTCGGCCGCCTGTCGCTTCTGCTGTTCGGTCGTCAGTTTCGCGGCGGCGTCGGCCACCTGCTTTTCCAGGTCATCGCGAAGTGTCGCCAGGGCACGCGACTGTTGCGTCAAGGTCGCCAGATCCGGACAGTTTCGCTTGAAGCGTCTCCTTGTCGACGGATACGGTGCGGTCCAGTTCGGCGATCTGCCGCTGCATTTCCGCCAGCCGAGCCTTCGCCGCCGCGGCTTCCTGGTTGGCGGCGTCCGCCTTGGGTGGCGTCGCGAGTTTGCCAGCGGTGTCCGTGAGCTGCGTGCGCAGCCGCGCGTTGGCGACGCCGGCGGCCTGGAGCGCCAGGTTCGCGTCGGATATCTGCTGCGTCAGCCGGTCGCGCTCCGCCGTCCCGGTGGCCAGCTTCCTTGCCAAGCTGCGCCACCGATACCCGCAGACTGAGCGTCTTGCCGCGTTCAGCCGTACAGCGCATCCGAGATGTCGCGACAGTTGCCTGGTCGCTTTTCCAGCGCCTGATTGCGCCCGGTACAGCGTGACCGAAAGGAACGCCTGCGCCAGCACGAACACCAGCAGCACGAAGATGATGACCATCAGCAGCGTAGACAGACGCGTCCACGTAGCCAGGCCATGCGTCCAGACCGTTGCCGTGCTGGCGGCGAGCACGCGCTGCCATGGGCCTACCGGGGCGGCTCGGCCAGCGCCGCGACGGTTCGCGTCAGCACCCGCAGGTCGTTGCGCAATTCCGCGGTCGAGCGGGCGCGGCCTTGCTCCGATTCGCTCAGAAGACGCTGCAGATGCTGCTCGATACTTCGCAAGTAGCCGCGCGTGGCATCATCACCCGCCTGGGTTTCGCTCAGGCGTTGCAGAAACGGTCCAAGCGCCGATTGCGTCTCGGCGATCCGTATCATCAGGTGCTGGTTGGCCTTCATGGTCTCGACCAAGCGTGGCGAGACGCTCGTTCAGGGTCAGTACCGCCTGGTTGATCTGGATCCGGGTTTCCTCATCGCGCATGCACGACGCCCTGCAGACTCTCCATGTTCTCCGCGGTCTGCTCCAGCAGCGCCTGGACATACAGCGGAACGGAGCCGCCCTCACCTTCCGCCAGCACGCCCGATGACAGGCGGGTCAATCCGGCCAGCCATTCCTCCAGTTCATTGAAGAAGCGATTTTGCGCCTGGCCGGCGGTCAGATCCAGGAACCCCAGGACCAGCGCACCGGCGAGGCCATACATGCTGGCTGAGAAAGCGGTTCCCATGCCCGCCAGCGGCTTGGCGAGGCCGGTCTTCAGCTGATCGAACATCAGGTTCATGTCGCCGTTGCCCAGCGTCATGTTGCCGATCACGTCGGACACCGAACTGACCGTCTTCAGCAGGCCCCAGAAAGTGCCGAGCAGACCGAGGAAGATCAGCAGGCCGGTCATGTAGCGCGACAACTCGCGGCTTTCGTCCAGGCGGGAGAAGATGCCGTCGAGCAGGCTGCGCATCGCCGTGGTCGACAAGGTGAAGTGACCGGCGTTGCCGTGACCGCGTGCCCTCCCGCGTCGCCAGCATGCTGGCCATCGGTGCCAGCAGCTTGGGCGAGGGCAGCGCCGCCAGGCGGGTTCGGGCCGTCTGGTAGGTTTCCAGCCAGGTGACCTCGGGTGACAGTCGCACGACCTGGCGCAGATTCCAGCAGATACCCAGGAACAGGACCAGCAGGATCAGACTGTTGAGCACGCGGATTGTTGAAAAACGCCGTAATCAGCACCGGCGACAGCAGACCGGCGACAACGGCGACGACCAGGAGGAAAATCGCCATACGGACCAGATATGCCGACGGCCGCGTCATCTCGTCGTTGCCTGCGCCGCGGCAGGTCCGGACTCGGCGGATGCCCGCTACATTGACGTCGACGCGGTCCGCTGGCCCATCCCCGTACTGGGCCCCCAGGGCCCGCACGTAGATCCGTGCGGGCGAGACGCCATCCGCGACCATGGCGCTGCGCACCGCCATTGCCCGGGACAGCGAGACCCGGCGCGCGGTCGACGGATCGTCCGGGACTGCCTGGCGCATAGGCCAGCAGATTGAAGCTGGCCGTGTCACCCGACTGGCGTGGCGGAAGCGAATTGTTTGATCGCCGCAACGCTCTCCGGGCTCAGCTCGGATTGTCCGGAGGCGAAGGTGACGCGCAGCCCGGAAACGGTCGGAAGCAGCGCTGGTGGTGGATTTGTCAGAGACCGGCGGCGGCGGAGCGGCGTCGGCGGCCGGCGGGGCGGGAGCGATCGGCGTGATCATGGCGGTCTGCGGCACCGACTGCGGCAATGCCGGCGGCGTGGCCGATGCCGGCGGTGAGGCTGCCGCGGATCCCGCCGGCGGCGTCGCGGCGGTCGTCGGAGCAGCCTCAGGCCGGGAGCCGATCAGCCGACGACGTCTCGGTCGGAGAGGTTGCCGACGAGTGGGTTCCGGAACGTGGGACGGCAGTCTGCGTTCGTCCGGCCGGTCGCTGGGCCGTTGATGGGGCGATATGGTTCTGAGTACCAGCGCCGCCGCGTTCGGGCAGCGCCTGCAACGCATGCAGGTCGAGCGTCACCTGTGCTGATGGGCATGCAGCGCCAGGGTCAGCAGAACAGCACTAAGAATTAAAGGGCGCATACACTGTGGTCGTAGCGGAACCGGCGGTTTGGTTCAATCTGGCTTGTGTACCCGGCATGGCTGCCGCCACCATCATCCCGCAAGATTGACAATCCGGCCCGAACGGGCCGGTAATTGCATGTAATACCAGCAGCCCTCGGGGCTGATTGGTATGCGCGCGGTTGATGGGGCGGCCGTGCGGGAAATCAATAGGATACCAACGGGCCGACCGTCGCCAGAGAGGTCAAGGGTTGGGCCCGGCGGTGTAACTCGGCATTGGAGCTTGCGATGAACGATGTTGGCCTTGGCTCCATCCCGGTTGATCCGCTGGCGCGAGCCCGTGATCTGGGGCCATTTATCGCCGACGCGGCCGACGAGATCGAGCGCACTCAAACCATCCCCGAGTCGCTTCTGACGCCGGATCCATGAGGCGCGGCTGGCCCGCATGCTGCTGCCGCGCTCGGCCGGGGGCGATCAGGTCGAGCCGTGGAAGTATCTGCCGGCCATCGAGGAGATCAGTCGCCATGACGGCTCGGTCGGCTGGAATCTGTTCGTCGCCAACAGCGCGTCCCTGATCGCCCCCTTCATTCCGCTGGAAACCGCGAAGGCGATCTACGCCGACCCGCGCACGATCATCGCGTGGGGACCACCGAACCAGCATCGGGCCCAGGCCGTGCCGGGCGGCTACCGAGTCAGCGGCGAGTGGCACTTCGCCAGCGGCAGCCGTCAGGCCAACTGGATGGGCGCGCACTGCCAGGTCATCGAGCCCGACGGGTCGCTGCGGCTGAACCGCTTCGGCCGGCCGACCACCCGCACGTTGCTTTTCCCCAAGGACCGCACCGAGCCGATCCGCGACTGGAATACCATCGGCATGCGCGGCACGGCGTCGGAGGGTTACCGGGTCAGCGACCTATTCGTGCCGGAAGCCTACAGCGGCACGCGGGAGGACCCCTCGTTGCGGCGCGACACCGGTCCGCTCTATGCCTTCACCATGCAGGGACTGTATGCCGTTGGCGTGGCCAGCGTCGCGTTCGGCATCGCCCGCGCGATGCTCGACGCCTTCATCTCCCTGGCGGGCGAAAAGGTCCCGCGCGGTCTGCAACGCCTGGCGGACAGTCCGGTCATTCAGGCCGAAGTCGCACGCCGTGAGGCCAACCTCGGTGCCGCCCGCGCCTGGCTGATCGAAATTCTGAAGGACGTCTGGGCCGAGGCCGATGAAGTCGCGCCGATCGATCTCAATGCCCGCGTGAGGGTCAGGCTCGGCTGTGCGCACGCGATCCATACCGCGGTCGAAATTGCCGACATGGTCTACAAGGCCGCCGGGACATCCGCCATCTTTCCTCGGCACCCCGTTCGAGCGGCGCTTCCGCGACATCCACACTCTGTCGCAGCAGATCCAGTCCCGTGAGGCGCATTTCGAGACCGTCGGTCGCGTCATGTTCAACGGCGACCCGGACGGGGTTTTTCTTTAGGGGAACATCAGGTCCAGTTTAAAGTTGCTCGCAGAAGCAATGAATTAGAGCACGACGACTGTTTCCATTCACTTGCAAGCGACCAGGTCGTTTTGCGACGGGGAAACCATGACGCAACTCACTCTCGCCAAGGCCCAGACGATCATCACCGCCGCGCTCGCTCATGCCCGGGAGAAATCATTCGCGCCGATGGCTGTCGCGGTGCTGGATGCGCGCGGCGTGCTGAAGGCGTTCGGCGCCGAGGAAGGCACCGCGCTGCGGCGCGCCGATATCGCGATCGGCAAGGCATATGGCGCGCTTGCCGATGGGAGTCGGATCACGCACGCTGGGCAAACGTGCGGAGGAACGGCCGCATTTCATTGCCGCGGTCACGCACGCGGTCGGCGGCTCGATGATCCCGGTTCCTGGCGGCGTGCTGATCCGTGGCGACGACGAGGCCATCATCGGCGCCGTTGGCGTCACCGGCGACAGTTCGGACAACGACGAGGCCGCGGCGCTTTCGGGCGTGGCCGAAGCCGGATTGCCCGCCGATCCCAGTTGAGCCTGGGTTGATGCGGTTTCTGTCAGGCTTTGCCTGGAGTAATGATTTGCGCCGTGGCGGCATCAACGCAAACGCATGGTCGGGATGCGCGGGACCGTTGCTGCCGAGTGTCGTTTCAACCGCTGATCCGATTGGTGGCCGGCAATTCGCTCTATGGCATGTGTCCCATGGCGACGGCGATGGCAATGGCTGCAACCGGGGGCTAAGCTCCCGCCTGACCCACCGAGGAATATAGCACCATGCTCGATATCGCCTTCGCCAAGCCGGCCCTGCCGAAATCCGGCGCGCTCGCGCTGCTGGTGCATGAGGGCGAGCAGCCGTCTGGCCTTTGGCAGCAAGTCGACGAGGTGACCGGGGGCGCCATCAGCCGCGCTTCGAGGTGGCGGAATTCAAGGGCGCCAAGGGCAAGACGTGTTCGATTCTGGCGCCGGGCGGCGGACTGACCCGTGTGCTGGCGGTCGGTCTCGGCAAACCTGCTGAGATTAACGCAGAGGACCCTGGAGGAAGCCGGCGGCACAATCTCCAGCACCCTGCCCCGCGAAACCACGGTCGCCGTCGCCGTGGAACCTTGAGCGCAGCGCAGGCCGCCGAGGTCGCGCTCGGCGCGGTGCTGCGCTCGTACCGTTTCGACCGGTACCGCACCAAGGAGAAGCCGGAGGACAAGGCCAAGCTGACCAAGATCACCGTGCTGACCGCCGATCTCGCCAAGGCGAAAACGGCGTGGGAGCCGCTGGACGCCACCGCCAAGGGGGTCTTTCTCACCCGCGATCTCGTCAGCGAGCCGCCCAATGTCCTCAATCCGGCGGAAATGGCCGATCGCTGCCGCAAGCTGTCCGAACTCGGCCTGAAGGTCGACGTCCTCGGTCCGAAGGAGATGGGCAAGCTGGGATTCGGCGCGCTGCTGGGAGTTTCCCAGGGCAGTGTCAACGAGCCCCGCATGGTGGTGATGCAGTGGAACGGCGTTTCCAGCGGTACGCCGAAAGGCGAAGGAAAAGCCGGTGGCATTCATCGGCAAGGGCGTTACCTTCGATACCGGCGGCATCAGCATCAAACCGGCCGGCGGGATGGAGGACATGAAGTGGGACATGGCCGGCGCCGGCACGGTGATCGGTCTGATGGCGACGCTGGCCGGCCGCAAGGCGAAAGTGGACGCCGTCGGTCTGGTCGGGCTGGTGGAGAACATGCCGTCCGGGTACGGCCCAGCGGCCAGGCGACGTCGTCACGAGCTATTCCGGGCAGACCATCGAAATCATCAACACCGACGCCGAGGGCCGCCTCGTGCTGGCCGACGTCATCTGGTACGCGCAGCAAAAATACGACCCGAAATTCATGGTCGACCTGGCGACCCTGACGGGCGCGATCATCGTCGGCTTGGGCCATGAATATGCCGGCATGTTCAGCAACGATGATGGATTGTCGCAGCGCCTGGCGCTCGCGGGCCAGGAGACCGGGGAGCGGGTATGGCGGATGCCGTTGGATGAAGCGTACGACAAGCTGATCAGGTCTGACATTGCCGACATGAAGAACATCGGCGGCAGGCCCGGCGGTTCGATTACCGCGGCCCAGTTCATCCAGCGCTTCGTCAACAACAAACCCTGGGCCCATCTGGATATCGCCGGCACTGCCTGGAGCACCAAGGACACCGCGGTCACGCCCAAAGGGGCCACGGCGTTCGGCGTGCGCTTGCTCGATCGGCTGGTCGCGGCCAACTACGAGGCCTGATGTCGGATATCGGCTTCTATCACCTCACCCGGTCGACCTTGTCTCTCGCGCTGCCGCCGCTTCTTGTCCGGACGCTGGCGGCGGGCCAGCGGGCACTTGTTCTAGGCCCCAGCGTGCCGGCACTGGATTTTGTGAGCACCGGGCTATGGGAGCAGCCTGCTTGGCTGCCGCACGGGGGAGCGGCGGACGGCGATCCCGATCTGCAGCCGATATGGCTCAGCACCGGAGCCCGTGGCCCTGAATGGTGCCCGCTATCTGTTTCTTGTCGGCGGCGCCGCCACCGATCGATCTTGCGGACTTCGAGCGGGTGTTCGACCTGTTCGACGGTAATGACGAGGCGGCGGTCGTCGCGGCGCGTCTGCGCTGGAAGACCGCCCGAGACGGTGGCCATGGGGTCACCTACTGGCAGCAGACCGAACGGGGCTGGCAGAAGAAGGTCTAATCGATTGGGTTCGCCGGTGACGGCGATCAGGCGGAATGTTCAGCGTCGTTTCGACGTCGGCTTCGGATTGAGCCACCACTTCACCGGTTCCGGTTCAGACTCGGTTGCGGCAACGACAGGCGGGCGGCCGCGCCTGGCCGGGATGGCCACAGGTTCGTCGACCACACGCCGGCGAGCTGGTGGATCATTACGCGGGCTTGCGGATGCATTGTCGGATAGGCTCAGTACAAGCTGTCTGGCGGCATCGCGGTCGGCTTCGACGGCGCTCAGTGCCCGCTCGAGTGCCTTCCGTGCGTGGCGTTCCTCAGCCAGCAAGGTCTGATGCTCGTTCGCCAGCTTTTCAGCAAGGGTGGCGCGGGCGTCGGCTTCCTGGATACGCAAATCCAAGGCCTCGATTTCGGCACGCAGGCCGGCGCTGGCTTCGCGCTCACGCTGCAATCGCGCCGATCGCCTCGTTTTTCGCGAGTTCGGCATGTCCGATTTTGGTCTGCAGGTCACGCGCCGAGGACTGCGATTCCGCCAGAGCCCGCTCCGCCCGTTCCCGAGCGGCGGTTTCAGCTGCGAGCGCCGCTTCGGTCCGCTGCAGACGGCTGCTCGATGGTCCGGCGACAGCCGCGGCGGAACGATGCGCTGGCGCTTCATGTCCTGGTTCCCGACGCAGCACGGTGACCGGTATGTCGCCATCCTGCACAAAGCGACGGCGATGCAGGCCGCTGCCGCTGTTGAAGCGATCGGCTCCGCGTCCGGATTGTTCCGACCTCTCCGCATCCGGCCTTGGCCGGGCGCCTTCCCCCAACAGACCAAGGGCCTTGCGCATCTGCGACTCGGCTTCAGCAGCCTGGCCCAAATCGTCGGATGGAGTGCTTGGCTCTGGCAGTGGACCCGCTGTGACTTGCTGGCTCTGGCCAGGTCTCTGGTCGAATCGAAACTTTACGTTTTCAGACAATTCAATCACCCGGAGGATTGGGAGGCCCCCATGAGGGGCGGGCCATGATGCGATCAGGCAGTTGTCGCCGGCAGGCCGTTGCGACGGCCCACACCTGCGCTGCGGTCATAGTCGACTGCACTCGGTCAGGTCTCTCGATGCCTTGTGCCAAATGGCAAATAGTTGTCCGTTTGCTTCAGTGATGTCCGGATGGCAGGGCAGAGCCCGCCTTTCCGCACGGCAACCTATTCGCGGCCGCTGACGACGACAATGTATGGCCTGTGTTCAACAATAGCAAGTGATGCCGCGCCTTGGTTTTCGAAATAGGGTTGCCGGGATGAATGGCTTCTGGAACATGTCGGTTCGCGTCAGAAATTCCGCACAGTTGTTGGGGACAGGTCATGGATCGGGACAATGCAGGTGTCGTTGCCGTCATCGACGACGATAATGACGTCGGTGATGTGCTTGGAGGATTGTTGGAAACGATGGGATATCAGTTCGAGACCTACAGGTCCGGCACCGATTTCCTGTCTCAGGCTCAAATGGATCGTCTCGCTTGTCTGATCGTCGATCAGAACATGCCGCGGATGACGGGGCTGGATATGATCGCGCAATTGTCGGAACGAGGGATCAATATTCCCGCACTTTTGATCACCGGCGTTCATAATCCAGAAGTCGAACGCAGGGCGGCTGCCCTGGGCGTGATGACTGTGCTGGAAAAACCGATGTCACATCACGAACTGCTGAGGTTTATTTCGGTGTCCGTGGGCTAGCCGGCGGTTTGTTAATTATTCGCAATCTTGGGTAGTCCGACCTAGGCGGACCCGGCCGGCTCTCATCAGAGCATGCCAATCGCCCAAACGAATGATGGCGCCTTCGCGTCATAGTGGCATAGCCTGGCCTCCCGCGATTTCTGCGTCTGAACACAAAGACATGGCTAGCCCAAGCTTGGTCATACTACCGTCATCGATCGGGACAATTAGACCCGGGCCATCAGGGAGAACCGGGCCCACAGGTCCGGAACACTGATACGGCGATACACGCGGTGCCAGTACTAAATCAAAGCTAAAGAGATATGACCATAGCGACTTGAAGGTATGCAAGTAATGCCGAGCCTGTCGCTGGACAAATCATAGCCAGGCCACAGCCTGTTGAGCCGCCGCGATCACGCCGCGCCTTCCAACGCCTCCGCCGCCGCGAGCCAGGCCTCCTCCGCTGCCGCCGCTTCCTTCCTGATAGCGGCCAGCCGAGCGTTCGCCGCGGTGATCTCTCCGGCCCGGCCCGGGTCCGCATAAAGCGAAGGATCGGCCAGTGCCGCCTCGATCCTGCCGCGTTCCGCCTCGAGTTGGCCAGCGCGACTCGGCATCCTTGGCCTGTTTGCGGAGCGGCGCGAGGGCCAGCCTCGCCTCCGCCCGTTCGCGACGGTCATCCTTGCGGGTGACGGCTTCCCCTTCGCCCGGCGGCCGCGCGCGCTCGGCCAACAGGGCGCGATACTCGTCGAGGTCGCCATCGAACGGCCGGACTGTCCCATCGGCGACCAGCCACAGCCTGTCGGCCACCAGCTCGACCAAATGCGGATCGTGGGTGATCAGCAGCACCGCGCCCTGGAAATCCGCCAGCGCTTTGACCAGCGCGTCCCGTGCATCGATGTCGAGATGGTTGGTCGGTTCGTCCAATATCAGTAATTGCGGCGCGTCCCGTGTCGCCAGAGCCAGCAACAGCCGAGCCTTTTCGCCGCCGGAGAGATTGGCGACCGGGGTGTTCGCGCGATCGGCATCCAGGCCAAATCGGGCAAGTTGTGCGCGCACCTGCGGTCTGCGTCGCGCGCGGCAACGCCCGCGTCATATGGTCGACGGGATCGTCCGTCAGCACCAGTTCATCGGTCTGATGCTGCGCGAAGTAGCCGACTTTCAGCCTCGGTCCGCGCCGCATTTCCCCAGACAGCGGCGTCAGCCGCTCCGCCAGCAGTTTTGCCAAGGTGGACTTGCCGTTGCCATTGGCGCCGAGCAGCGCGATCCGGTCGTCCATATCGATCGCCAGCGAGAGGTTGCGCAGCACCGGCACTGACGTCATAGCCAATATCGACGCGGTCCAGTGCCAGAATCGGCGGAGCGATCCGGGCCGGTTCGCGGAAAAGCGAAGCGCGTCGGCGCGTCCTCGATCACACTCTCGATTTGCGGCAGGCGCGCCAGTGCCTTGATGCGCGCCTGCGCCTGCCGAGCCTTTGACGCCTTGTAGCGGAACCGATCGATAAACGACTGGATATGGGCCCGCTCGGCCGCCACCCGCTCCGCCGCGCGCGTCCTGCTGCATTGCGCGCTCGGTGCGGATGCGGACGAACTCGTCGAAGCCGCCGGGCGTCAGCGATAGCTTGCCTTTGTCCAGATGCGCGATCGCCTCCACCGCGCGGTCGAGCAGGCCGCGGTCATGCGATACCACCATGGCGGCGCCGGGGAAGCGAGCCAGCCAGGTCTCGAGCCACAGCGTCGCTTCGAGGTCGAGATGGTTGGTCGGTTCGTCCAGCAGCAGCAGATCGGGGTTGGCGAACAACGCGGTCGCCAGCGCGACGCGCATGCGCCAGCCACCGGAAAACTCCGCCACCGGCCGAGCCTGGGCCGCCTCGTCGAAGCCCAGTCCGGCGAGGATGGTCGCGGCGCGGGCGGGGGCGGAATCGGCGCCGATGGCGCGCAGGCGCTCATGCATTTCCGCCAGGCGCTGCGGGTCTGGCGGTTTCGGCTTCCGCCAGCAGCGCCAGCCGCTCGGAGTCGCCTTCCAGCACGGTTTCGAGCAGCGATGCGGGGCCCTCCGGCGCTTCCTGCCGGACCGTGGCGAGGCGTGTCCTGGATGAAGCCGCATGTCGCCGCCGTCGAGCGGGATTTCGCCGGCAATGGCGCGCAGCAGAGTGGATTTGCCGGCGCCGTTGCGCCCGACAAGGCCGATGCGCCGGCCAGGATCGACCGTGAGGTCGGCGCCATTGAGCAGGGTGCGGCCGCCCATACGGATGATGACACCGGAAATAACGAGCAGCGACATGGGTGGGGTGTAGCGCCGGAGGCTGCGGAATGAAAAGTGCGGTCACGCCGATGGGCTATAGGCCGACTGCAGCCCGCCAGAGCATTCATCAGTTCGAATACCGTGTGCTCGCGTGTCATCTCCGCGAGCTAGTGGTTGGTGACCTCAATCATCGCGCGCACCCGCGGATAGATTTCGCGTGCCCAGCGTGAGCCGCTGAACACGCCGTAATGACCTACTCCGGTTTGCAGATGATGCCGCTTCTGACCGATGCGGATGCCGGTGCAAAGATCGAGTGCCGCCATGGTCTGGCCGATAGCGCAGATGTCGTCGCGCTCTCCTTCCACCGTCAGCAATGCGGTGTGGCGGATCCGCTCCGGCCGTACCTTCTGTCCATGCCAGGTCAACCGGCCCAGCGGCAGATCGTGGTCCTGGAACACCCGCTTCACGGTCTGGAGATAGAACTCCGCCGGCAGGTCCATGACCGCGCCGTATTCGGCATAGAACTTTTGATGCGCTTCGGCGGCCGCTTCGTCGCCGCGAGCCAGGGCGTGAAACTGCCCCACGTGAGCGTTGATATGGCGGTCGAGATTCATGCTGACGAACGCGGCCAATTGCAGGAAACCGGGATAGACCCGGCGATCGGCGCCCGGGTAGCGCCACGGAACACTGGAGATCAGATTCTCCTCGAACCACTCGATCGGCTGCGATTTCGCCAGTTCATTGACCTTGGTTGGGTTGGACCGCGTGTCGATCGGTCCGGCCATCAGCGTCAGGCTGCGCGGCTGCGCCCGGTTGCCGGTTTCGGCCATTACCGCGGTCGCGGCGAGAGCGGCAACTGCTGGCTGGCAGACGGCGATCATATGGCTGCCCTCGCCCATTTCCTCGAGGAAGCGGATCAGGTGATCGGTAAACTCGTCCAGCCCAAAGGCGCCGGCCGACAGCGGCGTGTCGCGGGCATTCTTCCAGTCGGTGATATAGACGTCGTGATCCGGCAACAGCACGCTGACGGTGCCGCGCAGCAAGGTCGCGAAATGACCCGACATCGGCGCCACCACCAGGACGCGTGGCTGCACCGCCTCGGTATGCTTCTTGAATCTTAGCAATGTGCAGAACGGGGTCTCGAAGGCGGCCTCCTCGGTCACCTCGACCAGGTCGTTGCCCATCTTGCTGGTCCGAAGCCCGTAGTCCGGCCGCTGATGTGTCAGGCCGCTGGCGGCGAGCATTGCGCACACGGCACCGAACTGCCGCAGTGGCGCCGGAGTGTATGTGCCGATGTCCATGACGCCCGCCAGAACGGCACCGAAACGGGCAACCTGACGGACCGGATGCAGCAGGTCAGCCTGCGCCTGATAAAGCCTGTACAACATTGCCTGCTGCGTCACGCAATTCCTGTCACTCGTTGCCCGTCTCTCGTCGACCGTCCACTTAACACAAAGCCTCGCCAGCATGGCAAACGTGTTGCTATATTGCTGACAGCATGCCAGCGGCATCGGGGATTGTCACCATGGCCAAAGCAATACTGCTCATCAGCAGCAAGAATTATTCCTCCTGGTCATTGAGAGGCTATCTGCTGGCTCGGCTGGCAGGTCTGGAGTTCGACGAGAAGTTGGTTGATCCCGATGATCCGGTGAACCGACGCGAACTGCTGATGCAATCCTCGTCCATCCGGGTTCCCGCGCTGATGCATGATGACGTGGTGCTGTGGGATACGCTTGCCATCGCGGAATACCTGAACGAAACCTTTCCCAGCGCAACCATGCTGCCACGGGACCGCCAGGCGCGGGCGCGGTGCCGGTCGATCTCGGGCGAGATGCACTCGGGTTTCACCGCGTTGCGCGAGGCGCTGCCGATGAACCTGCGCCTGTTTCGGCCCGGCTTCGCGGTCTGGTCCGCGGTGCAGGCAGATATCGACCGCATTACCGAGATCTGGCGCGAATGCATCACCACCTGGAAAGGGCCTTGGCTGTTCGGCGGGCACCCCTCCGTGGCCGACGCGATGTATGCACCTGTCGTCACCCGGTTTCGTAGCTACGACGTGCAGGTTGATACGCTCTGTGAGCGCTACTGCCGGCAGATCGTGGCCTGGCCGGACCTGAAGGAGTGGTTCGCCGCGGCTCAGCGCGAGCCCGAGCAGATTGACGAACTGGATGTCGAGTTCTGACACCCAACCACCCAAGGCGCTCATTGGCTGAGTGCGCGGAGTTGGCAGGGCGTATCGCTTGGAACGCGAAGCGGGTCCAGGGCCATGCAAGCGGTCAGCCGGCCTCACGCAAGCGAGTGGCCGTTGACGAATTGAGCGGGACGGACCGATGTCGCGGGACAGGTCAACGTGTCGGGCCGTTGCCGCGAAGCGCCGCCCGTGCTCGCAAGGCCGCCCGGACGGTATCGGTTACCAGGGTTTCGGCGCTGGCACCGCCGCCGGACCCTCGACCTCGACTGTCTTGAAATCCGCAGGGCCAACCACTTCCAGGTATTCCATGTCCGGCGAGTAGTCGAAAAGAAAATGCGTGATGCCCGGCCGCTGATGCACGCAGTCACCGGCCTCAACCAAGTGCTCCTTGTCTTCGTACATGAATCGCGCCCAGCCCTTCAGCATGATCACGATGTGGAAATCGGCGACATGCTGATGCCAGCCGGTGCCTTTCTCCGGTGCTTCGTTGGCCCTGACAAGTTGCGCGATCACGCGTCCGCCGGTGGCGTCGGCGATGCCAAGGTCGCGATACTGGAAGAAATTGCGCAACCCTTCGTTGATCCAGGGCGTGTCGCCGGGCTTGATATGGGCGAATGTATTGACGACGGGCTTGTCCAGCATTGGCGAGGCTCCCCTCGATTGCGGCCTGGAGCATCGGCATGTCACTCCGCCCGGGCCAGTTGAAACAGGCCTGCCTTCCGGATCGCCACTCCCCGCCGCGGGTTCAGCTTCGTCCGCCCGCTTTCAATGATTTGCAATAACGTGACAGGATGCCGCGACCGGCACAATCCTTTTTCCACACGATTTCCGGAATGTCTTGCATCCGGCAACCCGGAAGAATGAAAAACGCGAAATCACGTTCAGCAACGGAGACGCACTAATACCAACGAGCCAAAACCGCGACCTCTTGGTTTGGTCGGCCCTTTGGTATCCTATTCATTTCATGCGCGGCCGCCCGACCGACCCCGCGCATATACCGGTCAGCCCCTCAGGGGCCCGGTATAACTCCGGTCCTTGTCGTGCGGGGTCGCGCCGCAGCGGTTCATCAGGCTAGATCCGTCCAGGTCCGGTCAGCTCGAAACGTCGGTCTGTTCTGAAATCGAATCTGGGACATCGTTTCGCCGTAGGGTACCGTCCCGAGCGCCGCCGGGACCAGCGCCGCCTGCCCGATCCATGCCTGCCTGCCCGAGCACACGCTCACCAGCGTGGCCAGGGCGAGATAGAAATGGACCTGATGGCGGCGTGCTTCGTTGCCAGGAAGCAGGTGTGCGCCGATGCGCCGCCGCATGGTCGAGCAGCCCGGCGGTTCGGGTCGCACTGAGCCAGACTTCTTGGCTCGCGCAGGTCGCTCAGGAAGGGCCGCCGGTTCGGGCTGGCATTGCTGCTTCTTCCCCTAGAGATGGTCTGGCTCGCCGTTTGATCGCGCGACTGACACACCACAATGTTCCGCTTCGCGCGACCAGAAGTTTGCGGCCGCTGACCTTCAAGTGCCGCGCCGATCGGCAGGTGCTTAGGTGCTATCGCTTGGCGCCAGCCTGCACCTTGGCCCAGGTGTCCCGCAATCCGACCGTCCGATTGAACACCGGCCGGCCGGGACTGGTATCCGGATCGGCCGCAAAATAACCGGTGCGCTCGAACTGCACGGCCTGCCCGACCTCGGCCGTAACCAGCGACGGCTCTACCAGACTATCAGTCAAAATTTCCAACGAGTTGGGGTCGATATCCGCCAGCACGTCACCATCCGCACCAGGATCGGGGCGATTGAAAAGATGCGAGTAGAGTCGCACCTCAGCGGTCACGGCGTCGGCCGCGGCGACCCAGTGCAGCGTAGCCTGGACCTTCCTCCCGTCAGGCGAATTGCCGCCGCGGGACGCGGGATCATAGGTACAGTGAAGGGCTACGACCTGACCGGAGGCGTCCTTTTCGACCTCACGGCAAGTAACGAGATAGCCATATCTCAGGCGCACTTCCCGCCCGGGCGACAACCGGAAGAACTTCTTCGGCGGCACTTCCATGAAGTCGTCGCGCTCGACATAGAGTTCGCGGCCGAAGGTGATGGGCCGGGTGCCGGCGGCCGGGTTGTCCGGGTGGTTGTGTGCCTCCAGCGTCTCGGTGCGGCCCTCGGGATAATTCTCGATGATCAGTTTCAGCGGCCGCAGCACCGCCATGCGGCGTTCGGCGATCGGGTTCAACGTGTCGCGGATCGCCGAATCCAGCATGGCGACATCCACCTGGCTGTAGGCCCGCGCCACCCCGACGCGGCGGATGAACTCGCGCAACGCGGCGGCCGGCACGCCGCGGCGCCTGATCCCCGCCAGCGTTGGCATCCGCGGGTCGTCCCAGCCTTTGACGTGTTTTTCCTGCACCAATCGGGTCAGATGTCGCTTCGACAGGACGGTGTAGTCGACGTTCAGGCGTGCGAACTCATACTGATGCGGATGAGAGGGGACAGGGAGGTTGTCGATCAGCCAGTCGTACAGCGGCCGATGGTCCTCGAACTCCAGCGTGCAGATCGAATGGGTGACACCCTCGATCGCATCCGACTGGCCGTGGGCAAAATCATAGGTCGGGTAGATGCACCAGGCATCGCCGGTGCGCGGGTGATGGGCGTGCAAGATGCGGTAGAGCACCGGGTCCCGCAGGTTCATGTTGCCTGACGCCATGTCGATCTTGGCGCGCAGAACGCGGGCGCCATTCGGGAACTCGCCCGCCCGCATGCGGCGAAGCAGATCGAGGTTCTCCTCGACCGAGCGGTAACGGAACGGGCTGTTCTGTCCGGGTTCGGTGAGAGTGCCGCGCTGCGACCGCATCGCCTGCGGTGCCGTATCATCGACGTAAGCCTTCCCCTGCCGCACCAGATGCTCGGCCCAGGCGTAAAGCTGCTCGAAATAGTCCGAGGCGTAGTGCAGGCAATCGCCCCAGTCGAAGCCGAGCCAGCGGACGTCACGCTGGATTGCGTCGATGAAGAGCTGTTCCTCCTTGGTGGGGTTGGTGTCGTCGAAACGCAGGTGGCAGCGGCCGCCGAATTCCTGTGCGACCCCGAAATTCAGGCAGATCGACTTGGCGTGGCCAAGATGCAGGAAGCCGTTCGGTTCCGGCGGGAAACGCGTCACGACGGTTTGGATCCGCCCGGCGTCCACATCGGCCTGCACGATGTCGCGAATGAAATCGCGGCCAACCTCCGTCGTGGCGGTCCCCGTGGTCAGCGTCTCGGTATCCACCATGCAACCGGCTCCAGTTTTCCCGCGCCTGACTACACCCAACGTCGGGTATTTGGCGATCGCTGCGGCGAAATTGAAGATTATTGATTATTAGAGCGTGATCCGAGCTGATCGAATTGAGGGGGATTCCCGAATTGGTTATAATCGGATTCAAGCTACCTGCCGGAGCGGAGGCCGGCAGGGATGTCGAGGGCACTGTCGCTTGATTTACGACAACGCGTTGTTGCGGCTGTACGCGACGAGGGATTGAGCCATCGCGCTGCTGCGGCTCGCTTCAAGGTCAGCGCTGCCAGTATCAGCCGTTGGCGTGCATTGGAACGGCAGTCGGGACATCTGCGGCCTGGGCCGCTGGGTGGGGACCGGCGCAGCGCCGCGATCGAAGCGCACGCGAAGCTGATCCTGCGAATGTTCGAGGCGCGGCGGGACATGTCCATCGAGGAATTGCGTGCCCAACTTGCCGGACGAGACCTTCACTTCGGTTACGGAACGCTGTGGCGCTTCTTTATGCGCCATAACCTGACGCGTAAAAAAAGACCGCGCACGCCTCCGAGCAGGATCGTCCAGACGTCCTGAAACAACGTCGGGATTGGTTTGAAGGCCAGATCGATCTCGATCCCGACAGGCTGGTCTTCGTGGACGAGAGTTGGGCCAGCACCAACATGGCCCGACGCTACGGCCGCTGCCGGCGTGGCGAGCGATTACGGATGAGCGTGCCGCACGGGCATTACAAGACGACGACCTTCATCGCTGGCTTGCGCAACAGCGGCATTGTCGCCCCGTTTGTCATCGATCGCCCGGTCAACCGGACGATCCTTGAAGCCTGGGTGGAGCACGTTCTCGTGCCCAATCTTGGTCAAGGCGACATCGTCGTTATGGACAACCTGTCCAGCCACAAGGGGCCGCGTGTGCGGGCGCTGATCGAGGCCGCGGGCGCGACATTGCGATATCTCCCGCCCTACAGCCCCGACTTCAACCCGATCGAGAAGGCCTTTGCCAAGCTCAAGGCTCTCCTGCGCAAAGAGGCCGCACGCACCATCGATGCGCTTTGGTCCGCCATCGGGCGCATCATCGACCTCATTACTCCCACAGAATGCGTCAACATGTTTGCCGCAACTGGCTATGATCCAGACTGATCGGACTCCGCTCTAATCGCGCGCCTCGTCCCGGTTAGCCCGTTTCCGCTCGCAGGATCCCGCCCAACCACGACGTGCCATCTGCCGAACCTTTCGGTCCGCGTTGATGTCGATTGAGCAACCATAGCGATCGACTGATTTGCCCTCGATCATGCTCCGAGACGCTCATACAGGGGGCGTGGGATCATCTCATGCTGCCCGCATCGCCCAGCCGGCCTGCCTTGTTCAGCCGCCGTCGTCCTCGTCCGCGTCCCCTGCGACCGGCGCAGGCGCTGCCGATCTTCTGCCAGGTCGTCATCCGGATCGAACCGGGTCATCCCCTTGGCGAGCATCGGCGTCGTCGGCCCGAGATCCTTCTGATAGATCTCGCCGTCCTGGTTGACGATGAACGTCATCACCCCGGTGCTGGCCCAGTGCGCCGGCCACGCGATCAGCCCGAAGCCGCCGAGCATCAGCCCGTTCGCGACGTAGTCGTAGGCGCCACCCGCGGCATGCGGACCCTGGCCCTTCAGAACATGGAAGTAATATCCATGATAGGGCTGCGGCTCGGCGTTCTCGCCCGGATGGTAGCCGCCAGCCCGGGCCTCCGCGATAAGCGGTCCGAGCGGGCTTGGCGGCTGGCCCTCTGCTCGGTCGACCAGTAGAGCCCATCGTGCTTGCCCGGACTGCTGAACAGGCGCTGCGCGTAGACATGAACCTTGTGGCCGTCGTGCAGGCCCTGAAAATACTCGTTCTGCGCGTCGACATAGGCAAGCATGACCTGCTGTGTATACAGTTCGTTGGCGCCGATGCGACGGTCCAGGATCTCATCGCGACCGGCCGCGACGTCGAACGACCAGCCCTCCGACGCGTGCTTCAGCGGGATCGGGAACGGCCAGTCATCGGTCCCGATCGAAAGCGTCGCCGCATCGCCGTTCACATCGATCGCGTGCTTTGCATCATAGGCCGCGATGAATTTGTCGCGCTGCGCGGCATTGGCACGCGGATCGCCCGCATCCAGATCCCGCAGGCCGGCTTGCCCGAACAGCAGGCGCGAGTTGTGCCGTGTCGTCGGCGCGCACTGCCGCGACCAGCGCATCAATCGCCGCGTCCGCCGAGACGAAGTGCCGCGGCGCCTCGACCGACGGGTGCCGCCGCGAGCAGCGGGCGCGCGAGCAGCGGCAACCCAGCAGGACCGCGCCAAGCCAAAACCTGAAAGATCGAAGCTGCATCATCGGCGTCCTCCCCGGGCCCCGCCGCCATGGCCACCGCCGCCGCGAGCGCCACCACCGCCGCGGGCCGCGCCACCACTCCGAGCGAACACCGGCGCGGCTGGCATGACCCTGCGCCGACTGGGCGCGGGTCGCCGCGCCATTGCCGACGCCCCTGAACGCGGGAGCGCCGCCACCGTTCGGTCGCTGGGCATTCTGCGGCCTGCCACCGCCCGCTCCGTTGGCTCGCCCGGCGTTGCCGAACCTCCCTTGCGCATTACCCGCGCCACCGGCATTTGGCCGCTGGGTGTTCGCCGCCCTGCCTTGCGCGCCACCCACCCCGCCAGCATTCGGACGGGACGCGTTCGCCATCCTGCTTTGCGCGTTCCCCGCGCCAGCCTGACGCTGTCCGGCTTGTCCCAGGCCCTGCGCCCCCGATGTCCCACGGCCACGGAATGCTTCTCGCGACGCGGCGTTGCCGGCGGAATTCGGCCGGTACTGCTGCCTGACCTGAGAATTTGTATAGCCGACGCCCCGCCGGTGATCGGCGTTATGCTTCCAGGTGCTGGAATTCGCGGTCCGGTTGCTGATCCGGTTCGCATTGACGCTGTTCGCGTTGATGCTGTTGAAGCGGTTGACGTTGACATTGACGTTGCCGGCACCCCAGTTCGGGCTCCCCCAGCCCCACAGCGCGCCGGTGATCGCAATCCCGGCGCCGAAGGCGAGCCCAGTCGCCAGCGCCGTTCCGACGTAGTAGCCGGGTGGCGGCGGGTAGTAGGGGGGCGGATAGGCCGGATAGGGCCACGCGCCGTAAGCCACGGTCGGGTTGTAGGCCGGCACATATACCGTGGACGGCTGCGCCGGCTGAATGATGATCGTCGAGGATTCCCGGGTGACGATCTGCTGCGTGTTGGTCTGCAATGTTCCCGCCGACTCCGCCCGGGCGCGCAACGCCTGCACCGCGGCGAGCACGGCGGCCTCCTGGGCCAGGAACGCGTCACCCAGTTTCTGCGTCCATTCGAGCTGGTCGCTCATCGTCTTCAGCACGCTCGGGAAGGGCACCAGCGATTTCACGCTCGGGTCCCAGTCCTGCGTGTCGAGCGCCTTGACCAGCGTATCGCCCTTCAGGTCCTTGTGCCCCGGCTGATCGGTCCAGCGACTCGCCATCACAATCTCCAGCGGATAGGTCGAGGCAGCGAGCACCTGGGTCAGCAGGTCGTCCGGATACAGCGCGATCGGCGCCAGGATCTGCTCGAGTTCCTGCGGCGTGAACTCAGGTGCGGCGGGGTCCGCCTGGCCCGGTGGTGGTTGGGCCGGTGATGGTTGGGCCGGTCCCGGCGGTGGCTGCTGGGCGATTGCCCCGATTGGCGCGACCGGGATGAGCGCCAGCGGCACCGCCAGCAGGAAGCTCCATTTGATCAAGCGGTCTCTCCCTTGTGCCGACCGGCCTATCGCGCTGCGCCGGCAACCCTATCGATCCGGATCACGTCTGTAGCACGGCGACCACGTCGCGTCGTCGCTGGGCCAGCCCGCCGGTTGAGTGACACTCGTTTCTGGCCGGCGTCATGCGAGTGAGCGGGTCGCCGGACTACCATGTCCTGGTTTCAGCGAAATTCGTAGGTGATCGGCCCCTTGGCCTGCGCCAACGACAGGCTCCGCCAGCCATGCCGCCACAATGGTCGCGCGTCTTCGGTCACGAGCGGCCCGTAACCGCCGCCGCCCTGGGGTTTCGATGACGAATACGTCCCCTGGCACGAGTTCGGCGCTGTCGGTGCCGGTCAGGACTTCGCGCGTGCCGTCCGAGCGCTCGACCCATTGCAGACCCGGCGCCCCATCCGCCCCGCCCTCCAGGCCAAACGGTGCCACGTTCCGCCGCGACGCGACGATCACCGCCGTCATCGGCTCCAGGAAGCGGACGCGGCGAACCGAGCCATCGCCGCCGTGCCATTTTCCCCCGCCGCCCGATCCACGCCGGATGCCGAACAGTTCCAGGCGCACCGGATAGCGAAGCTCCAGTACTTCCGGATCGGTCATGCGGGTGTTGGTCATGTGGGTCTGGATCGCGGAGGTGCCGTCGAAGCCGGGGCCAGCGCCGGTGCCGCCGCAGATCGTTTCGTAGTACTGGCGAGTGGCGTCGCCGAACAGGAAATTGTTCATCGTCGCCTGGGAGCAGGCGATACAGCCAAGCGCGCCGAACAGCGCGTTGCAGGTGGCCTGGGAGACCTCGGTGTTGCCGGCGACGACCGCGGCCCCCGGATTGGGGTGACAGGAAGGTTCCCGGCGGAATGATGAGGGTCAGTGGCTTCAGGCAGCCATCATTGAGCGGGATGTCGTCGCCGACGAGACAGCGGAACACGTACAGCACCGCCGCCCGGGTCACCGCCGGCGGCGAGTTGAAGTTGCCTTCGTGCTGCGCGCCGGTGCCGGTGAAATCGATGGTCGCACTGCGTGCCTCGCGGTCGACGCTGACCGCAACGGCGTAGCCGCCTGCCGTTATCCATCGTATAGTCGAAACGACCGGAGCCCAGGCGATCGATCACGCGGCGCACCTGCTCCTCGGCGTTGTCCATGACGTGGCGCATATACGCGCTGACCGTTGGCCAGCCGAACTGGCCGACCACCCCCTGCAATTCCTGCACGCCCTTCTCGTTCGCCGCGACTTGCGCCTTGATGTCGGCGACGTTCACATCCGGGCTGCGCGCCGGGTAGCGGGCGCCCGAAAGCAGAGCGCGGAACTCGGTTTCACGGAAGTGACCGCCGTCGACCAGCAGAAAATCATCGATGACGACGCCTTCTTCCTCCAGCGTGCGCGACATCGGCGGGGTCGAGCCCGGGGTGACGCCGCCAATATCGGCGTGATGGCCTCGGCTGCCGACAAAGAACAGAATATCGCGGCCGGCGCCGTCGAACACCGGCGTGATGACGGTGATGTCCGGAAGATGGGTGCCGCCGTTGAACGGATTGTTCAGCGCCACGACGTCGCCGGGTCTCAGGCGACCGCGGCGGCGGTTCAGCACCGTCCGCACGCTCTCACCCATGGCGCCGAGATGCACCGGCACATGGGGCGCGTTCGCCACCAGGTGGCCGTCGGCGTCAAAGATGGCGCAGGAGAAATCCAGCCGCTCCTTGATGTTCACGCTCATCGAGGTGTTCTGCAGCACCGCGCCGGTTTGTTCGGCCACGTTCATGAACAGGTTGTTGAACAGTTCGAGCATCACCGGATCGGGCCGGCCGGTGTCGGCGGCGACGCGGGTCGGGAGCGCCTCGGTGCGACGCAGGATCATATGGTCCAGCGCGGTGACCTCGGCGGTCCAGCCAGGCTCGATGACGGTGGTTGCGTTGGCCTCCCGCACCAGCGCCGGCCCGGCGATCCGGTCGCCGGCCAGCAGCGAGGTGCGTTCGAGCACCGGCGTGTCGCGATGCTTGCCGCCGGTGAAGACGCGCACACGATCGATCACCTCCGGGGCGCCGGATTCACGCTCGGGCAGGGAGGCTTCGGCGGCAATCTCTCCCGGCAGGGTGGCCTCGGCCGCAACGGTCTCCACCACCACCGGCCGCTCGGGTGTGGCAAAGCCGAAGCGGGCGCGGTGCGCGGCATCGAAATCGGACTGAATCGTTTGCAGGTCGCCCAAGGCAACGATCAGGGCGGCCTCGGTTCCGGCGTAGCGCAGATGCAGCGATCGGGCAGTCGTTACCTCGGCGGCATCGGCGCCCTGTTCCGCCAGCGATGCGACCGCGTCCGCCGCCAGCCGTCCAGCCAGGGCTTCGAGTTCCGGCATGGTGTCGGCGCTGAGTGGAATCTCGACCGCCTGTTCCTTCATCGCGGTCTGGTCGGCGAGGCCCATGCCATAGGCAGATAAAACGCCCGCGTAAGGATGGATGAACACGGTCTCCATGCCCAGCGCGTCGGCAACCAGGCAGGCGTGCTGGCCGCCGGCACCACCGAAGCACTGCAGCGCAAAGCGGCTGACGTCATGGCCTTTCTGCACCGAGACCTGCTTGATCGCGTTCGCCATGTTGGCCACCGCGATTTGCAGAAAGCCCTCCGCCACCTGCTCGGGGGTGCGCGTCACCCCGGTTGCCGCGGCGATCTCGCTGGCGAAGGCGGTAAACTTCGAGGTCACGACCGCGTCATCCAGTGCCTGGTCGCCGTCCGGGGCCGAAGATGGCCGGGAAATGCCGAGGCTGGATCTTGCCGACGCAGACATTGGCGTCCGTCACGGTCAGGGGTCCGCCGCGCCGGTAGCTGGCCGGGCCGGGATCGGCGCCCGCGGAGTCGGGTCCCACCCGCATGCGCGCGCCGTCGAAATGCAGGATCGAGCCGCCACCCGCCGCGACGGTGTTGATCGCCATCATCGGCGCTCGCATGCGCACCCCGGCGACGGCGGTTTCGAACGCCCGCTCGAAGCCACCGTCATACAGCGCGACGTCGGTCGAGGTGCCGCCCATGTCGAAGCTGATGATGCGGTTCAGACCAGCCATCCCGGCCGTCCTCGCGGCGCCGACGATGCCGCCGGCGGGGCCGGACAGGATCGCGTCCTTGCCCTGGAAACTCTCCGCCGTGGTCAGCCCGCCGTTGGACTGCATGAAATACACCTGCGTTCCGGGCAGTTCGCCGGCAACCTGGCTGACGTAGCGGCGCAGTATCGGCGACAGGTAGGCATCGACAACGGTGGTGTCGCCGCGCGGCACCAGGCGCAACAGCGGGCTGACGGCATGGCTGGCGGAGACCTGGGTGAAGCCGGCCTCCCGCGCGAGGTCGGCCAGGCGCTGCTCGTGCGCGGGGTATTTCCAGGCGTGCATCAGCACGATCGCGCAGGCGTTGATGCCAGCTGCGTGTGGCCTCGGCCATGACGGCGCGCGGCCTCGTCTTCATCCAGCGCCTCGATCTCGGCGCCGTCCACGCCGACGCGGCCGCCGATATCTCGGCGACCCGCTCGTACAGCATCGTGGGCAGGGTGATCGCCAGGTCGAACAGGCGCGGCCGAGCCTGGTTGCCGATGCGGAGGGCGTCGGCGAAACCGCGGTTGACGAGCAGCAGGGTGCGGTCGCCTTTGCGCTCCAGCAGCGCGTTGGTGGCGACCGTGGTGCCCATTTTCACCGCGTCGATCTGTCCGGGCGGGATGGGGTCGTGGGGCGACAGCCCGAGGATCGACCTGATGCCGGCGATGGCGGCGTCCTTGTAGCGCTCGGGATTTTCCGACAGCAGCTTATGGGTGGACAGGTGCCGTCGGGATGGCGCGCGACGATGTCGGTGAATGTGCCGCCACGATCGATCCAGAACTGCCACATTCGCGTACCCCGTCCAAGTTTCCGCTCTGCATCAGGGCAGAGTTGGGGCCGACGAAGCAACCCCTGGAATCTCCCGGGCGGATTTGTCGACGCGGCGTCGTGGCTTCTCGACATCGTTCCCGGGCGGCATAAAGTCATCGAGCCGGAGCCGGGGCTATGGCGAGCGTCGATCAGTTTGAGGGGTTCTCCATGTCCAGCAGCAATTTGCCGAATGCGACCCTGACCGCGACCTATGAGGCGATGACGCCCGGTTCGGCGGCGCTCGCGGCCAAGGCGCGGGAGCTGCTGCCGAGCGGACTGGCGCATGACAGCCGGCAATTTTGATCCGTATCCGCTCTACGTGTCAGCGCGCGCTGGGCCCGGTGAAATGGGACGTCGATGACAACCGGTATGTCGACTATTTCGGCGGCCATGGCGCGCTGATCCTCGGCCACAACCATCCGACGGTGATGGCGGCGGTGCATGCGGCGCTCGATCGCGGCACCCATTTCGGCGCCTGCCATGAACTGGAGGTGCGCTGGGCGGAACTGATCACCCAGATGGTGCCGTCAGCGGAACGAGTGCGCTTCACCTCCTCCGGCACCGAGGCGACGCTGATGGCGCTGCGGCTGGCGCGCGCCTTTACCGGGCGGCCGAAGCTCGTGCGGTTCCGCGGCCACTTCCACGGCTGGAACGACCACATGACCAGCGGTCACATCAATCATTTCGACGGCACCGCGACCAGCGGCGTGGTGCACGGGGTCGCCGACAGCGTGCTGTTGTGCGATCCGAACGATGTCGAGGGCATCACGCGGATCTTCAACGACCACAAGGACATCGCCGCGGTGATCCTGGAGCCGACGGGCGCGAGTTTCGGCAAGATGCCGATCCTGCCGTCGTTCCTGTCGCTGCTGCGGGACCTGACGAGGCAGGCCGGGGCGATCCTGATCTTCGACGAGGTGGTCACCGGTTTCCGCGTTTCCCCCGGCGGCCTGCAGGCGTGGTCGGCATCACGCCGGACATGACGACACTGGCGAAAATCGTGTCCGGCGGCCTGCCGGGGGGCGCGGTCGTCGGCCGCAAGGACATCCTGGACTGGCTCGACTTCAAGGTCACGAAAGCGGCGGGACGAGAGAAGATCGGTCATCAGGGCACGTTCAACGCCAACCCGGTCTCGGCCGCGGCCGGGATCGCCACGCTGGAGATATTGTCCACCACCGACGCCTGCGCCCGGGCGAATGCGTACGGCACCGAGGTGCGGGCGAAGATGAACGAGGTGCTGGTGGAGGAGCGGGTAAAATGGGCCGTCCACGGCTCGTATTCGGCGATTCATATCTATACCAATCCGGACGGCGCCGACATCACGCCCGGTAGTTTCGATGCCGCCGCATTCATCCCGAGGATGATCGAGAAGCCGCTCGGCAAGGATGTCACGGGCCAGGTCCGCATGGGGCTGCTGGTCAATGGCGTGGACGTGAACTCCGGCCCGTCCGGCACCATTTCGGCGACGCACGGGGACGAGGAGATGGCGATCACCGTTGACGCGTTCCGCTCGACGGTTCGGGCAATGAAGCGGGAGGGGACGATCACGTAACGCGCCTCCTGCCTGCTGGTTATCCAGCCGCGGTTTCAGAGAGTGTCGGATTGGCGTGCCAGGAAATCATACCGTGCCATCGCCTGGCGAGAGCGGCCGCGGCAGCCCGCATCTCATCGTTGGCATCGAGCAGGAAGAAGGCGCGTGGCGAATACGGGCTCGCCCTCAGCGCATCCACGCGATCAAAACCCCGCGCACGCAGACGGTCAGCCCAAGGACCCAACTCGGCTGCATGTCCGCCCGGCTGGCGGGTGTGATGGTGATACACGACCAGCGTCCGGCCACTCTGCCGCAATGCGGTCAGTGCCTCCAGGCTGACGGACTTGCCCGCGTCCCTGGCGCCGAGACTGAAGCTTTTCGTTTCGAACCCATTATCCGGGTCAAGGAAGACAAGATCGCAATCCTTGAGCAGCGCCTGGCAACGAGCGAACCACTCTGCCCGCAGATACACGCGTCTCGGCGGAAGTGGCGTCCGACGGAATAACTTCCGAGAAGTAGAGCGTGCCAGGCAACAGCGTGGCGTTCTCCAGCGCCGCCACCCCGCGACCGCCGGATTCGACCATCTGTCCGAGCGCATCGAAAATTTCTGGGATCAAAATGTCGCCATTTTGCTGGACGCCTTGAGGTAGGAGGTGTGCCGTCCGTCTCCCTTTGGTCCGCTGTCCGGGAACAGCCACCACGCAACCCCGACACGCCTCCCGGGCGATAACGCGCGCAGGATGGCGAATTTAACGTAGTCCCCTATGTCGCCAGCGTATCTATTTTGCATACCAAGTGCGTCGCGTTCCGGGAGCCATGCCTGTATGTTACGTTAAAGAACCGAATATTCTCAAGTTAGGCCGACAAGACAGCCATGACAGCATCCAGCATCTGGTGGTGAACCCCCATCGCATGCGCATCGATCGTCGCCGCCCGGCGCAGCGAAACGCCGTCGACCGCGGGACCATCCCGCACCATCGCCTCGACCACGGCGCGGTCCAACGCCGGGTCGAGACCGCGCCAGCATCGCCGCGGTCCAATCCGGCCGCAGCATCGCCAGCGCGGCCAGCAGCGCGTACGCGCCCCAGTGCGACACGCCAGCGGTGATCAGATGATCCGCCGGCACCACGCAGCCGATGACCTCTCCCAGCGGCGACGTGCTCGGCGATGAGACGAGCGCGGAACGGCGCCCATGCCGATCTCGTTGCCGCCGTCGCCGATCGCGATGGTTCGCCAGGGACCGGCACTGAACAACCGGTCGAGCGGTGCGGCATGGGCACTGACATCGGCGCCGCGCATGTTTCGGTCGCGACCATCCGCGCCGGGTCCGCAGCGCTCGATGGCGATCACCCAGTCGATCCCCGCCTGCCGCCAGCGAGCGATCAAGATTGTCCGCTGATCCGCCTGGGCTGAGGGCATCGATCGGCACATCGGCGGCGCCCGCCTGATCCAGCGCGACGCGGCTCGCGGAACGGCATTCCGTGTCGGTCGCGAAACGGCAGTGCAGGCCCGCCCCGGTGAAGCCGCGGGCCATCAGAGCAGCGCCGGCTGGACCGTCCGTCTCGGCCGCGGGAGGATCGCCGCTCGGCACAAAAAACCCAGTGATGAAGCCGATCCGAGGCGACGATGCCGCGGCCAAAGCCGCCGCCGCTGCCCAAAGCCCGCCCTCGGTCGCCTTGAACACAGGCGCCATGCCGCGCCCGACGTCGCGGTGGATCAGCGTCTCGACATGGTCGATCAGAGAACGTTCGCGCACTGCATGCTGACCAGGTGGCGCGCCCCGAAGCTACAGCGACAGGCTGGTGTTGCGCAGGTCGGTGATCAGCATGGCGCCCGGTGCGTGGGTGATGCAGAACGCCGGGCGCACCTTCGCGATCACGGCCTGCGGCGTCACACCACAGGCCCAGAACACCGGCAGTTCGTCAGCCTCAATCGGGACCGCATCGCCATAGTCCGGCTTGCCGATATCCGCGATCCCGATCATCGACGGCATTCCCAGATGCACCGGCGCGCCATGGACAGAGGGAAAGCGTGAGGTGATCTGCACCGCACGGATCGCGTCGGCCGGCTTCATGGGACGCATCGACACCACCAGTGGCCCGCTGAACACCCCCGCCGGCACACATTGGCACATTGGTGCGATACATCGGCACATTGGACCCGCGGGCGATGTGGCGTACCTCGATGCCATTCTCGACCAGCGCCTCCTCGAAGCGAGAAGGAGCAGCCGATGGCGAAGCTGACCAGGTCGTCGCGCCAGACGTCCCGCACGTCGGTGGGTTCCGACACCAGTTCTCCATCCCGCCAGACCCGGTATCGCGGCAGATCGGTACGGATGTCCAGGTCCTGGCCGAGGGTGGGGAAGTCGCGGGCGCCGGGGTCGGAGACAGCGAGGACCGGACATGGCTTCGGGTTGGCCTGTGCGAAGCGCAGAAAGTCGTGCGCGAGTGACCTCGGCAGCACCACAAGGTTGGCCTGGACGTTGCCGGGGGCCAGTCCGGCGGTCGGGCCGGTGAAGGCTGCCGACCTGATCCGCAACCGCTCCGTTTCGCCGGCGTTGCCGCGGATGTGGGCTGGGACGTTCATTCTCGGGCCTCCGTGAGTGTCCGCGGCGAGGTTAGCAGGATTGGCCGGCGGCGGTGAACCCGGTGTCGTGCTGACCGCAGAATGGAGCTAGACAAGGCCAGGAGGAATAGAAACCATGAACATCGAGGCGCTTCACGAAATTCAGGAAATCCCCGCCCCGCCGTGCCATTCGGGCTTGGCAAGATCGGCCACGTCGCCCTGTATGTCGCCGACGTCGAACGTTCGGCTCGCTTTTACATCGACGTCCTGGGGTTCCGTATCTCCGACATCTACGATGACGACATGATGCCCGGCGGCGCGATCTTCCTGCGCTGCAATGCGGATCACCACGGCATCGCGCTGTTCAAGGCGACAGCGGCCAACCAGCGCCGGCGCCGGTCTGCACCATATGGCCTTTGAGGTGGCAACGCTGGATGAAGTTGTCCACGCCCGCGCGCATCTGCGCCAGCACAATGTTCCGATCGATTTCGACGGCCGGCGGCGGGCCGGCGTGCAGATCGCCGTGGAGTTTCGCGACCCGGACGGCCATCGGCTGGAGATTTACTGGGGCATCGACCAGATCGACCGGGCGGCGAGGCGCGCCCGGCGCATGAATGGAAGGGCGCAAGCAGCCTGGAAGCGGCCATTGCCGACCCGGTCCCGGGTCAGGATACCACGCTGCGAGACCCCTCGCTGCTGCGGGTCTGACCCGACAATCCCCCAGCGTTCGTGTTTTGCTCTGGTCTGGCCCGGACATGGTAATGTCGCGGAATGGGATACTGGGGCAAGATCATTGGCGGCACCGCGGGCTTTTTCATGGGCGGGCCGTACGGCGCGGTCATTGGCGCCGCGCTTGGCCATGCCGCCGACACCGGCACGATCCAGAACATGCACCTGCCGTTTGGCCAGGAGGTCACCTTTCGCCGCGGCCCGCGTGGCCGGGATGGCTGGGCGCAAGGAAGAGGTGTTCGCCGTCGCCGTCACGGTTCTGGCAGCGAAGCTCTGCAAGGCCGATGGGCCGGTCAAGCGCTCGGAAATCGATGCGTTCAAGCGAAGTTTTCGCATCCCGCCGGAGTCTGCACGCATTATCGGCCGACTGTTCGATCAGGCGCGCGACAGTAACGACCCGTTCGAGCCGTACGCGGCGCAGCTTGGGCAAAGGTTCAGCGACGATCGCGGCACCCTGGAGGACGTGCTGAGAGCGCTGTTCGCAATCGCCCGCGCCGATGGCCCACTGAATGCCCGGGAGCAAACGTATCTGCGCGGCGTGCATCGTGGACTGCGGCTGGACGAAAGTGGCGTGGAGAAACGCATTCGGCGGAGCGCCTCGCCCATCGGCCGACGGGCGAAGGCGATCCATATCGGGAGCTGGGCCTGTCCCGCTCCGCCAGCGGTGACGAATTGCGCACGACTTGGAAGCGCCTGGTGCGGGAGCATCATCCTGACACGGTGGCGGCGCGCGGTGCCACGCAGGATTTCGTGGCTCGGGCGAGCGACAGGGTGGCGCGGATCAACGCCGCCTGGGACCGCATCAAGCGCGAGCGCGGACTGTGAATCACCGGCCGGCGCAATACTGGCCGAGTGAGGCCGACCTGCGACGCGGCGCCTCCGGCCGTCCTGCCCTCCCGATCGCCGATCTGCCCAGCCCGAACCATGACGCCCGACCTGACGGCGTCCCGATCGACATGCTGATCCTGCACTACACCGGCATGAAATCGGCCCGAGGTGCCATCGACCGGCTGCGCGATCCGGCGGCAAAGGTCTCGTCACACTACGTGGTCGATGAGGATGGTGCGGTGGTGCGCCTGGTGCCGGAGACGCGGCGCGCGTGGCATGCCGGGGTGTCTCACTGGCGCGGGCATGCGGCACTGAACGGGCGGTCGATCGGGATCGAGATCGTCAATCCCGGCCATGAGTGGGGTTATCGCGATTTCCCGGTTCTGCAGTTTGCAGCGCTCTGCGACCTGTGCCTGACCATCCTGGCACGGCATCCGATTCCACGCCGCAATGTGATTGGCCACAGCGACGTGGCGCCCGACCGGAAGGAAGATCCCGGGGAACGTTTCGATTGGCAGGCGTTGGCCGAGAATGGGGTGGGTCTGTGGCCAGTCGGGGTGGCAGATCGAGGTGTCGGAGGCACGATTCGAGATGCGGCGAGCCTGCGGCCCGTGCGTGCGGCCCTGGCGGAAATTGGCTATCGGTTGGCGGTGGAGGGCGCCCTCGATCCGTCTCTTTCCGCAGTGCTGCGGGCATTTCAACGGCATTGGCGTCCGCAGGCGATCACTGGTCAGGCGGATGACGGCACCCGGGGCCGGCTGCAGGCTGTGTTGCGGTTGATGCGCGAAGGTTGACGTACGAGGGACGGGTTAGTATGTCCGCCGCCTTCCGGGACCGATGGCGGCGTAGCTCAGCGGTAGAGCAGGGGAATCATAATCCCTTGGTCGGTGGTTCAAATCCGCCCGCCGCTACCATCTATTTCAAACAATTTAGCCGAACTGCTCGGAAAACCCCAAGCTAGTGTGTCAGCACCATATCAGCACGCGGCGTAAAGTCCTGTTGTAAACCTTAGAATGCTAGGCCGGGCCCGCCGCCACGCTCGTTCCAGCCGTTGCTAATGCCACCGTACTGGCGATCAGCAACGATATGGCGGCCTGCTAGCTTGCCGGCGACGAAACTGGTGTCGTGATTTTTCAGGTTTTCGCCCGGAGGCGGCGGTTCGGTGATCCAGGTCATCCGGCACTCCGCCAACTCTCCCGACCGAAGCCCTCTATGACCGGCCGATGGTTCCGAAGGCGAAGGTCGCACGTTCGAAGTCGTGTCGGGTCCGCCAACGTTTTCAATTCACTATCGATGATGCGCCTTGTCCCGATGAGCTCTTAGCAAGCGTTTTGGTTCTGCTGACCGAAATCTTATGCGCAGGTTCCGCATCGAGCGCTGCCGCCAAATTTGTCACGCTGGTCGAAGCATAAGCGTCCGAGCCCCCTGCAGGCAGGTAGTCGCTCTCGCCAACCGGACTAAAAGGCTGCAATCGGACCGGACCACGCCCAATAAACCAGTATACCTGGATCCCCGATCGCCTGGGGCTACCTCCGTTCAGCACCCGCAGCAACCGCCGACTTGTCCGATTAAAGGCTGCCTGTTCCCACGAAGTCGCCGATCGGCGGATCCAGTTCTTTGCTGCCACGCCCCACCCCCAGCGTCTCGGGCCGTACGGACAGCCCAACGGGATTTGGCTCAACAACTGCTGGGCCGCGTCGCGCCAGGCCATCCGGGTATCGGCTGGCCCCCGCCCTGGCTGCGCACTTGGCGGCGCGATAATCAGGCTGCGCAATGCGGCAGCTATGCTGGATGCGTCCGGCTCGCACAGTCTGGCCGCCGCTTCGCCACCCAGTTGTTCGACAAGTCCCCCCACGCGCGTCGACACCACGAAGCGCCCGGCAGCGATCGCGGCAGGAGCGACTCCACTCTGGCTCGCCTCACGATACGGAAGCACAACCACGTCGCACCACGCGATCAGGGATCCTATCTCCTCCTCAGGGACCCAACGGTTCTCGACCGTTACCCCCGGCAGCGCACGCAAGGCGGCGAGAGCCGCACTCTCCGGCCCGCGGCCGACCACCCGCAGTTCCCATCCCAACTGTGCTTCAAGCTGGCGCACCGCTCCGGCCAGCAAGTCCAGGCCCTTGTAAGGCAGCAGCCGCCCAAAGCAGAGCAGCCTGAACGGTCCGCCATGTGCCCGAGGCGGCCCTGGCCGGGGTCCGAAGACGAATGGCGGATGCCTGATCACGGACAGCCTGTTCAAATCCACGACCCCTTGTTGCCGTAACCGCGCGGCGACATGTTCGCTCAGCGCAGCGGTCGCGGAGGCACCCCGGATCAAGCATCGCTGAAGAAACATCAGGAATGGTGCACTGTCGCCTGGATGTGGGTCGGCGTCGTGAACGATCACGACAGCCGGCACGTCGATCCACCGCAAAGCCGCGAGCAGCAGGAGGTCGAGTGGCCCGGGCATGGCGCAAATCGCCAGATCGGGACGCATCGGCGTCAGGCGGCCAACGAGCTGGGCCACTACAAACGGGGCTCGAAGCCACCGGCAGGTCAGTCCGAGAACCCCTGCATAGGTTGCAATTGGGATCTGGCAAATCGGCGGATCCGGTCCTCGCAGAATTTCAGCTCCAGTTGAAAGCGAAAGAACGGCCTCAATTCCGGGAACCGAGCTCAGCCCGTCCGCCAGGGCTGCCGCAAAGCGCGGACCCGCCCCGCGCCGCCCCCACTGCCAAATCAAAATCTTGCGACGATCGTCGGCATCACTCATTGCTTCCGTCAAATGATCGACAGCCGAGTCTGGCGCAAACCGCGCGCGTGCCATCGGCCCTCGGAGCGATCATCGGCCAAACAATACACTAGGGGCGTCCTTGCATGAGCGGCAATGCCTATACCCACCATATCCGTTACATGGCAGATATTACGCGCTGACGCCAGTATATGAGGCGGCAGCCCGACGTCCTTGGAATCATATTTTGTTCATGCTGTCGGCCGACGGGTGCCCTTGCAACGGGATCTTGCGTCTAACATGCAGGCGTGGCTCTCGTGCCAGATGCAGACGGATCCGGGATCGAGCACCACTATGCGACCTGACGAAACCCACGACGCGGCGACCATTCCGGCGCGGCCAGAATACTGCTCGACGGGTCGCTGTTGCTGCGGCCGGACCAGACCGGAATCGCCGCCTACACAAGGGCACTCGCCAGCGCTTCGGGAGGCCGGCGCGCGCGTTGATATGCTCCTCGGCGGTGTGGCGCGGCCTTTGAAGGAGGTCCCTGAGATCGCCATGGCCAGCCAGGTGTTCGGCAGAACCCCGCAGCGCACGGCCCGGATGCGGGCTCTCGGCCTGCTGTGGCGCACCCGGTTCGGGCTCCGCCGCCAACTGCCCGTTCATTCGGTGGCGGTGGCGGGCATGGCTCTCGATACCTTGGAGCCACGCCTGCCGCCTCACGATGGCCTGTTCAACGCGAGCGAAGTTCGCGATCACGCACATATCGTCTTCGCGGTGCGCGGACAGTTCACCGAGGTCGCCGCCCGGCCATTCAATCGCGGCGATGCACTGGGCGGGGCCGGTACCGATCGCGGCACGCGGCGAAGCCAAACATTTACACGCTGCACGATCTTATTTCGCTGCGGTTCCCACATTTCGATCTCGACACCAGCGGGCGGTCGGCGCGGCTGCATGCAATGATCGCGCGCCGGGCCGATCACGTCATCACCACGTCCGAGCGGTCGCGCGAGGATCTCATATCGATCCTCGGACTGCCCGTCGAGCGGGTCAGCGTCGTGTATCAGCATTCCGTGCCACCGCCGGTCATGCCGCAGGAGGATGCGGAACGGCTGGTCGCCGACCTCTATGGCGCGGAGCCGGGGCAATATGTGTTTTTTTGCGGCGCGATGGAGCCGAAGAAGAATCTTTACCGGCTGATCGAGGCATTTCACCCTCGCGATACCGGGCAGCAACTGCTGCTCGCCGGGCCGTTGGGCTGGCTGTACGATGACGTTCTGGGCCTGATCGAGCGTCTCGGCAAAACCAGCGTGCCTGGCACAAACAAACCATTGTTGCGGCATCTCGGTTATCTGCCGCGCCGCCATATCATCGCGTTGATGCAATGTTGCTCCTTTTTCGCCTTTCCCTCGATCTATGAGGGCTTCGGCATTCCCGTGCTGGAAGCGATGCAAGTCGGCGTGCCTGTGCTTTCATCGACCGGCGGTTCCCTGCCGGAAGTCGCCGGCGACGCGGCGGTGCTGGTGGATCCGCTGGACGTCCCTGGCATGACGCGAGCAATCCGTGACCTGGCACTTGATTGGGAAAAGCGACGTGGAACTGGCCGCGCGGGGCAAGCGTCAGGCGGCCAAATTTTCGCTTGCCGCCCACGCCGACCAACTGGCGGCCGCCTATGGGCGCGTGGGCGTTCGTCCTGGCGCCATCCACACAGAGGACGGTGACGCCCTCGACACGGTCGGACGTGGGCGCCGGCGGCCGGCAACCGCCTCTTTCACATCGCGCCGCCCGTGACCCACTACGGTTTTTACGACATCGCCGCGGCTCGCCGTGCGAACCGCGTCGAGGGTCTGGCGCTGATCTTTTTCATGGGGCTTGGAGACTATCTCATCGCCACGCCGATGCTGGAGTCGTTGCGTCAGGCGTATCCCGATTTGCCGATCCAGGCCTTTGCTTCAAGCACGCAAGACGAGGTCAATTCCCGTCTGGTGGCGGGGATGCTGCGCGGCAATCCCAACATCGACCTGGTCGTCGATTACCGAGGACGGCGGACCCATCACTGGAAGAATTACGATTATCAGCGACGCACTCAAGGACATTCCGGCGAATTTCCTGGTCCTTGCCCGTGCTATACAACGACACCGATCGGGCGGTCCCGCACCGGGTCACATCGCTTTTGCAGACATTCGGCCTGCCGGCAATCTGGCCGATTCCCGGCCGATGCTTTATCCGGAGCCGCTGTCGCGAACCGGCGCCGAGTTATTCTGGACGAGATTCGCCGACACGCTCGGCCCGCGCGCCGCGTGGCATCGTCGGCTGTCACTTCGACGTTCGTTCCTCGGGCTACATCTATCCGTTCGGCGAAAAGTTGGTGCGGGGCCTGATCGCCGCCGGTTACTTCGTCGTTTCGTTCTCGAAGCTAGGCCTGGTTGACGATGGCCTCCTGGTCGTCGACGTCACCACGATCACCCCGAACGATACCGCCGGCGTGCTGGCCGCGTCTGAAATCCGATCCCATGCCGCTCCGCATGGTGACCGTGAATTCGATGATGTGGGCGATGTCGGCGGGGTTGGATATCCGCAATCTGGGATTGCAAAACGTGCACGCCGCCGGCGATGCATCAGTTCCTTTACCCGAACATTTCCGTGATCACCGAACCGCCGCCATCCTTTCATCCCGCCGGATAGGCTGTTCGCGGCTCCGTCCGACAGTTACACCGAAGACAGCTCTCCTGCGGGACTGACTTTCATTACCTACGATCCCGGCTTTGTCCTGGATTGTTTCGACGATTTGCAATGGAAATCTGAGCTCAGGCGGGTTGAGGCCACGAGCAAATCAAACAATAAGATATCGGCCGGATCGGCGCTATGCAAGCTTTACAGACGAATAATGATCCCAAAACAAGTGCAGGCGAATCCATCGATCGACAGTTTGATATGCGGCGACGGGGCCCTTCCAGACATCGTGCTGATACGGTCGTCCAATCATGCGGGTACGGAGGCAGGTCGATGAACTTGTCGAGCGGCTTGTCGCCGACGTCGAAATCCAGCGGCGCGACATGATGGCCCTGCCGTTCCAGCCGTTCGGCGAGTTCACGGAAGTGTCGCTTCTGGAACAGACACGGTCGGCCAGTCGTCAATGGTCGCTTCGATCATTCAGATAATTGAATTCCGTCGTATGCACCGCGATGCCGCCTGGCCGCAAGGTAAGTAACGAATTCTCGATGAAATCGAGGCCCTTTTTGATCGAACCCACGTGCTCCAGCGCACAAATCGACCAGCAGAAGTCGTAGCTGCGCAGATCGGCCGGTATCGCATTCATGTCGACGTAGCGCAACGATACATGGTTGTCGAATTGTTCACGACTGACCAGATGCGTTTGGTAGGCTGCGTCAAGTGATGACGTGTGCTGATTGGTGTTGATCCAGCCCCGGCCCTCGGCTTGCTCGGGCGCCAGGTCCGTCACGGTAACATGAATTCCATGATTGGCGAAATAGCTCGGCAGCGGTTCGGCGCCGCAACCAAATCCCAGACCGCGCGCGCCGGGCCGAAGATGGCCGTTCTCATGGATCGCCTGTAGCACGTAGGCGAATTCCCATAGCTTCCGATGAAATATATGCGCGGCCTTGATCTCGCCGATCCAATATGCCGCCCAGTCACTTTCCAGATCGGCCTGGGTCGAGGGCTTGCTTAGCAAACCAACGTGGCCGGGCGAAAGGCCGGTTCGTGGCGGCAACGCAACGGCAAGGGTTCGCGCCAGCTCGTAGCAAAGACTCACCCCACCCCGGCGAGAACCTCCACGGGTCGTTTGGCTGACAGCACGAACCGCACGGTTTCGAGGACCGAAGCGCGGTTGGCCTTGGCGGCGCTGATGATCGACCGGAAGGCTGCATAGGTTTCGGCGCCCCACTCGCAGCGGAATCCATTGGTCACCTTGCGAAATATCACGCTGGGGCGGAGATGGCGCTCGGAGATGTTGTTGGTATACGGAACGTCTCGGGTTTTCATGAACACGAACAGATGGCCTCGGTTGGCGAGAATGCGCTTACGCAGCTTGCGTCCTGGCTCCCCGATCGGGACGGCGGCCATGATCCGGTGGAGTTGGCGGTGGAGGTCGTAAAGATATTGCTTCAGGGTGGTGTCCTTCAGTGTCTCTCGCCGTCGTCCGATCGCGATGGCGCGCGACAGCAACCGCAGGAGCGGCGCGCTGAACGCGGTATCGCCGCATTCGATCGCGTATTTGGCGTCGCGTAACAGATGCGCCAGGCACACCTGCCACAGGCCGCCATGGCCACGCTGGCTGCCCAGCATGTCGGAGACCCAGACCTCGGGCCGGATCTCGCCGAACAGCGCCGTCACGACCGCCTTGCCGCGGCTGGGTTTGATCACATGCAGCACGGCGATTGTGGCGACAAACACCCATTCCCACCAGTTCTTGCCCTTCACCCGTACCGATGTCTCATCGGAACAGATCACCGGACTGGCGAGCACCACCGTCTCGATCGCCGCCGCCGCGTCCAGCAATGGTTCACGCGCGCGGGCCAGAATATTGCTGATCGCGCCTTCGCTGATGGAAAGCGAGAACAGTTCGTCCAGCAAGGTCACCAGCCGTTCCATGCTGATGGCGTGGGCGTAATGCAGATATACCACCATGGCCGTGATGGACTGGCCGAACGGCGAGCCTTGCTCCAGCCCAGGTGGGGCTTCGGCGATCACGCGCTCGCCACAGCAGGCGCAACGGCCACCAAACAAGCGCACCTGGGTCACATCCGGTTTGACCGGCGGCAGTTCGATGCGTTCATACACCTGTTGTGGGGACTGCGACGCCTCGGGGAACGCGGCCTCGCACCGTGGGCAGGCCGCCAATCGAGCATCGATCCCCTCGGGGTCGGATGCAGCTCCCCGACCCTCCGGCTTTACCGCGGGCGGGCATCCCTCCACGGATCTTGCTTTTGTCCCTGAGACGGAGGTTTGGATGAATTGTCTGGGGTTTTCGGCGGTCGGGTCAGTTCGTCGAGCCGCGCCTCCCCCTGCAAGGAAGCGATCCGCGCATCCTGCGCTGCGATCCTCTCATGGGCCGCGGATAGTTGCGCGAACAGCGTCAGGATCAGCGCGTCCTTCTCTTCGTGGCTGAGACGGGTAAGGTCAGGGGGCGGCGACACCCTCAGGTTAAAATCAACTCGGCCGTAACCGTGTCAAGAAAAATTCAAAGCCGATAAGCCGATCAGTCGCCGTCGGACCGGTGACAGAGCGAGGAAGCCGCTCCGACCCGGGGTCAAAGAACTTGATGGTCAACTTGGCATTTTCGAGGTCGCGCAGCAACACCCAGAGGTCGTCGGTAGTCGGGTGGGACTGTTCGTCCACAAGTGTGAGTCGGGAAGCGAGGTGGTCCATGAATTGGCACGCTATTGCGGTATCGATCACTTCTCCCGGCCTTACCTCACTGGAAGCAGCCCGCAGCCGAGCATCGAGCAGGGTTGTCACCCTGCGATCCACCGCCGTGCGGAGCGGCGCGATCGCGGGTTGCAAAACCGTTCGTATCACCCGCCGCAGCGATATCATGCATTCAATCCTGTGCAGAAATTGATGCGGCCTGCACCTATCGGTGAAATTTTGGAATCCCGATGGCCCGCCAGCTTGCACAAACTGGCTCGCGTCCCTGCCAAACGCAACCTCTTACCTCGGTGGCTCCTCCCGCCATCCCCTCGGCGCCGAATAACACCAGCAGCCCTCCGGGCGGTGGGGCAAACGAGAACGCGAACGAGGGGGCCGCATGCGAAGCAAGCCGCATGCGAAGCAGGAAGCAATGCGAAGCAGGAAGCAATAAGATACCAACAACGGACCTCGACTTCGCTAAGTGGGGGGCTGTCGGTTAGGGTCGCCGCGATCGCGTCCACTGGGAGACAGGCGCGTGTTCCTCTCGACTCCGGCGTCCGATTCGTTGCGCTGCGCCGCGCTGGAGCATCAAAGAAGGGACCGCCAATGATGTTGGCCTCGGCCGAGTTCCGCCTGACCCGGCTGCATCGCCTGTGGCGTCTGCTGCCAGCCCAGCAACGCCGACGGTTGCTCACCAGGGCGACGGCGTTGCTCGCTCCTCGCATCAACCGCACTCCCCTGCCGGTCCATGAAGGTATCGCCGTGGCAGGCGAGTTGTCTCGCGCCTCGGGTCTTGGAGAAGGTGCTCGACTGATGCTTCGCGCGTTGCAGGTGCTCGGAGTATCCACCTGGCCGATCGACGTCGGCCGCTATCTTCCCGGCGCGCGCAGCGATTTTGAACCGATATCGTGCCGCGCGGCCGCCCGCGCTGCTGCCCGAGGCCGTACCGCTGGTGCTGCACGTGAACCCGCCACTGCTGCCGCTTGTATTGCTGCGCCTGCCGCGCAGCCTCGTCCGGGGCCGCCGGATGATCGGCTACTGGTCCTGGGAGCTACCGGTGGTGCCGCTGGACTGGGGGATCGGCGCGCGCTTCGTGCATGACCTCTGGGTGCCGTCGGCGTTCACCGCGGCGGCGTTGGAGCCACTTTTGCCGGGCCGGGTTCGCGTGGTGGCGCACCCGCTGGCGGTCGCTCAGCCCACACCCTCGGCCTTGGACCGTTCTGCCTTCGGCCTGCCGCGGGCGGCGGTGGTCGTGCTGACGATGTTCAATCTTGCCTCCTCTTTCGAGCGCAAAAATCCGCTTGGCGCAATTGCCGCCTTCCGCGCCGCCTTCGGCAATCGGCGCGATCGCCTGTTGCTGCTGAAGATCAGCAACCACACCCACTTTCCGGCTGACTTCCACCGCCTTGCCGCCGCTGTTGCCGAGGCGCCCAACATCCGATTGGAAACTCAGACGTTGACCACGTCCGACCTGCAAGCACTGATCGCGGCTTGCGATATCGTCTTGTCGTTGCACCGCAGCGAGGGCTTCGGACTTGTACCCGCCGAAGCCATGTTGCTGGGAAAACCGGTGATCGCCACCGGTTGGTCAGGGAACATGGGTTTCATGGACACGAACAGCGCCGCGCTGGTGGGCTGGCGAATTGGTCCCGGTGGAGGATCCCCGCGGAGTTTATGCGAACGCCTTTTGGGCCGAGCCGGACCAAGCCGAAGCGGTCGCACATCTCCGCCAATTGGCTGACGATTCGGCCGAACGCACCGCACTGGGCGCGCGCGCCAGAAAAAACGCCGTTGCCCGGCTGGGGGTCGGACCGCTGGCGGCGGCGCTGCGCGATCTTCGATAGCGGCCGGCAGGGCCGATTGCGCCAAGCTACCTCATGCCGCGCGAGGGTTCGAGACGGGACGCTTCGCCGCGTACCAGTGCGGTGTCAGCCTCCTCGCTCAGACCGTCCGGTTCATTGGCAGTCGGCGCCGTGGACCGAACGCGGGCCGGCGGCAGTGTGCCAACGGCTCGGACATCGCCACGTGACGGCCAACCGCAGGCGCTGACGCCTGGCTCTTCTGCACGCTGTCCAAGCAGGCCGACATTCCGGTCCTCTTGAATGCTCGACCGGTCGAGCCAATCAGTCCGAGCGTGGCTGGGCTGCCTCCCGAGGCCGATCCTGGCGTCCGACGGCACGGCGATCACCCTCGTTCTTCCGCCTGCACCAGGTTGGCCGAGAGGACTGCATCCGTCGCGGACTGACGCTCTGCGTCGCTCCATAACGAGCGAGCCGCGTCCACCGCCTGGGTTCGGTTGGTGGCGCCCATTTTGCGCATTATGTTGCGGATATGTATCTTGATCGTGTTCTCGCTCAAACCCAGTGCGTGGGCGATGATCTTGTTGGCCTTACCGCGTTGCAGGTGGGCCAGCACCGCGATCTCTCGCGGCGTCAGGCGTCGATGCCGCTCGACGTGGGCCGCCCCGCTGCGGCGAGCGGACGCCGGCGATTGGGGAGGCGCGATAGTGCCGCCTTCCTTCAAGAACCGGATGGCCCCGATGGTGATGAAGACGCTGCTGGTCCGGGTCGGAACGAACGCGTTCGCACCACTTTCCAGAATTTTTCGTTTCGCTACAGATTGATGCATGTCATCGGCGTCCGACAGCACGACGAGTTGCACCGTGGGATAGGCAGAGTGGATCGTTGTCACATTCGACAGAGTCGTGGACTGCGCCGTATCGTGCTCGTGCGGGTAATAAATGATCAGGTCGAAGTCGGAACGCCCCGCCGCGATGCAGTCCTGCACCATTGCGAACCGAACAACGATGTCGTCGGGATTGAGATCCTGCAGCGCCCGCAGCAGACACTCCTGGCTGAAGCAGTAGTGGTCGATCAGCCCGATGACAAGCCGCTGCGACGTCCGCGGCAAAAGCGGAGGCTGACTCTGGAAGCTGAGTGGCGGTTGCAGCAGCAGATCGCCCGAGAAGTCTCCCGGATCGGCATCCTGAACAACCTCGCTTGCCGACGCCCTTCGTTCGGCGGAACCGGCCGGCAGGGAGGCTGCCTCCGACGAATTTCTCAACGCAACCGCTCCTGTTGCTGCGAGCGAGCTTATATCATATCGATCCTGACGATGTAGTTAACGACAACGGAAACTCGTTGGAACAGCCCATCGACTGCAATGTATCCGCGGATTGTGACTGGTCGGCAACAGATATCGACCGAGACACTCGCGTATTTTTACCTGCTTCTTTGCCAAGGCTCCAGATGGTTCGCCTCGAGGCAAACCGCCAGGGTCTCATCGAGGGGCAGACGGCCGGTCGCCGGCAAAGGACAGCCTCAGTGTGCGCACGCCACCCTCCGCCTCGACAACGGCCTGGCCATCACCGATCGAGCGGACCACGAAATCACCGACCCGCGCCCCTTCGGAGACCACAATTGGTTTACCTTCCCCGGTGGACATGAAAATCGCGCGCTTCCCGAACGGCCCGGTTATCACCCCGGCCAACCGCACCGCCCGCTCCGGCGGGACCGCATCACTGACGGCGATGGCCGGGCGCCGGTTTTCCCGGAACAACGGCCGCTCCAGTGCCGTTGCCATCCAATCCGCGGTGCGGGGCGGCCTGGCGTCGGTTGGACCGGCAGGGTCGACTGCCGCCTGGCGCGGGGGTATCGGAGCGGGCGCGATCAAGCCGAATGAAGTTGCCTCCCACGCGACCATCCCCGCCAGCACCACGGCCACCGCCACGAGGACCACCATGCGGTTCATCGCGCGGCCACCACAGCCGTCCCCAACCGAAATGCGAACACCGTGCAAGAGACGTCGAATGTGCCTGGAGCCGTGTTGATGCGATGCAGTGCCGGTTGAACCTGTAACTCGTTCACCACCAACGCTGGAGAGGCTAGTTGAATTTCGCTCAACAGTTCCATGAGAACTGGCCAACTTGCATTGAACGAAACCTGCAGGCGAATACGGCGATAAACGCCCACGTCTTCGCCCGGCAACGTCTCAACGCTGTTGAGCTGGACCCCAGCCTGCATGAACATGCCCTGCAAGCGTTCCTGCATGAAGGCGCTCGCCGCTGGATCGCTTTCGCCGTCCAGCAAGCCTCCCTCCGCCGCTCGTCCGGCGGCCATAGCTGCAGCCTGCTGCCGCAGCGGTGGCAAGGCCGCCTGCAGTGTCAGCATGTGCTGCGCCAATGCCTCACGCTGCGTGAGAGCCTCGGCGCGCTCGCCATGCCACTCGATCAGCGGTGCCACCGCGCCGAACCAGAGCACCGTCAGCACTGCGAGCGTCAGCCCCAGCGCGAGCCCTTGCCCTGAGCGTCCGGTGAGCCAGGCGCGATTCATGATCCGACCTCAACATTCATCGAGAACATCTCGCCACGATTGGCCTCGTCGCGTAGGACTGGCGCGGTGAAGGCCGGATTCCGCAGCAGCGGATTTGCCGCCAGCGCACCGATCAACCGGGCAGCCGAGGCGGATCGGCCGGTTATCGACAGCTTGCGTTGGTTGACGGACATCAGCGTCAGGTAGGTGTCATCCGGCAGCATCTCGGTCAGCAAAGCGACCGAGTGCAATGCGCTGCCGGCCTGGCCGCGGGCAGCCGCGATCACATCGGCGGTGGCGGTCCCGCTGGCGATGACCTTGCGCAACTGCTCTGCCTCGGCGACCTGCGGCCGCATCGCCGCAATCCTGGTCTCGACGTCGTCGCGGGCGACTGCCTGCAGAATAAACGGCAGTGCCACTGCCGTTGCCGCCAGCACACCGCAGCCGCCCTGCAACCAGGCCCAGGCGGATAGCCCGGCCAAGGTCCGCCTCTGGCGATTGTCCACCATGGGAATGGCACGCAGTTGCCCGAAAGACACCGCCTGGACCCGTACCGGCCTAACGCCCGCCTGCCGCAGCGAAGCCAGCAACGGCTGCACCCGCGCCAGCGGCACCATCGTCACGCGCACATGAATCCGCTTCAGTCCGGTATCACGGCGCTCGGTGGTGCAGTCCCACATCACCTCGTCGGCGCGAAACGGAGTCAGGCGGTCCATTTCGTGTGCCACCACCCGGCGCAGGTCCAGTTCGGCCGAGAGTGGCAAAGTCACCTGCCTCTCCAGCAGACCGCCGGCCGGAACCTGTAGCACCGCCGCCCGACGTAGCGCCTTCGGGACGCGGTTGACCGCGTGCTGCACGGCGGATCCAAGCGCGTGGCGGCCCAGGGAGGTCTGGCCGCCACGTCCTTGCAGGCTCAGTTCCACCTCGGTCGCGTCGTTCGTGGCGGCCGCCACGATCAGTTCTGGTCGCCAGCGTCGCCCGAACCGGCGGAAGGATGCGGGCACCAAGTCCCGCATCTGCTCCTTCCACCATCTGTATGTTTCCGTAAGCATTGTCGTCTCGCCTTCCAATCCTGACGCCTGACCGCGTCAGGCGAAGTGGAAGTCCGAGGCGACCAGCACCGCTTTGTTCGACAACTGGAACTGAGCGAGTGTAGCTCCACCCGCCGATTGCACGGCATACTGGGTGTTCTGGGCACCCGCGGCGCTTGTCTGGGTCAGGTGTGCACCAATGCCGTATCCGGACAAGGTGATCTGATCGGTCGCCGCGTGTGAGAAGTCGGTAATCGTGACGGTGCGGCCGGCAACGCCCTGGGACAGCACGAAGGTGTCCGCACCGGCGCCGCCGGTCAGCTGTCCGTTGGCCACGCCCGCCGTCATGACGTTCGCCAAGGTGTTGCCGGTGCCTATAAAGGCCGCCGTGCCGATGAAGGTCAGGTTCTCCACGTTGGCTCCAAGCGTGTAGCTGTTGACCGCCGCCATCACGGTATCGATGCCATTGGTCGATGCGTTCTGGCCTCCGGTGGCAACTTCGGTCACCACATCGCCCGCGTTGCGAACGATGTAGGTGTCGTTGCCAGCCCCGCCGACCAGCGTGTCCGCCCCCGTGCTGTTCAAGCCGCCGTCCAGGGTGTCCGCTCCCGCCCCGCCGGTGATCGTGTTGGCCAGTGCATTGCCGGTGCCGGTGAAGTTGCCCGCCCCGGTGTAGGTCAGGTTCTCCACGTTGGCGTCCAGTGTGTAGCTTCCGAGGTCGTCCGAACGGTGTCGGTCCCGCCGCCCGCGGCCTCGGTGATGACGTCACCCACGTTGGAGACGTTGTAGGTGTCGTTGCCGGCACCGCCGATCATCGTATCCACCCCGGCTCCGGCGGTGTTCGTGCCGTCGGTCAGCGTGTCCGCACCGGCACCGCCGGTGATGACGTTGGCCAGGTTGTTGCCGATGCCGGTGAAGGCGGCGGCTCCGGTGTAGGTCAGGTTCTCCACGTTGGCGGCCAGCGTGAAGGTCGCCAAGGCCGTGTCGCACCGTGTCGGTCCCGCCGCCCGCGGCCTCCGTCACCACATCGCCGGTGTTCGATGACGACGTAGGTGTCGTCGCCGGCGCCGCCGATCAGCGTGTCCCGGCCAGCCCGGCGGCGTTCGCGCCGCCGCTGCGAGCGTGTCGTTACCCGCGCCGCCGGTGATCACGTTGACCAGGGTGTTGCCGGTGCCGGCGAAGTTGCCGGCGCCGGTGTAGGTCAGGTTCTCCACGTTGGCGGCGAGCGTCAGGCTGGCGAGCGCCGTCATCACGGTATCCGTGCCCGCGTTGGCCGCTTCGGTCACCACGTCGCCCACGTTATTGACGATGTAGGTGTCGTTGCCCGTGCCGCCGACCAGCGTGTCGACCCCGGCCGCGTTCACGCCGCCGTCCAGCGTGTCCGCGCCGCCACCGCCGGTGATGACGTTGGCCAGGCTGTTGCCGGTGCCGGCGAAGCTGCCCGCCCCGGTGAAGGTCAGGTTCTCCAGGTTGGCGCCCAGGGTGTAGCTTGCCAGGGCCGTCCGACCGTGTCGGTCCCGCCGCCGGCGGCCTCCACAATGACGTCGCCGACGTTGGACACGACGTAGGTGTCGTTGCCGGCGACCGCCGATCAGCGTGTCCACCCCCCCGGCGGTGTTGGCGCCGCCGGTCAGCGTGTCCGCGCCGGCACCGCCGGTGATGACGTTCGCCAGGGTGTTGCCGGTGCCGGTGAAGGCGACGGCCCCGGTGTAGGTCAGGTTCTCGACGTTCGCGCCCAAGGTGTAGGTGGCCAGGTTCGTCAGCACCGTGTCGGTGCCGCCGCCCGCCGCCTCGTTCAACGACATCGCCGGCGGCATCGACGACGTAGGTGTCGTTGCCGCCGAGACCGGTCATCGTGTCGCTGCCGGTGCCGCCGTCGAGGATGTTATTCGCGCTGCTGCCGTTCAGCGTATCGTTGCCGCCCAGCCCGAGGATCAGGTTGGGCACGCCGGCGAACCCGGTCAGCGTATTGGCGGCCGCGGTGCCGACGACGACCCCGGCCGACTGGCCGCCGGACACGTTCCCGGCGAGATCGGTCGAGGTCACCGTCAGTTCGACGAGAAGCCCGATGTCGGGGTTCGGCGTGACGGTGAACGTCCAGGTGCCGTTGGCGGCGGCCGTGGCGGTGCCGAGTGTCGTGGCGCCGTTGGAAAGCACCACCGTGCTGCCGGCCTCCGCCGTGCCCGAGAGCGTGTAGTTGGTCAGCGCGGTCGCGGTTGCGTTGTAGGTGAAGCCTCCGATGGTTGGCGTGAGCGGGCGCGATCGTGTCGAGCGTAAAGGCCAGGGTCGCGGTCTTGGTGTTGCCGGCGAGATCGGTGCCGGTGACCGAGACGGTATGCGCCCCGTCGGCGGGCGAACGGCGTGAAGCCCCAGATGCCGGCAGCGTTGGTGGCGATCGATCCGGCCAGGACGCCGTCGATGGTCACCTGCACGGACGCGTTCGGATCGCCGGTCCCGTCACCGTCGCGACCTTCGTGATCCCGTCCGTCGCGGACGTGCCGGTGTCGGAGACCAGCGCGACCGTCACCGGGGGCGGGGTCGTGTCCAGAGTGAACGCAAGCGACGCATTTCCGGTGTTGCCGGCCAGGTCGGTCTCACTGACGACAACGGTGTGGTTGCCGTCGGCGAGAACCGGCGTGAAGCTCCAGCGCCCGTCTCGCGTCGCCGGTGGTGACCTGAACCGCGGCCGCGCCGTCGATGCTGGCGAACACCGCGGCGTTGGCATCGCCGGAACCGCGATCGTGTCGTTGTTGGTGACCCTATCGGTCGCCGACGCGCCGCTGTCGACGGCCAGCGCCTCGGTTACCGCGGGAGCGACCGTGTCCACGGTGAAATGTCAGGCTCGCCTGCCCGACGTTGCCGGCGAGATCCGTGCCGCCGGTCACGTTAACGGTATGCGCTGCCGTCCGCGACGACCGGCGAGTAGGCTCCAGAGGCCGGTCGTCGGGTCAGTCGCGACCGACACCGCCGCGCCGCCATCGATGCTGACCAGCACCGAGGAGTTCGGGTCGCCGATCCCGGACAGATGCCGGGTTGGTGGTGACCCCGTCGGTCGCGAACGCGCCGGTGTCGGCTACCAGCTGGCACCGTCGTCGGCGGTGGGGTCGTGTCGAGGGTGAAGCTGACCGTCGCGAAGTCGTTCTGCCGTCCAGCGCGTTGGTCTCGCTGATGACGATGGTGTGGGCACCATCGGCAAGAACCGGCGCGCCGCTCCAGGCGCCGCGTGGCATCGCCGGTGGCAAACCTGACCGGGGCCGCGCCATCACGGCGGCAAACACCGCCGCGCCGGCGAAGCCCGAGCCGGACAGCGTCGCGTCATTGGTGATCCCGTCGGTCGCCGACGCGCCGGTGTCATGCAGCAGCGACGCCGTCACCGCATGGGCCTTGGCGTTGACCGTGAGCGACACCGTCGCGACGTTGCTGGCGGTCAGGAAGATATCGTTCGCCACATAGGTGAACGAGTCGGTCCCGGCGTAGTTCAGAGTCGGCTTGTAGATGAAGGTGCCGTCCGTGTGGAACTGCAACGTCCCGTGTGCCGGTCCGCTCACCAGTTGCGCGGTCAGCCGGTCACCGAGATCGGCATCCGTGTCGTTGGCCAGCACGCCCTGCGTGGCCGGCGTGACGGTGAGGGTCGCGTCCTCGAGGATCGAGTAGGCGTCGTTGTTCGCGACCGGCGGCGTGTCGAGCGGCAGCACGTTGATGAAGAACGTGTCGGTGACCGACAGCGGCACGCCCGGGCCGGTATCCGTGGCGCGTGACCCGGACCGCGATCTGGCCAGGGGTATCGAGTGTGCCGCTGATCTCGTCGCCGGTGTTGGCGACGCCGTCCGGGCCCAGCGGATCCGGCGGCAGCGTCTTGAACTCGCCGGTGCCGACGAGCGTGGCGGGATCGACGGTGAAGTGAACGACAGGCCCACCGAGGCCAGGCTTGATCCGTCCGCCAAGGTCGCAGTATAGATCAGGTTGCTCGGCAGCGTCTGGCCGTCGCCGAAGATCGTGGTCAACGGCACGAAGTAGTCGAAGGTCTGGCCGGCCAGTGCGGTGGTGTCCGGGATGCCGTTGAGCTGCTGCTGCGCCACCACGAACGGCGGGGTATTCACGTTACCCGGCAGCGTGACCAGGATGGTCGGCGCGGAGACGACGGTTTCCGGTGACGCCCTTGCCGTCGACGTAGCTCGCCTTCACCCGCAGCGCATTGCCGTCCTGGAACGAGGTGATCTTGAAGTCCGCGCCGGTCGCGCCGACGATCGGCAGCCACACGCCGGAGAGGAAGTCCTGCACCTGCCACTGCAGACTGAACGGGGTGCTGATGCCATCGGCGTCGGTGATGCTGGCGACATTGGCGTGCAGCGTGTCGCCGACCTCGGCGAGCACCGTGGGATCCACGACGTTGCCGTCCGGATCGGTCTCGGTGAGCGTCGGCGTGCCAACCGGAACCGCGTCATAGAACGGGTCGCCGCCGATCGGATTCGCCGCGCGACCGGATCGATGAACCGGCCATCGGACGAAGTCAGGATATTGCCGTTCGAGTCGATCGAGACGGTTATGTCGGTGAACTGCAGCCGCTCGATATTGCGGATCCGGTCGGTGCCGTCGTCGCCGCCGAGCAGCCCCTGCGGGTTGCCGCCGACGATGGGCGCGCCCGCCCTGGCGTGATCGATGGTGATGAAGCCTTCGGGTCCAGGCCGAACAGGTTGATGTCGTAGTCGGCGAAGACATCGTTGAACACCGCCGTGTCGACATTGCCGGCATTGACGTTGCCGCCCAGCAGGTCGGACGGGTTGCCTTGGCATCGACCGCGCGAGGTCGAGCGCGCCAATCCGTGGCGAATGACGGTGTTGCCGTTCGGATCATAGACGATCTGACGGATGATCTGTCCGCCAGCCGAGTAGCTGGTCAGCCCGACATGCAGGAAGGCATCGCCGTCGATGACATCGTCGCCGCCGCCGCCGATGATCATGTCGTTGCCGGCGCCGCCCAGCATGATGTTGCCGGCGTCGAACGAAACCAGGCCCGGCGCGAAGAAGCTCGGCAGGCCGATGATGAGATTGGGGTTGTCGAGCTCGTCCTTTGTGGCCAGCAGCCTGGTGGTGTTGGTTCCCTTCAGGATGTCGTCGAAGGCTGAGCCGCTGAGGCCCTCGGTGGCCTGGTAGATGTCGCGGATGCTGTCTTCCGCGCCATTCGCGGCGACCAGTTCTTTTCGGTTCAGGTCGGCATCGACGCCATGGATGGCCAGTTCATAGGACGCCCAGTCAAAGCCAAGACCGCCGATGAACTTGGTGAAGCTGCCCTGGCCCAGCATGATGTCGTCGCCGTTGAAGCCCTTCATGATGTCGCCGCCGGCGGCGCCGCCGATCATCACGTCATTGCCGCTGTAGAGCGGCGTCTGACCGGTCGGCGCGCCGGAGTTGCCGAACATCGCTGGCCCTGGCCGCCGCGGCTCTCGATCCAGTCGTCACCCTCGCCGCCGATGATCTCGTCGAAGCCCTCGTTGCCGATGATGATGTCGTTGCCCAGGCCGCCCGTGATGGCGTCGTCGCCGCGGCCGCCTTCGATGTAGTCGTTGCCGTCGCCGCCGAAGATCGTGTCGATACCGTCGCCGCCATAGATGGTGTCGTTGCCCTCGTCGCCGTGGAGGGTGTCATCGCCCTGGCCGCCGATCACGGTGTCGTCGCCGGTGCCGCCGAACAGGAAGTCGCGCCACCGCCGCCGTCGATGGTGTCGTTGCCGCCGTCGCCCCAGACCGTGTCGTCATCCGCCGCGCCGGCGGTCAGCTTGTCATTGCCCTCGGTGCCGCCCAGCACGATGGTGTTGCCGAGGAAGTTGTCGTCGCCGACGAAATGAAGCGTTCCGTCCGGGTCCACGTTGACCAGCAGCTTGCCGGTCGCCGGGTTGTGCAGCCAGGTCGAGGAGTTGGTCAGGATTTTGTTGCCGGAACCGTCGAGCGCGAAGACTGTGTTGCCGGACGTGTCCAGTTTGACGCTGCCGTCAGCGTTAGCGCTTTAACGAAGTAGTTGCTGCCTCGATCGTGTATTCCGGCGTCAGGAACATGTTGCCGGGCAGGTGCTTGATGTCGGTATTGGCCCGGATCAACTGCGCGAGCGAGCTGTCCTGCAGCGACTCCTCGTAGTCGGTGCCTTCGATACGCGGCAGGTAATACAGCCGGTCGCCGTCCTGCAGGGCTTCCATCTGGGTGCGGAAGACATACTCGAACGTGGAGCCGAGCACGCCGCCGAACAGGCTGATCTTCTCGGCCAGGCCGCCGATCCACATGTCGACATTGTCGAGCCCGTGACGAGCCGGTGCTCCAGGTCGCCGGTGCCCCGGCCGAGTCGTGAATGGCGCGGGCGTCAGTCGTGCTGCTGGCGTATGCCCCCTGGCTGTGCAGGAAGTTGTAGGCGTCCACGCTGGCCGGGTCAGCGGGTTGAACGCTCGCCGAGGGTGCCGTTGTGGACCAGGATGGTTGCCGCGGCGCGTCTTGCCTCCGCCGTCGTGGCACGCGAGAGACCGGTGACTGCGTCGATGATAGCGGTGATGCTGCTGTGCGTGCCGTAGGCGGCAATGAAGTTGACCAACGACTCCGGGTGCTGGAGCTGGCTGCCAAAGTCGGCCCAGTTGGCATAGGCCCTGAGCTGGGCTTCGCCGGTCTCGGCGTAGAGCTGGTTGCGCACCAGGTTAAGCGGGGCCACGCCGGTATCCCGGCCGCGGGCGATGTTGAGCGCGGCGAGGTCGAGCGGCAGGCCCAGCAGGTTGTTGTGCAGTGTGCCGGTGACGAACTCGTCGATCGAGTTGCTGACCTGGTTGACCGTGCCGAGCACGATGTCCGCCGTCATGTTGGCGCCGATTGCTGGCGAACAGCGTCGGGTTGGTGAAGGCCTGGATCAGGCCCTCCTGCGGTCATCTTCGGCTGGCCCGTCGCCGGATCGATCACCGGCTTGCCGGTCGCCGGATCCATCTGGTACATGTTGACGTTCTCATCCAGCATCGAATGGCCAAAGCGATAGACGACGTTGGCGAACTCCGAGGTGATCGCCGGGTCGATATGAACGTTGACGCCGCGCGGCGACGTGGATCGACGGTGCGACATAGCGTGCGAACTCGTCGAACACGATGTGCTGATATTCGGTTTCGGTGCCGAACTTCGCCGCCTGGAACAGACGCTCGCCGTTCCATTCGTTGGCCGCGATCACATGGATCGGATTGCCCTGCGCATCTACATCCGGATTGCCGTTGCGCATCGATTGTCTGCACGGTGAGGTCGACGGCCGGCAGCACCCAGTTCGCGGCGAAGGAAATGTTCCCCTTGCTCGAGTTCACCCTGGACCAGGTCCTTGGTGAGTTGGAGCAGGCGATCATGCTCCGAGTGGAAAATGTCCTGAACCGCGGTCAGTCCGATGTTCTCGTTCACGCGGCCGTCGCCGGCGACATAGTGCGCATCCAGCAGTTCGTTGTCGTAGAACAAGCTGGGATCAGCCAGCGGTGCCATTGGCGTTGAACTGACCGAGAGCCGTATCGGTGTCCGGTGCCAGGACATGCCCGAAGTCGTCAACCGGCGAGGCGGCATGGCGCCATGTCGTTGATGAAGGCATGGCCGGTGCGGAGCGCGTTGGCGGTGGAGATCGGGTGGGCCAGGTTGCCCTCGACCAGACTGGTCGTGCCGTCGGCGTTTCTGACCACGAGCTGCGGCAAGCCGTGCTCACCGGGCAGAAAATTTCCGTAGGCATCGGTCGCGAGCAGCGGGACGTTGCCCACATCCGCATCGGTGATCGCGATGCCCAGAAATGTCGCCGCGTTGGCCTTCAGGTCCGCCCAGGTCGCGAGGCCGTCCTTGCCGTTGGCCTTGAGGTGGCGCAGCAGTGCGCCCGAGGAGTGCAGAGCGCCGTCGGCGCCGATCATGTATTCGCGCAGGAACACCTGGTGCGACGGGTCCGAGGCATAGGTCTGGCTCTGATCGACGAACGGGGAGGTTTGGTTGGTTGCCTGGTGCACATCGTCCGCCGTGCCAACGATGCCGTCGGGGCCGGGAAGATTGGTTGCGCGCGTCAGCACCATGAAGTTGGAGTGGCCGCCCACCACATACAGCGGATCATCCTTGCGTCAGCGGAATGAAGACGAAGTTGTTCGGGTCGCTGCTCTTGTCGATCATGTCGAGACCATGGTCGAAGAACTGGCCGAAGAACGTGAACCAACTGTTGGAGGGCGCCGACAGGCCGTTGTCGGCTGTCACGTTGTTGATGAACAGGCTCTGCGCAAGGCCAGGAATGGCTTGGCTGCTGGCCGAGGCGTCCGTCGGGGTCGCCTGGTTGCCGCTGACGATGTCGTCGCTGACGATGTCGTCGGTCACCACGTCATCGGCGTTACCGAGAATTCCGTCCGCGCCCGCGGTCAGTGAGTGCAGCAGACTGCCACGTGTGCCAATGATGTCGTCACTGCCGGCGACGTTGCCGTCCTGAACGCCGTTGGCGCCGAACTCATCAACGATGTCGTCAGCGGTGCCGAAAACCCCGTCCGCGCCGGCCGACATTACCGCAAATGCGGTGGTGGCGCCGTAGGCACCATCGACACCGGTTGCGATATTGTGCAGCAGGGTGCCGCTCACGCCCGAAACGTCGTCCGCGGTGCCAGCCAGCCCGTCCTTGCCGAACTCACTGATGGTGTCATCAGCGGTGCCCAGCAGGCCGTCGGCGCCGGCATCGGTCACGACATAGGCCGTCGTGGCACCGTAACGACCGTCCGCACCGGGGGCCGTGGTATTCTGGTAGCCCGCGCCAAGGAATGCCAGTTGCTGCTTCTGCGCGGCGAGCGCCGCCGGATTGTTGGCGGTCTGGTCGGAGATCAGGTTGCTGATCATGCGGGGTGACGCGTCTTAGACCAGTCCGGTGGTGGAAGCATACGAAGTGCCGCCCTGCGCATTCTGCAGCAAAGGGTCGGTCAGCGTCGGGAAAACCTGGTCGGTGGCGCCGTAGGTGCCTTGCCCGGGAACCAGGTTGTTGTTGGTTCCGGCGACTTCACGCAGGCCAAACGAAAGCAGTGGGTTAACGGGCGGCTGCCCAGCTTCCGCCATCAATATCTGAGTCAGGATATAGTCAAGATCGACAGTGGTGAATTTGACGGCCATATGCGTTCTCCTGAACGATACTTGGGAGCTGTGTAGCAACGGCGCTCGACCAGCCGCGTCTATATTGCGGGTCGAGGCTGTTGTATTCAGATATGATAGCTGATTTTAGGCAAATGCCTGTTGTATCGGTAGCGCTTTATTGTAATCACATTGGGCTAGTATCGCGGTCATCCGCGGTTGCCTCGCCTTTACAAATCGACTGTTCCGTCTACGCTTGGGCCATGCTGTTCAAGCCCCGTGGACATGCTGTCGCGTGATGCGCCAATACGTCGATCCTTTGCCATCGCAAGAATAATCGAAATTCGACTTGCAGGCCCGCGGCGCGTAACGCTGCCGGGACGCTGTGCAGGTTTCATAATAGTTATACGACACCACCCCACGATGCCATAATCACAACGGGCTAGGTCGCCGGTTCATGTTAGGCCGCAATCAGGACCGGGCAGGTGCTATAATGATGTTCTCGCCGGAATGCATTGTTCCGGCGTTACGGCCGCGGCTATCCCATTACATAGAAGAAAGAGAACGTGCCATGTCAAACGCCAGCTTTGGAGACGTCCTCCACCCCGATCATTGCCGGGTCAGTGTATCGGCCAACATGCAGCAACTTGCGCTGACGTTTCAGGACAAGCACCGGACCCCGCTGACGCTCATCCTGCCTCTGCTGGGCGCCGCCGGCCTGCAGCAAAAACTGGCGCAGAGCCTGCACCTGCTGGGCGTCAGGCCGGTCGCTGCTCAGCCGGCGCCGGCTGCCGAACCGATAGCCCATTAGCCGGGCCCTCCGGTGCAGGCCGCTGCCGCCGCGCCCGGGCACGCCGCGCCGCCCTACCCTTCGATGCCGATCAGCTTTACCCAGCCGGCGCACCTAGGCGCACTGGCGATCCTCCTCGGCGTCGCGGCACCCGCGATCGAACAGGCTCACGTGCTCGAACTCGGCTGCGCCGCCGGCGGCAACATCATCCCGCTGGCGGCGCGATTTCCCCGCGCGACCTTCACCGGCATCGACCTGTCCGCCGGCCACGTCGACGACGGCCGCCGCAGGATCGCCACCCTGGGATTGGACAATGTCACGTTGCGTCAGGGCGATCTGGCACAGGTCAGGTTCGCCCGCGAGCGGTTCGACTACATCGTCTGCCACGGGGTATTCAGCTGGGTGCCCCTCGCGGTCCAGGATGCGATCCTGCGCATCTGTCGCGACACCCTGGCAGGCAACGGCGTCGCCGCGATCAGCTACAATGTATATCCCGGTTGGCACCTGAGGATGGTTGTGCGCGACTTGTGCCTCACCCACACGGACGACGGCGCACCGCCGCTGCGCCGAGTGGCACAGGCCCGAGCCGCGCTAGACCGGATTGCCAGGGCGGCACCGGCGAAAGGGGCCTATGGCCTGCTGCTGCGACAGGAGGCGGCCGGGATGCGGCACATGCCTTCGGCCTACATCCTCGGCGAATTCCTGGCGACCGAAAATCTGCCCTGCCACGTCATGGAATTCATTCGGCGGGCGGCGGGACACGGCCTGGCCTACCTATGCGAGGCGGACCTAGCGACCTCCGGGCTGGCCGCTCTGATACCCGGCGCCGATCGCCTGGCACATGAGCGGAATATCGACTTCGTAACCGGGCGCACGTTCCGCTGCTCCGTTCTGGCTCGCGCAGAGCGCGGCCCTGCTGCTCCCGATCAGTTGCAACGGCTGCATCTGTCCTGCTCGGCGGCCCTCGCGGTCGACGACGCGGTGATACGGACCGCACTCGCTCGCCTGGCTGCGGCCTATCCGGCGACGTTGACAGTGGCCGACCTTACCGAGGCGCCTGGCGCTGAGGGACAGTTGTGCCGCGGCCTGTTGGAGCTGGTGCTGGCGGGCCGGGTCGGCGTGTCCAACTCCTCGTTGCGTACCGGACTCGCCACGCAGATGAGACCCAGGGTATGGGGCGTCGCCCGAGCGGAAGCCCGAACCAACCAGCCCTGGTTGACCACGCTCAGTCACACCGCGGTGCCGTCAACCAAGACGCTCAAGGAATTGGTGCCCCATCTGAACGGCACAAAGGATCTTGAGGCGCTGCGCCTGGTCCTGGCCGAACCCGGGCTGGGTCAAGCGCTGCGGTATCTGGCACGACATGGCCTGCTGGAGCCCGAGACCACGCTGGACGCTCACCCGGCAACGGTCATCCTGGACTCATGAATCGTGCAAGGTCACGGCAGCAGAACGAATCGACCCACCGTCCCGCTGAGGCCGTCAGTGGCGGTGCGGCTGAGCACCGATGTCCAACGGCATGGGTCGGTCGGCCAGCGCCTGCGCGCGGGCAAGCAGCAGTTCCGGTGTGCCCCAGCCACCCGCCTCGCCGGGCCGCCACCGCCCGCGCAGCCAGCCGTTCGGATCGATCAGGAACTCGGTGCCCCCCAGCGCTGCAGGGGTGCTTCCAAGCAGGATGGCGAATGCCGTAAGGGCTTCAGGCTGCGCCAGACAGGCTTCAGCCGGCCCGGCCGAGAGCGCGATCGTGGTGACCGGGCTTGCGGTCCTCGAGGCCCCTGTCGCAGCGCCCGCCTCCGGGACGACGATGTGCAGGACGCGGCCGCGCAGATCTTCGGCGGCCAACGTCGCTCCATCGGCGCAGCGCGCGCTGAAACCCGGAAAGCGCTGTGCGAACGCGCCGAGCCCGGACCTGCGCAGGAATTCGCCGCGGTTGCGGGCGCGCAAATAGTCCACCAGGTCCCAGCGCACGTTCGGCGCAACGTCGATCCTGTGTCCGACGTGCCAGTACAGATCACCGTCGGAGAGATCGAGAAGATGCTGCCCCGTGAGGTCGGCGGGTGCCGTTGGCAAGCGCTTGGCAAGCTCGCCGTCCCCGCGGCCCGAGGCTCCATGGCAGCTGGCGCAGGTGATCTGGTACGCGTTCTGGCCGCGAGCGATCGCCACGGCAGCGAAACCCGTTGGCGAAATGAAGTAGCTGGCGGGGTTGGCCCGGATCAGCCACGGTCCCGCCGGAGCGGGGTTGATCCGCCAGGCGAACGGCCATACCGACTGCTCATGCACACCGGGCATCAGTTGCGCGAGCGACCCGGCCGCAAGCATCAGCATCACGCCAGCGAGGAGCTCCCCGGCAACCGATCGCCGCAGCGATGCCGCCGCACCGAACGCGAAGCGGTTCATGGCCGCGAAGCCCAGCAGCACCACGAATAACGATAGTTTCACCAGTATCATCCGACCATATGCGGTACCGACCAGGGCCGGAATACTGCCGACCAACTGGATCGCCTGGACGACCGACGTGGCGCAGATGATCGACACCGCGGCCAGTCCAAGCGGGAAGAAGCGGCGCAGGACCAGCGCGGCCTGTTGCGGCGACAGGGTGGCAAGCGCGACCAGCAACGGCACCAGTGCGCCAAGCCATGTCCCCGCGGCTAGCACGTGAAGCACCCCGCTGATGAGCAGGAACTCACCGTTGGCGCCCTCCATCACGCCCGAATGGCCGGTCGCCGCCTGCAACCCCAGCGCCCCGCTCGCCAGCAGGATCGCAGGCAGCCCTTTCCGGCGATAGCGGACCAGGGCCGGCAGCAGCAACAGCAGCGCGCCCCGAATCAACAGAAGCTGGCCGAACCTTGTGTCCAACGCCACGGTCGGCAGGGTGGCGAGCGCGGCCTCAAGGGTTCGGGCGTCCGCCATGGCGGTGGCTCGTTCAACGAACCACGCAATGCCGGATGTCAGCGCCAGCACCACGCTGACGTTCAGCAACAGGTTCAACCGCGATTGCAGCCGAACCTCGGACCGCGATGCCGCCATGCCTCGCAATGTCACGGCGGAAAATACCAGCGTGCCCATCAATGATGCCAGCGAGGCAAGGTGCACGCCGCGCAGCAATATCCCTGCGATCTCGCCGGTCATTCCACTTTCGACATGGCATGCATACGCAATCCGGCTGAAATCCGCACTGACAATGACTGCCTACGGCGTGTCCCGGGGATCGTCGGCAACGGCGTCCCGGGGTCCGACGGGCGCAGGACCCATCGGTCAGGCGAGCGGTCGTCGATGCGTAGGCCCAATCTCATAGCGAATTAAGATTATAAAAGACAATTCGACAATATGGGCTGCTGGAATTTACATTTAATTAAATAAGCTGCCCTAAGTCACTGATCGTGTCGATAAGAAACGAACCTGCCATGGTAATCAACGCCACGCTATTTGTCGAGAAGCTTGCTGCCCGTGGACACCGTCGCCGGTGCCGCGGGGCAAGCATCATTGGCCGACTCCCGCGTGCCGCGCTGTGCTGCATCGTTCGCGACGCCGTGCCGTCGCCAGTTGCTCTTTATCGTATCGCCAGAAAAATAGACCGGAGTGCCGCATGACGAGTTGGAAAGACAAGGTGGCGCTGACTGCGCAGCGCAATCGGCAGGAGATAGTGCGGGCCAAGCTCAGTCGACGCGAGATGATGCGCGCGGGCCTGCTGACGGCCGGCGGCAGTCTTATCCTGAAGCATGGCCTCAGTTCGCGGGCGGAGGCGGCGCTGACCGACCCCGACACGCGCCCGTCACCGGCCAGCCCGCCGACCAGCCCATGGGTGCAGACAATGCCGCGGCTGACAGTCAAGCAGCCGGTCGATCCGAAAAAGATGCTGGGCGGTTCTCCAGACGGCTTTACCCCAATCGATGGCGGAACCAAGCGGATTCCGCACCAATATTGCTCCTACGACCCCAACACGGACAAATATGGCGGTGGCGCGGCCGGGAACTTCGCGCCGAAGAAGTTCTACGAACTCGTCATGCAGGAGGCACAGCAAAAGTTCCATCCTAATTACGCTCCCACAACCTTCTGGGGTTTTGACGGACAGCTTCCCGGCCCCAACTTCAAGGCCAAGTACGGCGAGCCGATCATGGTGCGTTTCCATAATCACCTGCCGTCAGTGAAGATTCCGGAGGCTTTCGGCATCGCCGAGATGACAACCCACCTGCACAACGCCCATACGCCATCGGAAAGCGACGGCAACCCGGTCAACTACTTCAACTCGATCAATGATCCCGGGCCGGTTGATCCAGCGACCGGTCAGCTGGTTACGCCGGTCGCACAGAACGGCTACAAGGATCAGCACTACCTGAACGTTCTGGCCGGCTTCACCGACCCGCAGTTTGGCCCGGCCGGCAACCCGGCCGAAGCCCTGAGCTCACTCTGGTACCACGACCACCACCTCGACTATACCGCCCAGAACGTCTACAAAGGCATGTTCGGGTGCTATAACCTGTTCGACGATCAGGATCGCGACGATGAAACCCATGGGCTTCACTTGCCCAGCGGTGACTACGACATACCCATGTTCATCCACGATGTCGTATTCGATCAGAAATGTCAGGCGGTCTTTGACCTGTTCAACCTGGACGGCATACTCGGCGACAAGATCTGCGTGAACGGCGCGATCCAACCCAAACTGAGTGTAGACAAGCGGCGCTACCGCCTCCGCCTGTATAATCCCGGGCCATCGCACTGGTATGAATTCGCGCTTTGGGACGGCACCAACTTCCTGCCGTTCTGGCAGATTTCCAGCGACGGCAACCTGCTGCCGCAGGCGATTTCCGTCAGTTCGCGTCCGCCTCGCCGTGGCGGAGCGGGTCGACATCGTCGTCGACTTCAGCAAGATGCGCTGCGACGACGAAGCGCCTCTATTTGGTCAACCGCCTGGAGCAGATCAACGGCCGCGGTCCGACCGGACGCATCCTCAACCCGGGCACTCCCGTTCTGCAGATCAACCTGGACGGAAAGGGCTTCATCTCGGGTACGACCGTGACCGATAACAGCGTCGATATCGACGCTTTGGCCAAGAACAAGCAGCCGTTCCTGTTGCGCGCGCTGCCGGACGTGGACTTCGATGCACTGTTGAAGCTCGCCGCCAAGGCGCCCACCCGCACTTGGCGGTTCGAACGAGGCAACGGCGCCTGGCAGGTCAATGGCCAACTGTTCGATGAGAACATCGTCAGCGCCTCCATACCGGTGGGTTCGGCCGAAACCTGGTCTATCCAGAACCCCGGCGGCGACTGGCGCCACCCTGTCCATATCCATTTCGAGGAGCATCGGACGCTTTCGCGCAACGGCGCGCCGATCAAGCCCAACACTCAAGTCAACGCATGTGTCGATTACGCGCGCAAGGACGTGGTCGAACTCAACACCAACGAAGATGTCCGCATCTTCATGCGCTTCAGGGACATGAAAGGGCGCTACGTGATGCACTGCCACAACGTGGTGCATGAGGACCACGCGATGATGGTCCGATGGGACATCGTCTAGCCGGAACAATCCCATCGACCCAACCTCTTGCTGCGACGGGCGCGCGCACCCGCCTGCGCGCAACCTACCAAAGGATGTCATCATGCAACGGCGACGCTTCGTCGCGGCCGCGGCCGCGGCAACGCTTGCACCCTGTCTACCGGGCTCGCCCGTCCTAGCCGCACAATTTCAACAGGACGGCGCCGAGTGGTTCACCAATGTCGAGGTGACCGCTCAGGACGGCAGGTCGTTCCGCTTCTACGACGACCTGATGAAGGACAAGATCATCCTGGTGAACTTTTTCTTCACTGAATGCCCCGGCGTTTGTCCGCTCATGACGCAAAATCTGGCCAATCTGCCCGACCTGCTGGGTGATCGGTTCGGTCGCGACATCTTCATGTATTCAATCTCGCTACAACCTGAGCACGATACGCCGGAACGGCTTGCCGACTATGCCAGTCTGTATGGCGTCGGCCCGGGCTGGCTGCTGCTCACGGGCAAGGCCACTGACATCGAATTGCTGCGCCACCGCCTAGGTTTCGTCGATTTCGACCCCGCTCAGGATGCCGATCTTGAACAGCATCTGGGCACGGTGCGCATCGCCAACGTACCGATGCATCGCTGGATCATGAGCCCGGCCCTGCTCAACCCGGCGGCGATCGTGCGGGCGGTCAAGCGTGTCATGCCGGAGCCGGTCTGATTGGGCGGGATCTCTAACCATGCGCACTCAAGTTGCCACCTTGCTGGGCGTCCTGTTCGTGACCGGTCCGGCTCTCGCGCATGCTCACCTCAATTCCTCGACGCCGGAGGCGAGCGCTGTCGTCACGCGTCCGGAACAGCTTAGTCTGGGATTTTCAGAGGCGCTCGAAACACGGCTTTCGCGCATCGCGATAATCGCGGCCGACGGTGCTGCGGTGGCCGACTCCGCGTCGCTCGTGCCGGTCGACGATCGCCGGCGCATGGTGCGGAAGCTGCCAAACCTGCCGCTCGGCAACTACACGGTGAAGTGGGTCGCGGTCTCGATCGACATCCACCGAACGGAAGGCAGCTACGGTTTTACCATTGTGCCGTGATCTCGTGGCCCGTCGTTGGTGCTCTTCGGTTGCGGCGGGACCCCTGGCCGAAGCCGGGTTCACCCTGATCGAGGTGCTGGTGGTGATAGCAATTTTGGGTATGGCGCTGGGGTTGGTGGCAACCAGCGGACCGGTGCGCAGCCGCACGGTCGAGATGCAGGCGGTGGTCGATCAGGTCGTGCAGCGGGCACGGCTGGCCCGTTCCCGCGCGATAAGCGGTAACCGCGCCGTGCGTCTGGTGCTGGACACCCCCGCCCATACCTTGCGTATCGACGACGACAGTCCGACGTTGCTGCCAGCCGCAATGGTCATTTCGATGACGGCGGTGTCGGGCGAAAGTGTCGGGGATGCTCTGGCCGCCATTCGGTTCAACCCGGATGGCAGGACGACCGGCGGGCGAATCGCGCTGTCCGACGGGCAACGGGACGCGCTGGTCGGGGTGGACTGGCTGACCGGTCGGGTCACGGTCAAGCAGCCGAGATGAACACTCCACGAGGCCGCCCTCGTCACCGCACCCGCTCTCGTCACGGGTAGTGAGACGTGCGCGAGCGGCCGCCCCCGCTGTTCCCCGCATCGAATATCGGCGGCTTGCTTCAGCCAAAGGGGTTGAGTGGTATGCGCGCCTCGGTTGGCGGAGCGCCCGCTTTGACCCGCTCCCGGCCAGAGAGGGGCCAGCGCGGCTTTACCCTGCTGGAGGTTCTGGTCGCACTTCTGATCGCCGGCGTTGCGCTGGCATCGGTGTTTCACGCCGCCAGCGAAAGCATGCGCGCCACAACGACGGCCGAACGCTACCAGGAGGCGGTGTTGCGTGCGCGGTCGCATTTGGATGGCCTGAGCAGCAATCTCGTAGCCGGCGAGCAGGGGGGCGACGATGGCGACGGCTTTCACTGGCGGATCGTGGTGCGCCCGATCGATTTCCACCGGCAAACGCGACGCCGCCGGGCGCGCGATCGCCAATGCCGATATGCTCGTAGTGACGCTGTATGCCGTAAGCGTATGGATAAGTTGGAAAGATGGCCACGAGGCGCGCTCGGTTCGGCTCAGCACCGACCGTCTGTTGACCTCTGTAGCAGGCTGATCCGCGATGCACCCCAAGCCGGAGTCAGGCTTCACGCTGCTGGAAACCCTGGTGGCGCTGGTGGTGCTTGGCATGTTGATCTCCGGCCTGACCCAAGGCCTGCGGCTCGGCGTTGGCGCGTGGCAGAGCCAGCGGCAGGGACTGGCGGCGCAGGGCGACCTGCAGGGCACGGACACACTGCTGCGCAATTTGCTGGCCCGAATGGACCCGGGCGGCGTCAGCGGCGAACCGCCGACCATTGTAGGAACAGCACACACCCTGGCGTTTACCACGACCTTGCCGCAGGCCGCGGATATGTCCGCCGCGCCCGAGGCTGACGTCCGGCTGCTGGTCGATAACGAGCACCGGCTTCTGTTGCTGTGGCTGGCGCACTTTCGCAACCGCATCCGTCCCCCACCGGCGCCTGAGCAGGCGGTGTTGCTGCAGGGGGTGGACCATTTGAGCATCACCTACTGGAAGGATGCACATGATGGGTGGGTGCCGACCTGGGTCGGGCAAAAACTGCCGCGGCTGATCCGCATCCGTATCGGCTTCACCAGCTCCAGCGGGCGCCGCGCGCCTGACATCGTGGTCTCGCCGATGCGCGACCGGTGGCGGCAGTGACCCGCGCCGTGCCTGGACGTCCGGGCGGTTTCGCGTTGTTGCTGGTGCTCTGGACCATGGCGCTGCTGGGATTGCTCGTGGCGCGGTTTACCGCCACCGGCCGCACCGAGGTTCAGGTCGCGGCCAACCAACGCGAAGCAGCGGTGACGCAGGGGGCGGCGGACGGTGCTGTCCACGAAGCCGTCCTCCGGTTGTTGCAGGGCGCCTGGCTGCCGGATGGCCGCGTGCGGAAGGTTCTGGTGGCAGAAACTGAAGTCGAAGTTCGGGCCAAGACCCAGGCGATGAAAGTGAACCCGAACATGGCACCGGCTCAGGTGCTTCAGGCGCTGCTTGTCGGCGTCGGCGTCGAGGCGGCCACAGCGACGGTCCTGGCACGGGCGATAGTGGATTGGCGGCAGGCTAAACCACAGTCGCTCTCGGGCGGCCTGAAGCTGGCGCAATACCGCTCGGCTGGACTGCCCTACGGGCCAGCGAACCGGTTGTTCGACAGCGTGGACGAGCTCGGCCTGGTCATCGGGATGACGCCGGCGCTGCTGGCGCGGATCCGTCCGATGCTGTCGGTCTATCAGGACGGGGACGTCCCGGAACCCGCGGTGGCAATAGCCGCCGCGACGACGGAGGCGCCGGTGCCGGCGACCGATCCCTGGCAACTTGGAGGGTCCGGCCGGATCATGGTGGTCATGATCATCGCGACTGCCAAGGGGGCGAGCGGCGGCCTGTTCACCCGCCGCGCCGTTGTGCGCCTGCGTGCCGAGTCCAGCCTGGATCAGGCGCCATATCAGATCCTGACCTGGGAGACGCCGTGGCACTAGCTCCGGCGCCCCCGGCCGATGTCTCCGTCAAGATCATGGATGATCGACCACCTGTCGGGTCGCGGCCTCCGGCGCTGGGTCGTTAACCGGTTGGTAAAGTTGAAGTGGCATCTTCAACAAAACGGTCGGCTTCCGTTCATACGCTTCCCGTTACCGTCGACCCTCCTCGCTTTCGCCTGCGTCTTCTAGTGATTTTTCCGGAACAAGGCCGCGTGGATGATCAATAACGATCCAGCGTCGATCATAGACATCCGCGCTGTCGCCGTCGAAAGCACGCTGGAGCGATTGGCCGAAATCCTGTTGCTCGGCGGCAAATGCGACGCCCGCGTGTTGGACCGCGGCCGTCGTGTCGCCGAAGAGACTGGACAGCGTCTGGACGTGGTCCTGTTGCAGCTCGGCCTGGTGTCCGAGCGTGCAATGGCGGAGGCCTACGCGGCGTTGCTCGAACTGAAGGTCACCCCTGCCGAGGGGTATCCGACTGGGTCGCCGCTGTTCGCCGAACGTCTGGTGGTGCGTTTTCTGCGCAGCGCGGCTGCCATGCCCATCGCTTTGGAGGGCGAGACTCTGGTCGTGGCGATGGCCGATCCGCTGGACACCTTCACCCCGGCGGCCATCGCGGCGGCCACTGGCATGCCAGTGCGGCTGGAGGTCGCCGTGCCGATGGAGCTGGACCTCGCGTTCAAGCGTCTTTACCCGGAAGGGGACGATCACCCGGTCGAGGACGCCAGGTGCCAACGAGCCGTCTGGAGGACGACACCGAGCGGCTGAAGGATCTGGCCAGCGAGGCGCCGGTGATCCGGCTGGTCAACCAGATCATCACCGCGCGCGGTCGAGACCCAGGCCTCGGACATCCACATCGAGCCGTTCGAGGACCGGCTGCGCGTGCGCTATCGCTATGACGGCGTGCTGCAGGAGGCAGACAGCCCGCCCGCGCGGTTGGCCGCCGCGATCATCTCGCGCATCAAGATCATGGCGCGGCTCGACATCGCCGAACGGCGATTGCCGCAGGACGGGCGGATCAAGCTGGCGGTGCGCGGGCAGGAGGTCGATTTCCGGGTCTCCACCATCCCGTCCCTGCACGGCGAGACCGTGGTGCTGCGCATCCTGGACCGCGCCGCGGTGGTGTTCGACTACGCCCGCTCGGGCTCTCGGCGGCGGCTGATCCGCAGCTTCGGAGCAGGCGCTGGAGCTGCCGAACGGCATCGTGCTGGTCACCGGCCCGACCGGCAGCGGCAAGACGACGACGCTCTACACCGGCCTCCTGGCGCTGAACGCCGTCACCCGCAAGATCGTCACCGTCGAGGACCCGATCGAGTACCAGTTGCCGGCATCAACCAGATCCAGGTGACAGCCGCAGATCGGCCTGACCTTCGCCAGTCTGCTGCGCTCCATCCTGCGGCAGGACCCGGACGTGATCATGGTCGGCGAGATCCGCGACGCCGGAGACTGCGCAGATCGCCGTGCAGGCGGCGCTGACCGGGCATCTCGTGCTGTCGACCCTGCACACCAACTCGGCCGCCGCCGCCATCACCCGGCTGCGCGACATGGGAGTGGAGGACTATCTGCTGACCGCCGTGCTGCGCGGCGTCCTGGCGCAGCGGCTGGTGCGACGGCTTTGCACAGCCTGCCGCCGGCCGCCCCGGCGCCACCCGAACTCGTGCGGCGGTTCGAACTCGCAGCGGCGTTGTGACGGCGGTGCAGGTCACCTTGTATCAGGCCGACCGGCTGCCCGGCATGCCGTCAGCACCGGCTATCGCGGCCGCGCGGCAATCGCCGAATTCCTGGAACTGAGCCCCGGCATCGAGCGCCTGGTCTTCGACCGCGCCGACCATGCCAGCATCGAGCGCGACGGCAGTCGCCGGCGGCATGACGACCATGTTCGACGCCGGTCTCGATGCGGCGCTGGCCGGCGAGACCACGATCGAGGAAGTGGTGCGCAGCGTCGGGGCCGAGGGCTGAGCATGACCGCTTTCCGCTATACCGCGATCGACGCCGCAGCGGCGATCTCCAACGTGGTCGCGATGGAGGCGGCGAGCGAGGCGGAGGTGATTGCCCGGCTGCAGCGCCAGGGCCGCCTGCCGATGCGCGCCGAACCCGACCTGGCGCGAGCTCGGCGGTGACCTCCGGGCTTGCTGAACATCGACAGATCGCCGGGCGCGGCCTGCGCCGGCAGGAGGTCGCTGACATGGTCAGGGAGCTGGCGACCATGCTCAGTGCTGGCCAGGACCTCGACCGGGCGCTGCGTTACATGCAGGAGACGGCGCCAAACCGGCGGGTGCATCGATGTTGTCACGCCGGATGCGCGACGCGGTGCGCGACGGCAGCCCCCTGTCGCGGCGCGATGGCGAACCACCCGGCAGCTTTCACCCGCTGCACGTGGGTCTGGTGCGGGCGGGCGAGGCGGGCGGCAAGCTGGCGCAGACCCTTGTCGCGCATGGCCGAACTGCTGGACCGGCAGCGCAGCCTGGCGGCGACGATCAATTCGGCGCTGTTATATCCATCCCTGTTGCTGGTGGCGGCAATCGGGTCGGTGGCGCTGCTGCTGACGAGGTGCTGCCGCAGTTCGTGCCGATGTTTGAACAGAGCGGCGCGAAGTTGCCGCCCTCCACCCAGTTGCTGATCGAGGCTGGCGCATGCCGTTTCGGGTTATTGGCTGTTCACTGCTGTTGGTCGTTGCTGGCCGGAACGTTTCTGGCAGTGCGCATGCGTGCTGCGCCGCCCGGCACCGCGATTGCTCGCCGACCGGATGAAGCTGCACGCTGCCGATCATGGGCGCGCTGCTGCGGGAGGTGCTGGCGGCCCGGTTCACCCGCGTCCTGGGCACGCTGCTGGTCAACGGCGTGCCGCTGATCGCGGCGCTGGGCGTGGTGCGTGACGCCCTGGGCAACGCGGCGGCGATGTCGGCGCTCGAGCGGGCTGCGACAGCGCCGCGGCGGCGGTGGCCTTGCTGGCCCGCTCGGACGCGCGCATGTTCCCGCCGCGCACCATCCATCTGCTGCGTCTGGGCGAGGAGAACGCGCAACTCGGCGCGAGCTGGCGTTGCGGGCGGCGGAGATCCATGAGGAACGCACACGGCTGGCAACGCAGCGACTGGTCGCACTGCTGGTGCCGGCGATCACCATCGTGATGGGTCTGGCGGTCGCCGGCATCGTCGCCTCTCTCATGACGGCGATGCTGAGCCTGAACGACCTGACCGGAAGCTGACCAGGCCCGGACTTCCGGGTGACCAGGCCGCAGCGGTCATGACCTGGAGTCGGCCTCGGCGAACCATTTTGCCCCCGACCGTCGGCGAAACATTTCGCGGAATTGGCCGGTCGATATCGGCAACGGTTTGCCCGTTTCCCACTCGAACATGACAGCGTAGCGCCGCACAGCGTCGAGTTTGTCGATTTTGCCGGCGCGGAACGCGGCCGCGGCCTGCTCAGGATCGGTTGCGAGCCAGGAAGTGCGCTCCCGACGGATTTCATCACCAGCGTTGCGTGTCGCCGTCGCGTCTATTTCATAGTCGCAAAGCTCTGCATCGATGACTTTGACCACGGCGCCGTAGTCCTGCGCCGCACGTTCGATGGATACGTAGTCGTCGGCGACATCCTCCAGCACCAGCTTTGGATCACGCTCCAGTGGGTCACCGAAACCGCCCCCGCCCGCGGTTGGCCGGCTGAACTCATCGCCCGGGCCGATGAGCACGTCAGAGAAGGTGGCACCGAGCGACTCCTCCTTGTCGGCGCCATGCCGTTTCAAGGTAAGGCCGTGCGGCATCGACGGCAGGCCACCCTCGATTCCCCAAACGACCGCCCGCTCTCGGTCGCAGATGTAGGAAATCACTGTGCTTTCGGCGGCGAGGATCATCGGTCTTTCGCACACCCGATCCGCCGCGCCATTTGCCGGGGCCGGGCAAATCTTTGAGTATTTCATACTCGGTGGTCAGGATCGGGTTCGCTCGTTCCTGACCTTCAACCGGTTGCGACATCAACCCGGTACCGAAACAGGCGGTCGTAACGTTGCAGCCGTCGAGACCGTTGCGGCCGCCCCAGCCTCCCGGTAGCCAGTCGTAGAAGATGAAGATCCGGCTTCTCGACCTGCCGCGCGTCTCGCCCGCCGGTCATGAGATATTCCAGGTTGAATGCGCAGGCGATGGCACGATGCGGTATGATCTTCGACCACATCTTCTTCCGTGAGGAGGAGAATGCCGAGCCGAAGCTGAATTCACAGAACGGCTCGTAGAGCACACCGCCGGGATCGCCGAACGCGCGGATGATCTCGGCCGGCAAAGCCACGGGGAAGGGCGCCAGGTCGGTAGACCCTTACGACGCACCCGTACCGTGAACGTAGCGCCCAAGCAGACAGCTTGGTCTTCCGTAGTCTTCTCACCAAGCGGTTGAAATGAAAGGTCACGCGAGGACGCCAGCCACCATTCCCAGTCGCCGGCAGCCCCGATCCCTCATTCCACGTGTACAAGCCGAACCGACGCCAAACCTGAGAACCCGTCCAAACGACCCAGCTATGCCGACCGCCAATCCTTACGGCTCGACCAAGCCTGGTTGAAGCAACAGCGTTGACAACGACGGGAATGGTCGGAGGCAAATGCCGCCTGATCGAAACGGGATGCGCCGCGGATTTCGGCCGCGCCCGCCAAGGAGGGAGACACACCATGCCGGACACCCACGTCCTGGCGGAACGGCCGGCTCAGGATCAGGTCGCGACCTACGACGCGATTGTCATCGGCGCCGGCATTTCCGGCATGTTCATGCTCTACCGCCTGCGCGAACTGGGCATGACCGCGCGCGTCTTCGAAGCCGGCACCAACGTCGGCGGCACCTGGTACTGGAACCGCTATCCCGGCGCCCGCTTCGATTCCGAAAGCTGGACCTACGGCTATTCGTTTTCGAAGGAGCTGATGCAGGAATGGGACTGGAAGGAGCATTTCTCCCCCCAGCCCGACACGCTGGAATACCTGAACCATGTCGCCGACAAGTTCGACCTGCGCCGGGACATGCAGTTCCGCAGCACGGTCACGGCCGCGCACTGGGATGACGCCGCGGACCAATGGACCGTGACCCTGGAAAGTGGCCAGCAGGCGAAGTCGCGCTTCCTGTGCACCGCCATCGGCATCCTGTCCGCCCACACCCTTCCCGCCATTCCCGGCCGGGACAGCTTCCGCGGCCCCGCCTATCACCCCGCGCGCTGGCCGCACACGCCGGTGGACTTCACCGGCCAGCGCGTCGGCATCATCGGCACCGGGGCCACCGCCATTCAGGCGATCCCCGAGATCGCCAAGCAGGCGAAGCAACTCACCATCTTCCAGCGACGCCCGAACTGGGCCGCGCCGTTGCACAATGCCAAGATCAGCAAGGAGGAGATGGAGCAGATCAAGTCCCGATATGACGAGATCTACGCCCACTGCGCCTCGACTCCGATGTGGTTCATCCATCAGGCGGACCCTCGCAAGACCCTGGACGTGCCGCCGGAGGAGCGCGAGGCGTTCTGGGAGAAGCTGTACGCCGAACCCGGCTTCGGCATCTGGTTGGGCAATTTCCGCGATATCGGGGTCAACGAGAAAGCCAACGCCGCGATCAGCGATTTCATCGCCGGGAAGATCCGCCAGCGCGTGAAGGACCCCAAGGTGGCGGAGAAGCTGATCCCCAGGGACCACGGCTTCGGCGCCCGCCGCGTGCCGCTGGAAAGCGGCTATTTCGAGGCCTACAACCGCGATAACGTGACGTTGATCGATACGCTCGAAGACGAGCCGATCGAGTGCATCACGCCGAACGGCATCAGGACCACGAAGCAGGAATACGAGTTCGACGTCCTGATCTACGCCACCGGCTTCGATGGCGTGACCGGCGCCTTCGATCGCATCGACATCCGCGGCACCAATGGCCTGCGGCTGAAGGACGCCTGGGCCGAAAGCCCGCGCACCTATCTCGGCATGCTCGCGGAAGGTTTTCCGAATATGCTGATGGTGCTGGGTCCGCACACCGCGCGCGGCAATATCCCGCAGGCCATCGAACACAGCGTGCAATTTCAGACCGGCATGCTGCGGTTCATGCAGGAACACAACTACACGCATGTGGAAACCAGGCCGGAGCAGGTGGACGATTGGACGCAGACCGTGATCAAGGCGGCCGAACCGTTGCTCGTCCTCGAAGGTCAATTCCTGGCAGACCGGCGTGAACCGTAACGTCGAGGGCCGGACCGTGCGCCGCGTCCTCGGCTACAACGGCCACGGCGTGCATTTCCGGCGGACGACCGACGAAGTCGCCAAAGGCGGCTACAAGGAATTCATGTTCCGCTAGGCCCGCAAAAACTTACGGCGGCATTCTGCCGAAGACGTAATTCAAGCCATTGGGAGGCCGGTGGCGAGGTAGGAACAAAGGTTGTGGTCCGATCCCGACAAAGCATCCTCGCAGTCGGGTAAATCGGCTCGCAAAACAAAAACGATTGAGAAAAATCCCACAGCCCTATCCCTCGGATTTCTTTCACTAGAGTTCGTTCGCATCTGGTTGCCGGTCAGCACAAAGTTTCAATCGGCCTAGGGCGCGGCGGCGATGGCGATGCCTGCCTGCGACCGAGTGTCCTCCCGGCGCAGGGCCGAGAGCCGAACTCGCCGCCATCACGACCGCAGCAGCGTGCGCGCCACCGCGTCTTGCCACCCGCGGTATTTCGCAGCCCGCTCCGCCGCCGCCATTGCCGGCTCGAAACGTCGTTCGCCGCGCCAACCTGCTGCGAACGCCTCGGCGTCCGGATAAAGCCCAGCCGACATCCCCGCCAGCCAGGCGGCACCCAGCGCTGTGGTCTCCAGACAGACAGGCCGGTCTACCGGGGCAGCGAGGATGTCGGCCAGGAACTGCATCGTCCAGTCGCTGGCGCTCATGCCGCCGTCGACGCGGATCACAGTCGGCGCCTCCTCTGACCAGCCGTCACCGAGGTCGGCCTGCATGGCGTCCAGCAGATCGCGCGTTTGGTAGGCGACACACTCCAACACCGCGCGAGCGAGTTCGCGCCGCGTCGTGCCGCGTGTCATGCCGGTCAGCAGGGCGCGTGCCGCGCTGTCCCAGTGCGGGGCACCGAGGCCCACGAAGGCCGGGACCATGTATACGGCCTGCATCGGGTCGGCCTCGGCAGCCAGCGTGCCGGTTTCATCAGCCGAGGCGATCAGTCCGAGACCGTCGCGGAGCCATTGCACGGCGGCACCGGCAACGAAGATGGAGCCTTCGAGCGCGTAGGTTCGCGCTCCTTTTAGCTGATAGCCGATAGTGGTGATCAGGCGATGACGGCTGGTGATGGCCTCCCGCCCGGTGTTCAGCAACGCAAAGCAGCCGGTGCCGTAGGTGGACTTGACCATGCCGGGGCGAAAGCAGGCTTGCCCGATCAGTGCCGCTTGCTGATCGCCGGCAATACCGCGGACTTCGATCGCTCCGCCCAGATGGCCAGCGACGGTGGTGCCGAACAGCCCGGCGCTGTCTCGCACCACAGGCAGCATGGCGGCCGGGACACCGAATATTTCCATCAGGTCGTCATCCCAGACGCCCCGATGAATGTCGAACAGCAGCGTGCGAGAAGCATTGGTGGCATCGGTGGCGTGCACGGCGCCGTCGGTCAGCCGCCACAGTAGGAAGCTGTCCACCGTTCCGAACGCGAGGTGCCCGGCCACCGCCGCCTCGCGGGCGCCATCGACGTTGTCCAGCAGCCAGCCGATCTTTGTCGCCGAAAAATACGCGTCCAGCCGCAGGCCGCTGCGTTCGGCGATCAGACCATCGTGCCCCGCCCGTTCCAGCCGTTCACAGGTCTTCGCGGTGCGGCGATCCTGCCAGACAATGGCGTTGTGGATCGCACGCCCGGTCCGCCGGTCCCACACCACTACCGTCTCGCGCTGATTGGCGATCCCGAGGGCGGCGATGTCGGACGCGGCAAGTCCGGCGGAGCGCAGCGCCTGCCGGGCGGTCGCGAGGACGGATGACCAGATCTCCTCGGGATCGTGCTCCACCCAGCCGGGCCGCGGGTAAATCTGCCGGAATTCCTGTTGCGCGGTGGCCACTGGAGCAACATCCGCATCGAACACCATGCAGCGGGTCGATGTCGTCCCCTGATCAACGACGAGAATGTGTCGCACCATGCGTGCTCCCTGTCCGCTTTGCCGGGGTCGCCTACTTCGCGCGACCATATCCGGGCGCGGTACGATCAGGGGAAGGGTTTCCCCTGAATTTGCCGCTGTACGGCTCGCGCGATAGTGCTGTCATGCCACGGCGCCTGCTTCCCGCATCATTTTGCGCATCGCATCGTCGACCGTGCCGACCTCGGCTGGTGTCATGCGCAGCCCAAGTTTGCTGCGTCGCCACACCACGTCCTCGGCGGTGCGAGCCCATTCCGTTCCCACCAGATAGCGTAGTTCAGCCTCGGTCAGGTCGGCCCCGACGACGTCGCCGAGGTCGCCGAGGCAGGTCGCGCCGTTCAGCACTCGGTCGACCCGGGTGCCATACGCGCGCAGCAATCGGCGCAGCGTTTCCTCCGGTAAGAACGCGAAGCGCTCGGCCGCGGCGGCAAGCAGTTGGTCGAACTCGTCCACCGCGAAGTCACCGCCGGGCAATGGTTCGCGCCTGGTCCAGCCGGCCCCTCGACGCGAAGCCGCCGGCAGAAATGGCCCTAATATATCAACGACCAACTCGGCAAGTCGGCGATACGTGGTGATCTTGCCGCCCAGGACAGAGAGTAGGGCCGGTTCGCCCGACGAGGCTTCCAGCTGGAGCGCATAGTCTCGCGTCGCCTGCTGTGGCGTGGCGGACCCGTCGTCCACCAAGGGGCGAACGCCGGCGTATGACCAATGCACGATGTCCGGCGTCACCGGCCTGCGCAGATAGGCACTCGCGGACCGGCACAGGTAGTCGATCTCCGCCGCGCTTGTCTTGGCATCACCCACGTCGCCCGAGAAATCTTCCTCGGTGGTTCCGATCAGCGTGAAATCGCCTTCATACGGCATCACGAAGACGATGCGACCATCGGCGTTCTGCAAGACATAGCAGGCTTGGTGGTCATACAGCCGTGGCACCACGATGTGACTGCCCTTCACCAGGCGGATGATGGCCGGCGGGCTGGCCTGGATCACCGATCCGGCCACCTCGGCAATCCACGGACCGGCCGCATTGATCAATACCCGTGCGCGAATGCCGCGCCGATGGCCGCTAATCTCGTCACGCAAGGTGATGTGCCACCAGCCGCCGGACCGCTCCGCCGCGACACACGCAGTGCGCGGCTCGATCGTCGCGCCGTGTTCGGCCGCGTCGAGGGCATTGAGAATAACCAGGCGCGCATCGTCCACCCAGCAGTCCGAGTATTCGAAGCCGAGCGCGAATTCATCCTTCAGCGCGCGATCGCCGCCAGTCTCTTCGCGCAGCCGCAGCGTGCGGGTTGGAGGCAGTCGGGTTCGCCCGCCGAGGTGATCGTAGATGAACAGACCAAGTCGCACCTTCCACACCGAACGAATTCGTTTGTCATGCGGCAACACGAAGCGCATCGGTCGGATGAGATGCGGCGCGATACCCCAGAGCACCTCCCGCTCCGCCAGCGCCTCGCGCACCAAACGAAATTCATAGTGTTCGAGATAGCGCAATCCGCCGTGGATCAGCTTAGAGGAAGCACTTGAGGTGCCGGCGCCGAGATCGGCCTGATCGCACAGATGAACGTGCCAGCCTTGCCCGGCGGCATCCCGAGCGATGCCGCAACCGTTGATACCGCCGCCAATGATGGCGAGGTCGAACCCGGACGCGTCATGCGCCGCGGACAGCGGAACGTCCGTTTTGTCTATATCTGCCCACTCGCTTTGCTCGCCCCCGCTGATCCGTCTAGTCACGCCGCGATGGCTACCGGTCGCGGTGTGCACTAGTGGCCGGGCATAGCGGTGGGAATGTGGCAAGCCAAGACGATCTCAGCGGCCTACGGTGCCGACAGAAGGCGCCGAGACTATCAAGCGCAGGCATCGGCCGGCAGGTCGGGTCAGCGAGGGGCGCCATCGCGCCCGTCCAGTTTGGTGTGCAACAGCGAAAAGATCAGTGGAACGAAGCATAGTGTCGCAAGGGTCGCCAGCATCAGGCCGCCGATCACCGCCCGCCCGAGTGGCGCGTTCTGCTCGCCACCCTCGCCCATGCCCAATGCCATCGGCACCATGCCTATGATCATCGCCAGCGCCGTCATCAGCACGGGACGGAACCGGGTAAAGCCCGCCTCGACCGCGGCGCGCATGGCATCCCCGTGTTCGGCGAGGCGCTCGCGGGCGAATGATATCACCAAGATGCTGTTGGCGGTGGCGACGCCCATGCACATGATGGCGCCCATCAGCGCCGGCACGCTCAGCGTCGTTCCGGTAAAGAACAAGAACAACACAATCCCGGCCAGCGCCGCCGGCAATGCCGTGATGATGATGAAGGGATCGAGCCAGGACTGGAAGTTGATGACGATCAAAAGATATACGAACAGAATCGAAAAACCCAATCCCGCGATCAGACTGGTGTAGGAGCCTCGCATCGTTTCGAGCTGCCCGCGGACGACGATGAAGCTACCGCGCGGGAGAAAATGACGGTTGGCGTCAACGATACGAGTGACGTCGCGGCCAACGGCGCCGAGGTCGCGCCCCTGTACGTTGGCGTAGATACTGACCACGCGGCGGATGTTGTAGTGGTCGACGGCGGCCATTTCCTGTGCTCGTTCTATGCTGGCGACATCGGCCAGAATTGCCGGCCCGTGCTGAGCAGGTCCGGTAACGGGAAGGTTCTGCAGATCCTGCAGCGACTGCACATCATACTGCGGCGCCTGGGCCGCAAGGCTGTAGTTGACGCCGTTGCGCCAGTTCAGAAAGAACATCGGCGCAGTCTGGAAGCTGCCGCTGAGCGTATCTAGTATGCTGGTGGCTACATCGCGCTCCGATAGCCCGTTCTGTTGCGCTTTGGTACGGTCCACATTTACCTGGAACATTGGATAGTCGAAGTCCTGCTGAATTCGTGCGTCGACAGCGCCCGGCACGGAACGAACCTGATCAAGAATGCGATTTGCGACGGATCTATTTGCCTCGATGTCGGCACCCGTGATCTGAATCTCGATTGGTGCCGGCAGACCAAAGTTGAGGATTTGGGTGATCATGTCAGCCGGAAGCGTGTAGAACGTGACGCCGGGAAACGCGCTCTCCAATCCTAGGCGGATCGTCTTGACGTAGCCTGCGGTCGGTGGGTGGTTGGGCTTGAGCGAAACCATGATATCGGCATCCGCGGCCCCAACCACACCGGAGGTCACGTGCGTCAGGTTTATGCCACTGTAGGGCAAGCCGATATTATCTAGAATCACCCCTAAATCGCGTGGCGGAATGATCCGGCGGATTTCCGCCTCGACCAGATCGGCAAGCCGCGCGGTCTCCTCGATGCGGGTGCCGGTCTTGGCCCGCATGTGCAGAATGAATTGCCCGCTGTCGGTGTTCGGGAAAAAATCCTGGCCGAGCCACGGTACCAACGCAAAGACGGCGATACAACTCAGCAGGAAGCCGGCGATGACCAGGATGCGCCGGCGGAGCAGGACGATCAAGGCCGCGCGGTAGCCGAAACGAAGCTGCTCAAAGCGTCGTTCAAATGCGCGTTGGAACCGCACCAATGGGTTGCCCGAGCGCATGGCGCCGTGCGGCTTTGCCCGCAGCAGATACATCGCCATCGTCGGCACCAGCGTCCGCGACAGGATGTATGAAGCGATCATTGCGAAAACCACAGCTTCCGCGAGAGGCACGAACAGATAGCGCGCCACCCCGCTCAGCAGGAACATCGGCACAAACACGATGCAGATGCACATTGTGGAAACCAGCGCCGGCACCGCGATTTGCGAAGCCCCGTTCAGGATGGCGGGGCGCAGACCGTGCCCCTCCTCCAGATATCGCTCCATATTCTCGATGGTGACGGTGGCATCATCGACCAGGATGCCGACCGAAAGCGCCAAGCCCCCCAGCGTCATAATGTTGATCGTCTGCCCGATGAAGCTGAGTACCATGATCGAACTGAGGATCGAGAGTGGGATCGAGACAGCGATAATGAGGGTGCTGCGCCAGCTGCCGAGGAAGAGCAGGATCATCAGCGCGGTGAGTGCCGCGGCGATGACCGCCTCGCGGATCACGCTGGCGACCGCGGCCTTTACGAAGACCGATTGATCGCTGAGCGGTTCGATGCGCAGCTGCGGCGGCAAGGTTTGCTCAACGCTCGGAAGCAGGGCACGTATGTCGTCGACGACGCGGATCGTGGACGCATCGCCGGCCTTGATGACGCTGACCAGCACGCCCCGCCGTCCATTCTGGCGCACAATGTTGGTCTGCGGCGCAAAACCATTGCTGACCGTGGCGACGTCGCGCAGATAGATCGTGGCATTGCCGATCGTTTTGATTGGCAGATTGTTGAGCTGCTCGATCGCGTGCGGCGTTCCGTTCACCCGCACGTCGTATTCGAATTGGGATAACTTTGCCGTCCCGGATGGGAGAACCAAATATTGCTGGGAGATCGCGTCAAGCAGATCAGCGGGCGAAAGGCCCTTCGCCTGCAGCAGTTTGGGGCTGAAGTTGATGATCATCTCGCGCTTTTTGCCGCCATATGGGTATGGCACGACGGCGCCCGGCACGGTGACCAACTGGGTGCGCAAAAAGTTCAGGCCGACATCGTTGAGCTCTTGCTCCGACATGCCGGCGCCTGACAGGCCAAGCTGCAGGATCGGCACGCTGGAAGCGCTGAAGTTGAGAATTTCCGGAGGTTCGGTACCCGGGGGCATTTGTCGCAGCAATAGCTGTGAGGCCGCCGTGACCTGCGCATTGGCGGTGTCGAGGCTGGCATTTGGCTGCAAGAAGATCTTAACGAGTGCCAGCCCGCTGTAGCTTGTCGAACTCGATGTGCTGGATATTGTCTACAAGGGTGGTCAGCGACCGCTCGTAGCTTGTGGTCAGGCGGCCTTCCATTTCTTCCGGATTGAGGCCGGTATAGGTCCAGACAACAGCAACCGTAGGGATGTTGATGTTCGGAAAGATATCGGTCGGCGTTGCGAATATCACCAATGGACTGAGGATCAGAATAAGCAGCGCGAACACGATGAATGTGTAGGGCCGATCGAGCGCGACACGAACGATCCACATTTCAGAACTCTCCCGGCGCGCCAGACGCGATTGCCACGGCCATTTTGATTTGGTGGCTGACCGTCGGCGTCATCGGGCGATTTGCCTGAGCCGCGCGAGCGATTCCGCCAACAACGGCTCCTGCTTCAGCAGTTCGACGATGTGCTTGGACGCAAGATGCCGCACCAGCCTTTCCCCCTTCCTGGTCAGGATGACCAACACGATGCGGCCGTCATTCGGTGCGTGTTTCCGTTCAACAAGGCCAGCGCTGACAAGGCGGTCGATCAGTTGCACAGCCCCGTGGTGCTGCAGCAGCATCTGATCGGCGAGGTCCCTGATCATGATCCCGTCCCCGGGATGGACCTTGATCACCAGCAGCGCCTGGTATTGTTGCGATGTGACCCCGGTCGACTGGGCCGCGGCCTCACTGAAAGCCAGGAACTGTCGCAGGACGCGGCGGAAGCGGGCAAGCCCCTCGAAGATGCTGGGATCAAGCGACGCGGGCTCACCGTTCGTCACAGCTCATCCGCCCCCGCCCTGATTGGGTGGTTCGAAGATCGTTGTCATTTCCGCCCACTCTCCATGAGGCATGGGTCCGATCTTTCCGACCCGTTGCCCGTTTCGAGCCAATGTATGTCACAGCATGATATATAATGGAGATGCAATCAAGTCCCCTGGCCGATCTCGGCGCGAAGCTGACAGCCACTACATTGCTCGTGTCGCCGGGAGATGGCGGCATGCTCGCGGGCTGGCCCCCCCCGAGGCCGTCCGCTCTCGATGGCCGCCGCCGGTCACTTGCTGCTTGGTCCGGCGGCTGACGGTTCGGAGGGGTGGCCGGCGGCGACCACATGGGCGTCGTCGCCCGACGAATGGTTGCGGGCTCACCTATCTCGCGCTACTGCCGTCATGCTGGACAGTCGGGCCCAACGGGTCCGTGCGTGACGAGCGAGACGGGAACGGAATGGTTGACCGAATGCGACAGCGAACGGGCAGAACCTGTCCCCAGGATCTCGCCCGTTCGACTTTGCTCGCTGTGTGGGCGCCCGCTATGCTGGCGTGTCAGACCAGGCAGCGACCACGGGCCCCGAGCCGGTGTGATAGAACATCGTCCCCCGCATACCGGAATGATCAACCACAACCGAGGCAGCGAACTGGCCACTCCGGTTAACGGTTGCCGGCACCCAGTCACTGGCACGGGGCGATGGCGTGCCATTCGTGCGCCAATCCAGGAAGACCGACTGGGACGGGTCGGACTCGGTGCCGGCGATGTTCTGCACGGCAGCGGCCAGAACCGCAGGGTGGTTGACGGTGACGGTATTGACCTGAGGTCCTGACACCGGGGTGCCAGGAGCCAGGAAACTAAGGCTCTTGGGGCCCTGCACGAGTTCCGTGAGCACCGCGCTCGGCACTATGCTGTTGTCGATGGTGGCGCCTGTCACGTAGAGATTGCGGTCCGTGGCTGGCGTGCCGCCCCACGCGTCGTTGAGGAAATTCACCGTCGCGGTGTGATTGCCTTTCGCGAACGTCCCCAGCACGTTGAAGATCTGCGTCTGACCCAGCCCATGCAGCGCGATCGCGGTCTGGGTGCCGCCGATTTGCTTGCCATCGACCGCGACTGTGAACTGAGCGTTTCCCTTCCAGGCATCTTCGGAAACCTGCAGCGCCAGTGTGTCGGGACCAGTGCCGATGGTGACTGTCGACGGAGGGGCGACGGGCGGATCGGTGATCGTCACCGGCGCGCTGTCCGCCGTGACGGTCGGCGCGGTGGGATTGTCGACCACCTGAATGATGTCCCCGGATCTGGCGAGAAAAACCGCCGAGGTGGCGACGCCGTTGACCAATTTGACCGCGGTGTAACCGCTCTCGACCACGCCGTTGGCGGTCAACACCTCGAGATAGATATTTCCCGTAAGACCGGTCGTCGTGATCGTTTCGTTAACTATCACGCCGGCTCCGAACGAAGCCTCCTGCACGGTTCCCAGCGGCGAAAACGAAATCGTCGGTGGAATTCTGGGATCGGTGATGGTCACAGGCGGCGTGGTCGTGGTCACGGCTGGGTGAAGTGGGATTGTCGACCACCCGAACCACGTCGCCCGGTCGCCGCGAGGTGGGGAACTATGGTGAAGGTCTGCGTTACGCCGACGGGGACCGGTGGGGCTACCGTGACGGTGCCGCCGCCGACGCCGCCGAACGGGCCGACCTGGTAGATTATCAAGCCACTCTGCAGCGGGACCGAGGTCGATGTGTCAACAACCTCGAAGTAGTGCGGCATCGCCTGCCCGTGAATGATCGGGATCGTTGCCAACTGCCCGCTCGCGTCCCAGGTGATTCCGCTGTTGCCGGAGAAAGGAGCGAGGACCACGCCCGACGTGCTCGATGAATATTGAAGGTTGGCTCGGATCGGAACGTAGTTGAATGCAACCTGCACGGAGAACGTCTGGTGCGCCGTCTGTTGCGGGATAGTAGTGGGAACGGCGATCGCCGCGCCGACCGGAAGGGCGGCCGTATAGGGCGTCTCGACAGCTCCGCTGGCGTTCAGGACCTCGTAGTAGATCTCGCCTGGCAGGGCGGTCGTGGTGATCGTGAGTGGCACGGTGACGCCGGCACCGATGGAGGGCTCCTGCACGATCCCCGGCGATGACACCGAAATAGCCGAAGGGCGTACAGATTGGATCGGTGATCGTTACCGGCGAACTGATCGCGGCGACATTCGGCGTGATCGGGTTATCGACCACCTGAACCGTATCGCCGGAATGAGCCAGAAAGACCGAGGTGGTGGCCGCGCCGTTGATGAGCGTAACCGGTGTGTACGCGCTCTCGACTGAGCCGCTTGCCGTCAGGATCTCCTCATAGACGGGGCCGGCCAGATTGGTGGTGGTGATCGATACCGCAACCGTGACGCCGGCGCCGGGCGATGCTTCCTGCACGGTGGCCGGTATCGATAGCGAGATGGTCGGGGCGGGCTGGGGGGCGGGCTCGACACCGTGCCGGACCCGGCTCCAAATCCCGCCGCCCACGCGGCGGCTTCGACCGGGCGTTCGCCATTCACGAAATCCCACGTGGATTTGCCGTTCGACCATATGTCGGTGTGATCGATGGCAACGCCCTGAGCCTGGGCGCCGGCGATGGCTGATGCCAGCCATGCCGGGAAAACACCGTCATCCTGGCCCGAGGTGGCGCCGGCCTCATCGATTCCCAGCGGTTTATTGTGGAGTTTGGCAAAGGCGATGGTGTCGGCGACGGACCAGCCATAGCCGCTTGCAGTGATAGCGCCGAGCGCAGGTGCAAAATTGCCTAGCGTGAAATTCGAGTAAAGGTAGTAATGCGCGAGGTTGGCTGGCTGGGCTGCCCACGCGGCGTAGGTTGCGTCGACCGTGGTGCCGCCACTGGCGAAGTCGACGAGGTTATTCGGGACCCCGCCGCCGTAGATGTCGGCTGAGATGACATCGACGTATTGGTCGCCAGGGTAGAGCGTCTGCACATCGTAGGTGGAGCCGTTACTGGTCGAAGGATCCCACACGGTTTTGGCGGTGATCCCGTCCTTCGCGCCAGCGGCATGCACGAGGTCGGCGATGTGCTGCCAGGCGGCGACAAAGTCCGCGTTGTTGGATCCGTTGGCAGGCGGCGTCCAGGCCATCGACCCATTGAATTCGTAGCCGATACGGAACTCGGCGGTCTTGTATCCCTGGCTTGCCCAGGCATCGACGATGGCCGTGTAGCTGGCATCGAGCTGGCCGGACACGACCTGCTTGTAGAAGCCGTCGATGCTGCCGTATTGGAACGTAGGGTCGGCCATCGGCACGCCGACGACGCGGAACGGTGCCAGATCCGGGCCGATGAAACTGTTGCCGGTCTGCGCCGCCGACCATGCGCCCCAGCTTGCACTGCGGCCCCATTGGGTCGGATCCTGGGTAAAGTCGGTATAGGCGTTGTAGAATACGCCGGTCGAGCACCCATTAGTTGACTGAATGCAGTGTATTCTTTCTCGAAGTAGGCCTCGGAGGGCTTGTCATTGCCGTTGGGCTGACCGTCGAGATAGGCGCCAAACGGCGCCAGTGTGTTCTGCGAGAGCGCGGAACTTCCGATTGCAGACATTTATTTGCACCTAGAATAAACAGCTCGCTGGGAAATTAACTTCACATGTTACGATACGATTTCATTTGCTGCGCGCCACGACACTGCGGGCCCGGCCGAAGCACATACAATGAGCATTCCGCTATAGAGATTGACTTGAAGCCACTCCTGATCTGGAGCGTTGATTTAGTAGATCTGGCAATTTGCCCCGCGAAGCCTGTCGGAAAAGCACCAACTCCAAATAAAATCAGACCACGGCAAAAGTCTATATAAGGTCCAATACGTACCACCTGAAGCATTGTTTCGAAGTGCTCCTCCTTGATCAGAGATTGCAGCCCCGACGAACAATTCAAATACTGACATGACGATCGATTCAAACCGTCAGCGGTCAAACGCACAACGGCATTCGCGGATACGCTGGAACGCACTATGGAGGATTCTTCCTCGGCTCAAGACTATATCGCGATGGATTAAATCAAATGCTAACATCACAGTCCGAAAACCAAACAACGTGACCGTGGCCGCATGATGACAACCCGTACACGGGACCAACTTTTCTCACTCGAGGATTCTGCTCCGGTGCCAGACGGCCGGGTTTGCTCGGTCGCTACGATATCAAAGGCTGTCGTCCCGGTCAGCGCTATCCTGATAGCCTTAAAACACAGTAGCCCCTTACGGGTCTGTAACCTTGCCGTCGTCCACCGGAGCCATAGTGCCTTCCCCGGAGGAACCACTCGGTTCGCCGCGATTTCCTCGACCGACGTAACATAACGGGCCGGCGACTGTCGGACCTCTTGTGAACGCATTTCCTCGACCCAGCTTTGGCGCGTGGCAGTGTCTTGCCTCATCAGGCCATGGGATCAAGCTTGGCCCGCTGTGGTATGGTGAATGCGATCTTAGACGGGCCACGACCTTAGGATTGGCCACGACCTTAGGACTGGCCACCACGCCGACGAGCCCACAACCCTGTTCTGTCAACGCCAGAACCAGACTTACCGGGAGATCCCCATGCGTCCCATCTCGATCGCCTTTCCCTTCGCCGCTGTCGGTGCCGCCGTTCTGCTCGGCCTCGGGCTGTCTCTCCCGCTGGCACCCGGCCGGGCGGACAGCCCATCCCGCGTGCTCCCGCCTCCAGCGCTCGACGTTGCGCCGAGCGGATCCGGAATGCAGACGGCCGTGTTTGCCGGCGGCTGCTTTTGGGGCGTGCAGGGCGTGTTCGAGCACGTCAAGGGCGTTACTCGCGCGGTATCAGGTTATGCCGGCGGCAGTGTCGCCGACCCTGGCTACGAGCAGGTGAGTTCCGGCAGGACCGGGCACGCCGAGGCGGTCAGTGTGACCTTTAACCCGAGCCGTGTCAGCTACGGCAAGCTGCTGCAGATATTCTTTTCCGTGGCACTCGACCCGACTCAGATCGACCGGCAGGGGCCGGACTGGGGAACTCAATACCGTTCGGAACTATTCGTGAGCGATCCGGAGCAGGAACGGGTGGCGCGGGCCTACCTGGCCCAACTCGAGGCGGCGCATGTCTTCAGCCGTCCGATCGCCACGCGCATCGATCCCGCCGGGCAATTCTATCCGGCCGAGGCGTATCACCAGGACTATCTGGATCGCCATCCCGACGCGCCTTACATCGCCATCAACGACATGCCGAAAGTGCGCAGCTTGCAGACACTGTTTCCAGAGAGCTGGCAGGCTGCTCCGGTCACGGTCGGCAAGCTGGCGTCGGGGAACTGAACAACGCCACCATTGGAAAGGCGGCAGCGCCGGCGTCGGCGATCGTGGCGGGTCGCCGGTTGGCCCAACGAGATCCTACTCAGGTCACTGTTTGACCGCATGATTGACACGCTGGGACGTTCCGCACCTCGCGACCATGCTCAAGCCGGTTTGTCCCTCGCATGCAGGAACGTGTCGAAAGCCGCGGCGTAATCCGGGTGCCAGCGTGACAGCGCCGGTCAATTCTCGGTGATGTCCCCGGCAGCCCACAGGATTCGCCGTTCGTCGACGTCCCGAGTGATATCGTTATCGGGACAGAGGATGTAGAAATTGCCCCGGTTGACCCCGTCGATCAGCATGTCCACGACCTGATCCGGCGTCCATGCGCCAGGCGGCTTTTCGGTGCGCCCGCCGCGCGTCATCCCGGTGAAGGTGGACCCAGGGATCAGCAGATGCGCTGTGATGCGGGCGCCCTCGGCGTTGCGCAGGCTGTGCGCCAGCGCCTCGGTGAGGACCTTCACGCCGGCCTTGCTAACGTTGTAGGCGGTGTCTCCGGGCGGGCAGGTAATCCCCTGCTTGGAACCGGTATTGACGATCGCGCACGCGGTGCCCTGCGCCAGCATCGCCGGGGCGAACGTCTGCACACCGTTGATGACGCCCCAAAGATTGACCTCCAGCACGCGGCGCCAGCGATCGATATGTTCCCACGGGCCGCCACCTGGCGCTGTACCGGCGTTGTTCATCAGCACGGCGACTTCGCCGAACCGCCCGTAGGCCGCATCCTTCAGTGCCTGAACCGCGTCCAGCCGACTGACATCGGTCGGCACCGTGAGAACCGCCGAACGTCCACCCGGCGCGGCCGCGGCAACCACTTCGGCGGCACGTTCCAGAGCCTCCGCGGACAGGTCCGCCAGGCAAACCTTGAGACCCATCGCGGCGAACCGGATGGCGGCGGCCAGACCGATCCCTCCAGCCCCACCGGTGATCACCGCGACCCGGCCGGCGCCGAGGGCTAGGTGCTCGTTCATGGCGCAACTCCCTTTGTTGACAAATGCAAACCAGTGCCCGAGGTGAACCGCCGGCCACACGGGCCGAAACCACCGCCTGACGCGTAGCCTGCTCGTCGAAGTTCGATGAGCCGCTGCGGCCGCGCATTTGTGTCACGCCTGTCCCCGGGACGTCGAGGGGCCGGTGCCAGCTGACGACCGATCAAATGCCGCGTAACGAGGCTTGTCGATGACTGCTCGATGCGGACTCTGAGTGTGCCGCCAGGGCACGGTCCGTGTCCGGTTCAAGGCATAATTGCCCTGGCCTAATGGTCGGTGGGTGCGGTCCTTGGATCAGCCCCGCGCGCCCATTCGTTGGCGAGGGTAAAGCCAATGCCCAGGAGCACCGGGCCGAGAAATATCCCAAGCAGCCCGAATGCCAGGGCACCGCCCAGCACCCCCAGCACGGTCAGCAGGAACGGAAGCTGAGCGCCGCGCGAGATGAACCAGGGCCGGATGAGGCTGTCGGCTCCGGTGATGGCGCCTCCGCCATACAACAGCAGGAAAATGCCCCACCCAAGATGGCCGCTGCTCATCAGCCAGATGGCCGCCGGGATCCAAACTACCGGGGCGCCGATCGGCAGCACCGATAGCAGACCGGCGATCGAGCCGAGCAGGACGGGCCGGGGGACGCCGCTGATCCAAAGGCCAAAGGCAGTGAGGATGCCCTGGACGACGGCAGTGCCAAGGATGCCGTACACCACGCCGCGAACCGTCGCGCCGGTGACGGTGATCAGGCGTTCAGCCTGTACGCCGGCGATTCGGTGCAGTATCAACCGTAATCTCCCGGAGATCGGGTCACCGTAGACATAGAAGAAGAAGGCGACGAACAGCGCCAGCAGGAACATCAGCACCCCGTTGGCGATGCCCAGCAGCAGGCTCAGGCCGCCCTCGACGAGAATGCCGAAATACGGTCTCAATGCTTCCAGCATGACGCTGATATCGGCGGCCCAGCGGTTCCATAGCTCGCCTACGGTGGGTCCGAGCAGGGGGATGTCGAACACCCACAGCGGTGCATCGGGCAAGCCGGCGCGCAGCGAGTCCATAACTACGTGGCGAAGATGGGTAACGTCGTCCGAACTGCCCGGCGCGGCCACCCCGATTGGCAACACCAGTACGACAGCGGTCAGCGTCACCATCAAGCCGGCTGCCCACACTCGCCTCAGGTGAAGGTGGGAGCGCAGCCAATCGAACACCGGCCACGTCGTGTAGACCAGGATCCCTGCCCAGAGCAGCGCTGAAAAGAACGGATACAGCACCAGCACACAGCCGACCGCCACCCCGCCCAGCATCAGGCCCATCAGGATCCGTTCAGCGATCATACCTTGCCGATCAATGACTTACGACCAACGAAACTGGCCGGGCGGCAGGGTCTTCCAGCACCGTACCCAGGCCGCTGGAGTGCCTCCTCGTTCATAGGTGCAACGGCCTATCTCCTTGTTTGATCGCATGATTCACGAGCCTAGAACGTTCCGCTCGGCGTGATCCCGCTCTAGCCAATCTGATCTGCCGCCTGTAGCGTCCGCCCCGCGTCGGTCACTGCCATTGCCGGCGAAACAGATAGACCGGGGTCCCGCATGCGTCTCCGGCCAGCACAGGGAGAACCAGCCGTGCCGCGTTTCGCTGCCAATTTGTCGATGATGTTCAATGAGGTCGCCTTCCTCGATCGCTTTACCGCCGCCCGTGCCGCCGGGTTTGAGGGCGTTGAGTTCCTGTTCCCCTACGATTATCCCGCCGCCGACCTGCGCGCTCGGCTGTCGGGGGAGGGGCTTACCCAGGTTTTGTTCAACATGCCACCCGGGGACTGGGAGAACGGCGAGCGAGGCCTGGCCAGCATCCCCGGCCGTCAGGTCGAGTTCCGCGAAACGGTAAAGCGGGCGCTCGATTATGCCGCCACTCTGGATTGCCGCCAGGTCCACTGCATGGCGGGGATTGTGCCGTCCGGGGTCTCGACGACGACGGCGACGGCGGTTTTTGCCGCCAATCTCGCCTGGGCCGCCGAGCAGGCCAAGCCCGCTGGGGTGCGTCTGGTGATCGAACCGATCAATCATCGCGACATGCCGGGGTATTTCCTCAACACCCAGGCCCAGGGCGCCGCGATCATCGAGGCGATAGGCAGTGACCGCATCGGTCTGCAATTCGACCTCTACCATGTGCAGGTCACCGAGGGCGACATCACCAAGCGCATGGAGCAGCACATGCCGCTGATTGCCCACATGCAAATCGCCGACGTTCCCGATCGTCACGAGCCCGGCACCGGCGAGATAGCCTGGGCATTCGTGTTCCGCCGCATAGACGAGCTTGGCTATCAGGGATGGGTCGGGTGCGAATATCGTCCGGTGGGAGCAACGGTCGCTGGGCTTGGCTGGCGTGAGCGGTTCGGCGCCTGAGCGACACCGGAAATCCAAAGGAGAGCCTCACATGAAAATCGGCTTCATCGGTTTGGGCATCATGGGGCGCCCTATGGCGCTGAACCTGAAGAACGCGGGCCACGAGCTGATCGTCCCGGAACGCGCCAGCCTGACCGGTGAGATCCGTGCCGCGGCCGACGTGGTGCCGACGCCCGAAGCGGTCGCGGCGAAGGCCGAGGTGCTGATCCTGATGCTGCCCGACACTCCCGATGTGACAGCGGTCCTGTTCGGTGCCGACGGTGCGGCCGCCGGGCTGCGAAGGGGCAGCCTGGTCATCGACATGTCCTCGATCAGCCCCATAGAGACCAAGAATTTCGCTCGACAAATCAACGATCAAGGGTGCGAATACCTGGACGCCCCGGTGTCTGGCGGCGAGGTCGGCGCCAAACAAGCGACGCTCACGATCATGGTGGGCGGCCCGGACGCGGCTTTTGCTCGCGCCAAGCCGCTGTTCGAACTGATGGGCAAGAACATCACCCACGTCGGCTCGGACAATGGCGCTGGACAGGTCTGCAAGGTGGCCAATCAGATCATGGTGGCGCTCAACATACAGGCGGTGTCGGAAGCGCTTGTCTTCGCTTCAAAGGCTGGTGCTGATCCGGCTCGCGTCCGCGCCGCATTGATGGGCGGGTTCGCGTCGTCCCGAATTCTGGAACTGCATGCCGAGCGGATGCTGAAGGGGACGTTCGAGCCGGGGTTCAAGATAAAGCTGCATGAGAAGGATCTCAATCTCGCGTTGTCTTCCGCCAAGGCGTTGCACCTGTCGTTGCCGAACACCGCTGTGGCGCAGCAGATGTTTGCCTCCTGCATCGCTCATGGCGGAGCGGAACTGGACCACTCGGCACTTGTCATGGTGATCGAAGCGCTGGCCGACCATTCGATTCGGCCGGCCAAAGGTTGAATCGTCCCGGCGGAGTCACGAGGACCCTGCTACCCATGAAACGAGTCGCATGGAGTGAAAAAGGGTTGAGTTTAGCAGTGCAACACCCATAAACTGGGCCGTCCATCTGGATATGAGACGGCAGCTTGGCTCAAGGCCCGCCTAGCTGGCTAGCTCTGACCGGACATCGGAAACCGGCGCGGTGGAGAAGCTGCAAGCAGCGGCCGCCGGAAGTTGCACGAAGGGTCGCGTTTGATGTCCATGCGCTTTACCGAAATCGGCCAACAGCTTCGTGCCTATCGGCTTGAATCCGGTCTGCGCGCCGAGGAGATTGCGGCTCGCCTGGGCGTGTCCCGTGCCGCGCTGTATCGCTATGAAAAAGGCGAGGTGATCAAACTCGACACGATCAAGCGGCTGGCCGAGTTGCTGAAGATTTCGCCATTGTCGCTGCTAGGTATCGGCGTCGAGTACTACAATCGGCCGATCGGCTATTTCGAGCGTATCCGTCAGATCGAGGAGACCGCCGACCAGATACTCCAACTATCTGGTCCGCTGTGTTACCTCACCACCTCGGACGCGTATAACTCAGCGCTGGGGGAGGCTTTCGACGAAACCGCGGAGCAGGCGGGGCCGGATCGGATGTCGATGCGCAGCATGGCGGAGCAAGTGCTTGGCATCCTGGCGGCACGGAAGCGGATGTATGCCACACGCCGACCGGGGATCATCTCGATGGTATCACTGCCGGCGGTGCAACGGTCTGGTCGAAGTGGGCGTCGTTGCTGGGATGAATGTATCCGACCGGGTCCGGCGCATCTGCCGTGACGTTGCAATCGCCGAAGTCGAGAACATCGCCAACCTGATGGAAACCGAGCCGATGGGCTTGCAGTTCGGGCTCCTTGTCGCCGCGCCACCCAGCTCTTCTTTCAAAATTCTCCGGGCGCGCGATCGCGTCAGCCTCGCGGTCAATCCGTTCCGCACCGACACGCATCCCAGCGCACAGACCGGTGTGGCGATGATCACCGGGGCTGATGAAGCGATCGCGGCGCATCAACGGGTCGCGGAGGCAAGCTGGCGGGAAGCGGTGAAGGGTCCAACTGGCGCCGCGCGTCTGCGTCAGTTGCTCAGCGTGGCGTCGCCGGTTTCCTGAGCACTTGTTACGGGCCGAAGTGTTGACGCGGTCTGCCGTCGTCAGGCAGCCCGCCGTTGTTGTGCCAACCGGCTCGGCGTCCCGCTAAAGCGCTCGACGGCCGCCTGATCCAGGACGAACTGGAGATGCAGGGAGTTGGCCTCACTGGACTTGACGACGAACGGCAGCGGAAAACCGACGCCTTCAATCTGAGCTGCGCCTCGGACGCCAGGCTCCAACGCCGCGTTTCCGCGCACATAAGCGCCGGTGTTCGATAGATCGATGACCGTTCCGCTGTGCGTTTGGCCGCCCGCGGTCAGACTACACGGCAAGTCGACCTGGTAGCGCTCGGTCAGGCGCCTGTCGACATCGGAGGTTGCGGTTCGTACCACGCGGATCACCGAGTGGCGGAGTTCCTCGGTGGCGTCATTCAGCCCGCTGGCGTTATCGCGTACCACTGCGGCGCGACGCCCGGTTTCACCGGCCTCGGACGAAACTTCCGTGGTCCGGGTGGTCACTTCGTTGGCCGCGCTCGCAGTCTCGGCCATGTTGCGTGCGATCGCCGCTGTTGCCGAGCCCTGTTGCTCGACCGCCTCGGCGATCAAATCGGCAATCGCATTGACCTCCGCGATGGTCTGCTCAATGCGAACCACCGAGGCGACCGAGGCACCGGTAGCGGCGCGCACCTGACCGATGTGGCGGCTGATTTCCTGGGTTGAACGGGCCGTCTGGGTGGCGAGCGCCTTCACCTCGGAAGCCACGACGGCAAAGCCTTTGCCAGCGTCGCCGGCACGCGCCGCTTCGATCGTGGCGTTCAGCGCAAGCAAATTGGTTCTGGCTGCGATCTGACCGATCATGTCGGCGACCGATCCGATATTTCCAATCTCCTCGTTCAGCGCCTCCATCGTCGAGCGTGTTTCAGTCCCCGCGGCTACCGCGCGACCCACCACCGCGCTGGAACGCTTCACTTGCTCGCCGATCTCGCGGATCGAAGCACTAAGCTGCTCGGCCGCGCTGGCGACGGTTTCGGCGCTTGCGAGGGCTTGTCCGGCCGCGGCCGCGGCATTATCGGCGGAAGCGCCGGTGCGGGCAGCCGAAGCCGCCATCTCGTCGGCAGTTGCCGTCATGGCCATGGTGCGCTCACGGATCTTTACCAACGCCGAACCGGTGTCGGCTTCGATGGTGTCGGCCATGTGGGTCAGGGAGGCGTGTTTTTCGGCGGCGGCATTCTCGCGTTCGGTGACCTGTTGGGCGGCCAGGCGCTGCTCCTGGACCATGTGATCGCGGAACACCAACACGGCTCCCGCCATCGATCCGATTTCGTCACGGCGGCCTTGCCCAGGGATCGTCACGGTCACGTCGCCATCTGCCAAGTGTCGCATCGATGCCGTCATGAGCGTCAGCGGATGCGCGATGCCGCGCCGGAACAGTGCGCCGATGCCGACCGCGACCAGGTGCCTAAAACGCCCAGGAGAGTGGTGACGATTACGAGCCGGTCGCCCTCGGCCTGAATGCTGGCGACGGAGCGATGCAGGAGATCAGCGGTGTCGCTGACGGTCGTGTCGGCGAGCGCCAGCATCTGGTCGACCATGGTCTGCAACTTCTCCGACTCCGCGTCGAAGTCCGGCATCAGCTTATTGCCACCGGCGGGGCCCGCCTCGACGAAGGCCTGTGCCATGCGCCGCCCAAGATCGTAGTAGGGCGCGAACGCCGACCTGAGCTGTGCAAGCCGTTCGACGATCTCCGTGCGATGCAACGCTTCGGCCGCTGTCGTAGCGGCGGCGATGTCGGTTTGCAGCTTGTCGGCAAATCGCTGCGCATCCTTGAACCCGTCGTCGAGCCCATCCTGCGCCCGGGTCGCGGACACGTCCGACAGAAATTGCTGCACCTGGACGACATCGAATTCGACGTCCTTCGCGGCCCGCAGCAACGTCATCGAAGGGCCAGTGACAGTGTCCGCCGCATTCGCTAAGTCGTTCAAGCCGGTGCGCTCGTGGTGCACCGTGAAGAAGGTCACGCCCGAACCGGCGACGATGAATGCCAGGATCAGTGCAATTCCCAGCGTCACTTTCATTCGAATGGTCATTCGGGCCGGCGTTCCAGTGCGATAAGCGTTAGGGCAAAGCCTGAGGCTAGGCAAAGTTGATGAACAAACCGTTAAATGGCCGGTACGGTTGGGCCGACCTGTAATCTAGTGGCTGACCGGTCCTCGTTCAGGCCACGCCGGCTGATGCTGGGGGTGTTCTGAACAACATCAGTGGCACCAGGAAGAATACCAGCGCGGTCGCGGCGGCGGAGACGATGATCAGCGGGCGCCAGACGCTGGTTGAAGACGTGCTGATAGAGCGCCGACCCTAAAGTGTCCGACAACGGACCGGTCAGGTTGATGATCGACATCATGCCGGCGAAGGCGAAGCCCTCGGCACCTTCAGGGCACGAATCCGCGGCCAGGGACAGGGTGGCGATGGTCGCGATCATGCCGGCGACGCCGCTGATCAGCCAGATCACCACGGCGGAGGCGGGACCGACCAGCGCCAGATAGGACAAGGTCGTGACCACGCCGCCCAGGATGCTCAGCCGCAGCAGCGTCGGCTTGGCGATCCGCTTGCAGCTTCCATCGATACAGCAAACCGCCCAGGATCCAGCCGGCGGCGCTGATGGAAGCCAGCACGCCGATGAAGCCCTGCGAGAAGTTCAACCGGTCGCTCATCTGGAAGTAGAGCGGCGTGCCGAAGCCCGGGCTGAAATAGTAAAGGAACAGGAAGCCGGCGACGAGCCACAGGTTGCGGGTGCGGAACGCTGACAGCAGTGCTGCCCAGGCGTTGGCGCAGCGCCGCGAGGTCGAGCCGTGCGCGCGGTTCGTGGACGAGCCAGATGCTGGCGATGATGGAGAGGGGGGCGACGGCTGCGATCCACGCCGCGGCGTGCAGGGCTCCAACCGGCGAGAGGATCTCGATCAGGTAGCCGGCCACCAGAACGGCGGCCATCTGAGCAATATTGTACCACAGCCATTGCTGATTGATGAAGCTGGCGCTGGCATCGTGCCTCTGTCCGGCCTGGACCAGGAGTGCGCCGCACAAGGTGCTGGAGATCGCCATGGCAAACGCGGTCACCGTCAGCGCCGGAACAAGTGCCGCCGGCGTGCTGATCATGGCGACCCAGCCGAACGCGAGCACCGCGGCTGAATTGGCGACGATCAGGTAGTAGCGTCGCCGATAGCCGAACAACGGCACGAAGTCAGACAGCGCCCCGTACAGCGGCTTAATGATCCACGGCAGGTCCAGCACCGCCAGCGATACGCTGATCTTCACCGCGTCCCAGCCCTGGGTGTGCTTGAGGAAATAGGCCAGCGGCTGCCAGATCACGCCGGATTTCGCCTGGCCGATCCCCTCCACCACATAGACGATGGCGAAGAACCACATGATGCGACTGACCGTGCGTCGGGTCTGGCTCGGATCGGGCACGCCCGGGGATGGCTCGTCGGGCGGGGGCTGTCCCGGGTGCGTGGACGCCGCGTTCAATTGCATGATCCATTGTGGTGGGCTGTCCTGGTTGCCCTCAAGCCGGGTCACGGGCAACCATGGGTTAAATCTTTGAGGGGTTTAGCGCATGGCCTGGCGCATTGGGATCGATATCGGCGGCACCTTCACCGATGTGGCGTTGGTGGAGGAAGGCACCGGGCGCATCGGCATCGCCAAGGTTCTGACGACCCCTCGTGACTTTGCCGGCGGCGTGATCGAGGGCATCCGCCAGGGTCTCGCCGAGAACGCCGTTGATCCGGCCGAGGTGACGCTGCTGTCGCACGCGACCACGGTGGTGACCAACGCGCTGCTGGAAAAGAAGGGCGCCAAGGCCGGCTTCGTCGCAACTCGGGGGTTCCGCGACCTGCTGGAGTTGCGCCGGTCCTCCCGGTCCGATCTCTACGACCTGTTCCAGGACGCGCCGAGTGTGCTCATACCGCGCCGGCACCGGTTCGAGATCACCGAGCGGATCGATGCGCAGGGTGAAGTGGTGACGCCTCTGGCGGAAGACGAAATTCCGGCGCTGGTCGAGGCGATCCGGGGCGCCGGTCTGCAGACGGTGGCGGTGTCGTTTCTGTTCTCGTTCCTGAACGACAGTCACGAACGCAGGGTCGGTGCGGCACTGCGGGCGGCGCTGCCGGTGTCGGGGTGTTCCTGTCGTGTGAGGTGTTGCCGGAAATCCGCGAGTTCGAGCGCGCCAGCACCACCGCGGTCTGTGCCTATGTCGCACCACTGCTGGCGGGTTATCTGGACCGGCTGTCCGGCGCGACGACGGCGCTCGGTTTGCCGCCGTTGTACGTGATGGGATCGTCGGGCGGCGTGCTGGACATCGCGGAGGCACTCCGCATGCCGGCCATGGCGGTGGAATCGGGCCCGGCGGCGGGGGTGATCGCGGCGGCACTGGCGGGACGGCAACTCGGCCGCCCGAACCTGATCTCCTTCGACATGGGCGGCACCACCGCCAAGGCGAGCGTGATCGTCGGGCAGGAGGTCGCGGTCACGGCGGAATATGAGGTCGGCGGTGCCGCCAACAGCCGGCGCTGGATGCAGGGCACAGGCCATCCCATCCGTGTGCCGGTGATCGACCTGGCGGAGGTCAGCGCCGGGGGCGGGTCGGTGGCCTGGGTCGATCCCGGCGGGTCGCTGAAGGTTGGTCCGCACAGCGCCGGCGCCGATCCCGGACCCGCTGCGTATGGCGCAGGCGGCATCCTGCCGACGGTCACGGACGCCGACGTGGTGCTCGGCTGGCTGGACCGCGAGGCACTGTTGGGCGGCAGCCTGAAGATCGACCTCGGCGCGGCCGAGCGGGCCATCGCAACGGGCGTGGCGGCGCCGTTCGGTCTTACGGTGCGTGATGCCGCCGCCCGGATCGTCGAAGTGGTCAACAGCAACATGGCGCAGGCGTTGCGCATCGTGTCGGTCGAGCGTGGCCACGATCCGCGCGAATTCAGCCTGATCGCGTTCGGTGGTGCCGGACCGGTGCATGCGGTGGCGCTGGCCGAGGAGCTGCAGATACCGGAGGTGATCATTCCGCCCGCGCCGGGTGCGTTCTCGGCTTTGGGGCTGGTGGCGACCGACCTGAAGCGGGACTATTCCCAGACGCTGTATGCCGACCTTGGAAGTGTCGATCCCGCGCGGGTTGCCACGGCGTTCGCGACCATGGAGCAGGCCGGTGCCGCCATGCTGGACGCCGCCGTGGTGCCGGCCGAGCGGCAGGCGCTGCTGCGCTTCGCCGACGTTCGCTACCGGCGGCAGGCGTATGAGCTGACCTTGCCGGTGGACGACGGTCCGCTGACCCGCGCGATGCTGGACCGGCTGGCCGCCGCGTTCCATGACAAGCATGAGCAGACCTATGGTCACGCCAACCGGGCCGAGGCCGTGCAACTGGTGAATGTGCGACTGACCGCCTTGGGCAAACTCGCGGACCTGAAGCTGTCCCAGCCGTCCGATCCGGCCACCGCTCGGCTGCGGACACGCGATGTCTGGTTCGCTGCGATCGGGTTCGCGGCGGCATCGGTGCATTGGCGGAATGGCCTGGCCGCCGGGACAACGATCGCGGGGCCGGCCATCATCGAGGCGTTCGATTCGACGACAGTCGTGCCGCCGGGCTGGAGCGGCCGGGTGGACGAGCTGGGCTACATCCTGCTGACCCGCGACTGACGACGCTATCCGCCGGTTGGCGAAACCTCGCTGGCCAGATATCCTGGCCGCCATGGAGGACCACGATGGACGCGCTTGACCTGATGCTCGACCGTGAATTGGCATTGAAGCTGGAGTCGCCGGGCCCCTCCGCCGACGAGTTGCAACAGATTTTCGCCAGCGCCGTTCGGGCACCGGACCACGGACGCCTGCGGCCATGGCATTTCGTCGTCATCGGGGCGGAGCAGCGCGGGCGCTTCGGCGAGGTTATGGCGGAGTCGCTGCGGCGGCGTGATCCGGCCGCCTCGGAGGCGGAGGTGCGGCGCGAAGGGGAGAAGGCCTTCCGCGCGCCCACGATCGTCGTCGTCGCGGCCAAGGTGAAAAAAGGCCACAAGATACCGGAGATCGAGCAGATCGCGTCGGCCGCCGCCGCGGCTCAGACGATCATGCTGGCGGCCCCGGCACTTGGCTATGGGGCGATGTGGAAAACCGGTGGAACGGCATATGATCCGACGGTCAAGACGCAGCTAGGCCTCGGGGGGGAAGACGAGATCATCGGCTTTCTTTACCTTGGCAAGCGTGTCGGCGGTTCGTCTCCGATACCACGGCCGGAGGCGAAAGACTTCGTCAGCACCTGGGCCGGGTGACCACCGCCGTCGCGGTCACTCGCCACCCAGCGGCTTCATGTTGCGTTCCGCGGCCCGGCGCAGCAGCGCGGCGGAACGGTAAATCCCATGCACCATCTTGGAGTACGGCAGCACCAGGAACAGCGCCAGAATGAACCCGAGATGCACCGCCAGCGCCAGCCCCATCGCGCCGGTGGCACGCACCGCGAGCAGCACCAGCCCGGTCAGCGCCGACATCGCCAGCAGCAGCAGCAGCGCGACGTCCCCGCCCAGCAGCCGGCGCGCCGCCGGCAACGGGATCATCGACGAACTTCATCGCGAACAGTCCGACCGTGCCGATCAACAGCAGCACGCCGCCGACGGTGCCGAGCAGCACCGGGGCGCTGACGACAGGGGTAGGGCGCGGGCCAGCCGAGGAACGTGTGATAGATGAAGCCGACGGTCGTTGCCGCGAAGCACAGCACGAAGCCATAGAACATCGCGTGATGCAGGTGGCGCCGGCGCATCGAAAACGCCTCGGAGTTATCGTTGCATCCGTTGCCGCCGCCGCCCAGGTTCTTCAGCGTCAGAACGTCCCACAGCGCGATCGCCAACGCGGCTGGATGCCGATTTTCTCCGGTCGGGCCCGCGTCGCGCCAGAAATTCCGCGCGCCCATCGCACAGCGCGACCAGCGCAGAAGCCGAACGCCGCGATGGCAACGACCTGCATCGCCCAGAGCGGAATGACCTGGTAGAACGCGCCTGGCGCCATCGTGTGGCGCGGCCGAAGAAATTCGCCTCGGCGTGTTCAGCAGCATGGTCAGGATCAGCACCAATCGCAATGCCGAGCGCGGCGACCAGCGCACACCAGCGTGCCGTTGCTGTTGAAGGCGGCGGCGAGCGGCTCTGGGCCAGGCGTATTCGGCGTAGCTTTCGGCGCGCACCTCCGCCAGTGTGCGAGGCACGTTGATGCCCCATTCATGCGGCGGCGCGTATTGGCAGGCGTAGTAACAGCCGCGGCAGTTGTGGCAGAGGTTCGCCAGATAGCTCAGGTCGCCAGCGGAGAACTCCCGCCGCAGTTCCACCGCGGGGAACACCGCGCAAAAGCCCTCGCAGTAACGGCAGGCGTTGCAGATCTCCATTTCGCGCCGTGCGTTGATGACGGCATCAGTTTCTTGCACGATTTGCGGCCTCCTGCCCTGCGATGCGGCCAAACACCGTGCCGATGGTCATGCCGAATCCGGCGAGGTAGCCGCGGCCGAGAATGTTGCCGGCCATGATTTCGCCTGATGCGAACAGGTTGCCGGCGGGCTGGCCGTTTTCCATCAGCACCTGAGCTTTGTCGTTCACCCGCACGCCGAGATAGGTGAAGGTGATGCCTGGCCGCAGCGGGTAGCCATAGAACGGCGGCTTGTCGACCGGGCGGGCCCAGTTGGTCTTGTTGGGCGTCAGGCCCTCGGTCGCGTTGCCGTCGAGCTTCAGGTTGTCGAAGACCTGGCCCGGTTTTACCGCCGCGTTGAAGCCGTCGATCGTGTCGCCGTCACGCTGGCCGGGATCGAGTTTCATTTTGACGGCCAGTTCCTCGATCGTATCGGCTTTGATCGCGGGGTAAACCGACGGCATGAACAGCGGGAATGCCTCGGGCGTCGCAGATCGAGTAGGCGATCTGCCCGGCTGCTGCGCGATCAGACGACCCCAGATGGCGTAGCGCTTCGGCCAGACATCCTCGCCCTCATCGTAGAAGCGGTCGCCGTCGCGGTTGACGACCACGCTGTAGGGCACGCTGTCCAGACGCGTCGTGATGCCGCCGTCGAATTTCGGCGCGCGGGCGTCCAGCGCCACGGCGTGGCACTGCGTCGGATCGCCGATCGAGGCGACGCCCTGATCGAGCAGGTTCTTCAACACGCGCCCCCGATTATAGGGCGTGCCGCGGATGACGAAATTGTCCACCGCGTCGCCCCAGTATTGCCGCATCCACTCCAGGTTGGCCTGGAAGCCGCCGGCCGAGGCGACCACGCAGCGCGCGTGCACCGTCTCCGGGAAGCCGCGATAGGTGATGTCAACGGAGCGCACCGCGCCGTCGTCCATGTTCAGCGCGATGACCTCGGTGTCGTAGAGGATATCGACAGCCCAGCCGTTCGGCGGTCAGGTAGTAGGCGTTCACCAGCGCCTTGCCGCCGCCGAGGAAGAACGCGTTGGTGCGGCCCAGATTGAGTGTCCCGGTCAGCGACGGCTGGAACCGCACGCCGCACTGCTTCATCCAGCCGAACACGCCCGACGACGCACGGATCGTCATGCGCGCCAGCGACTCGTCGGTGTTGCCGCCGGTCACGCGCAGCAGATCGTCCCAGTACTCGTCTTCCCGGTAGGCGTCGGTCAGCACCTCGTTCGGCGCTTCATGCATCGCGCGCAGGTTGCGGGTATGCCGGCTGTTGCCGCCGCGGAACGCTCGGGGGCGCTTTCCAGCAGCAGCACGCTGGCCCCCGCCTGGCGCGCGGTGATCGCGGCGCACAGCGCCGCATTGCCGCCGCCGGCGACCAGCACGTCGTAGGTCTGTTGTCCGATCCGGCATAGCTATCCCTCGCCGCCCGCTTCTTCCTACGAACGGTTGCCGCGATCGCGCAAGGCGTGCGCGAATGGCCGCGCATTGTCGCGAGTTCAGGGAGAGTCAGTGATGGCCGAAGCAACCGACACGCGCGCCTGGCACGAGATCGTGCAGGACGTGCTGAAGCGGCACAAGGTCGAGTCTCGTGACCTACGTGCCCGACAACGTGCTGCGTCCGCTGATCGAGCGGCGTGCATGCCGACCCGTACTTCACCGCCTTCGCCTGTCACGCGCGAGGAAGAGGCGCTGGGCATCAACGCCGGCGCCTGGATGGGCGGCACGCGCGGCATCCTGCTGATGCAGACCAGCGGGTTTCGCGACGTTGCCGAACGTCGCTCGCCTCGCTGTCGGTGCCGTTCCAGATCCCCGTCCTGATGATGGTGTCCGAACGCGGCACGATGGGCGAGTTCAACATCGGCCAGTCAACTGGTGGCGCGCACGATGCGCCCGGTGCTGGATGCCTGCTGATCGAGAATCACACGATGACCCGGCTCGACGAGGCTGAATTCATCTGGACCGCAGCATCACCCAGGCGGTGGCGACCATGCGCGCCGGTCTGTTTCATTCTGTCGCCGCTGCTGACCGGCGGCAAAGTCTTCGCGAAGTAGGAGCGGGATCATGGCAATTGCACGACGAACCAGCCGGTCAGCCGTCGAGCAGGCCAAAGTGATGAACCGCTACGACATCACCAAGCGGCTGGTGGATCTGCTGCACCAGGACGAGGCGGTCATCGGCGGCATCGGCTACACCAATTTCGATCTGTGGGCCGCGTCGGCATCCCCGCATGGCCGACGGCAGCAGAATTTCTACATGCTGGGCAGCATGGGTCTGGCGGTGCCGATCGCGCTGGGCGTGGCGCTGGCGCAGCCGGGGCGGAAGGTGTTCGCACTGGAGGGCGACGGGTCGATCCTGATGCAGCTTGGATCGCTGTCGACCGTCGCGGCGCGGCAGCAGCAGCAATCTGTGCATCGTGATCATGGACAACGGCGCGTATCAGATCACCGGCGGCCAGAAAACCATGACGGATCAAGGCGCGGACATCGTCGGCATCGCCAAGCGTCGCGGCCTGCACGCAGAGTGCCTGGGCGGCGGACGAGGCCGCGTTCGTGGAGCTGATCGCCGTGTCGCTGCAGGAAGACGGCCCGTGGTTGATCGGCTGCCGGATCGACAGCGAAAAGCCGAAGGACACGACCGAACGCGATCCGTCTCGGATACGGGACAATTTCATGCGCGGGCTGGGAGACGCGCCCAACCACACCTGATCAGTCGTCAATGGATTTTCGAAACTACGTCCGGCGCATCCGGCAGTGGATCAAGCCAGCAAATCAGCAAGCGCAGTCATGCTCGGCACCAGCAGGTCGGGCTGGTGCGGGGTAATGCCGAACGGGCGACCACGCCGGTCGATGAAGGCAGTTCGCATGCCTGCCGCCTTCGCTCCAATGCAGTCGAAGGCATGGTTGGCAACGAAAAGAACCTGGTCCCTCCGCACGCCCATGATCTCAGCCGCCCGGGTGTAGGTGGCGACATGCGGCTTGAAGCTGTTCGCCTCGGCGACCGAGATCACCCGGTCGAAGGGCACACCATGATGCGCCTTGGCGTTTTCCAGCATGTCGGGATCGCCATTCGACAGAACCACAAGCCGATAGCGCATGCGGAGCCTCGCCAGGGCCGCCGGCACCTCCGGGAAACGGCTTCAGGCGTTCGATCGCCGCGACCAACGAATGGACTTCCTCCCGGGTGTAAGCGATGCCGGCGCGATCCATCACGTGGCGATACGGCGCGTTCGCCGATCTCACGGTAAGTCGTGTGTTCGCGGTGCAGCAACGCGTCGATCATCGAGTTCTCGAAGTGGGTCCGACGCCACCAGGTAACGAAGCTGTCCGGCTTGCCGCCCCAGCCCTTCGCCCGCAGAAACGGTGTCGCGGCCTCCACCAATCCGCCCTGCATGTCCACCACGGTGCCGTACTGGTCGAACATGCAGATTTCGACCTGCGCCTTCAGCGTCTCCAGATCGGTCTTGGAAAGGATGCCGCTCATGCACCCTCGATCCGTGAAGCCGTTTTCCATTCGACCGTAACGCGCAGGCAGTTCGATCAACCCGGAACCGGAGGCCGATAATTCGTCGTCCTGATTGCGCGCCTCCTGCGCGATTTCCACCAAATGCCGGCCGGCTTCGACGAACTTTCGCACGACGTGGCCTTTGATGAACAACGTGTCGCCGACGGGATTGTGCCGCCGGATCTGTGACTTCGCCTGCCGCAGAAAGCCGTCGTCGCCCATCCAGTTGGTGAGGTGGTGAGTGAGCCAGGAGCAACGCTCGGGACCGTAGTCGTAGGCACCGGGCGCACCAACCATCAAGGCGAACTCCTCCTCCCAATGCACGCGCTCGGGACAGTCGGGAATACCGAAACGATTTTTGATGCCGAGCCCCGGGTGGGCGCGGATCTGCTGCCAGGCCAGCTTGTTCGCGCGGATGTAAAGCCCACCCCACCCCTGGGCATAGGCGATGAAGCCGGTGACCGTCATCGGCCCTTTCACCATCGTCGGCAGCGCATCGCCGATCGCAACGTCTTCCCACCAGCGCGGCGTCGCCCCTCGCACCTCTTCGTGATGATAGTGGCTGATAGATCGTTGCGAGTTGCTCGTCGGTGTAGCGATGCCTGCGGCCGCTCACGGACCTCGGTATACTTTGTGCCCTTCTCGCGCGCCTCGTCGCGATCGGTGCGGAAGCACCAGCTATCGGCCTCGGCAACCAAATCGCCCGTCTGGTTGAAGAACTTCACCTCATAGACCTGCTGGATGGCGCGGCCGGCGAACCGCGTCTGGTGCTCGATCAGGCTCTTGAGCGATGCTTCGGTGCGGATCTCGTCGTTGCGCAGCACCGGCTTGTGCCAGGTCCAGTCGGCGCCCGCCCACATGGCATGCACGCCCGGCAGACCGCCTACATATCCCGAAACGATCCGGCTGGTGGCGAACAAAAAGCTCGGCAGCGCAACGATGCCGCCATAGCGCGTTGTCGAGGCATAGTCCGGATCGCACCACAGCGGGTTGTCGTCGCCGATCCCGTGCGCGTAGTGGCGGATGTTGTCGCGTGTTGCCTCGTGGCACCACGGTTCAGCGGTATTTTCGATCGGAATGCCGATTTTCCCACGCAGGCTTTCAAGCGCCTCATCGGTGATCTTCGGGAAGTAGCGAGGCGCGTCCGAGGTCATTGGCTGGCGTGCTCCGGTGAAAACGACAGGTTCAATCAGGCGGCGGCCGATGCTTCGCGCTCTCGCAGTTCCTTGCGGTTCACCTTCCCCGCCGGGGTCTTGGGCAACTCATCGACGAACGCGATCAGGCGCGGATATTCGTGCTGGCTAAGCCGGGTGCGGACCAGATCCTGCAGTTCCGTAACAAAGCCGGCGTCTGCTACGCGGTCAGACACGACATAGGCCTTCACGACCTGCCCACGCGTCGCGTCGGGAACGCCGATCACGGCCACTTCCTTCACGGCCGGATGCTTGAGCAGGGTGTTCTCGACCTCGACCGCACCGATCGTCCATCCGGCGGAAATGATTACGTCGTCCGCTCTGCCGCCATGATAGAAATAGCCGTCCTCATCGATCCAGCCTCGATCTTTGGTCGGGAACCATTTGTTGTGGCGCCAGACCTTGATTTCGCCAGTTTGTCTGGGCGCGCACAGCGTCCCGTCCGCGGCCTGAACCTCCACCCGGACACCCGGCAGCGCCTTGCCAAGGGAACCGGGTCTGACAACGAAATCCGCCGCGCCTGGATAATTCGCCAGAATGACGCCGATCTCGGTCGTGCCGTACATGCCACACAGGGTGGAACCAAAATTCTCTTCCGCAAAGGCAACGCTGTCGCCGTCGATTGGCTCGCCGGTGAAGGACATTTTCGTCAACGCAACACGATACCGACTCGCTGTGCCGCTATTCTTCATCAACCGATAGTGTGTAGCAGCGGCGGACAGATTGGTCGTGCCGGAAGCCTCCAATGCGCGCAACAGGCGCTCGGCGTCAAATTTCCCGGAGTAGGTGCCGGTGCGTACACCGAGCGCAAGCGGTGCCAGCGTCCCGTGCCACAGCCCGTGGCCCCAGGCCGGTGAGGACGGGCAGAAGAATCTGTCGCCGGGTCGGATGCCGGTGCCGTACAGTGCCGCAACCATCACCACCACGACGGCTCGATGCGTATGCCGAACGGCCGCGGGCAGGTCGCGTGTCGTTCCTGATGTATACTGATACATCGCCATATCGTCGCCGCTGGTGCGCGGCTCGAAGGTGGGGGAGAACCGGCCGAGCATTTGCATGAGGCTCTCGTCCGCGACTACGACGGGCACGCCGGCCGTATCTCCCAGTTCACCGGCTTTCTCGACGTTTGTCAGCAACAGGCGCGGCGTCGAAATCTACGATCCTCAAGCGAACACCGTCGGGCCCGAACAAGGTGAACAGCGGCACGGCAATGGCGCCACACTTCATGGTGCCAAATAGTGCGGCGTAGAAAGCCACTGACGGTTCCAGCATGATCGCGACCCGATCGCCCTTACCAATCCCGCGCTCCATCAGCCAGTTCGCGAACTGCGCCGACAGCACGGCGAGCGTTTGGAACGTAACGCATTGATCGTGTCCGTCGGCGAAGGCCATCCATATCGCGACCCGCGATGGATCGGCCGCATGCCGGTCGATACATTCGTGGGCAATGTTGAGTTTTGTCCTGGTGCCGTCGAACAATTCCCACAGGCGTTCGGGCGCGAAGTGGAGATGCGCATCCTGGTAGGTCGTGTAGTCGGCCAGTGTCGTCATCGCATTCGATTATCCCTTCCGATCGCAGTGAAGCCCTCCGTCCGCGACTTGTCTACGTGCCGGAGATTCCGTCGCCGGCGGTAACGGCCCGGCACCCACGCAGGATCACCGCGGCAGGAAGGAAACGCATGCTTGTGATGATGGGGCTCGACCGATTGATATTGATGGTCGTGAGAACGAAGCTCACGGGCCGGCGTGACCAACGCCCATCGAGAAATGCCCGACTGCGAGTTCGTCGATGCCGGATGCGCCAGATGTAATTTGCGTTATAGACATTGGCGCCGGGTTGTCGAAGCCCCACGGATTGGCCAGTAGGACTTTGGTGTTCGCTCCTGTGCCGGAGCATCCCGCGAACATATAGCAGTGGTCGGCGACCATCCCGGGCAGCATGGCGCTTCCGTTCGAGGCCCCGGTATCGAACACAATCATGTCGCCGTTGTCGGCCCACGACATGAGTTGGGTCAGGGTCAGGCTGGCTGCCGAGCTGACGGTGGCCGCCTGGCCGGTTAGTGCCTCCATCGCAAGATTTGGAAACCCTCCATTCGCGATCGATGCCTCGCCGGCGTTCATCTGCGCATAGGCTTTCTCGATCACCTGCGGCCAGATCTCTTTCTGATTGCCGACGACATCCTGCGTCGGGCCGCTGTTGACCGCGATTGGGGAGAATTCGTTGTTGACGGTCTCATAGACGGGCGAAAACCCGTTGCCGGCCCGCTGAAACAACTTCACGGTCTCGGTGCCGTTGGCGTTCTGGTGGATCATACTGGGTAGAAACGAAGAATTGCCCTGTATAACACTTTGGCGGGCGATCTCGCCCATGGGTGACAACAGGAAGCAGTCGCCGAACTGGCCTTGGTGAATGTCGCCGATCGACACGGCGGCGGCACAACCCGCTTCCTTCAGATAGAGCGCATCCTGCAGACCGTTGCTGGTGCCGACCGGGATGGGGGAGGTAGCGCTGGACACAGCGGTGTCATCGAAATCCATGGGATCGTGGATGGTTTGATGCAACTTGGACATTGAAACTCCTGCGTTGGCTGGCAGCATTTGGCTGGGATTTGGCAATACTGTGGAAGTGGTCCAACGTCACTTTGAGTGACTGTGAACCATCGACCGTTACACTGGTTTATATTAACTTTGGTCGAGCCGCTGACTGAGTGCTGATTGCTTTACAGCGTCGAAGAAGTATTGGCAGACCAGCATGGCGACAGCAACAAAAAAATGTTTTCGGGCGTTAACCACTTCGTAATCAGACTATAGTCCGGCCTGCAACCGCGATAACGCAAGAAGACGTTCGGGTTAATGTTGCGAAATTGGCAACAGAGAAATTTTATTTTCATGCATTAACTGCTTCGTAACCAAATAAGTAGCACCACAACCACTATCATGCTGTTGCATGCATTTGTTCTCATACCCTTGTCATCATAACCCGCCATACGAGTTACCAACTCGTGGGCGACCGGCCGAGGCGTCCTCACCCGCACCGCAGCCAAGCTTGCGTGTCGAGATTCTGTCACGTCAAAACTTAGATCGTGACGGTCAGGGCGTTGTATTCGTACAGCCAGTCATAGCGCTTGTGGACTGTCTCGGACGTGAACTCCCGCTCCACGTAGGCTGCCGCGCCCGCCGCGCGCCCAACTCGATGTTATGGAACCGTTTCGTGTTGTCCGACGATCCCCGCACGATCGCGGCCGTTCGCTGCAGGCGGGCAGCCTCGTAGCGCCGGAGCGCGACTCGGGACGTCGAACGCATCCAGACAGCGGGCGATGATGATCAGCGTCTTCCAGCGCCATATTGGCCCCCTGCGCCAGGAACGGCAGCGTCGGGTGCGCCGCGTCGCCCATCACGCACACCCGGCCTCGCGCGTAGTGATCCAACGGCTCGCGGCCCAGCAACGCCCATTTGAACGGCGTATCGATATTGCGGATGATCGTCTTCACGTCCTCGTGCCAGTTGGCAAGGTCGCGCAGGCACTCCTCGTGACTGCCCGGCTCGGTCCAGGATTCGACGCGCCAGTCGTCGCGCTCGACTACGCCGACGAAGTTCAGGATCTCGCCGCGCCGTAGCGGGTAGGTAACAACATGGCCGCCGACGCCGATCCAGTTGGCACCGACCAGCCGGCGTTGATGCGGCGGCAGGCGCTGCATCGGCACCAGGCCGCGCCATGCCATGATGCCGGTGAAGTGGGCTGAACCCTGGCCGAACATCTGCTGGCGGACACGCGAATGAACGCCGTCGGCACCGATCAGGACGTCCCCGGTCACGTGATCGCCGTTGGCCAGATGCAGTGTCACGCGGTCGGTCGCCTGATCGAAACCAACGCAACCATTGCCCACACGAACCGCTCCGGGGCGGCCTGCCGCACCGCATCCAGCAGCACGCGGTGGAAGTCGCCGCGATGCACCATCCAGTACGGCGCTCCAAACCGCTCGACCGACGTGTCGCCCGAGATCGAAGGTTCGCCAGCACTGTCCCGTCGTGCCCAGCCGAATTTCCTTCCCGGTCGCGGAGCAGACGACCTGCCGCATGGCTGCCTCCAGGCCCAGGGCGATCAGCAGGCGCGTGCCGTTGGCGCCGAGCTGCACGCCGGCGCCGACCTCCCGCAGTTCAGCTGGCTTGCTCGAACACACGTACCTGATGGCCGCGCTGCATGCAGCGCCAGAGCCGCGGTCAGGCCGCCCAGGCCGGCCCCGGCGATCAGGACGTCGACCATCGGCACACTCCTTCCCGCGCAAGAGTGTTTCCTGGCCGGACAGCGGGGCTGCAAGGACCGTTGCTGCGTAGCAGATCACCGGGTTGAACCCGTCGGCCGTCACGCCAGGATGCGCCGGGTCAAGCGGCCGGGTTGGCCGCTATGGCCATTCGTTCCGATGTGCTGGTAGACGCCCTTAAGGTCCGAGCCGGGCAATCGGCGGCAATCGAATGGGAGATTTGAAAATGTCCTGGAGTAACCGGGCCGTGTGTGGTGCGAATCGGCGCGTCACTGCCCGGCCGCGGCGTCGGTAATGGATTATCTGGCGCCGCGGCGGCCGACTTGAGGCCAATCTGGCGGCCAGCATCTGCGCCGCCGCGATCGGTTTGTGAATGTCCTCTCCACCACAGCCGGGTGAGCCGCCTTATGCCCCCACCTGCTTTCACGCTGAACCAGCTCCGCATTTTCCTTGCCGTGGCGCATTCCCGGTCGCTTACGCATGCGGCAAAGGTCCTGGATCAGACACAGCCCTCGCTGTCACAGCACATCGCCAAGCTCGAGGACGCCATCGGACAGCTTTTGTTCCAGCGTGGCCGCGGTCAGTTGGAGCTGACGGATGCCGGTACGTTCCTGTTGCGCCGTGCCGAGATCATCATGGCCGAGGTCGATGAAGCGGCACGGGGACTGGCGGACCACGCAAGGGGGTCCGTGGCGTCCTGTCGGTTGGCATGGCTGAGTTCGATCGCGCGAAATTTGTTGCCTGACGTGCAGTCGCGGATGGCCGAGAAATTTCCGGACGTCGAGCTCGACGTGCACGAAGTCGCGCCCGCCGAGGCCTCGAGATGCTCTACACGCGGCGGCTGACGGTTGCCGTGGTCTCCGCCGGATCTCTCGCCAGCAGCAGCCTGACATTCACCCAGACCCCAGTGTTCTCCGATCCCTACGTGTTCGCGGTGCCACGCGGCCTCGACCTATCGCGCGTCACCGATCCTGATTCGGAACTCGATCCGGATGACCGCAGACTACTCAACAGCGTCGTTCAGTTCACCTTCGGTAGCACGTATCAATTGCGGATCGCAGGCTGGTATCAGACCTTCTTCCGACCCATCACGTCATCAGTCACGTCCGCTCCTACGAACTGGCTTTGGCGATGGTCCAGGCCGACGCGGTGTGACGATTGTTCCGGCCCTGAGTGCACGGGTGAATGCCGGAACAGGCTATGACGTCACACTATATAACGTTGGTATGGAGGATCGCCGGGTCGTTGCGCTTCTGCCATCACAATATCGCGGCACCGAGCCACAGGCGACATTCGTTGCTGCTCTGCGCGCGGCCGGAGACGCGATCCGCCCGCCGAGGTTGAGCCGGCGCCGCCGTTTCTGCGCCAGCCTTTTCGGTGGCCGCGGCCGGTCAATAGGGGCGTGCAGGACGGCGGGGTGAAAGCGGACAGCGATGTATTGTGCCCCAGCGGGATTCGTCGCGCACCGCGCTGCCCCGCACGAATGCGAGGTCGGGACCGGGAGAATAGGTTCATGAAAATGTTCGCCTCGATTGCAGTCAGTTCTGGCGTTGCCGTTTGCCGCATCGACCGCGGCTTGGCCCGCCGGCCGCATGCAGTTTTGGAATCTAACGGGCACTAAAATAACCAAGCTCTATCTTGCGCCCGCGGGGACGATGAACTGGGGCCCCGACCAATGCGCGAATGATCCGGACGGAAGCGTTGATCCGGATGAGCGTCTCAAGCTCGCCGGGCTGACGGCCGGTCATTACGGTATCAAGCTGACTGACGCGAACGGGCGTACCTGCTTTGGGAGGGACGTCACGGTCCAGACCAGACAGGCCTACGCGTTTTCGCTATCGGAGGCCTACCTGAAGAATTGCTCGAAGTGACTGGTGCGACGAATTGCCTGGGCCTGCCGGGTTGGATCGGGTGGCGTCTCTGCTATAACGCGGCAACAAAAATGCTTATCAATGCGGCGGAGATTGTCGGCCTTCCAGGGCTCGTCCGCTTTTGCCTGGGGGGACGACGTGTCAGGCCTGGCTCTCACAAATGCTCGGACGGCAATGCCACAGGGTCGAAGTTTTGGCAATTCCGCGGCGCGACGGGCTATCCGCGGATCAGGCGATTCTCGGGATTTTGCTCTTCGGCGGTTTACTCCATCTCGCTGTTTTGACGGCGGCGACGCCAAGGGCACCGGCTATGTGTTCGTCAGCCATGAAAAGACCAACAACATAGCGGTGATCGACCCGAAACAAGACTACAGGATCATCAAGTGGATCGACGTCTCCACCGTCCGCGCGACATGAATTTCCGCAATGATCGACCAACAGCTTCTCGTCGCTTGCGGCGACGATGATGTGATCGACGTGATCGACGTCGCAACGCTTCAGGTGGTCGATCATATCCCGACCGGCCCAAGCCCCGAAATGTTTGCGCTCAGCCAGGATGAGGCATCGCTCTACGTTTCGGATGAAGAGGCATCCGCGGTTCAGGAAATCAATATCAAGGATAAGATCATCGAGCGTGACATCGCGACCGGAGCTGAACCAGAGGGCATCGCGGTCACCAGCTGATGGAAAGACGCTTTACGTAACGTCCGAGGTGAGCGACATGGTCCATGTCGTCGACCTTGCGGCTGGAGCGGTGACGGACAACATCGTGGTCGGCACTCGGCCTAGGCGCTTCTTCTGCTGCCCAATGGGAAGGAAATCTGGGTGTCGAACGAATTGTCAGGCCAGGTCACCATCATCGATCGCTCGACGAACCAGGTCTCCGCGACGATCGAACTTCCTGCCGCCGGGATTTCGCCAGGTCGATGTGACGCCAGTCGGAATGACCATGACGAAGGACGGCGCCACCGCGATCATAACGCTCGGCCGAGCAAATTATGTCGCATTTCGTCGACACCGCCACGCGAAAGATCAAGGACTACGTGCTGGTCGGGAACCGGCCATGGGGCGTTGCGCTCAGCCCAGACGAAAAGACGCTTTACGTCGCAAACGGACTGAGCGACGATCTCTCGATCGTCGACATGGCAAGTCACAAGTCAATCCGGGCCGTTCCAGTCGGACGGGTGCCGCATACGGTTCGTAGTCGATGACTAGACATTTTGCGCGCGCGCCTGATCGCGGTGGCAATGACATTCGGGATCGGTGCGGTTTTGTCACCCACCGTTGGCCATTCCGAACCCGCCCCGGCGAAGCCGATGAAGCTCGGCTACGTCGAACTCGAAGATGACCCGCGTTACGCGAACAAGGGTGCCATCAAGGGCATCCAGTTCATTGATCTCGGGCGGCCATATCAAGCTAGTCAGGTCGCGTTGAAGATGCGCGCTCGATCGGCCGCGTCACCAAGATCGACTTCAGCATGGAGAAGGTCACCGGTAAGTCGGCTGACGAGCTGCTTCCAGCAAACCAGTGCCTGGATCAATTCCGGCGACATTCATTTCATCCTCGCCGATCTTCCGGCGCCCGCGCTGCTGGACCTGGCACGCCGGCTTAAGGCAAGCCGGTGCTTCTGTTCAACGTCTCGGCTCCCGACGATTCGCTGCGCGGCGCCAACTGCATGTCGAATGTGATTCACACCTATCCCAGCGAGGCGATGCTGTCGGACGCCCTGGTGCAGTATCTCGCCACCAAGGGATGGATGCAGATTCTCGTCCTGCAGGGGCCTACGCCCGAGGATGCCGCCTTGGTGACATCGTTGCAGCATTCGGCGAAGAAATTCGGTGCGAAAATCGTCGAAACCAGGCCCTTCGTGCTCTCCGCCGATCCTCACAACCGCACGCAGAGCAATATCGTTCTGATGACGGAGGGTCGTTACGACGTCGTCTATGTCGCGGACAGCAGCGGCGAGTTCGGTCGCTACGTTCCGTATCAGACCAGTCTTCCGCGGCCGGTCGTCGGAAGCGATGCGGGACTGGTGCCAACGGCGTGGTCATGGAGCTGGGACCGCGACGCCGCCGTCCAACTGCAACATCGATACCAGAAATCGGCGCCGGACCGCCGCATGAACGGCGCCGACTGGGCGGCGTGGGAGGCGGTGAAGGCAATTACCGCAAGCGACCGTGCGATCGAAATCGACAGATTTTGATCCGGTGAAGGGGATTTTTGCTGAGCGACAAGCTCACACTCGACACCGTGAAAGGCAATCCCGGCAGCTTCCGGGCGTGGGATCATCAGCTCCGGGCACCGGTGCTGCTCAGCACGGCCGACGCGGTGATTGCCCGGGCGCCGTTACCACAGTTTCTACATCAGAAAGACGTGCTGGATACGCTTGGGATCGACGCGCCGGAAAGTGCGTGCCATTTCTGACTCCGTTGGGTTGCCGGCGCGCCGTGGCGCGCGAAATGCTTTTGGGGCCTTTGCAATGACGAAGACACTGCGGAGTGGATTGGCTGGCTACGTTTTTGGCCTGCATGGCACTGGCAACTCTTCCTCGGGCCCAGGAGCGGTCGAAACGGTTCAGCGTCTGGGATATTCACCTCGGCGACAGCCGCGTCCTCCATCCCGGACGAGTACGTAAACTACGCATGCGGCACCAATGGCGGGCCACCTTCGGTCCCACTGCCAAATTTTGCGTCATTCAAGAAGTGCAAACCGAACGCGGACGGGCTTTACGAGGTCTATTTCGAATATGACGACGAGCTGGAATACCAGGCGCGGGCGCTGGAGAACCGAGCCAGAGATCATGACGATATGCCGGCACGACCGTGTTCGAGTTCCCGATCGTCGCGTCTGTGCTGTTCGACAAGTCTGGCCGGGTTCGCGGCGAGCGCATGGTGACGGACCCACGCCAGCAGACGTCACGTGATCGCCTGGAGTTCTGGGAACTGGCGAATTTCCTGCGGCAGCATTTCGGGGATGATACTGGACCTGCAAAGACCTGCCGCCGGATGACGGAGAGACGCCCGCCGGCCTCAAAATTCCTCAAAAACCATTGCGAAAAGACCGTATCGGGCAAGCGCCTGATTCTCGAACAGCGCTTCTTATCAAAAGAAGGGTCAGCAGTTCATCGATCCCCAATCGGGCAGGCCGCAGCCGCAGGCGATTCGAGAGTGCGACGCGCTTCGAAATGTACGATGCGTCGAGCCGTCGGGCCGCTGGCGCGGTGAGCGTTGTCGCTACTGCCCGATGGTGCCGTCGACGAAAAGCGCGCCCTTGGTTTTCATTCCGGCGGTGACGGCCCCGTCGAGATTGGCCGCCTCCAGACGTGAGCCACGAAAATCGCCGTCCGTGAGGTCGGCGCCGCTAAGATCAGCTTTGTAGAAAATCGGCCTGATGGGCTGAAAACCCGATCAGTTTGGCGTTCCTGACACGCGCATTGACAAAGCTGGCGCCGTTGGCTGATGCGCCGTGAGATCGCAGCGGCTGAGATTGGCAGCCGGTGAAATTCGCCCGCTTCAAATTGGCATGGGCAAATCGCAGTCGGCCAAGTTCAGCCTCCATGACGGCGATCGCCCGGATAGATCAGCGTCCCGCAGTCCGGCGCGGGTCAAGCGGGAATGCGCCATATGCGCGCGGATCATGACGGCGCCCATCAAGCTGGGCGCCGCTCAGATCCGTCGCGTACAGCAAGGCTTCAGTCAGATCGGCGCCGGATCAGGTCGGCTCGTTTCATGTCCGCCTTGTTGAGGTTCGCGTCCTGCAATTTGGCATGGGCGAGTTTCGCATTGGTTAGCCGCGCGGCGTGCAGGACGGCATCGCGTCAGATCGGCGCCGGTGAGATCGGCGCCGCTGAGATCACGACGTTTCAGCCTGACGCCGCGCAGGTCACAGCCGGGGCAGTCTTTGCTTGTGCCGGCCAGGAACGCTTGCCGTTCGCGGCGAATTCACCACGTCGGAGGGCTGTCGTCCGCCATCGCCCCGACAGCCGAACACACCAGGCAAATGCCAGCCAGCACCGCGGCAGCACCGGGAAGCGACGCCTATCAACAGAGAATTTTCGAAACTGCATGACCGACCTTGCCGACTTGATTGCGCCTAGGGTGTCGACGGCCGTTATGATACGCCAAAGGCTGGAACAACAACCGGTGGTTGGGCTCGTCCGGCGATCGTGTTTCGTTTAATACGGGGGAGGAATATGGTCAGAGCACTTCTGGTGCTGGCGGCAGTAACCTGTGCCATTCGTGCGGAGGCCAGCCAGATTTCAGGGTCGGGCAAGGCGATCGATTCCACCGTCATCGAGATCAGAGACCAAACGCGTCATGCTGTTTGGAATTGATTTGGTGATGCGCAAGCAGATTTGCACGCTGGATGGCAAGCCCTGGCAGTGCTGGACCGATGCCGTGAATGCTTTGCAAAGTTTGCTCGATGCAGGGCCGTCGACCTGTGACGTTGTCGGTGAGCCGGACGTCTACGGCCGAGTGCTTGGCACGCTGCACGGTGAATGGTCAAAGCGTCAACGAACAGATGGTCGATCGGGGCTTTGCGGTGGCGCGGACCAGCGACACGACGGACTACGTCGCCGCCGAAGCAACTGCCAAGGAAAAGAAGGCGGCCTGTGGCAGGGCCAATTTGCTCAGCCGAGTGCGTTCCGCAGAGCATCCGGCGTCAGAGTCGATCGCCCTTGACTTCGAGACGACGCCCGCTTCTCCCGAGCCAACCATCTAGATTGCCCCGTATACCCATAGGAACAAAGCCATGCACGATGAATCTCGCTTCTCCGCCAGCGGCCAAAATTGCCGGTCTTGCCGCGATCGTTGCCATTGCCGGCGTCACGGCCTTTGCCCAGCCGGCGGCTGCGCAGAGCGATAGTGGCCGAGGGACAAAGGATATGGGCGGGAAAGGCGGAGTGTCCGGAGTGTCACGGCTGGGCCGGGGACGGCAAAGGTGGTTTCCATTCGGCGGGCATGGCGCCTCGCTTCGCATGACGCAACTCACCCGTGACCAGATTCGCATGACGATACAATGTGGCCGGCCGGGAACGCCGATGCCGCATTTCGATCGATTCGCCTACACGGACAAGCGCTGCTACGACATGACCGCCGAGGACCTCGGCGACACAGTCCCCAATCGATGCCGCGATCACGCTGCAGGCTTACGAGATCGATGCGCTGGCCGACTACATCGCGGCCAAGATCAAGGGAGCAGGGCCGGTGACGCGAGGTGCAATGCCTCGACTTCTTCCGTGCGAACGCTGGAGCTCATTGCGACGCCTACCCCGAGAGCAATGCAGATCCGCATCGCTGACATTCAACAGTAGCGATCGCGCCAGTCAAAGATGGCCCGCGAATATCGCGGGCCATGTCCAACGTTCGCAGGACGCATGACCGTCACGGCATGACCGCACTACGCGAGCATGGGCAGTCGCATCAGAGGCGAACACGTAGAGCATCGACGTGTTCTGCATGTCCTTGAAAGCCAGGCGTCTTGTTCAACATGTCCCTCGCGATGAACGCTTGCCGCCGATCAGCACGGCGACATACTGCTTGCCGTTTACCGAGTAGGTCATTGGCGGCGCGGAACTGAGCGAGCCAGTGTTGAAGCTCCAGAGCGGCTTCAGCGTCGACATCGTCCAGGGCGTAAACAGTGCCGTCGGCAGTCGTCGTGAACACCACACCACCGGCTGTCGCTGTCACGCCGGAATAGACTGGCATGCGGCAACGTCTGCTGAGCGCCTTTCTTCCCGGTCGCGGGATCCATGGCCGTCACGCTGCCCTTGACCTCCTCGGCGTTCGCGGAGGCGCCGCCGAGCCAGAAGGCGCCGCTTGGCGTCGTTCGGACGGATCGACGGTGATGTTCGAGCAGCCCTCGATCCCGCCGCCATACGACAGATGCGTGCGGGCGCTGTAGATGGTCGGGAAGAAGTTCACGCCGCCCTGGATGTTCGGGCAGCCCTCGATCTTGCCTTGCTCGCGCCGGGACGCCTTGCCGATCTTGTAGGTTTGCAGATCCTTGTTCGGGTTATACTCGACCGGTTTGCCGGTCTTCGGATCGATCCCGTCCGTCCAGTTGACCTTCTCGGCATATTGCTGGCTGGCGATGAACTGGCCGTTGGTGCGATCCAGCGTGTAGAAGAAGCCATTGCGGCCAAAATGCGCGACGATCTTGCGATCCTCGCCATTCACCTTGGTGTCGACCAGATGCTGGATGCCGATTTCATCATAGTCCAGGAAGTCGCCCGGCGTGTACTGGAAGTACCATTTCATCTTGCCGGTGGCGACGTCGAAGGCGACGGTGGAGTTGGTGAACAGATTGTCGCCCGGACGGTATTCCGGATCGAACATCGGAACCGGCTGTCCGGTGCCCCAGATCGTCAGCTTGGTGGCCGGGTCGTAGGAGCCGGTCTGCCAGAACGAACCGCCGCCATGCTTCCAGGCTTCGGTATTGCCCTTCCAGGTGTCGCCGCCGGGCTCGCCGGGGGCGGGAACCGAGTAGGTCTGCCACAGACGCTCGCCGGTGTCGGCATTGAAGGCGTCGATATGGGCGCGGGCGCCGCGGTCGCCGCCGGATGCCGCCGACGATCAGCTTGTCATCGACGACCAGAGGCGCCGACGTCAGCGAGCAAAGGGATGTCTTGAGGTCGTCGAACTGAACCGTCTTGACCAGTTCGCCGGTGTCGGCCTTGGTCCAGAGGACCTTGCAGTCGTTGGTGACCGAAATGACGAAGTTCTTGTACAGCGCGACGCCGCGGTTCGACGGCGATGAACATGTCGGCCTTGTTGGTGCCCGGATCCATCAGCCAGGTGATCCTGGCGCTCGCCGGATCGCGCACGTCGATGCTGATAGACTGCGCCGAAGCCGTCGACGACATACATGAAGCCGTCATTGACCAGCGGCGTGCTCTGATGGCCGCCCAACGGGCATGAACCCGACGCCGTTCACGCCGCCCAGCGCCACGGTGAACGCGACGTGAAGGTTCTTCACGTTGTCCTTGTTGATCTGGTCAAGCTCGGAATAGCGATGCGAAGAGTAGTCCTTGTTGACCATCAGCCAGTTCTGCGGCTCTTTGTCGGGGTTCATAAGCCGTTGCGGCGTGACATCGGCTGCCAATGCCGACAGCGATGTCGACGCAAGCAGCGCCGATACCATTACCGATTTCCGGATCAAGCGGGTACCCATATTTCCCTCCGTCGTTCTTTTTGTTCTACACCAAAATAAGTCTCTCACGCGTGGAAGCCGGCCCCTATTGTGCGACGCAACAATCCACATTCACCGTATCAAACCAACGTTCAGTCACGGCGACCACACCTTGAGTCACCGTGGTGCAGGTATCATAGCGTATGTATCGACGGTCCAACAAGGCCCCGAGGTCGCCGATCTCGCCAAACGCTTGATTTCCAGTGCGCAGTCGACTCCGCCGTGCCGCATATGTGGTTGACCCTGAGGGTGCTGTTGGCGAGTCGGCGTCGACACCGGCGGTATTTACGAGAACTCGTATAACGCGCTAACAGCGGCAACCGCGACGAGGTCAACAGCCTGAACTGCCGTCAGTGCATCTCCGCCAGGCGGGCCAGAAGGAAATCGCGGAACACAGCTACACGCTTGGAGTTTCGCAACTCCTCCGGGTAGACGAAGAACACGTCCACCCTGGGTCCCTTCATGTCGGTCAGCACATGCACGAGGTCGGGATTCTCCGCCACGACATAGTCCGGCAGCGCGCCGATCCCCAGCCCGGACCGGATTGCCAATAGTTCGGCATGGATCGAATTGACCTCGAGCAGGGCGCGACGTGGATTGCCCGGCCGCCGTCCCGCGTCCGCCAGCCAATTGACCTCCTGTACCGGCGGATGGTGCGGCCCAAACAGAATTAGCTTGTGCGCGTCGAGATCCTCGGCCCGTTGCGGCACGCCGTGCTTCTTGAGATATTCCGGCGAAGCACAGATCTGCCATTGCAACGTCATTAGGTGGCGCTGCACCAGGTCGGGCTGCTTGGGCGGGTGCATGCGGATCGCCACGTCCGCCTCCCGCATTGCCAGGTCGAGTTCCGCATCGTCCAGCAACAGCGAGACCGACACATCCGGGTATGCTTCCAGGAAGCCATGGAGCCGCGGTGCCAGCCAGGATGAGCCAAACCCGACGGTCGTCGTCACCTTTAGGCGGCCGGCGGGCTTTTCCTTGCTCTCGGTCAGCAGAGCCTCGGTGATGGCGAGCTTGGCGAACACTTCGCGCACGGTGCGGTTCAGCGACTCGCCCTGCTCGGTCAGGATCAGCCCTCGGGCGTGGCGGTGGAACAGGGGGACCTGAAGCGCCTCCTCCAAAGCCGAGATCTGTCGCGATACGGCGGACTGGCTGAGGCTGAGCGTATCGCCAGCGTGAGTGAAACTGCCTGCCTCAGCCACCGCGTGGAAAACGCGCAGCTTATCCCAGTCCATCACGAAGCGTCTCCCTGCGGGCGGGGCCGATCCCGTCCTTGCGAATCACCAACGCGCCTGCTTATGCGCGATGGATCAAGCCTAACCATACTTTCACGAGCTATGGGATGGAATTTGGTCCAATGCGCCGATTTTACCCTGTTCCGCGGCAAAAGAACCCATTCCTGGGTGCTCGGCGAGGAATTTCTCGGCCTCGAGGGCTGCCATGCAGCCGGTACCGGCAGCGGTAACCGCCTGACGGAACACTTTGTCCTGCACATCACCGGCTGCGAACACCCCATGGACTGTGGTTCGGGTGCTGCCGGGAAGGGTCCGGATGTAACCCTCCGCATCCATGTCAACGTGCCCCGCGAATACCATCGTCGTCGGGGTGTGGCCGATGGCAATGAATACGCCGTCCACCGGCAGCAGGCGCCTGGTGTCGGAACGCAGGTCATGCAGCCGCAGGCCGACCACGGTTTCCGGCGCACCGCCACCGACGATTTCTTCCAGGGTGCTGTTCCAGATCACTTCGATCTTCGGATGGGCGAACAGTCTGGCCTGCAGGATCTTCTCGGCCCGGAGAGCATCGCGACGATGGACCAGGATGACGCGGTCGGCGTGGTGGGTCAGAAACAGCGCCTCCTCGACCGCTGTGTTGCCGCCGCCGATCACGGCAACGGTCTTGCCGCGAAAGAAAAAGCCGTCGCATGTGGCGCAGGCCGAGACTCCACGGCCCTGCAGATGCCGCTCCAAGTCCAGGCCGAGCCAGCGGGCCTGGGCGCCGGTGGCGATGATAACGGCGTTGGCGGTGTAGACGTCGCCGGAGTCACCGCGGCAGGTGAACGGCCGCCGCGAGAAATCGACCTCGGTGATCAGGTCGTGGACCATCCGGGCGCCGACATGGGTCGCCTGCGCCTCCATCTGCTCCATCAGCCAAGGGCCCTGAATGACGTCAGCGAAACCGGGATAGTTCTCCACATCGGTGGTGATCATGAGCTGACCGCCGGGCTGCGGTCCGGCAACCAGAATGGGGGACAGACTGGCGCGCGCGGCATAGATCGCTGCAGTGTAGCCTGCCGGACCGGCGCCGATGATGAGGACACTCGTATGGAGGCTGTGGGGCGGGTGCGTTTGGCTCATGCCTGAACATATCGGTGCGACAGGCGAGCGAACAAGCGATGGTGGCGAGCCCGCGCCTTTCACGCCTATTTTCGGCGACGTTGGCCTGGCTGCCACACCGTGCCTCGCTGCGCGCCGCCACCTCTCTCCAGGATCGGGCACGGGGGCCTTCGCGCTCAGTCGCTGTGTTTGGCCGGACTTGACGCGCCGTCCGCCTGCGCGGGATCAGTTTACGTCGACGGCCTCGACGGAGGGAAATCTTAGCTGAAGGTAGCGGACCAGAGCCGGGTCTCGCGCCGCCGCTGGTTCGAAGACCATATTCGCCTCGAGACCGTCGGTGCCGACAATGCGACCGGACAGACGCAGGCCTTCCGCCGGCAGGTCGAGGACGGCGTCGAAACCTGCCTGGCAGATGATTTCGGTGCGCAATTTCGCGCCATCACGGGAGATGTCGCTGACCTGGACGGGCCTCGTGTGGCAATCTGCCTCCGTTAGCCACATGAGCGAGCCAAACAGCGCCGGGCGGGACGATGAAGTTACATGCAACCCGTCGCCAATGCCTTCGGCGTCGATGGCGTCCGCCTCTGCGTCTAGGTCACGTGCGACTTCGAGCAACATCTCAGCAAGCCGCGGATCATCCCCCGACTTCGCCATTTCCCGTGCTCGAGCGGCCCGCTGCCTGAAATGGTTGGCGTCCACGGCGTCTCCTGTTTGACGCCACAGAATAGCCCGGCCCAGGCGTTCACAGGATCACGTCCTTGAGAGCGAATACGCTTTCCGTGTCGCTCAAGGTTAAAATTACCTCGAGTGGATCAGCGGAATAATAATTCTGATACCGCACAGGATGCGGCATTTGTGGTCTACTTGCCCGATCCGGGCATCACAAGTCGGCTGAATTGCCTCGCGCTGTCCTCGGATCAATCCGAATTCAGGCCGTGTTATGCTGGCGGTAGCAGCGGCGGACCGGCGTGCGGCCAAGATTCACGAAAAGCCGCCAGTCGGGGTTCGCCCAGCCCCGGGAGAGTTTCGCTCAGGCGGCCTCGGTGGAGCCTCGTTTCGCTTTCGCCCGCTCGATCTGGCGCTTCAGCACGACGCCCTGTTGCGTCAGCTTGGTATTGGGCGTGCTCAGCAGAAACGCATCGATGCCGCCATTATGTTCGACCGTGCGAATGCCGCGGGTGGACAGGCGAAGCCGCACCGGGTGACCCAGTATATCCGACAACAGCGACGTCACCTGCAGGTTGGGCAGGAAGCGCCGACGGGTCTTGTTGTTGGCGTGGCTGACGTTATTGCCGCTCAAAACGCCTTTACCCGTGATTTCACAGCGACGCGACATCGCACTTATTTCCTCGGTGGAGATCGGAAGGCGCGGGTTATGGCTGCTGTGGCGGGGGACGTCAAGGAAGACGAAACCTACCACTCGGCCCTCCCGTCGAAGTGGCTGCCGGGTCAGGGACGGTGGTGGCCTCGCAGTTCCCCTGAACGCACGCTGCCGATGGCATTATTCAGGATGTTGATAATCGCGTCGTCGGGCATACCGCGCGACAACAGCGCCATGGCACCCCCCAGCAAAGCCGACGCGATGGCCAGGGAGTCGATATTTTGCCCCATCATATGTTCGATCGCCTTATCGATGACGGCGCCGGCGTGGCTAAGGTCGGCTGGCGGCGGCTCGTTTGGTTTCTCGGGCATTTCGAGTTTCCTTCAGTTCGCGTGCGCCGGCTCCGGCCGCGCATCCCGTTCGACCGGATCCCGCTCGGTCGCCTGCAAGGCCCACATGTGGGCGTAGAGGCCGCCCATGGCTAAAAGCGAAACGTGCCGTCCGCGTTCGGCAACCTGTCCGTCCCGCAGCACGATGATCTCGTCCGCATCGGTGACCGTCGAAAGCCGGTGGGCAATCACCAGGGTGGTTCGGTGGCTGGAAACCGCATTCAGGGCCGACTGAATGTCCTGCTCGGTGCGGCTGTCCAGCGCACTGGTCGCCTCGTCTAGGATCAGAATACGCGGGTCCTTCAGGATGGTCCGGGCGATCGCCACTCGCTGCTTCTCGCCGCCGGACAGTTTCAGTCCGCGTTCACCGACCCTGGTGTCATAGCCCTGAGGCAGGCGGAGCACGAATTCATGCACCTGCGCCAGTCGTGCCGCGTGTTCGATTTCCGCCTGTGACGCGCCCGGGCGACCGTAGCCAATGTTATAGCGGATGGTGTCGTTGAACAGGACGGTGTCCTGCGGCACCACGCCGATGGCGGCGCGCAGGCTATCCTGCGTGACATCCCGGACATCCTGTCCGTCGATCAGGATGCGGCCTGCGGTAACGTCATAGAAGCGGAACATCAGGCGGCTGATGGTGGACTTCCCGGCACCGGTCGGGCCAACGATCGCCAGCTTGCGGCCGGCCGGTATGAACAGGTCGAGGCCTTTCAGAATGGTCCTGTCGGCCTGGTAGCCGAACCAGACGTCATCGAAGCGTACCTCGCCGGCCGATCCGGCAGACAACTTCGCGACCAGGGCGCGGGCGCCGGGCCGATCGGAAATTTCCTGCTGAACCCGCAACAGACTGAACATCTGCTCCATGTCCACCAGCCCCTGTTTGATCGTCATGTAGACCACGCCGAGGAAGTTCAGCGGCTGGTAGAGCTGGATCAGGTAGGTGTTCACCAGCACGAATTTTCCCACCGTCATGCTGCCGTCCCGCATGCCCGCCGCAGCCATCGACATGATCAGGGTCAGGCAACAGGCGATGATCGCGGCCTGCCCCAGGTTCAACATATTGAGTGAGACCTGCACCCGCACCGCGGCCCGTTCGTAACGCGCCAACGCGCGATCGTAGCGCTCGGCCTCATGGGATTCGTTGCCGAAATATTTCACTGTCTCGTAATTCAGAAGGCTGTCCAATGCCTTGGTGGAGGCATCATTGTCGGTCTCGTTCATCGTGCGTCGATAGCGCGCCGCGACGTGCGGCGAAAAAGGCAGTGAAGCCGACGTAGAGGACGACGGCCATGAAAGTGATCATGGCGTAGCGCCAGTCGAACAGGTGCCAGATGATGGCGGTAACCATCACCAGTTCCATCGCCGTGGGCACAACGTTGAACACCGCCAGGCGTAGAACCGACTGCATCCCCAGCACGCCGCGATCGATGACCCGTGACATGCCACCGGTTTGCCGGTCCATGTGGAAACGCATACTCAGGGCGTGCAGGTGCCGGAAGGTACGCAGAGCCAGCAGGCGCACCGCCCGTTGTCCGACCGAGGCAAACAACGCGTCGCGCAGCTCTCCGAAACCGGCACTGCCGATGCGCGCGGCCCCATAGGCAAGGATCAGCGCGATCGGCACGCCCAGGGCAATGCTGGCGTGGTCCTTCGGCGCCAGCGTGTCGACGATGCGGGCATACACGATCGGAACATAGACGGCGGCCACCTTCGCCAGCAGCATGAACAGGATCGCCGTCGCGACCCGTAACCGGGCGACGACGTTCCCGGCGGGCCAGAGGTAGGGCAGCAGCGAGAGCACCGTCCGCATGCCGGAGCGCTGCACCTGTTTGATGGGCGGTGCCGCGGCGGGTGCAAGCAATGCGTGAGTTCGGCTCATGTCTCGCATGTGGCATGATGCCGGGCTATTTGAAAGACAAGCATGCGTCCGCGACTTTGGGCGCCACTTGCGGTGCCGAATGGCGCTTGCACTTGAAAGGCAGATTCTTGGCTCATCAACTGGGTAAAGCCGATTTCGACCGCCATATACGTGCGTGCAACAACGCGCGACTGCCGGGCATGCGGCGTCCGTTCCGCATTGGCTCTGATCAGGTCGGCTGGCTGTCGCCGGCAATTCTGGAGGCGTTGCGTGCATTTCCGGCGATGAGCCACGACAGCGACGGTGCGACGCTGCTGGCTCCCCGCGCCTTGCCGGCGATCGCCCGGAGCTTGGCCGAGCGGGGGTTGTTTCGTTGGCGGGGGGAGGAGTTTGAGGTGCGGGCGGGTCCGGAGGGGCCACCGCTGGCCCGCATCGACCGCGGCGCGATCCCGTCGTTTGGCATCCAGGCGAGCGGCGTCCACGTCAACGGACTGGTGCGGCGACCGGACGGACTGCACGTTTGGGTCGCCCGCCGCGCGAGCGACAAGCAACTTGATCCCGGCAAGCTGGACCATATCGTTGCCGGCGGGGTCCCGGCGGGTCTCGACCCGCGGCAGACCCTGATCAAGGAAGCTGGTGAAGAAGCATCGATCCCGCCGGCGCTCGCCGCCGAGGCGGTTGAGGTGGCCATCTTGCACTACTGTATGGAGCGAACCGAGGGGCTACGGCGCGACTGCGTTTATTGCTATGACCTGATGCTGCCGCCCGATTTCGTGCCGATCGCCGCCGATGGTGAGGTGGAAGGGTTCGAGCTCTGGCCGATCGAGCGCGTGGCGGAGACGGTGCGGCGAACTGACGACTTCAAGTTCAACGTGAACCTGGTGCTGATCGATTTGTTCATCAGGCAGGGGCTGATCGCCGAATCCGTTGCCGGTGAACTTGGCAAGGTGTTGCGAAATCAGCCGTAGTAGGAGGGGGCTTACGCCATGCCGGGCGGTGCTCCGCCCGGCCGCGGACATGCCTCAGCCCTCTGGCGGAGCCGCCGCCACGGGGATTTCGCTGGCCTCGGGCTGATCTCCCATCCCAGGCGCGCGCTGATCGGGCTCGTCCGTTTCAGAACCGCTGGGCGGTCCGTCGTCGTTGCCCTGATAACCCTCGCCCTGCTGGTAGTTCCGCCGGTTGCCGCCCGGATTCTGGCCCTGACCGTTCTGTTGGCCCTGCTGAGCCGCCTGGTTCATTGCGTTCAGTATCCGAAAGTAGTGTTCCGCGTGCTGAAAGAAACCCTCCGCGGTAACCCGGTCGCCACCGCTGGTAGCGTCGCGTCCAAGTTGCAGATATTTCTCAAAGAGTTGCTGTGCCGTGCCGCGGATGCGAACCTCCGGCCCGTTGCTGTCGAATACATGGTTTCGATTGAGTGGGGGCTCCACCGCCCGGGTGGTGACGCACGCCACCGCCGCCGTTTCCTCCGCCACCACCGCCTGAGCGATGGTTGCGGCCACGCATACGTTTCATATTCATTCTGTTGCCGTCGTGCTTTCCCATTGTAGGCAGACCGGTGGGGTAGTTAGGCGTGATACGCACGCCTCCCGCGAGCACCCCTTGGTCAACCACGATCCATCGGCCTTGAAGATGGCGTGTGGAGGACCTGGCATTCCAGGCCTTCACGACCGGAGACAGCCGCCGTGCGGCATCCCTTACCACCTAACTCATTGTAACGCGCGTGCTTGCGACCTGCCAAACACTTTTTTTATCCAGTCCGCCGGGACAGCACGATTGCCCTCGCTATTCCGGCCAGATCGGGTCGGACCGATGCGGCGAACCCGGATGCCTCTGCAAGGGCAGATACGGTAGCAGCCTGTCCCGCACCTACTTCAAGAACGGCGGTGCCGTCCCGGGCCAGAGATGTGACCAGGATTGGCACGATCAAGCGATAGGCGTCATAGCCGTCGATGCCTCCGTCCAGGGCTCGCCGCGGTTCGTATACGAGACACCTCCGGCATCAGTCGCGCGATATCCGGGGCCGCGACGTAGGGCGGGTTCGACACGATCAGATCGAAGCTACCATCGAGGGCATTGGTCCAATCGGCGCAGATGAACTCAGATCGATCGGCCAGTCCAAGGCGTATGGCGTTGCGTCTGGCGAGGCTGGCCGCATCGCTGGTGATGTCCACGCCCACGCCGAAAGCACCGGGAAATTCGTGCAGCAGCGTGAGCAACAGGCAGCCGGTGCCGGTTCCCAGATCGAGGATACGCTGGGGCGGTGGCCGGGCAGCGAACACAGCGAGCGCCGCCTCGATCAGGGTTTCCGAGTCGGGGCGGGGGATCAAGGTGGCGGCTGAGACCAGGAATTCCATGCTCCAGAATTCCTGACGCCCCAGGATCAGGGCCATTGGTTCCCGCGCCTCCCGCCGTGCCACGAGGCGTTCAAAGGCGTCAGCCTCGATCGGTTTGGCCGGATCGCGAATGAGGTCGGCCGGTTCGACGCCCAGGGCGTGGGCGAGCAAGAGCCGCGCCTCGCGCCGAGGGTTTTCAGCAAGCGGCAAGAGGCGGCTGGCGGCGACGCGGAGAGCTTCGGCGACGGGGATCATCGGTCGCCTGCTGTCCATTCACCCAAGGCTCCTACGCCATTTGGTGTGGTTGGGCGCGATCCGCTCACCGACTACCGGTGCATATTTGGCACAGGCCCCGGGCAGGCGTAGTCGTGGGTCATCGGCCGGTGATGACACGGTGGAGCGACCGTACATCAGCCTCGGCCGCCATCGATAAAGTCAATCCTCGGCGGCCAGGCGGGCGGCCTGATCCTCGGCCGTCAGAGCGTCGATGAATTCATCCAGGTCGCCCTGCATCACCCGATCGATCTTGTAGAGGGTCAGATTGATCCGGTGATCGGACACGCGTCCCTGGGGAAAGTTATAGGTGCGGATGCGTTCGCTGCGGTCGCCGGTGCCGACCTGAGACTTGCGATCGGCGGCCCGGGTGGCGTGCAGGCTGGCCCGCTGCTGCTCATACATTCGCGCGCGCAAGATCTTCATCGCCTTGGCGCGATTCTTGTGCTGGCTTCTCTCTTCCTGCATCGCCACCACGATGCCGGTGGGGATGTGGGTGATCCGCACCGCGCTGTCGGTCTTGTTGACATGCTGCCCGCCGGCGCCGGACGCGCGATAGATGTCGATACGCAGGTCGCCCTCGTCGATCTGCACATCAACTTCCTCGGCTTCCGGCAAGACCGCGACGGTGACCGTCGAGGTGTGGATACGCCCCTGGCTTTCCGTCGCGGGCACACGCTGCACCCGGTGCACACCGGATTCGTATTTCAGCCGAGCAAAGACATTGCGGCCGGTGATTTCAGCGCTGGCCTCCTTGATGGCGCCGAGGCCAGTGTCGCCGAACTCCAGAATTTCAAACCGCCAGCCGTGATTTTCGGCGTATTTCTGATACATCGCAAACAGTTCGGCCGCGAATAAACCGGCTTCGTCGCCACCAGCGGCGGGACGAATTTCCAGGATGGCGGAGCGCGCGTCCGCCTCGTCCCTGGGCAGCAAGGCCAAGCGGATCTCATGCTCCAGCGTGGGGATGTGATCTTTAAGGGTGTAAAGCTCGGCTTCGGCGAGTTCCTTCATCTCGGGGTCGCCCAGCAGCGCCTCCGCTTCTTCCCGGGCGCGTTCGGCGGCCCGCAGATCGCCGATGCGGGCCACTACGGGCTCGATGTCGGACAGCTCCTTGGACGCTTTGACATATGCCTCGCCGGAGATGCCTTCGGAAAGCAGGGCCCGCAGTTCCTCGGCGCGGGCGGCGATGCGGTCCAGCTTCAGCGCGAGGCTCATCTCAGGCGAGCGGCGATGTTGGCGAGCGGCACCGCCTCCTGCGCGCCTGTGGTCAGGTCCTTCACCTGGGCCACGCCGTTGGCGATATCGTCATCACCGAGGATCACCGCGGCGCGTGCACCGATACGATTGGCTCGCTCCATTCGCCGCCGCAGGTTGCCGCGATAGGCCATCTCGGCGTGGATGCCGTTCTGCCGCAACGACTGCATGATCTCCACCGCGGCACCCTCGGCCGCATCGCCGACGGGTACAACCGCGACCGGAGGGTGCAGCGGAGGGGCCGCGTCCATCAGCATGGCCAGACGCTCGATCCCAGCGGCCCAGCCGACGGCTGGCGTGGGAGGGCCGCCCATTTCGGCGACCAACCCGTCGTAGCGGCCGCCGGCCATGACGGTGCCCTGGGCTCCTAGTTTGGTGGTGACGAACTCGAATGCCGTGTGACCGTAGTAGTCCAGGCCGCGCACGATGCGTGGGTTTTCCCGGAACGGCACGCGGAAGCGGGTCAGATGCGCCTGCAGCTTCACGTAGAAATCCGCCGCTTCCCGGCTGAGGTAGGGACCAATGGTCGGCGCGCCGGCGATAAGGCGGCGGTCCGCGTCATCCTTGCTGTCCAGGATACGCATCGGATTGCGGCCCAGCCGATCGAGGCTGTCCGGCGAGAGCGCGCCCTGGTGCTCGCTGAAGTAGCCGACCAGCGCGTCCCGATAGGCCTGTCTGCTCTCTTTGTCGCCCAGTGTGTTCAGTTCCAGCACGATGTCACCGGCGATGCCAAGGGCCTCCAGGATGGCCCAGCCGCAGGCGATGACCTCGGCGTCGGCCAGCGGTTCGGCGGGGCCGATCAGCTCGGTGCCGATCTGGTGAAACTGCCGGTAGCGGCCTTTCTGCGGCCGTTCATACCGAAACATCGGCCCGGCGTAGAACACCTTCCGCGGCAACGACTGCGTCAACCCGTTGCTCACCAGCGCTCGGCATACACCGGCGGTCCCCTCCGGCCGGAGGGTGACGGAATCGCCCCCTCGGTCGTCGAAGGTGTACATCTCCTTCATCACCACGTCGGAGGTTTCCCCAGCGTGCGGGAGAACACCCGTGTATCCTCGAAGATCGGCGTGATCCATTCTTCAAAGCCGTAGGTGGCGGTCACGCGGCGGGCGATGTCCACGACATGGTGGAAGCGGCGCTGGTCCTCGCCGATCAGGTCGCGGGTGCCGCGGACAGGCTGCAGGTCGGTCACGTTGGGTCCTTGGTGGATGTGCGGGCCTGTATACAGGCGCGGCGCGGCCGGCAGGCTACTCGCACCGCCAGGTCGATGCGCGGCGCCGGTCAGAACGGCAACTCGATCATGTCGGGCTCGATCAACGTCCGGAACGCCGGGTCGATCGATCGCAGATCAATCACGTCTACCTTGAACGGCAGGTCCAACTCCGACAGCGCCTCCGCGATCTCGCTGAGCACATCGAGGCCCAGGGGCTTTTCCGCCTCGAGCGCGATATCGAGGTCGGAGTAGCGCCGCGCGGTCGCTGTTGCCCGCGACCCAAACACCCAGGCGCGGGCCCCCGTGGGTAAGCGGCCACCGAGGATATCGCGGACGATGGCGCGTTCTGGCGGAGACAGGTCGATCGCCCGGGTCACTTCAAGCGCTTTCGCAACTCGTCACGCAGATATTCAGCTTCCGCCAGAAAGTCCGGGATGATCCGGGCGACCTCCTCGGCCGTTTCAGCACGATAGGTATGGCTGCTTTTGGCGCGGGCATCCCGGTAGCCGTGCCAAGCCGGCCAATCGCCCAGCAGCAACCCTGCCGGCTGGCGGTCACGGATCAGGTCCTGGAAGGTCATACGGTCCACCTCTTCGGGGGAGGCGACAGTTTGTCGCGAACATAGCGCCTGAGAAGGCGATGGCAGACCTCGTAGGTGAACTCGAACCGCTGGATAAGGCCGTCGCGCAGTTGCTCGTCTGCTGGTTCGCGCAGATGCCGTGCCAGACCTTCGCGCAAGCGGTTGGTCGCGTTGCCCAAGGGGGTTATGTCGAGCGGCGGCACATAGGGTCTCCGGTCAGACGTGGTCTGGTGCCCAACATGACAGACAATCAGCCGGGCGGCGCCACCGCGGCAGTATTGGCGGCACCGTCGACGACCAGGGAACCAGATCATCCAGATCGATCCGCAAGGCGAGGGCGAGCGCATGCATCACCCGCAGCGGAATGTCCTCCTTGCCGGCTTCGATTCCGCCAGAGAGTTCTGCCGGAACATGCGCGAGGGCAGCCAGTTGCTCCACCGGCAGCGCGCGGTGTTCGCGCCATACGGTCACCGGAACCTCGCCGTCCACAAGTCGCCGAACGATCGCGAACGGCACGGTTTCCTCGTTCGTCTGCTCCGCCCGCGCCAGACCAGCCAGCGCCATGTCAAACCTGTCCTCCGCCCCTCCGCCTGGTTCGGCGGCTTCGGCAGTCTCGGTGTCCGACAGGCATTGAATATGACTCGCGCCGGCGGCGGATCACGCAAACCTCGATTTTTTCGCCCGTTCGGTCGAACAACACACGCCAGTCGCCGACACGAAGCCGGGAGGTCGCCGCTTCCCCGGCTAAGGCCGGCACCGCATGCTGCGGGATCATCCGGCGCAGCGGCATAGACGTCCAACCGCTCCAGCACGCCCTCGCAATCCGCTTCCGGCAGGCTCCGGAGCGCCTTCCACGCGAGACGGTAGAATACGATCCCAACCGCCACCGCTACTCCGCCGCGATTTTCTCCCGCTCCCGATCGGCCTTCAGCGACGCCGCCTTTGCTTCGACCAGTTCCACGATGTGCTCGACCATCGAGGCGCCGTCGATCGTGTGGTCGGTCTTGCCGGCGCTGTAGATCATGTGCCGCCCGTTACCGCCGCCGGTCACGCCGAGGTCGGTCATCAGCGCCTCCCCCGGACCGTTCACCACGCAGCCGATGATCGACAGGGTGATCGGCGTCTCGATGTGGCCCAGCCGCTCCTCCAGCGTCCGCACCGTCTCGATCACGTTGTAACCCTGCCGCGCGCAGGACGGGCAGGAGATCACCTTCACCCCGCGATGGCGGATGCCCAGCGTCTTGAGCATGTCCCAGCCGACCCGAACCTCTTCCTCCGGCTCGTCTGACAGCGACACGCGCACCGTGTCGCCGATACCGGCCCATAGCAGCGAACCCAGCCCGATCGAGGATTTGACCGTGCCCATGCGCCGTCCGCCGGCCTCGGTGATGCCGATATGCAACGGATGGTCACAAACTTCCGCCAGTTGCTGATAGGCGGCGACGGCCAGAAACACGTCAGACGCCTTCACGCTGATCTTGAAGTCATGAAAGTCGTGCTGCTGCAGGATGTTAGCGTGGTACAGCGCGCTCTCGACCAGGGCTTCCGGGTTCGGCTCGCCGTATTTCTCCAGCAGATGTCGCTCCAGCGAGCCGGCGTTGACGCCGATCCGCATCGAGCACCCATGGTCGCGCGCTGCCTTCACGACTTCCTTCACCCGCTCGTCGCTGCCGATGTTTCCCGGGTTGATCCGCAGGCAGGCGGCGCCGCTGTCGGCGGCCTCCAGCGCGCGCTTGTAGTGGAAATGGATGTCGGCGACGATCGGTACGCCGACCTGCGGAACGATATCCTTCAGTGCCAGCGCGCTTTCCCGATCGGGGCAGGAGACGCGCACGATGTCCACTCCGGCCGCCTCGGCGCGTTTGATCTGTGCCACGGTTCCGGCGACGTCGGTCGTCAGGGTGTTGGTCATCGTCTGCACCGTGATCGGCGCGCCATCGCCTACCGGCACAGCGCCGACATAGACGCGACGGGATTTGCGCCGAATGATCTCCTGGTAGGGACGATAGCTCATGCAGGTCTCCTTTGCCGCCGGCCGCAGCGCCGCAAGGTCGCCGTTCGACGGAATCCGAGCTCACGCGGGCCGTGCACCGCCATTATGGGGACTGTCGGCGTAGTCCGCTACTCCCGGGCCGCTACTGGCGGAGCCGAGACGGGCCAGGCTGGGGCGCTAGCGCCGCCGCCAGTTTTCCATCCTTGATCAGGTCGGGATCCAACGGCAGGTCACGCCGAACCGCTCCAGAGGAGCCAAGGCTGGGCGTCGCGAGGCCGTCGAGCAGGATTTCGGTCCCGCCGGCGTTGCCGGTGGTCAGCAGCAGATTGCCATGCGGCGTGACCGGCCAGATCTCGCCAGGCTTCATCGTCCGGTTCAGCAGAATGGTCCCGCCGCGATCCTTGACCTGTACCCAGGCGTCGGCGTTGGCGCGCAGCACGATGCGGCTCTCATTCGACATCGTTGCGGCAGCGACCCCGGGCGTCACCGGCGCCAGAACCTCATCCGGGATCGGATGCGGAACCGGGGCGGCGACGGCTGAACTCGGCGAAACCATTGGGCCGGGGACGATCGGGTCCAACGGTGCGGTTCGTCGGGATGCATCGGCGCGGGCGCCGGCAATCTCGGGCTCGTTCGGCAATACAGAGCTCGTGGCGATCGTGCGGGAACTTCCGCGCAATGCCTGTTCGGACAGCGGAGGCCAAACGCTCGGGAACCTCGGTGACTGCCTCGGCTGGAAGGTTGCCGTCGGCGGACAGCCGGTACCAGCCGACATAGGCTCCGACCGACAGGACGCAACCGAGCAACACGGCGGCGCCCGCCGGCACGCCGCGGTCAGGCATTGGCACCGGGAAAGGTCAGTTTGGTCCGGCGTGCCACGTCTCCGGCTTCCGCCTTGAAGCGGCGGACCATCTGATCCGGATCGAGGCCAAGCGCGGCGGCATAGGAACGCACGTAAGCCACGGCATAGGCGTTGCCCGGAAGGTCCGAGACCCGTCCGGCTTCCAGCGCTTCGAGGTGGCAAGGCCGAATGTGCAAGGCCACGGCTGCTTCACTCAGCGAACAGCCGAGGCGCGTCCGCGCGGCACGCAGATCGCTGCCGGCCCGCGAGGCCACCGCCACTTGCGCGTGTGGCGGTTCGGCCGCCGTCGTGTTCCCCTGGTCAGGTGCGGCGGGGATGTGGTCGCGCGTCACAGCCGGCCCCGTCGAGGGGTGTCAAGGACTGGGGGAATGATCTGTCCGGCCTCAGAGCCCAACACGCTTTCAAACCACACGGGAAGTCTTCTCCGATGGCTGAGAAATCTGGCTCCAGAAGCACGGGCAAATGATCTCATGTTACGGCGGCAGGATCAGATATTGAGATGGAATGCCGGCGCCGCGGTCGGCCCGTGCGGTCCCTAGTTCATGCCACTGATCAACCACTGGTTCAAGTCAATAAACCATTCTCTCGCGCCCAGGTTGCAATGGGTTCGCGCAATCCAGTACCGCCGCCCCGCCGTATCGCCGCCAGGACGGGACGAAAACCAATCAGGTCGACCCGTGCGAACATGGCCTTCATCGGTAGGACTGCACTTGCCGGCATCGACAGGGAGGTTACGCCCAGCGCTGCCAGAACCAGCGCCTCAAGCGGCTTGGAGGCTGCTTCGCCGCAGACCGAGACGGGCACCGCTGCCTCGTTCGCTGCGCTCACGAGACGTTCGAGCAGGTCGAGCACCGGTTGGGAGAGAAAGTCATAACGATCGTAGAGGGCCGGAGTGCCACGATCGGCGGCAAACAGGAACTGCAACAGATCGTTTGAACCGACCGAAACAAAATCGGTTGCCTTGAGAAGCGCGGGCAACTGGAACAGCAGCGCCGGTACCTCCACCATGGTGCCGATGCGGAGGCAGCGGGGCGCCGGCCGGACCCGTTTCGCCTCAGCCAGCAACAGTGACCGGGCGGCGTGGAATTCGGCGACCGTCGCCACCATTGGAAACATCACCGAAAGGTCACGACCACCCGCCGCCAGCAGCAGGCCGCGCAACTGCCGGCGCAATAGTGCCGGACGGTCCAGCCCGACCCGCAGCGACCGCCAGCCCATCGCCGGATTTTCTTCCGACATGACGGTTCCCGGAAGCAATTTGTCGGCGCCAAGGTCAAGTGTCCGAAACAGCACAGGCTTGCCGTCCGCCGCATCCAGCACCCTGGAATACAGTGCCGCCTGTTCGGCGACATCCGCGATCGAACCACGCGCCATCATCGCGATCTCGGTGCGGAACAGGCCGATACCGTCGGCGCCGGTACGGGCCATCTGAGGCAGTTCGAGGCCCAGTCCGACATTCAGCATCAGCTGCAGCCGAACGCCATCCGCGGTGACCGCCGGGCTGGTCGCGCAAGTGCAGCCAGGTCGGCCGATTTGGCGCTGCGGGCGTCTCGGGCCCGAGCGTAGGCCAGCCTCACCTCATGCTCCGGACGCAGGATGAAGCGTCCTTCGTCCGCGTCCACCACCGCGTGGTCGCCGGGTTCCGCGCTGTCCAGCATGCCGCGAAGGTTGCCGATAGCGGGAACACCCAGGGCACGCGCCAGGATCGCGGCGTGGCCGGCCGGGCTGGCTTCCTCGATCGCGACCCCGCCAATGCCGCGGGCATGCCAGTCGAGCAGCTCGGCCGGGCCGAGCCGTCGGGCAAGCAGAATGGCGCCGGCTTCAATGGGCAGGGTGGGTGCCTCGCCGGTCAGCGCACCGAGCAGCCTGTTGGCGAGATCCTCCATGTCCGCCAGACGCTCGCGCAGATAGGCATCGCTGATGCGCCGCATGCGGTCATGCAACTCGCTGGCGACCCGTTGCACCGCCGCCTCGGCGGTCATGCCGCCACGGATGACATCGCCGACGCGGCGCAGCCAGCCGGCATCCGCCGCTACCAGGCGGTAAGCCTCCAGCACCTCCCGGGTCGCATGAATGTCGGCTGCCCGGCCGTTGTGCGGAACGTCCGCGAACAGATCGTCGAGGCCGCGCTGCATGCGGTTCACCGCCTCGTCCAGTCGAACAAGCTCGGCGTGCCGGGTCATCGGCCAGCAATTTGATCGCCGATCGGCTCGAGCGCAGCAGCACGACCGGACCGACAGCCACGCCCGCCATGAGCGCAGTGCCGGAAAACGAGCGGGGGACGGTTCCGCCGACCCCTTCCAGTGACCCATCGGTCGCGCCACTCATCGGCAACATCTCCGCAAGCAGCATCGCGACAGTCTGGAGATCGTCGACTTCGTCGTCGGTGAACTGACGTGGCGAGCGGTTCTGCACCGCCAGGATGCCCAGGATGCGACCGGAGCGTCGCACCGGTACGGCGAGCATGGAGGCAAACGGCTCCTCCCCTGTTTCCGGTCGATAGGCAAAGGCCGGATGGTTTTGCGCGTCTGGCAGATTCATGACAGTGCCGGTTGCAGCACAGAGCCCGACGATACCTTCACCGACCCGCAGTTTGGTGCGACCGATCGCCTCAGGGTTCAGCCCCTCGGTCGCCGCAAGTTCGAGGATATCGCCAGGGCGCTGCACGTAGATCGAGCACACCTCGCTTACCAGTTCCGAGCCGACCAGACGCGCGAGCACCGACAGCGAGGCTGCACCGTGTGCCCGCAGGTCTCGCAGCCGGGACAGCAGTCTGCGGGGACCCGTCATCGGCGGCGAATGGTCCTCGTCTGCCGGCTACCCCGCATCGCCATCACCGCGCCTGTTCCATGCCGGAACATGATCGCTCCGAGCGGAACATTCGAGTGCGTCAAGCATGCGGGGTGACTCCTTTTGGAAAGTGACCGGGTGGCTGTCATCCCGGACAACCCACCTGCGAGGTCCGATGTGGGGCATCCGGGTGGAACGTATGGTAAACCGGCCGCCGTGGTCAGCTCAGCCGCCGTTGCAACCGTGTTGCCCTCAGCGCGGGGTCGTCTTTGCCAGGCCTCGGGCGACGAGGGCATTGACCGCCTGGTCAACCAGTTCCTGGATGATCGCCGCAACCGGCTGTTCGGCTGTGACCATGCCGACCGACTGACCGGCCATGACGGAGCCGGTGTCCACGTCGCCCTCGATCACCGCGCGCCGGAGCGCGCCGGCCCAGAAGCGCTCGATGACAAGCTGGGCAGCGTCCTTGGTCAATTCACCGGCGACGAACCTGTCCCGCGTTTCGGCTTGATGTTCCAGGAAGCGTTTGGTCCCCTGGTTCAGCAAGCCGCGCACCGGGATCACTGGCAGGCGCGGATCGAGCTCGACCGACGGCATCGCGTCGCGTGCATTGGCTCGAATGAAAGCCTTTTTGAAGTTGGCATGGGCGATCAATTCCGCGGCCGCCGCGAAGCGGGTGCCGATCTGCACGCCGGACGCCCCCATCTCGAGGTAGGACAGGATCGCCTCGCCGCGACCCAGGCCGCCGGCGACGAACACCGGCACCTCGCGAAGATGCGGCAGGATCTCCTGTGCCAGCACGGTCAGCGAGACCGGGCCGATATGGCCGCCGGCTTCGGATCCTTCGATCACGATCGCGTCGGCGCCGGAGCGAACCAGGCGCCTGGCGAGGGAAAGTGCCGGCGCGAAGGTGATCAGTCTCGCGCCGCCGTCCTTCACGGCCCGCACGGCGGCACCCGGAGGGATACCTCCGGCCAGCACGACATGCCCGACCTTGCCCTCCAGCGTCACGCGGATCAGGTCGTCAAGCTGCGGATGCATGGTGATCAGGTTGACGCCGAACGGCTGGTCGGTCAGCGCATGGGTCCCGGCGATCTGTTCGGCCAGCATTTCGGGGGTCATGGCACCGCAGGCGATGACGCCGAAGCCGCCAGCGTTGGAAATCGCGGCGACCAGGTTTTGTTCGCTTACCCAGGTCATCGCCCCGCCCATGATGGCAACGCGGCAGCCCAGGAACTCCGTCCCCCGCGCCCACAGCCTCTCCAGTTCGACCCGCGCCAGCGACGTGTCCGGCATGGCGGCTGGTCGAGCGGTAGCGGGAGAAGCGGTTTCAACTCTTGCCACGTCCACAACTTCCAGTTTGACCGATGCGGCCGCCACGTCCGAGGCACGGTGGATCAGCTGGCATCTAGGCCATAGGCGGTATGCAGCGCCCGGACCGCCAGTTCGGTATACTCGGCGGCGATCAGCACGCTGACCTTGATCTCGCTGGTGGAAATCACCTGGATATTGATCCCCTTGTCGGCCAGGGCGCTGAACATGGTGCTGGCCACCCCGGCGTGACTGCGCATGCCCACGCCGACGACACTGATCTTGGCAACATCGGGATCCTCCAGCAGCGCTCCATAGTTGATGTGGTCGCGCAGATCGGCCAGAGCGGCGCGTGCGCGTGCCAGATCCGCCTTTCCCACCGTGAAGGTCATGTCCGTCATGCCGTCGGCGGAGACATTCTGCACGATCATGTCGACGTTGACGTTCTGCTCCGACAGCGCGCCGAAGATCGAGGCGGCAATGCCCGGTCGGTCCGGTACGCCGCGAACCGTGATCTTTGCCTCGTCCCGGGAATAGGCGATGCCCGAGACATTCTCTTTTTCCACGATCTCTTCCTCATCCACGACAAGGGTTCCGCTGTCCTCGGTGGGCTGGCCATCCGCGAAGCTGGACAGCACCCGCACCCGGACACCTTCGTTCATCGCCAGCTCGACGCTGCGGGTCTGCAACACCTTGGCGCCCACCGAGGCCAATTCCAGCATTTCCTCATAAGCGATCCTCGCCAGCTTGCGCGCTTTCGGCACCATGCGCGGGTCTGTCGTGTAAATGCCGTCAACATCGGTATAAATATCGCAGCGATCCGCCTTCAGCGCGGCAGCCAGCGCCACCGCGGAGGTATCCGACCCGCCGCGTCCCAGGGTGGTGACGCGATTGTCGGCCGCGAGGCCCTGAAAACCCGCGACGATCGCAACCTGTCCGGTGAGCATGCGGCGGACCAGTTCGTCGCCCTCGACGCCGTTGATGCGCGCTTTGCCGTGCGCCGTGTCGGTCCGCACCGGGACCTGCCAGCCCTGCCACGATCTTGCATCGACCCCGAGATCCTGCAGCGCGATGGCAAGCAGGCCGGATGTCACCTGTTCCCCAGTGGCGACGACGGCATCATATTCGCGCGCATCGTGCAGCGCGGATAGTTCCGTGCACCACCTGACAAGCTGGTTGGTGACCCCTGACATGGCCGACACCACCACCGCGACGAGGTTGCCAGCCTCGACCTCCCGCTTCACCCGCTGGGCGACATTGCGGATGCGGTCGAGGTCGGCGACTGAGGTGCCGCCGAATTTCATCACGATGCGGGCCATGAGCGGTACCGGTTGCCAAATCGAAGTTCGGTCGCACACATAAGGGCGCCCGTTCGGAGGAGCAACAACCATGAGCAGCGGCCCCGAGGCGCGAGGAACGGCTATGAACAGTGCCACGGTCTCGGCGGAGGAGATTGCAAAATTCGACCGGCTGGCGTCGCGTTGGTGGGACCCAAGCGGGCCGATGGCGCCGCTGCACCGCATGAACCCGACCCGGATCGCCTGGATCGAGGGACTGATCGGCCAAAATCTTGACTGCCCCACCCGGGTGCTGGACGTCGGCTGCGGCGGCGGGCTGGCAGCAGAGGCGTTGGCACGCGGCGGTCATGCGGTGCTGGGCATCGACGCGGCGGGCGAGGCGATTGCCGCGGCCACGGCACACGCCAAGAGTGGATTTCCGCGGCTGACCTATCGCGTCGCCCTGGCCGAGGACTTGCTGACCGAGGGGCTGAGTTTCCCGATGATCACCGCGCTGGAGGTGATCGAGCACGTGCCCGATCCGGCGGCGTTCGTGCGGGTGCTGTCAAGGTTGCTGGAGCCGGGAGGGCTGCTGGTGATCTCAACGTTGAACCGCACCGGCAGGTCCTGGGTGTTCGCCAAACTCGGTGCTGAATATGTCCTGCGCATGGTGCCGGTGGGCACCCACGCGTGGAAGGCGTTCATTACTCCAGCTGAGTTGGCGAGTCTGATGCGAGCGGCGGGACTGCGCGTGGGGCGGACGACCGGGCTGCGGTTCGATCCACTAACGGGACGATGGCGGACCGGGCGCGACATGGCGATCAACTACATGATGTCCGGGGTGCGGTAGAGGCTCGACCCCGAAGCCCAAGGAACCCCTCTGGATACCCGCGCTGCTGCTTGCAGTTGAAACTGGCTTCGCTGACCGTTGCGCTTTGGCCGCGACATGCGTCGAGTGTGAGGATGGCTGTCGGCGGCCGGATGCACTGACCGAACGGATCCTTTCCCACGACAAAATGCCGACCCACGTTGACCTGCCCCTGACCTCACACCGATCGATGACGATCCGAAATTTGGCAGGCGCGCCAATCTGTTTGCCCACATCATTGATCGATGGCAATGTGCCGCCAGCCAGGGAGGAGCCAAATGTCAACACTAGTCGTCATGTTCATCGTTCTCGGCGGACAAATCGGCCCGATTGTCCAAGGATGGCACAGCGTCGAAGCCTGCAATGCAGCGAGCGATCAGGTGATAACAGAAGTCAAGTCACGCCAGGGCGCCGCCTCGTACGTCGATGTGAAGGTTCGCTGCCTTGAGTTTCCCAATCCCGAAAAGAAAAGCTGATGTAATTCCTGCGGTTGCGTCTAATCCGGCGAGTGTGCAGGCTGAGCAAGCGACTAAACAGTATGATACCGGGACTCAGACACGCGCCGCCACTTGGTTGTCGAGAGGACAAAACCCAACCGTAACACTCAGCTTGTTGCGTCACCATCCTGTCAGAACGAAACTGGGTTGTGTTGCGGCGAGGGCGTAGAGATCAGCCAGCCATTGTTGCCAATGAAAACGCCGGTGTCCAGGCGCTGATTTCCAGCGCTGGCTGATCCATTACTGTACCGATCGGTTAGAGCGCTTATGTGTCAAAGTGCTGGCCGGCTGCGAATTGCGTCGTCGACTTTGCGCTGGAGGAACTGTCCGTCAGCAAGTCCGGCGAGCAGCTTGCCGTTCTCTACCATGACCTTGCCGCGCTGGATGGTAATGCTAGGCCACACCGCGGCTTCCCAGTCCTCCCATGGCGTGTAGTCGGTTTCGTGCAGGTTTTCCTTGCGGATCGGGCCGGCTCCCTTTGGATCGAGCAGCACGATGTCGGCGTCGGAGCCCACCGCCAGCGCGCCCTTGCGCGGATACAAACCCATGATCTTGGCGGCGTTGCTCGATACGAGTGCAACGAATTCTTCCAGGCTGAAGCCGCGTTCGCGCACCATTTGTGTATACATCAGTGGCACGCGCGGCTCGACGCCTGAATTGCCTCCAAAGGTGTCGTCGATGCGGCGGCCTTTCAGCTTCACTTCCAACGGGCAGCAGCATTCATCGGTGGCGACGGTCTGGATCGCGCCGTGCCGCATCGCCTGCCACAGCGCCGCCTGGTCCTCGGGGAATTTTAGTGACGGGTAGGTATGATAGATCTGCCCACCCGGCCGCTTGTAGTCCTCGGAGTTGTAGAGCAGGTACTGGTGCAGCGTCTCACCATATACAGGGAAGCCGCGAGCGCGCGCCGCCGCCATCGCGCTCACGCCGGTCTTGGCGGAGGTGTGCACCATATACATCGCCGCGCCCTCGACGCTCTCGGCCAGGCGGATCACCCGGTTGAAGGCAAGATCTTCCGAAAGAGTGGTATGCGCGGCGGCGAGGTTCTCGAAGCCCATGCGGTCCTCACGCAACAGCTTCTCGTACATGTGCATCACGAGGTCGTTGTCCTCGGCATGGATGCAGGTCAGCCCACCAGCTTTCGCGACCGCCTTGATAACCTCCCAGATGTCGCCGTATGGAACCATGTGCGCCATACGCTGCGGCGTAATGTCGGTGGTGAACATCTTGACGGATGCATAGCCCGCCTGGATGGCCTCGGGGATCTCGCCGAGCTTGCTCGGGCTGATGCTGTCGAACAGCATGAGGTGCAGTCCGTAGTCGCAGTAGCAGGCGTTCTTCCAGTCCTTCTCGCGCAATTCGATCGCCGCCTGCAACGTCTGCTCCTCGCCGCACGGCACGAAGTCGATCAACGTGGTGGTGCCGCCGAACAGCGCCGCCTTGGCTGACCTGCTCAGGCGGCCCGGTGACCGTCGGTTCCGGCTGGTTCGGCATCTGCATCGGCATGCTGCAATGAATATGCGGATCGATGCCGCCCGGGATGACAATCTGGCCGGTGGCGTCGACGACGCGGCCAGCGCCGATAGCGGCCAGGCTGCCTGGTGCGCCAATGGCAACGATTTTGCCGCCGCTCACCGCGAGGTCCACACTCTCCGCCCCGCCCGGCAGCACGTGCGTCCCGCCGCTGACAACTAGATCGAACATTGCTTCCCCCTTTTGTAACCATTCCCCGCAGGGAAATCCCCCCTCAGAGGCCCCCGAGGGTGTGTCCTGGTCAGGCCGCGACAGCGCTGGGCTCCATACCTCGGCACCTCGGTCGGAACGGCCATCTTCCAGCAGACGCACGTCGCCGGCCGACCATGTTGCCATCGCCGGCTCGCCGATGTCGATCGGATCAATAAAATAATCCTCGTCGAGCACATTCGCAACGAACTCCTCGCCGTCGCCCAGGTCAATCGTGATCTTGACGTAAGAGCCCTGATTCTCGATGGCGTGAATTTCGCCCGTGACGGAGTTCGGCAGATCACGGCGCGGCTCGCCGGAGACCGGTCGGCGCACCGCGATGCGATCGCGGCGGAGCGAGGCGAACACAGTCTCCCCCGTCGCGACACGATGTCCCACAAGTGGCACCTCGATGCGGGCACCGGTGCTGGTGACCGCCGCCGCCCGTCCATCTGCCACGCGCTCCACGGTGCCGGACATCACGTTCTGACCACCGATGAAGCGGGCCACATAAGCGTTGCGTGGGTGGAAGAAGATATCTCGCGGCGAAGCTGCCTGCTCGATCCGACCCTGCTCCATCACCACGACGACATCGGCGACGGCGATCGCCTCAAGCTGGGTGTGGGTGACATGGATGAAAGTGATGCCAAGCTCGCGCTGGATGCGCCGTAGTTCGCCGCGCATGCGCAGGCGCAGGTACTCGTCAAGCGCTGACAGCGGCTCATCGAGCAACAGCACCCGTGGATTGGTGATCAACGCCCGTGCCAGCGCAACGCGTTGCTGCTGGCCACCCGAAAGTTCCGACGGCATCCGGTTGGCGAACGCCTCCAGCCGCACCTTTTCCAACAATTCACGCGCGGTGGAGTTGCGCTCGGCCTTGCCGAGGCCGCGCATCTTCAGCGCGAAGGCGACATTGTCGAGTACGCTGCGGTGGGGAAACAGTGCATAGCTCTGGAACATCATGGCGGTGCCGCGCTCCACCGGCGGCAGACCGGTGACGTTGCGGTCGCCGATCAGCACGTCGCCGGACGTCGGCTCCTCGTGCCCCGCCACCATGCGAAGGATCGTCGTCTTGCCGCAACCGCTCGGCCCAAGCAGGCAGCAATAGGCTCCGTGCTCGACCCGCAGATCGAGGTTCCCCACTGCCGGAGGAGCGCCCGGGGTGTACCGTTTGGTGACGGAAATGAGTTCGATTTTGCCGTTCTGCTCAGCGGCCATGAGTATCTCCGTCCGTGTTCAGTGAGATGCAGCGACATGACGCGAACGCCGCCGCTGGATGAGTGCGATCGAGCCGAGCGCCACGACGATAACGGTGAACGATACCAGAGTGGTGACCGTTCCGACGGCATAAAGTGCCGGCGAGGTGACATTCGTCGTCATCGCCCAGATCTCGAGCGGCAGTGTATTCTCGCTGCCCGCGGTCAGCACCGTGCGGGCGAACTCGTCATAGGACAGGGTGAAACCAAACAGCGCGACGCCGATGATGCCTGGCAGCAGGATCGGCAGGGTCACCTCGCGCGTCCCCTGCCATGCGCTGGCGCCGAGGTCGCGGGCGGCTTCCTCGTACGAGCGGTTGAAGCGCCCGATCACCGCGAACATCACCAGCAGTCCGAATGGCAGCGTCCAGGTCAACTGCGTGCCAAGACCGGAGATCCGCCAGTCGGTGCCCCATCCCAACAACTGGAATATGAGCGAAACGCCCAGGCCAACGAACAGGCCAGGCATCACCAAGCTGGCGATGGCCATGTAGAACACCACGCCACCCCCAGGGAAACGGCGGCGGAAGCCCAGGCCGGCGCTGACGCAGACCGCGACCGTAATGACGGCGACAACGGCGGCCAGTTCCAGCGAGCGCGTGAACGTCCCGGCAATGTCGCCGCTGCGGCCGCGCTCCACCAATTCGTGGAACCATCGTGTCGAGACGCCAGTCATCGGAAAAGTCAGGCCTCCGCCTGGCCCCTGGAAACGACAGGATATAAATCACCAGCATGGGCGCGTACAGGAAGGTCAGGAACAGAATGAAGAACAGAGTGAGCGCGTAATAGGTCCATGGCCGGCGGCCGGACGCGGTCATTGCCATAGCGGTGCTATCCTCAAGAGACGAGTTCCTTGCGCACGTCGACCAGGCGAAGGATGCCGGCGACCATGAGCATCACCACGATCACCAAGGTCACGGCGCTCGCCGCGGCGGGCGGATACTGGAGCGCGGCTATCTCGTTCTGCAGCGCGGACACGACCGAAGCGCTCTGGCCGCCGCTCATGACCTTGACGACGAAAAAGTCACCCATCACCTGGGTGACCACGAAGATCGAGCCAAGCGCGATGCCGCTTTTGCACAGTGGCAACACGATCTCGCGCAAGATGGCGAAACGGGAGGCGCCGGCATCCTTCGCCGCCTCGATGATCCGCGGGTCGATGCGGGCCATGGAGTTGAAGATCGGCACCATCATGAACAGCGTGAAAAGATGAACGTACGCGACAACCACGGCGAAATCGGAAAACAGCAGGAACTCCAGCGGCTTCGAGGTGATGTGGGCGTCGATCAGCATGGTGTTGAACAGGCCGTTGCGACCAAGGAACGGGATCCACGAGATCATGCGGATGATCGTGGAGGTCCAGAACGGCACCGAGCAGAGCAGGAACAGGCCGATTTTGATCAGCAGGCTGTTGATGTGGAACACCAGATAATTCGCCAGGGTGAAACCAATCACCAGGGTGATCGCCCATACGATCGCCGCGAATTTCAATGAGCTCAGATACAGCCGCATCGTCACATCGGAGGTGAAGACGTCCACGTAGTTGTCGAAGATGAAGGTCGGGACGATATCGGAGTGATCGAAGTCGAAGAAGCTGACGATAACCACGACCAGGACGGGAATTCCGAAGAAACAATGTGAGTATCACTGCAAGCGGGCCGACTTGCAGCCAGGAGACCAACGATGGGGGCAGCTTCATACCGATGCTTGTTCCTGTCTTGAAGAAGGTCGGGCTTGAAGAAGGTCGGGTTGCGGGCCGGCCATGGCGGACCGGCCCGCGGTTGCGTCAGGCCGAAATGAAGTCGTTCCAGCGCCGGGTCAGATGGCGGTCTTCGTCCATCACGGTGTTCCAGACCGTCACATTGCCCTCGCGTTGCCACAGCGACCCGCCGTCGCGTGTCGCGCCCTTTTTCTCCATCAGGTTGCCGTACGGGTCCTTGATGTCGACGGCGGCCGGCTTGCCCTCGTACCAGTAGTCCCACTCTTCCGGCGTCATGAATTTTTCGCGCGGTCTCGGGAACCGGTGAGTAGTAGCCCTGTTTGGCGATGAACCCGCCCTGCCAGCCGGAGTTGTACCAGTTCAGGTATTCCATCGCGCAGTCCATCTTCAGTCCCAGTCAGGTGCGCCATCGGCGTGAGACCGTTGGTCCAGCCACGATGGCCTTCCTTGAGCGGCGCGTAGTAGCAGTCGATGCCGCGTGAGCGCACCGCCGTGACCGCAGGCGACCACATGGACTGCAGCACCACCTCGCCCGACGCCATCAAGTTGACCGACTGGTCGAAATTGCTCCAGAAGGCGCGGAAATGGCCGGACTTTTTCAGATCCTGCATGATCTTGATGGTCTGGTCGATCTCCGCCTTGGTCATATTGCCCTTGTCGGCGTACTTGACCTCGCCGCGCGCTTCGAGAGCCATGGCCACGTCGATGACGCCGACCGGGGCGTAGTCAACCAGCGCCGTCTTGCCGTGGAACTTCGGCTCCAGCAGATCGCCCCAGCTTTTGACCTGGTCCCGCCCACCGACCAGATCGGGACGCATGCCGAGCGTGTCGGCATTGAACAGGCTGGGGACCATGGTGAGGAAGTCGGTGGGCTTGTCGGCCAGCTTCTTGCAATCCGGCCCGGTCCAGAAGCCAATTTTCATCGGCGACAGGCCTTGGTTCGAGATCGGCCTGCCGTCGGGAAACTTGCCGGTGGTAAAGATCGGCGCGGTCTGGTCCCATAGCTTGTAGTCCTTGACCGGGATCGGCTTCAGCACGCCCTTGCCGACCATGTAAGCGATCGGGAACTGTCGATGTTGTTGATATCGAAGCTCTTTGGCTGCGTCAGCGCACGGTTCAACTGGGTCGAGGGGTCGACCACCTGCATCTCGACCTTGAAGCCGAGATCCTTGCCGGCCTGGTCAGCGATCTCCTTGATGCACGCGTATGAGCCGCCGATGTGGATCAGCGTTATGTCCTTGATATTCTGCGCCCAGATGGTCGGAAATCCGCTAACCGCCCCCGATCCGATCGCGGCACCCGCGCCGATCGCGGCTCCCTTCAGCAAACCCCGACGCGACAGGCCCGTCGCGTCCCGGTTCACTTTCTCGTTCGGCATTTTGGCACCCCCTGTTCACTAGCCAGCGTGGCCGGCGGCTCCACGCATCGGCACCCTGATGCAACGCATGCCACCGAGCCGCCGGTGTTACGACGAGGCTCCGATGTGCAAGTCACGTACCGGTCGCGTACCGGTCACCGCGGCATGGGGCGAACTCCGGCGGTCCGATGTCTCGCCTCGAAACGCTGCCGCGAATTTGGCTGAAGATGCCCGAAGTTTGGTCATTTGCCTGCTTCGCTCATTTTGCCCACGGTCAAAATCCGGGTGGCTCGTCTGCAACGGCACGGCCTATAGCGGTGATTTTTGCAATCCACCGGCGAACTTCCGGAACGGTGGTTACATGGAGCAGCATGGTCATGCGCAAAATTACTGCGAGGCTCGTGGGCCAGAGCGCCCGTAAGGCAACGACCCGCGGGGCGATAATCAGGTCCACACGCGACAGTATCTTTAGCGTTCCGGGTGATGGCGTGCAACTCATCACCGTAGCCGGCCTGCCGACGAGATTGTCGGCGCCAGGTGGGCCGCCGGAATAGCCCCGAGTGCGACGCCAAGGCATGGCGTGCGGCGAGAAGGCGCTGGACGGGGCAGGTGGCCCTGCGACCCGAGCATGCGGCTGCGTGGATCGCCCAAGCTGGATCTGCTTCCGCGACTTGCGCGAGCCTGTTAGGTACGCGGGATGCCCAGTCTGGACATGGAACTGGCCGCCGGGGGGCGCGTCGCTGGCGTAGATGAGGCTGGGCGAGGGCCGCTGGCCGGGCCTGTCGTCGCGGCCGCCGTGGTGCTGGACACCGCGTTTCCGCCCGAACTGGCCATGCTGCTGGACGATTCTAAGAAACTGACGGCGGCGCAGCGGCTGACTGCTTTCCTGGCCTTGCGGGCGTCGAGCGCCGAAATTGGTATCGGTGCGGCGTCGGTGGCGGAAATTCTTCGACTCAACATCCTGCACGCGTCGATGCTGGCGATGCGGCGAGCGGTGGCGCGACTGGTTGCGTTGCCCGATCTGGCGCTGGTGGACGGGAATTACCCACCCAAACTGGACTGCGCGGTGCGCTGCGTGGTGGGCGGCGACGCCCTATGTCTATCGATCGCCGCGGCGTCCATTGTTGCCAAGGTGGTGCGGGACAAGGCGATGACCCGATTGGCGACACGTTGCCCTGGCTATGGGTGGGACGCGAATGCGGGCTATGCAACGGCACAGCACCGGGAGGCGCTTTGGCGGCTGGGACCGACCCGGCATCATCGCGAGACCTTCGGGACGGTGGCGCAGCTTCGGCTGGACCTGGTCGTGTCCGGGATCGGCGGAGTGGAGCCTTGACCGGCGGCCTGCGGATGTAAGTGTTTACCGGTTGACGCGGCTTCGGCGAGCCCGCCACGATAGCGCGCGACCCGACGTGACGGGCGGGTTAAGGCGCGTGGACCACGTCCGGAGGCGAGGATCCGGAACGTCTCCGGGCTGCTCGACCAGCCGGGAGCGGTTGGCGGCGAGGCGTTGATAAGGTTGGAATCCGGTCTTGGACCTCTACCACGAGCTGCCGCTGGACCAGATTTTGCGGGGCGACTGCATACAGATGATGCGGATGCTGCCGGACGCTTCGGTGGACTGCGTGTTCGCCGACCCGCCGTATAATCTGCAGCTTCGCGGCGAACTCCGGCGGCCGGATGACAGCCTGGTGGACGGCGTCGACGAGGAATGGGATCGCTTCACCGACTTCGCCTCGTACGATGCATTCACGCGTGAATGGCTGACCGAATGCCGCCGGCTGCTGCGCAAGGACGGAACGCTGTGGGTGATCGGCGCCTACCACAACATTTTCCGCATCGGCGCCATCTTGCAGGATCTGGGCTTCTGGATCCTCAACGATGTGATTTGGCGCAAGTCCAACCCGATGCCGAATTTCCGTGGGCGGCGCTTCACCAACGCGCATGAGACGCTGATCTGGGCGGCGCGGGGCCGGACCTCCCGTTATCGGTTCAACTATCAAGCAATGAAGTCGCTGAACGACGACATCCAGATGCGCAGCGACTGGTTCATTCCGCTGTGCACCGGACCGGAGCGGCTGCGCAACGAGCATGGGCTGAAGCTGCATCCCACCCAGAAGCCCGAGGCGCTGCTGCACCGCGTCCTGCTGGCCAGCACCAATCAGGACGACATCGTGCTGGATCCGTTCGCCGGTACCGGCACGACGGCGGTAGTGGCCAAGCGGCTACGGCGTCGCTTTATCGCCATCGAGCGCCACCCCGCCTACGTCGAAGCCGCGATCGGGCGGGTGCGACGCACCCAGGCGACCTCGCGGCAGGGCACCGCCGCGTCGTCGACCAAACGCGAAATGCCGCGTATTCCGTTCGGCAGCCTGGTGGAACGGGGTCTGATCGCGGCCGGAACGACGGTTTATGACCGGCAGCGACGGGTCAGCGCCATGGTCGGGCCGGATGGGTCCCTGAGCGCGGCGGATATCCGCGGCTCGATCCATCAGGTCGGGGCGATGCTACAAAATGTACCGAGCTGTAATGGCTGGACGTTCTGGCACTTTGAGCGGGACGGTGTCCTGGTGCCCCTCGACGTATTGCGGGCGGCGATCGCGGTCGTCGCGGAGGTTGTGCCGGATAGGTGAGGGGCTTGGTACCAACTCGCCCAATCATCGATCGGCTGGCCACAGATGTGGCTGGCACCGAAAAATTCGTGGGTGATTGGCCGGCGCCGGTCATGACGCCGCGAGGACGAGCGCCCCTGATTTAGTTGATCCCGTCTGGCCGGGTTTCAGGCGGCTTGGTATGGCGTCAGCGCCCGCAGGAACTGCCCTAGCCGGCCTGTGGCGGCATCGTTCAACTCGAAGGCAAGATGCAGCCCCGGTTGGTCGCCGGCACTCACGGTGAAGGGCAAGCGGGCGCCGAGGCCATCGAGTTTCAGCACGCCGCGTGATCCCGACGGGTAGTGGCGGAACATTCACGATGCACGCGCCGCTCTCTGAAATGCTGGTGGCTCTGCCGTTTCGGTCGCTTTCGCCTTCCATCGTCAGGCGACATGACAGGTCGACTGCCCGACGCGGTGACTGGCGCCGGTTCGCCGCCGCGGTGGAGGTCCGGACCACGCGGATCACCGAATGACGGAAATCCTCGATCGCCCGGTTTAGACCTGCGGCGTTGTCTCGCACTTCGTCGGCGCAATTGCCGGTATCGGTGGCTTCGCTCGAAACCTCACTGGTACGGCTGGTCATCACCTGGGCCGCGGACGCGGTTTCGGTGACGTTGTGCGCGATTTCGCTGGTGGCGGTCCCTTGGTGTTCCACGGCGTCTGCGATCGAACCGGCGATCGCGCTGATTTCGGTGATTGTCTGTTCGATGCGTGCCACCGCCGAGACCGATGCGCCTGTGGCCGAGCGAACCTGGGCGATGTGGGTCGCGATTTCCCGGGTCGAGAGGGCAGTCTGGGTGGCGAGCGCCTTGACCTCCGACGCGACCACGGCAAATCCCTTTCCGGCGTCGCCGGCGCGGGCCGCCTCGATGGTGGCGTTCAGCGCCAGCAGGTTGGTCTTCGAGGCGATCTCGCTGATCATGCCGGCGACGGCCCCGATGCGTTCAACGTCCTGGCGCAGGGTTTCGATGGTGGCGCGGGTCTCGGCTCCCGCGGTGATCGCGCGACTGACAATGGCGGTGGATTGGCCGACCTGGCCGTCGATCTCTCGGATCGACGCCGAGAGTTGCTCAGCCGCGCTCGCGAGGCCTTGGGCATTGGAGAGGGCGGCGCTGGCCGCAATGGCGGCGTTCTGTGCGGATACGCCGGTCCGGCCGGCGGAGGTGCTCATCTTATCGGCGGTCGCGGCGAGCGCTGCGATCCGCTGTCCGATCTGGCGCAAGGGCTCGGACGTCTCGCTTTCGATTTTATCCGCCATGCCAAGCAGGGCCGCGCGCTTGCTGTCTTCGGCGCTGCGTCGGTCCTCGGCGGCGGCCAAGTCCCGCTCGCGCGCCAGACCGGATGCCTCTCTCAACTGCCGCAGGGCTCGGGCAATTTCGCCAATCTGGTCGGTGCGCCTCGCCCATGGCACGTCGGTGTCCAGAGCGCCGCCGGCGATGCCGCGGATGGCGGCGGCGAGTCCGGTGAGCGGCCGGATGGTAGCTCTGAGAGCCAGGAGGTAGGCGAGGCTGGTGCAAGTGGCGATGACCAGGCCGCCCAGGGCAGCGTGTCGCATGATGGTGGCGGTCAATGCCTTCACCTCCGCCACCGGCACACCGACGAATATGAATTCCGACTATTTGGCCGTGCGTGTCGCGTATCGGCTGATAGACGGAGAGGTAAGCGACGCCGAGTATCATTGTGGTGCCATGGAAGTCCTGGCCGTCGCGCAATACCGCGTCGTGCACCGGTCCGGGCGCCAGCCGTGTGCCTACGGCACGCGCTCCCTGCAGATCGGTCACATTGGTGGCAATGCGTTTGTCGTGAAGAAAGATTGTCGCGGCTGCGCCGGTCACCGCCTTTACGGTGTCCACGATATCGCTGCGTCCATTGAGTAAGGTGACGCCAAGCGTAAGTTCGCCATCAGCGCCTATCGCCCACCGGGTGCCAAGTGGTGCCAACTGAAGTTGCAGCAGTGAGATGCTCTGCTGAAGTAAATCTTCCGACCGCTGCATGGCGTAGGCATCGACCAGCCGCATGGTCCATAGCTCCAATAACACGGCCGTCAAGACGACGGCGAGCAGCGAACCTATGAGCAGGCGCGGAACGATGCCGACGCGATCGATGACACGCAGATGTACGGATGCATTGTCGGTAGCCGCCGATCGGTCGGGCCTTGTAATGGCGGTCGCTCGGCGCTGTGTCATCAACGGTAGACTGCAGGGCGCGCGTTAAGATTCGGTAAAGCCGGTCTGGCCTTGCGTTGAAAATGCCAGCGAAAGTTGGCCCGACGTAGTGAAATTCGCGAGACCGAGGACATCGCTGTGGCGCCCATCGTCCAAACCAGGGGGAGGCGGGGCACGTCTTCCCTGGCTTGGCGGCGTTTCTCATGTAAAAACCCCTCACATGAGCTGGTCTGGCCCCAATGACGGCGGTTCGGGGCGCCGCGGCTATCATCATGGCAATCTGCGCGAGGCCCTGATCGAGGCGGCGCTGGAGTTGATCGCCGCCAAGGGACCGGCGGGATTCACGGTTGCCGAGGCTGCCCGTGTCGCTGGTGTCAGCCCCGCGGCTCCCTATCGTCATTTCCGCGATGCCGACGCGCTGTTGGCGGAGGTCGCGTTGCGCGGGTTTGACCGCCTGACCGAGCTTCTGAGTAAGGCGTGGAACAGCGGACGGCCGGATCCGGTGCGGGCATTCGAGGAGCTGGGGCGGGCATACCTCGCCTTTGCCCGTGACGAGCCGGCCTACTACGCTGCAATGTTTGACAGCCGCATGGCAATGGAGAACCAGCCGAGCCTGCTGACCGCCGCTGATCGGGCGTTTGCCGTATTGCGAGAGGCCTCGGACCAGGTCAGTGCGACGCTGCCCAAAGGGCGCCGCCCGCCATCATTGATGATGGCACTGCATATCTGGGCGCTGTCACACGGTATCGCGTCGCTATTTGTCCGCGAGGGCCCGTCGCGACGCAAACTGCCAATGCCGCCGGAGGATCTGCTGGAGGCGGGCGTTTTGCTGTATCTGCAAAGCCTGGGTCTGGCCGGCGGAGAATAAATCGACAGGCGGGTTACGTTGGCGGGCGGCACGGCATGATATTGAATTCGTGCCGATTTCGCCTGGCAGCACCGCACGTATGCCGGTCCGGCCCCCGGGCGCTGCCGGGATAATTGCAGTGTCGGCTGCGGTTCCCGCTTGACGGCAAAGTTCGCGCACCCCAATGTAAATGTGTCTTACATTCACATGAGGCCCTCAATGGTGAGCGCGGCTAATCAAGACGCCTACGGCAATCCGGGCTGGGGTCCGGGCGCCGGCGGACAATGGGGTCAGGCCGGTGGCAACGGCCCCGGCTGGGGAAACCATAACCAATCCGGAGGCAATGCCGGTGGAATCGGTAATCCCTGGGGCGGCGGTCGTCCTTGGGCGAATAGCCCGCCGTGGGCGGGACCACCTTTCTGGCACCCGGCTGGGCTGAGCCGCCCGGCGGCCATCGCCTTCACGATTTTGGGCTTCATGTTCTGGTGGCCGGTCGGACTGGCCATGCTGATTTATACCATAGGGAGTGGTCGCATGGGATGCGGTGGACGCCGTCGCCGGGCAATGTATCAGGGACAGGGGCAAGGCCAGGGGTGGACTGGTCAGGACGGCAGTCCATGGAGCGCGTGGAAGTCATGGGCGTGCGGCAGCAACGATCGCCCCGCTGCGTCCAGCGGCAACCACGCCTTCGACGAATAAGGACCGAGACGTTGCGCCGTCTGGAGGAGGAGCAGAAGGAGTTCGGCTCGTTCCTGGAGCGGCTGCGCTTCGCCAAGGACAAGGCCGAGTTTGACCAGTTCATGTCCGAACGCCGCAACCGGCCGCCGGCACCTCCGACCGAGGAGCAGCCCGCGGCCTGATCTGGCTATTGATCTGACGCCTGACGCCGGGAGCGATTGAAAACGCGGATTTCCAGATGTCGAGGAACCAATCGGGCACGCAGACGGTGGTTTGCGTGCCCGAACTGCTTTTGGCTGGCATGGTCCGCGGTCTGCGGGTGCTGCATAGCTGGATATCCGCCGCCGGGCGAGGCTTGGGAGAGCTGGGTAACCATGTTGGACTGCTACGGCGACGGCGTGCGCAATTCGTGGACCCCTCGTGTTGGGACGGGCAGGCCGGTGACAATCAGGATCACGGCCGGGGGTGAGACGGGCGTGCAGGGACGGAATGTCGCCGAGTGGATCTGAATGCTTCGGGCTTTCGGCGGATGAGCGGCTTCTCTAAGAGGCGCGAAACGATAGGGTAGAGGACTGGTTGCAATGGCGGGCATGGACATTCTGGCGTCGGCCTTCAACGGGGCCAATGCCGCGTTTCTCGGCGACCAGTATGCGCGGTGGGCGACCGACCCGCCTCGGTCGATCCCAGCTTCGCCGACCTGTTCAGCGTCATGAACGATGAGGCGCGGGCGGTGTTGGAAGATGCCACCGGCGCGTCCTGGGCGCCTCGGTCGCCGTTGGGCGTGAATGGCCATGCGGTTGCCGCGGCGCCTTGCGAAACCGGACACGGCCGGGGTCGGCCTTTCGGACGAACAGGTGCGCGCGATCACGATCGCCTCGCGTGCGGGCGCTGATGCTGATCCGATCGTATCGGGTTCGCGGCCATCTCGAGGCACGGCTCGATCCGCTGGGGCTGCAAGTCCCCGCGCCGCACAGCGAACTCGATCCGAAGTCGTACGGCTTCACCGAAGCCGATATGGATCGGCCGATTTTCATCGACAACGTGCTCGGCCGCGAAACCGCGACATTGCGGGAGATCGTGAGCATCCTGCGCGAGACGTACTGCGGCCATATCGGCGTGGAGTTCATGCATATTCAGGATCCGGAGCAGAAATCCTGGATCCAGCGCCACGTCGAGGGCGCGCCCTGGCACACCGCGTTCGACGCCGGCGAAAAACGCACCATCCTGCAGCAACTGACCGAGGCCGAGGCGTTCGAGGCGTTCTGCCAGAAGCGCTACGTCACCACCAAGCGATTCGGTCTGGAAGGCGGCGAGGTCACGATCCCGGCGCTGCATGCGATGATCGCAGTGACTGCCGCGGACGGGGTGAACGAAGTCGCCATCGGCATGCCGCATCGGGGCCGGCTGAACACGCTGGTGAATATCGTCAAGAAGCCGCTGACCGCGCTGTTCAGCGAATTCAGCGGCGAGAGCTTCAAGCCGGACGACGTGCAGGGCTCCGGCGACGTCAAGTATCACCTTGGCACCTCGACCGATCGTCGAGATCGCCGGCCACAGCGTGCATCTGTCGCTACAGCCGAACCCGTCGCACCTGGAGGCGGTCGATCCGGTCGTCGTCGGCAAGGTCCGCGCGCGGCAGGACACCGCCGGCGACACCAGGCGGCGCAGCTCGGTCATGGCGATCCTGATGCACGGCGACGCGGCATTCGCCGGCCAGGGGCTGGTGTACGAGACGCTGGCGATGAGCCAGTTGATCGGCTACCGCACCGGCGGAACCATCCACCTGGTCGTCAACAACCAGATCGGCTTCACCACCGTTCCGGCGCACGCCTATTCGGGGCTGTATTGCACCGACGTCGCGAAATCGATCCAGGCGCCGATCCTGCACGTCAACGGCGACGATCCCGAAGCGGTGATCTTCTGCGCCCGGATGGCGGCCGAGTATCGCATGCGGTTCGCCAGCGACATCGTGCTGGACATCGTCTGCTACCGCCGCCACGGCCATAACGAGACGGATGAACCCGCCTTCACCCAGCCGGTAATGTACCAGGCGATCGGCCGCACCAAGACCACCCGCACCCTGTACGCCGAGAAGCTCGCTGCCGAGGGCACCGTCCCGGCCGTCGAGACTCGCAGGCGATGTGGGACGGGTTCACCAAGACGCTGGAGGACGCCAACGCCGCGGCGAAATCGTACAGGCCGAACAAGGCCGACTGGCTGGAGGGTCACTGGGCCGGCTTTCATCCGGCCGAGCAGGACGAAATCGAGCACGTCGAGGAGCCGACCGCGGTGCCGATGGACAGGCTGAAGCAGATCGGCGCGGCGCTGGCTCGCGTGCCCGACGGACTTCAACCTCAACCCCAAGATCGCCCGCCAGCTCGAAGCCAAGAGCGCAGATGATCGAAACTGGCGACGGACATCGACTGGGCGACCGGCGAGGCGCTGGCGTTCGGCTAGCCTGCTGCTGGAGGGAAACCGGGTCCGGCTGTCGGGTGAGGACACGCAGCGCGGCACGTTCAGCCAGCGCCACGCGTTGCTGATCGACCAGCGCAACCAGAACGAATACACCCCACTGAACAACATCGCCGCCGATCAGGCGAAGATCGAGATCTACAATTCGCTGCTGTCGGAAGCCGGCGTGCTGGGCTTCGAATACGGCTATTCGCTGGCCGATCCGCGCACGCTGGTGCTGTGGGAAGCGTCAGTTCGGCGATTTCGCCAATGGCGCGCAGGTCATCATCGATCAGTTCATCGCGAGCGGCGAGACCAAGTGGCTGCGCATGTCCGGCCTGGTGATGCTGCTGCCGCATGGCTACGAGGGTCAGGGGCCGGAGCACTCATCGGCCCGGATCGAGCGGTATCTGCAACTATGTGCCGAGCGGAACATGTAGGTTTGCAACCTGACGACGCCGGCGAATTATTTCCATGCGCTGCGCCGCCAGTTGCACCGCAATTTCCGCAAGCCGCTGATCGTGTTCGAGCCGAAATCGCTGCTGCGGCACAAGCTGGCGGTGTCGCCGCTGGCGGATATGGCCGAAGGCAGCCGGTTCCAGCTACGTCATCCCGGAAATCGACGAACATCGCGCCGCCGGAGGAGGTGCGCCGCATCGTGATCTGTTCCGGCAAGGTCTACTACGACCTGCTGCAGGAGCGGCGGGCCAAGGACATCAAGGACATCGCGATCGTCCGGCTGGAGCAGATCTACCCGTTCCCGGACAACACGCTGGGCCGGGTGCTGACGCCGTACACCAACGCCGACGTGGTGTGGTGCCAGGAGGAGCCGGAGAACATGGGTGCCTGGAGTTTCGTCGACCGGCGGATCGAAAAGGTGCTGAGCGGCCTGGACATGAAAGTCGCGGCGGCCGAGCTATGTCGGCCGTGAAGGCGGCAGCGAGCCCGGCGACAGGGCTGGCGCGAACCCATATGGCGCAGCAGTCACCCTGGTGGCCACCGTGCTGGGGATCGGCTAGACCGCCTCGCGATCTCCGCGGCCGCAGGAGAGCTAGATCGAGTGGCGACCGAGATCGTAGTGCCCGCGCTGGGCGAAAGCGTAACGACCGCGACCGTTGCGCGCTGGATCAAGCAGCGGGCGAGACCGTCGCGGCCGACGAGCCGCTGGTCGAACTGGAGACCGACAAGGTAACGGTCGAGGTGAACGCGCCATCCGCCGGGGTGCTGACCTCGATCGCTGTCGCCGGAAGGGCACCGAGGTCGAGGTTGGCGCGATCCTCGGGCTGCTGGACGGAGCGGGGGTCAGTGCCGGCCGCCCGGCGCCAGCGCCGCGTGGCAGCGGAGCCGCGCGCCCGGCCGCGAACCCACCCGCCGGCATCAATCCGCCGCCTCGGCCGCTTGGCCCGGTGTCTCGCCCTGCTCCCGCGCCGGTGGCAGCGCCGGGTACCAGGCCGCGGAGCGCGAGCCGTTGCCGGCCGCGGCGAAGCTGATGGAGGAAAACCGGTTTCGGCCGCCGCCGTCGGCGCTGGCTCGGGCAAGGATGGCCGCATCACCAAGGGCGACGTGCTGGCGTTCCTCAACCGGCCGGCGCCACCGGCCGCGCCGACGCCGGCCGCCAAGGCGCCGCGGACCGACGAGCCGCGTGAGCAGCGCGTGAAGATGACCCGCCTGCGCCGGACCATCGCCGCTGCGGCTGAAGGAGGCGCAGAACAACGCCGCGATGCTGACCACCTTCAACGAGGTGGACATGAGCGCGGTCATGGCGCTGCGCAGCGAATACCGTGACGCGTTCGAGAAGAAGCACAGCGGCGTGCGCCTGGGCTTCATGGGCGTCTTCGTGCGCGCCTGCTGCGTCGGCGCTGAAGGAGTTCCCGGCGGTCAATGCCGAGATCGACGGCGACGACATCATCTACAAGAACTTCGTCAACATGGGCATCGCGGTCGGCGGCCCATCGGGGCTGGTGGTGCCGGTGATCCGCGACGCCGACCAGCTCGGCTTCGCCGGGCATCGAGGCGGCGATCGCGGATTTCGGCCGAGCGGCGCGGGACGGCGCGCTGAAGCTGGATGATCTGACGGGCGGCACGTTCAGCATCACCAACGGCGGCATCTATGGCTCGCTGATGTCGACGCCGATCCTCAATCCGCCGCAGTCCGCCATCCTGGGCATGCACAAGATCCAGGACCGCCCGATGGCGATCGGCGGCAAGATCGAGATCCGGCCGATGATGTATCTCGCCGTGTCCTACGACCACCGCATCGTCGACGGCAAGGAGGCGGTGTCGTTCCTGGTGCGGGTCAAGGAAGGCGTCGAGGATCCGCGGCGGCTGCTGCTGGGATCTGTAGGAGCGGCCATTTGGACCGTCGGGGATCATGAGCGAGCAGCTTCGACGTCATCGTCATCGGCTCCGGCCCGGGCGGCTATGTCTGCGCCATCCGCGCCGCGCAGCTCGGCCTGAAGGTGGCCTGCGTGGAGAAGCGCGCGACCCTGGGCGGCACCTGTCTGAATATCGGCTGCATCCCGTCGAAGGCGCTGCTGCAGTCGTCGGAGGAATTCGACAAGGCGGCCATGCGCTGAAGCGACCACGGCATCCTGGTCGACGGAGTCAAACTGGATCTGGCGCGGATGCAGGCCCGCAAGGACGAGGTGGTCACCGCCAACATCAAGGGCGTCGAGTTTCTGTTCCGCAAGAACAAGATCACCTGGCTGAAAGGCACCGGCCGGATCGTCGCGCCCGGCACAGGTCGATGTCGATGGCACGGTCTACGAAACGAAGACAGATCGTCATCGCCACCGGCAGCGAAGTCGTCGCCGCTGCCGGGCGTGACGGTCGACGAGAAGCAGATCGTCACCTCCACCGGCGCGCTGGAGCTGGACAAGGTGCCGGGCCATCTGGTGGTGATCGGCGCCGGCGTCATCGGCCTGGAGCTGGGCAGCGTCTGGCGGCGACTGGGCGCCGAGGTCACGGTCATCGAGTTCCTCGACCGCATCGTGCCGGGCATGGACACCGAGATCGCGACGGCGTTCCAGCGCATCCTGGCGAAACAGGGCATGAAGTTCCGCCTCGGCACCAAGGTCACCGGCGCGACGGCTGGGCGAGCGACGGCGTCACGCTGACGGTGGAGCCCGTCAAAGGCGGCGCGGCCGAGACGATGAAGGCCGACATCGTGCTGCTGCGCATCGGCCGCCGGCCGTTCACCGATGGTCTGGGTCTGGACGCGGCCGGCGTGGCGCTGGACGAGCGCGGCCGGGTGCGCGTCGATGCGCATATCGCGACCAACGTGCCGGGCATCTACGCCATCGGCGATGTCATCGCCGGCCCGATGCTGGCGCACAAGGCCGAGGATGAGGGCGTCGCCGTGGCCGAAATCCTCGCCGGCCAGGCGGGCCACGTGAACTACGGCGCATCCCGAGCGTGGTCTACACGTGGCCGGAGGTCGCCTCGGTCGGCCAGACCGAGGAGGAGCTGAAAGCCGCCGGCATCGCCTACAACGTCGGCAAATTCCCGTTCACCGCCAACGGCCGCGCCCGCGCCATGGGCGATACCGACGGCTTCGTGAAGATGCTGGCCGACAAGACGACGGACCGGCTGCTGGGCGCGCACATCATCGGGCCCGACGCCGGCACGCTGATCGCGGAGCTGGCCATCGCGATGGAATTCGGCGCCTCGGCCGAGGACGTGGCGCGCACCTGCCACGCGCATCCGACGTCTGAGCGAGGCGGTGAAGGAAGCCGCCCTGGCGGTCGAGGGCCGGGCGTTGCATATCTGAGCGATGCGACCGCTGGCTCTCACCATGGGTGACCCCGCCGGGATCGGCGGCGAACTGACCCTCCGGGCATGGCTGGCGCTGCACAGTCGGGGCCGGCGTTCGTCGCGCTGGATGATCCGGACCGGCTGGCGGCGCTGGCCGGATCATGGGCCTGGATGTGCCGGTCCGGGTCGTCGACGACGCGGGCGCCGCGGCCGCGGTGTTCGCGTACGGCCCTGCCGGTGCTGCCGGTACCGCTCGCCGAGCCGCGCCGATCCCCGGCCAGCCCAATCCGGCCAATGCCGCCGCCGTGGTCGGGTCGATCGAGCGGGCCACCGCACTCTGGCGGTCGGGCGAGGCCAGCGCGATGGTGACCAATCCGATCAACAAGGCCGCGCTGTATCAGGCCGGCTTCCATTATCCCGGCCACACCGAGTTCCTCGCCGCGCTGACCGGCGCCACCGGCCAGCAGATCATGATGCTGGCCAGCCCGATGCTGCGGGTCGTGCCGGTGACGGTGCACGCGTCGTTGCGCGACTTCGATCGCGATGCTGACGACCGAGATGATCGTCGACGCCGCCCGCACGACGGCGGCGGCGCTGCGGCGAGATTTCGGTATCGCGGCGCCTCGGCTGGCGATCGCCGGGCTCAACCCGCACGCCGGGCGAGCAGGGTGCGCTGGGCGACGGAGGAAACCACGCTGATCCAGCCGGCGATCGAGGCGCTGCGGGCCGACGGGATCGACGTCTCGGGCCCGTGGCCGCCGGACACGATGTTCACCGCCAGCGGCGCGGAAGCGGTACGACGTGGCGATCTGCATGTATCACGATCAGGCGCTGATCCCGCTGAAGACGCTGGACATGGATCACGGCGTCAATGTGACGCTGGGGCTGCCGATCGTGCGGACCTCGCCGGATCACGGCACCGCGTTCGACATCGCCGGCAAGGGGCTGGCCGATCCGACCAGCCTGATCGCCGCTATCCTGCTGGCGGCGTCACTGGCGAAGCGGCGGGCTGGGGTCGTTGCCTGATCGTCTGATCCGCCGCAAGTCGTGGGTCCCCGGCCTGCGCCGGGATGACACGGAGCCGGAAATGACACGGAGCCGGGGATGACACGTGGCCGGGGTTGATAACGGGCACCAGCGAGGCACGGGAACGGCGGGCGACCTGGAGCAGCCGGAGAGCGATCGTCCTCCGTGGACGATCAGGCGGCGCGGACGTCGGATACGAATGTGCGGACCTGACTGGTGAGTTGCTCGGCCTGCTTGGACAGTTCGGCAGCGGCGCTGAGGACCTGTCCGGCGGCGGCGCCGGTCCCGGTCGCGGCCTGCGTGACGCCGGCTATACTGGACGACACATCCTGGGTGCTGACCGAGGTCTGCTGCGTGGTCTTGGCGATTTCGGCAGTAGCGGCACCCTGCTCCTCGACGGCGGCGGCGATGGCGGTGGCGATGGTGCCGACCTCCCCGATAATGGTCGCAATGCCGCCGATCGCGTCGACAGCTTCCCTGGTCGAACCTTGCAACTGGGCCACCTGGGCGCTGATCTCCTCGGTGGCCTTGGCAGTCTGGTTGGCCAGGTTCTTCACCTCCGACGCCACCACGGCGAAGCCTTTGCCGGCGTCACCGGCGCGCGCCGCCTCGATCGTTGCGTTCAGCGCCAGCAGATTGGTCTGTCCGGCGATGTTGCTGATCAGTTCGACGACGAGCCCGATCTTTTGCGCGCCATCGGCCAGAGCGCGGACGATGGTGTCGGTGCGACGGGCGTCGGCGACGGCTTTCTCGGCGATCTTGGCGGACTGGGCGACCTGGCGGGTGATCTCGCCGATCGACGAGGACAATTCCTCGGCCGAGGCGGCGACGGTCTGCACGCCGGAACTGGCTTCCTCGGCCGCCGCGGCGACACTCGATGCCTGGTCGTTGGTCTCGGCCGCCGAGGACGACATCGACTGAGCCGTTGCCTGCAATTCGTGGCCGACGACGACAGCACGCCTACCATGCCGGCGATGGTCGACTCGAAATTCCGCACCAGGGTGACCATCCTGCTCGGCGCGTTGCTCCTTGGCCGCACGCTCGGCCGCCTGTGTCGCGGACAGCTCATCGGCCTTGATCATATTTTCCTTGAACACTTGGACGGCCCCGGCCATGGCGCCGATCTCATCCTTGCGATCGCGACCGAATATCTCGGCGCCGGTGTCGTGTTCGGCGAGTCGGCGCATGACGCCGTTGATGGCAGCGATCGGACGCGCGACGCCGGTGACCAGGGCGAGGCCAGCCAGCACGCCAACCAGCAGCGCTATAATGCGGTGGCCGATGACCCAGGTGCTTCCCGACGCGTAGTTCTCCGCCCCAAATCGCCGGCTGATCTTGGCGCCCTGGTTGTTGAAGTCGATGTCGGCGGACAAGGCGGCCCGGACATCGATCGCATCTGTCGTGAACGGGCCGAACATGCGGTCCATGATGGCGGCTCTGTCACCCTTGCGCGCAGTGTCCATCAGGGTGTTGCTGCTGGCGAGCAGCGCCTCCCATTTTTGCTTGAAATCGGCTGCCAGGGCCTGTTCCTTGCCGGCAGTCACGGTCGGATCATAGGCGGCCGCCTCAGCGCGCACCTTGGCCAGGGAATTGTCGAGAGCCTTCTGGGCCACCGCCCGTTGCTTATCGTCGTCGGCCAGCACGAAGAGGACGACACCGGCACGATACCGTTCGGTCTGCTGGGCGATACCACCGAGCGCCTTGACGGCGGGCAGCCAATTTTTGTTCAGCTCGATAATGTCGTCATTGATGGCGCCCATGCGTTCGATAGCGAACATGCCAAGGGCGATCGTCGTCGCGCATACGACCACGAAGGACAGGGCCACTTTGGACCGAATTGCGAGATTCTGGAACCACGACGGCATGCACTGGGTCCTTTAAGGTGACGGCAGGGCCGCCAATCAACTGAAAGTGGAACGAGACGGGACGGCCCTGTCGAGGCGACGGGAACTGAGTTGGCGTTCCGGCGAGTACCATTCCGAAACAGATAGCCCGTTATTCCTGTTGCCACGGCCGCCTGCCGGTTTGCGCGGCAATTGGCGGGAAACCGCGGGAAACAGCGGTCATCAGCGGACATCGACGGACAGCTTGACCCGCGGTTCGTCGCCCTGATACACGCCGTGGCCAGACATAACACGGACATGAAAGGCCGCATGGTCATTCAGGCTCACGGACACGACGGTGCGGTCGCTGCCTGCGCCACCAAGGGGAACAAGGTTCATTACGACAAGGAAATTAAGGGTTTCGGGGTGCGGGTCACGGCCGCGGGCACGAGGGCCTTCGTGCTGAATTATCGTCAGGCCGGCCGGGAGAAGAGGATAACAATAGGCGGCTGGCCGGTGTGGACGACAAAGGCCGCGCGTGACCGGGCGAAGATCCTGCTCATGGACGTCGATCTAGGTAAGGACCCGCTCGCGACCAGGCGGGCGGACCGGTCGGCTCCGACGTTCGCCGAGTCGCAGCCCAATGGTGTCGAGGAGTTGTTACCGAGCCGACGCGCAACGACCCAAAAGCGTATCGTCCATACTGGCGACGCACGTCTTGCCGCGCCTCGGGAGCTTGCGGTCGATTGCGGTGCAGAAAACCGATGTTGAGCGGCTGCACGCAGAGATCGCCGTCAAGGCTCCTTATAACGCCAACCATTCCGCCGTCCTGGTCGCGGTGATCATGCAATGGGCGATCGAAAGGGCTTCGGCCCCGACAATATCAACCCGGGCCGGGGCGTCAAAATGTCCCCGGAATTCCAGCGCGAGCGGTACCTCGAACCCGAGGAGATGGGTCGGCTGGTCGCTGCGCTGGATGCTCACCCTGCCCGAACTGCTGCCGACCTGGTCAAACTGCTGCTGTTGACCGGCAGCAGGCGGGCCGAAGCCCAGCAACTCCGCTGGACCGAGATCGACCTGGAGAACGGCAACTGGTCGAAGTCCGCCAGCAAGGTGAAGCAGAATCGGCTGACCGTGATCCCGCTGAATGATGCCGCTTGGTCGTTGCTGCGCGATCTGAAGGCGCGGGCCGCCGACTCGCCCTGGGTTTTCCCCTATGTGCGCGGCGACAAGGCGGGGCCGATCGCGGCACATGGCTACGAGTGCAACGCCGCAATTAACCGGACTTGGGTAGACGTTTGTCAGGCCGCCGGCCTGTCCGGGGTTTGGATTCACGACTTACGTCACTGCTTTGCTTCGGTGGCGGCGTCCAACGGTATCCCGCTATACACTTTGGGCAAATTACTCGGGCACAGTCAGGTCAGCTCGACCGCGCGTTATTCTCACATACGCAATGACGCGCTGCGTCTAGCGAGCCAGGGCGTGGGCGCGGTCATCACCGGGTCGCTGAAACCGAGCGGCGAGAGTTCCGGCGTCACCCCCGCCGTTGCAAGTCACATCGAACATTCCGACGAATTCGTGGCTGAGGACGAGGACAAGCCTAAGCGTCGCCGCGTCAAGCGCCGAGGACGTGCCAGCCGCCGTGACGTCAAGTGGGAGCCGCGTCCGCTTGACCGCATCCCCGGCTCGACATTGACGTTACCGCGGGCACGCTGGATACGCGGACCTGGCCGTTGGTGCAGCGTGTCATCGCCTGCGTCGCGCGGATACGGAAGGTCGATGAAGTCGTCGCTGCGGACCTCCTCCAAGGTTGGCTAATCGATCAACGGGTCCGCTGGCGCCCCGGTATGGCCGCATCCATCATACCCGCAGGTCTTTTTGGCGCGTGATGCGGCCCGATCCCGAGCACGGTGCAGTCGGCCGCTACGGTAATGTTCCAGTGGAGCTGTGTGCGGAGGACGTCTTCAGGCTGTTCGCCGACAACCGTAACCGATCCATCGTCGCCGACCACGACGGCGGAGGACATGCCGGCCGCCGCCGAGCCGGTCACGACCACGGTCACCGAGGCGGCGCCAGTCGTCACGGAGCCGGCGCCAGCGCGCCCGCGTCACGGAGGATCGTACCGCCAGCCGCGAAGTCGACGTCTGATTACCTTATCCCAGAACGCACCGGTCTTGTCGGGCCGGCCTTCGAGCGCAGACCTCATTGAAATGGCAGATAACCCGCCTAGGGGAGGCGGGCGAACTGCTACTGGCCCCGTCGGTTGCGTCCGTGGCGAGGGACCTCGCGGCGTGGAAAAAAGCGACTTCCCGCTACGCCCTTCAATCAAGGCCGAGAGCGATTGAGAACGTATTCGGCAAATTGATTAGACAGTTTATGAAGTCACGAAATTCGTGACTAGAATTCGCCACCAAATTAAATGCGTCGGGGTAAATCAATAGGAATACAGTGACGTGCTGACCGGCCTAGTCATCCCTGGACATTGACCTCCAGGGAGCGACAGCGCCGTGCCTGCACCGTCAACAAGCCCGCAACGACCGCCACGCCGGGGAAGCTACTCACCAACCTGTCTACCGAGTCGAGCTTGAGGCCGAGCTCGGCCGCGGTCCCCGGACACGCCGCCGTTACGAGCTCGAAGGGATGCCTTTCTATCCGCTCGGCCAAGAGAAATATTACGACTTAGATGAAGTCCGGGCCTGGATTTTGGCGGCGGGTCGAACACAATGTCGAACCCGTGCGGCGTGTCGAACGCTATGTCGAGCCAGTGCGGCGTGTCGAACACCATGCCGAACCCGTGCGGCGCGTCGAGCGCAACGTTGAGCCCGTGCGGCGCGGCCGATGAATCCCTATCCGTTCCAAGAAATCGGTGCCCGCTTCCTCGCCGATCGCCGCGCCGCGGCCTTGCTCGACGAAATGGGGCTGGGAAAAACGGTCCAGGCCCTGCTCGCCATGGATCTGGTCGGCGCCAAGACCGTACTGATCATCGCGCCGGCAATCGCACTCGACACGTGGGAGCGGCAAATCGCCACCTGGCTGCCGGGTCGACGAGCGCAGATTGTTCGATCCAGCCGCGATGCCGTGAACCTGCACGGCGGCATCCTGCTCGTCAGCTACACCTTAGTAGACCGGATCAAGACCGTCCTGCGCGCTCGACGCTTCGACGCCCTGGTGCTGGATGAGGCGCAAGACGCTCAAATCGATCGACGCTATTGCGGACCCGCGCCGTTTACCTGCGCGGCACCGGCCTGATCCACGCCGCGCGCCGGGTCTGGCTGCTCTCCGGCACGTTGATGTTGAATCATCCCGGCGAAGTGTGGGTGCACCAGCGGGTGCTGTTCGACGGCAAACTCACCTACGCGGAACACATCGCGCGCTACTGCACCACCAAAACCACGAGATTCGGCGAGCCAGATCACTGGCGCGAACATGGCCCACGCGGCCGAGCTCGCCCGCGATCTCGCTCCTTATGTTCTGCAACGTTTGAAGCGTGACGTGCTGCCGGAATTGCCGGCGCTGACGTGGGAACACGTACCGGTGAGACCGGACCAGGTGCCGGTGATGCCCGAGCTCACGATCGAAGAACGAGCGATCCTGCATAAGCTGGAACGCGGCGAAACGATCTCGCGCATCGAGGAGATGCACCTGTCCACGTTGCGCCGTTGGGTCGGCGTCGCCAAGGCGCCGGCCGTCGTTGCGTTCATCGATGCGGTGCTCGAAGGCACCGACAAGGTTGTCGTGTTCGCGGTGCATCGCAGCACGATCGCAGGCCCTCGCGGACGGCCTCGGCGTATCGCACGGCGTGATCCACGGCGACACGCCACGCGCCGATCGGCAACGCCTGATCGATAGCTTTCAAGATAGTGACTCGCCGCGGGTGCTGATCATCCAGCTCCAGGTCGGCGGCACCGCGATCACGCTCCACCGCGCGCACCGGATCGTTTTCGCCGAAACGACATGGACGCCAGCGGACCTCGCGCAAGGTGTCGGTCGCGCACACCGGATCGGCCAGCAATACCCGGTGTTGGCGTCGATCGTCTCGCTCGCTGGATCGATCGACGACCGAATCAACGGGGTCGTGATGCGCAAGGCGCAGCAATTGGCCGCGCTTGAAATGATGACCCGTGAAAAAGGAGCCGCCGCTTAATGTTGACGCTAACTCTGAAAATCAGTGACGAGCAGACGATCGCGCGGATTCTCGCGCTCGTCGGCACGTCGGAATTGACGGCGGAAGGTGCGCCGGCGCCAGACGCGCCCGCGCCCAAGATCGCCCGTGCCCGGCCCGGGAAGCGCGCCACGACCGCCAACGGTCACGTCGCACCCGCAGTGCCCGAAGAGGTCGCGCCGGCCGCCAGCGATCACCCCGAACAACCGAGCCTGTTCAGAGGATATCGAGGCTGCGCGCGCCCGCCTCACGACGCTGGCACGGGAACGCGGCGTCGTCTGGATGCGGCCGATCTTGGAAGCGAACGGCGTCGAACGCCTACGCGATCTCGAAAGAAGACCAAGTTCGCGAAGTGCTGAACGCACATGACGCACGCTAAGCACTCCGAACTCAGCGCATCCGGCGCGCACCAATGGTGGAATTGCGCGGGCTCCGTCACGGCGACGCGCGGCATCCCGCGGGTCGATTCTATCTATGCCGAAGAAGGCACAGCGGCACACGAACTGGCCCGACGATGCCTGGTCGAGGGCCACGACACCGAGCACTACCAGGATCAAACGATCGAAGGGTTTCGTGGTGACGCCAGCGATGGCAACGCCGTGCAGATCTACGTCGATGTGTGTCGCCGGCTGCAATCGAGTTGCGATGTTCATTTCATCGAGCGTTCCTTCAGCCTGGAGGCGCTGCACCCGCCGGTGCCGATGTTCGGCACCAGCGACTTCGTCTCGTATGTGAGACGGTCGCGTGAACTTCATGTTGTCGACTTGAAGTTCGGAAAGGGCGTGCTTGGTGAACGCGAAGGGCAATCTGCAACTCATGATACTACGCGCTCGGCGTCGCGCTGGCGCTCGACGAGCCCGTCTCCACGATCACCACGACGATCGTTCAGCCGCGGGTGAAGGGCGACCCGATCCGCACGGCGACCCTCGACGCGATCGAACTCACCGAATGGAGCTTCGATCTGCTCAACCACGCACACGCCGCCCTGGTGCCTGGTGCGCCAACCGTTGCGGGAGCGTGGTGCCGGTTCTGCCCGGTACGAAACACGTGTGTGTCGCACCTGACATTCGAAAGCGACCGCGGCCTATCACGAGTTTTCCCTTGCCGATGCTCACGCCGCCGGCGCGTGACCATCGGTTCCCGTTTCTGCCGGCAACGAAGATCATGAGGTATTGAGACATGTTGATAACGCCTCCCGGAATCCTCGGCTCCAGCTCATTGCTGGTGCCGAAAAAGAGCTCGCTACAACGACAAAGTTCGAGTTCTATGCGACACTTGCTGTTCACGGCCGCCGCCATACAGACGCCCGCGTGGCGGGATATCCTTCGCGCGATCAAGGACGCCGGCGAAGGCCAATTCGGCGGCTCACCGTTTCGCTCGCCGATCCACGACGATGCCACGGACATCGCTGTGAAGGGTTGGAAGGAATACGGCGTCGTTGCCTATTTGAATGTAAAAAGCGGCGCGGAATACCCGCCAACCGTGTTCGGGACCGACGGCGCTGCCGCTCATGGACAAGGCGTTGCTCTATCCCGGCGCGAAGGTTCGCGCCGTCGCTCAGCGCCCCGTTCGCGCTACGGCGCGAAGGGCCGGCCAGATCAAGCCGGGCGTCTCGCTCGGTCCTGTGAGAATGTTCAGTGGCTCGGCCACGGGACCCGGTCTGAACACGGTCACGTGCGACATCGAAACGATGGATGACGGCTGGGAGTTCGTGAAATCACCGTCGTCACCGCAGTAGCGATCGACGCTCGCCGTGCCGGGCGGTGGCCTACCGGTGACGGCCGGTGATGCTTCGTGCCGACGCGGCACGAAAGCTTCGCCCGCATCTCCCTGAACAATACGGAATTACCAATGTCGGACTACAGCTATGCGAAGGAACGCGCGGCGCGGCCAATACCGCCCGCCGTAGCGGCAGCAAAACGAGCGATCGGCCACTGCGAACACTGCCTTGAAGCGCTCAAGATGCTCGGCTGGAGTTACACCACACGACTTACAACTTGATCGAGGTCACGAACTATCACCGCGACATCGGCGAACTGATCTTCGGCTACGAAACCGAAGCCGTGCTGCTGCTGCTGCTATGCCGGGATTGCCATCACGAGGAGCACCTTGGCCCGGGTGGCGAGGAAGATTTCTACACCGACCCGGAAGAAGCCGCAGCGGCGCGGCAGTGGTGGGATGATGCCATGGCGAAAGACGACTAAGCCACGATGGCCGTCGTCGTAGACATCGAAACTCGAAGCACGCACCGCCTGCAAAAGGTCGGCGTCAGCGTCTATGCGGCCGACCCCACGACCTCGATCACCCACGTGGGCTACAAGCTCGACGACGATGAAATACGCGTCTGGCAACCGGCGCGCGGCCCGATACCGACCGACCTGTACGCTGCGCTCGCCGATCCGGGCACGATCCTGATCGCGCACAATGCCGGGTTCGAAAGGGCGGTGATGTCGGGGCCGCCCGGCCGCGCCATCGGCCTCGTCGAGCACGCTGGGCGGCCTCAACCGCTGGAATTGCACCGCCGCCCGGTGCGGCCAGGTCGGGCTGCCACGCGATCTCGCCGCGGCGTGCCGGGCGCTCGACCTCCCCGTGCAGAAGGACCTCAAAGGTCGCGGGGTGATGCTGCAGTGTTGCCGACCGCGCACGCTCAATCCGATCATCACGTGGTGGGACGACGCCGAGCGGATGGATCAGGTCGGCGACTACTGCCTCAACGATGTGCGGGCCGAAGCGCTACTCCACAAATCATTGCCGCAACTCACTGAATCCGAACGCGCCATCGAGCTGGCCACCGAGCGGCTGAACAACACCGGCGTGCTGATCGACCAGACCCTGCTGCACCGATTGATCGACCTAGCGGCGGCAGCGCGGCTCACCCTCGACAAGCAGATCAAGACGCTCACCAACGGCGTGGTGCCGCGCGTGTCCAACGCGATGGCCCTCGGCAGATGGTTGCGCGAGCAAGGATTGGAAATCGATGGTACGGCGAAGGACACCGTCCTCGACCTGCTTGAAACCGACGATCTCGACGAACGGGTCCGCGACGTTCTGCAGATCAGGCAGGTGGGTGGCGGATCGAGTTCGCTCAAGGCCGCCGCGATCGGCCGCCAACTTTGCGCCGACCAGCGCATTCGCGGCGCACTGATCTATTGCGGCGCCGCAGCGACCGGTCGCTGGAGCTCGCACGGGCCACAGATGCAGAATCTGCCACGGGCCAATCCCGCGTTCCACCCGCGCCACATCATGAGAGACATCGCGGCGGACGCCACGCTACAGGAGCTGGAAGACCTCCACGGGCCGGTGCTGAAGTTGGTGTCCGAGTTGTTGCGCCCGCTACTGGTCGCGCCACCCGGCAAGGTGCTCGTCACCGCGGATTACTCACAGATCGAGGCGAGGGTGCTGGCGTGGCTTGCCGGCCAACACGATCGGCTGGACGTGTTCCGCGCCTTCGACGCCGGCACGGGCCTGACGCCTACCGGGTGACCGCGGCGCGCCTCTACGACGTCACGCCGGCCGAGATCACGCCGGAACAGCGACAGATCGGCAAGGTCGGCGACCTGGCGCTGGGATACGGCGGCGGCTGGCGCGCGTTCCGCAGCATGGCGAAGAACTTCAACGTCAAGAAGACGACGGCGGAAGCCGAGGCGATCAAATACGCCTGGCGCGCCGCGCATCCCGCGATTGAACAGTTCTGGAGAGACCTGAACGCCGCGGCGACGGAGTGTATCGCACAGCGACCTGGTGAAGTGTTCACCGTGGGCCGCGTCGCGTTCCAGCGCACCGCGCGGGTGATGAAGCTGCGGCTGCCTTCGGGTCGGCGCCTGACCTACTGGAATCCGTCACTGCAGTACGACGAGAAATGGGGCAACCAGGTCCACTGCTTTGGCCAGGACGCACTCACCCGGCAATGGGTCGAGTTCAAGGCGTATGGCGGCCTGTTCGCCGAGAACGTGACGCAGGCGACCTCTCGCGACCTGCTCGCCGATGCGCTGGTGCGGCTCGATGCCGCCGGGTTGAATCCGGTGCTTACCGTCCACGATGAAGCGATCTGTGAAACCGACGCCGCGAACGTCGGCGCGGTTACCGCGATCATGATGCAGGCACCGGCCTGGGCCAGTGGCTTGCCGATCGCGGTCGATGTCAACGCGGGACCGCGGTATTTGAAAGGCAAATAGAGTGTCGAAGCTGCAACCGCCGCAAGACGGCGTTGACTCGTCCGAGATCGCCGCCAGCAAGATTACGCCGGCCGAGGATCAAGCCCGTGGCACCACGTGCTGGCACCGGTCACCAGCGCCGATGGCACCACGCCCGGCGGCACCGCGGCCGCCGCACCTGCGGTCCCGATCGACTTCACGCACACGCTCAACACGCCCTGGACTCGCCGACCTCGGCATTCCCGTGTTCCCGGTGCGGCTGAAGGGTACGAAGAAGATCCCCGCGATCAAGGCGTGGTGGGACCGCGCGTCGACCGACGAGGCGCAGATCCGCGCCTGGTTCACCAACTCTGAGTTCCTGGTCGGCATGCCGACCGGCGCCAAGAGCTATGACGTGATCGACGCAGATCCCCGCCATGGCGGTAATATCTGGCTGGCCGAAAACGACTACCGCCTGCCGCGGACGTGCCGGCACCAGACATTGCAGGGCGGCGCCCATCTGCTGTTCCACCCGCGCGAGGGAATGGAAAGCAGCGCCGGCAAAATCGCGCCAGGTGTCGACGTTCGAAGCCAAGCGGGCTTCGTGGTGTACTGGCCGGCGCACGGGATGGCCGCGACGACGGACCCGATCGCGGACTCGCCGGATTGGCTCGTTGAGGCGATGATGGCAGCCGGGCCGCATCGCACCGGGACCGGAAACGTCCCCTTGTCCACGCGCAAGCCGCCAAGCGCGCAAGCGGTGATCGAGCTCCTGGACGCCATGCCAAACCCGCCGGAGGCAGGTAGGGACGTGTGGGTCGACGTGATGCTCGCCGCGCAAGGCTGCATCAATGCGCTGCGTGAAGCCCAGGAGCTGAAGGGTGAGGCCGATACCGCGCTGCGTGAAGCCAACCATGATGCGGCCGGTACCGCCGCGCGTGAAGCCAACCACGATGCGGCCGATAGCGCCCTACGTGACGCCAACGCGCTGGAAGCCGACACCGCCGACATGATCGGCCAGGCGGCGATCGCGTGGGCCTGTCGCTGGCCACACGCTGATCCCGCGTACGAACAAGAGAAATGGGCCGATGACTGGTCGCACCAGGCGGAGCGCCTGGCGGGATGGCAGACGCTGAACCGCGTCGCCGACGCGCTGATCCCGGGGCGTAAGGAGAGGCGCGCGCAGGCGCAGTTCGACGCCGCATCGGAACCGCGGCCGACCGCCGATGCCGCCGACGCAGCGCCGGCGTATCCCGGCACGCCCGCCTGGCCGAAGATGCTGCGCCAGACCAAACGCGGGGTGCAGCCGAATCTCCTGATGAACGTCTGCATCGCGCTGCGCCAT
>CAVWZM010000015.1:0-78957 GCA_963759425.1 uncultured Alphaproteobacteria bacterium
CCTTACATAGTTCCGCATTAAGCGGTACCAGCTGGTCGCCTGGTATTGACGCCCCTGTGAGCTTGGCCCGTCTCGCAAAGGGAGCACGAACATGCTGACTGGGATGAGCTAAGCTAGCCACGCCTATTTGGGCATGGGCATATTGCCCGCAATCGGAGGGTCGCGCTGGGCGTCACCGGCAAGCAGACTGAGGATCGCTGAGTTGTTGGCGTTGGTCCAAAATCGATACTTGTCTCCGTAGTCAACACTGAACTCTCTTGCCCTGCTGTTGCCACTGGTTGAACTGAGACGTGAGACGACGCGGGTATTCTTGCTGGGTGCAGAAAACGCCTGCCCATGGATCCACCACATAGGGACCATCATCTGTGCTCAGTAGCGCCCAGGAATGTGCAAATGTCATCGGCGCGCCTCCGAAAGTATTCAAATACGCGCCGCGCGTATTCCGGTTGCGTACCGTGATGAGCCAAATCTCAAGCTCTGAAAAGCCGAACTTGTCCTTAGCGAGGAACAACGCCACGCAAGCCATCGCACCGCAATTGCACGGCCCGGTCACCACCCCCGATGCCACGGTTATAGAGCGCCTGGCTGGCAGCAACCGGGGTTTGACCGCCAAAATTATCTAGCGCTTGAGGTCGGTCCGACGCAATGTGGTTGTTCCACCGGGTTGTTACCCTCTTCAGAGCCTTATCAGCCGGCATCTGCTTTGCTGCCGCGAGGTTCTCTGCCGCTACCGGCAAGTCGTGCTCGGGACCCCTCGCCAATGTGAAATTGCTGCCAACATATATTTTATTGCTCGATTTTTCATGGCCCCCGTAGAATAACCTGGCCGAGTTATACACTGACTCTGCCTTGCTCTTATCAACCATCTAACCCTCCGTGCGGGATCATCCTGTTGCTCTGCCTAACCTTGGCAGCCTGAGCCAGATCGTCCAAACGAGCAGGGCGAGGACTCCGCGTGCCCCGTCACTCGAACAGGTGGTGTTGGCATGCATTGCGCCAGTCCGAGCGACTGAGGTCGCCAGACGACGGACCCGCGCCCAGGGGCTCAGCGCGGCCTTCTATCAACAAGAAGCAAGCCCCGAGAAGGAACGTGGCTGATGGATAAGGTTTAGCAATGACCGATTTCAGGCAGCGGTTCGTTCGGGTGCTCACAAAATTGAATAGTGACTTCACGCTATTCCATGTGCATGCGAACAATGTTGATGGCGATAATACATATGCCTTTTTATCCGGGGTAGCGGTCTCGAATTTACTGGAGCTGTCGTATGTGAGAACAGATCTGGTGGAGCGAAGACAGTCACATACCCTCTATCCCACCCCACTGGACTATCCGAACATTGACCCACACGATGACAAGAGACTCTGGTTCTTTCCGTTTCTTCCGAGCAGTGTGCCGGCAAAGCACTTTTCAGACGCCGATCAGCGGATGAAAGCGAGAGCGGAGGGCAGGCAGCGGCGACCCCAAGCCAACATCGGCACTTCGATGAATACCCGACCAGCCGCCGACCTCATCAACGTGGCATTCGGTAAGCCCGCCAAACAGAGCTCGTTGTCGGAGTGGTCGACCGTCGGTGAAGCGACAAACGCAGTCGCCGAAGAATTCTTAGGAGATTTTGCGTTTCATACCGGCAGGGAGTTGGGCCCATGGTGGCAAGTTGACCTCCTATCCGTGTATCCGATCGAGGCCATCATCGTTCACAACCGGCGTACGTCGGTGTCAGGACCGGGCTTGCACGCTGAAGGTCGAGATCTCGGAACGAGGCGATGACTGGACTGTAATTCATGCCGGCTTTGCAAAGTTCGGATCGACTAGAAACGGGCTGCCGCTCGAACTGACAGTCGGAGGCAAATTGGAAGCGCGCTATGTCCGCCTTTCGCTTACCGAGAACGAATACCTCCATTTGTCTCATGTTGAGGTACCTGGTACGCCCAGATTTGCTTGCGTTCTGCGCCTTCTGTACGCGGCATCGACTGCCCCACTATTTTGCACAAAAGCACCCCACGCGCTACCCCTACGTCCTTGAACGCGCCGAAAATGCGGTAAGCTACGAAATCGTCGGGCTAAAAATAAATCGCTGTGGGCGCTTTGGCAATCTTTTACATCAGTCCATCAACGTTATACGACTTGCCAAGCGCACCGGGCTAAAAATCATCCAGCTTGGCTATCATGAGCTATTGGACGTGAAGACGGCCTTCACGCTTCAAGGCATAACCTTTTTGCCGTCCCAAGCGTCATTGCCGGCTGACGGCGCATTTATCAGTGGCGACTTCTTTAACACTGACGACTTCATGCCCGTTTTACAACCCTTTCTTCGTTTCCGGCCAGAAGATGAGCTTGAATTCACAAATATTGCTCACGACTTCGTGCGATTGCACATGCTGACGGGTATTCCCATTCCCGGCGAGTCGCATCCCGCGGATGAATTGACCATCCACATACGAGCCGGCGATATTTTCAGCAGTGATCATCCCGAGGCCGGTTTGTGCTACAGACAGCCGCCGCTGTCGTTCTACATTCTGGTCATTAGCCGAATGCGCGACGATGGGCGTATCAACAAAGTGCGGCTTGTCTTTGAGGATCGAGGAAATCCCTGCGTGGACGCGCTGGAAATCTGGTTGGAGCAGCAATCGATACCTTATCGTGTAACCTCCGGCTCACTTCATCAGGACATGTCTGCGCTGGTCGACGCTCCGCATCTCGTCTTCGGGTATGGCACCTTTGGATATGCAGCCTGCCGCCTCTCGAAGACGATCGAGACCGTGCACTTCTTCGAGCCCGAACTCGGGGGAAGATACGAATACATCCCTACCATCGGCGAAGTGTTCGTGGTCTCGGATCGCGCAGGAAAGTATTCCAAGGCGTGGACGTATGGTGAGCCATTCGATGCGAAAGATGCGTGGCACAATACACCAGAATTGCGCGCCCTAATGCTTGACTACCCCATCGACTGGCTAAAAGTCGAAGAACTCGCCGTGACGCAGCAAACCACCCCCGGGGAGGTTGGTACGCGCGCACGTCGAATTATCTATCTTTGTCCTGCCGATAATCTGCCTACCGGCGGCATTAAGGTAATTTACCGACACGCCGAGCTGCTTGCCTCCCTCGGCGCGGACGCCTATGTGCTGCATCCGTTTGATACTGATTTCCGATGCTCATGGTTTGACCATAGCGTGCCGTTGCTGCGTAGTCTGGCGCTGAAGCCTGATGAGGACTTCGTTATCATTCCGGAACTTTGGGCAGCGACATTCGGGCCGCAATGCATAGATCAACACGTACATTTCGCCATCTTCGTGCAGAACGGCTATCTCACAAACCCGGTTTTGCGTGAACAACCGCCTGAGCTGTTCGCCCGGGTCTATCAGGCCGCAGATCTCGTGCTGTCGATTTCAGAGGACAGCGAACGCATGACCGCGCTAAACTACCCGAGGGCGGATCCAACGCGGCTGGTACGCGTGCGGTACTCGATCCCTGAACGTTTCCTGCGCCGCCACCACTTGGAGGCGACGTCACCGCCCTGCATCACCTTTATGCCACGCAAGATGGATACTCATGCGGCGCGAGTTGCATTCGCGCTGCGTCAACATCTGGCGCCGCGATGGGAAATTAAGTCGATCCACAACGTCAACGAGGATACGGTCGCGACAATGCTGGCTTCGTCGAGCATCTTCCTGTCGTTTTCCGAGTTCGAAGGTCTTCCGTTACCGCCGCTGGAGGCTGCGCTCGCCGGTAACCTGGTGATTGGCTATACTGGCCAAGGGGCCCGCGAGTATTGGGACAAGCCGAACTTCCAGGAAATCCACCAAGGCGACATCCGAGGTTTCGTCGGTGCGGTCATCCAGGCGGCCCAAAGCATCGATACCCAACGCCTGACCCATGCCCATTTGGCCCCAGGAATCGCCCAGCTCGCCGTGCGCTTCTCCCTCGCGGCCGAAATGGCGAGTTTGCACACACTGCTCTCCCGCATCGAGTGCTGCTTGATACAGCCTCCCACCAGCATGGCATCGGCCAACGAGGCCACTGTGGCATGACAGATCCAGCGTTTTCTGACCGGCCATTTGTCTACCGTCCGAATACTAGTGACCAGGGAATGATCTGGCAGGTCTTCAGCAATAAGGACTATGACATCCGGCGGCTCGGGCGGGGCGAAGAGCTGCTCGCCTACTGGCAGGGGAGGGCAACGGCCGGTGAGCGTCCGCTGATCGTGGATGCCGGGGCGAACATCGGAGCCGCCTCTGTCTATTTTAACCGCGAGTTTCCCAATGCACAGATCGTGGCCATTGAACCCGACCGGGGCAACTTCGAAATCCTCTGTAAAAACACAGCTGGCCTGCCGGTCTACTGCCATAACGCAGCCGTCACGTCACAGCCGGGCCGAGTGCGGCTTCATGATCCCGGCCTTGGGCATTGCGGCTTTCGGACCGGCCCTCTGGCTGCGGGAATGGCGAACACCATGGTAGTCGAAAGTTTGCAAATCAACCAGATTTTAGAATCCGGGCCACAAAACCTTTACCCGTTTATTGTTAAGATAGACATCGAAGGTGCTGAGGGCGAACTATTTTCTGGTGGGATTGAATGGATCGAGCGCACCCCGCTGGTGATTATCGAACTACATGATTGGCTAATCCCCAAAGGTCAGACCTCCCGCAGCTTTCTTAGGGCCGTTTCTGAATTGGACCGGGATTTCGTTTACATCGGGGAAAACATATTCTCGATCAATAACCGTCTATAATAGCCGATGCATCGGCACCCCAGGGCTCAATCGCCGGCGTCTCTGTGCCGAGTGTGTTGGAGCTGACGCTGCATCTCAGGGATCTCGATCAATTCACCGGCGCTTCTGACGAGGCTATTCCGGACCCGTTAGACCGGCCCAACAACCCCGGCGTCTCGGATATATGTCTTCGGATTCGATGTCGGCAATGGTGGTCGCCGCGGCGGTCCTGCTCGATCAAGTTGTTCAGGTGCTTCGATGACCGCAGCCTCGTATCAGTGGCCAGTTGACCAGCAGCCGTCAACTCGTGCACGGGGCGATGCTATGCCGCATACCCGTCCAATGTGATCGTCGACTGGGTCGATCCCTGACTTTTGACGGCCTTGCGAAAGAATGTCGTGGTGGCGGCAACATCCCGCCTGGCGTTCAGGCAAAAGTCCACCGTCTTTCCCGCGCGATCGACCGCCCAGCACAAATACACACTGTGGCCTCGGATCTTCACGCAGGTTTCGTTGACGCGCCACGACGTCCCGACCAGCCGCGCGACCGGTTCCGGCGGCGTTTGGACTCCGGTGCATAATGATGCATCCAGCACATGATGGTGATGTGCGTCGTGACAGATTGCGCTCGGCCATGATCTCCACCAGGTCCCGGAAGCTGAGCTTGAAGCGCAGTACCACCTCACGCACAGCACGATGATTGACCTGAGCCCCTTCTTCCCTCCACTCAGAAGTAGAGTTCTGGGTTGCCGCCACGCCCATCGTGACGGTGTTTCTCTGTTCGGTCGAGCGGCGTTTCTCCGTCCCGGCCACTTTCACCACGGCCGTTGCGCGCAGTCTGGGTCAAGCCTGGCTGCAGGCCACCGGCGAAGCCGGCGCGCAGCGGGCTTGACGCAGGCGAGCACGACGGCAGCCTGATCGAAGCCGGCGTGAGACCGCCATGTGCCGAGTGCGGCCGCACCTCATTATAGTCACGCTGCCAAGCCGCCAGCACCGCACGAGCCTGCCGCAGTGAGGTGAACAGCGTCTCGTTCAGGCATTCATCGCGCAGCCGGCCGATGAAGCTCTCCGCGAACGCGTTCTGCTGCGGCTTGCCCGGTGCGATGTAGTGCCAGCCGATCTTGCTCTGCTGGCTCCAGCGCAGGATCGCCGTGCTGGTCAGCTCGGTGCCGTTGTCGCTGCCACAGAGCAACGGACGCGCACCGCGCCGGGCGATCAGCAGCGTCAGTTCGCGTGCCACCCGTGCGCCAGATAATGATGTATCGGCCACCAGACACAGGCACTCGCGGGTGAAGTCGTCGACTACCACCAGGATGCGGAACCGACGACCATCAGTCAGCGTGTCGGAGACGAAGTCCAGCGACCAACGCTGGTCCGGACCCTGCGGCAGCGTCATCGGTGCCCGCGTGCCCAACGCACGCTTGCGTCCGCCGCGGCGGCGGACCTGTAGTCGCTCTTCGGCATATAGCCGGCGCAGCTTCTTGTGGTTCATGCGGATCCCCTCCCGCTCCAGCAGCAGCTTCAGTCGTCGCCAGCCAAACCGCCGACGCTCCGCTGCCAGTTCCTTCAACCGCGTCCGTGTCGCCGCATCATCCGCACGCCGATGGCGATAGCGGATTACGCTGCGATCGGCGTCGATAATCGAGCAGGCCCGCCGCTCACTGATCCCATGCGCTTCACGCGCATGGGTCACCGCGGCTCTGCGAGCGACGGGCGTCACCACTTTCTTGCCGTGATGTCCTTCAACACCGCATTGTCCAGCATCACCTCCGCCAGCAGCTTCTTCAGACGAGCATTCTCCTCCTCGAGCTGCTTCAGACGGCGCGCATCCGGGATGCTCATTCCGCCGAACTTCGACTTCCATGCATAGAATGTCGGCTCCGAGATCCCGTGCTTCCGGCACAGGTCCGACACCTTCATCCCGGCCTCCTGCTCACGCAGCACGCCGATGATCTGCTCCTCAGTGAACCGGCTTCGCTTCATCCGTCCGTCTCCCTCTCGGGTCGCGGACTTTACTTATACCTGGAGGAGTTTCAGGGGCTCAGGTCATGATCTCGCGATCAAAGTGGCGACCTTCGAAGAGTTTATCCAAACTCAGCAACCCACCCCTTTCACCGCCCCAACCCGTCAAGGCTTCGACAGCCCGGTCCCCCTCGCCCCTTGCCCCATCCGCCCGCCATGTGCCACCACCACCCGTCGCGCATTGCGAGCAAGAGGGTATCCATGGCCGACAGCGCCCCCGCGTCCATCTCCGCCCAAGGCAACCTGTTGCGCGGCAAGCGCGGCCTGATCATGGGGGTCGCCAATGACCGCTCCCTGGCCTGGGGCATCGCGGCTGCGTGCGCTGCACAGGGAGCCGAACTCGCATTCACCTTCCAGGGCGACGCGCTGGGACGGCGCGTGCGCCCACTTGCGGACCAGGTAGGTTCCAGCCTGGTGGTCCCGTGCGACGTCTCCGATGACTCCAGCATCGAAAGCGCTTTCGCATCTGTCGAACACGCCTGGGACGGGCTGGACTTCCTGGTCCATGCCATCAGCTTCGCCGACAAGGCGTTTCTCCGCGGCCGCTACCTTGACACGCCGCGGGCCGCCTTCCTGCAGGCGCTGGATGTCTCCTGCTACTCCTTCACGTCAGTGTGTCAGCGGGCGGTGCCGCTGATGAAGCCGGGCGCCAGCCTGTTGACGCTTACCTACCTAGGTGCGGAACGCTGGGTGCCGCACTACAACGTCATGGGCGTGGCGAAGGCCGCGCTGGAGGCGTCCGTGCGCTATCTCGCCGCCGACCTCGGCGCGTCGGGCATTCGGGTCAACGCCATCAGCGCCGGGCCGATCAAGACCCTGGCGGCCTCCGGCATCGGCGATTTCCGCTACATCCTGCGCTGGAACCAGTTGAATTCCCCGATGCGCCGCAACGTGACGATCGAGGAGGTCGGCGGCGCCGGCGTCTACCTGCTGTCCGACCTGGCCGCAGGCGTGACCGGGGAGGTTCACCACGTCGATTGCGGCTATCATACCGTCGGCATGAAACATCCCGACGCGCCCGACATCGCCACCGCGGAAATCTGAAGGCGCCCGCAACCCGATAGCTGACGACATGTCGCACAACAGCTTTGGTCACCTGTTCCGAGTCACCACCTGGGGCGAAAGTCACGGACCGGCGATCGGCGGCATCGTCGATGGTTGCCCGCCTCGGCTGCGCCTTGCGGAGGCCGATATCCAGCCGTGGCTGGATCGCCGTCGCCCCGGCCAGTCGAAATTCACCACCCAGCGGCAGGAACCCGATCAGGTCCGTATCCTTTCCGGCGTGTTCGAGGGACTCACCACCGGCACGCCGATCAGCCTGATGATCGAGAACCAGGATCAGCGGTCACGCGACTACGCCGCCATCGCCGATCAGTTCCGCCCCGGCCACGCCGACCTCACCTATGACCTGAAATACGGCATCCGCGACTATCGTGGCGGCGGCCGCTCCTCCGCCCGCGAAACCGCGATGCGCGTGGCCGCCGGCGCCGTCGCCCGTCGCGTTTTGGGGACGGCGGTGACCATCCGGGGCGCCCTGGTCAGGATCGGCCCACACGAAATCGACCGCGACCGCTGGGACTGGGTCGAAACGGACAACAATCCGTTCTTCTGCCCCGATCCGATCATGGCCCGCACCTGGGAAACCTACCTGAACGAAGTCCGCAAGGACGGCTCTTCCGCCGGAGCGGTGATCGAGGTGGTGGCCGAGGGCGTGCCCCCAGGACTGGGCGCTCCGATCTACGGCAAGCTGGATGCCGACATCGCTGCCGCGCTGATGTCGATCAATGCCGTCAAGGGGGTAGAGATCGGTGACGGATTCGCCGCGGCCGTCCTGTCGGGGGAAGCCAACGCGGACGAGATGCGGATGCACGAGGGCAGCATCGTGTTCGGATCCAACCATGCCGGCGGCATTCTGGGCGGCATCTCCACCAGCCAGCCCATCGTGGCGCGGTTCGCGGTCAAACCGACCAGTTCGATCCTGGCGCCGCGCGCCTCGGTGGACCGGACTGGCCACGAGATTGCGATCGCCACCAAGGGGCGGCATGACCCCTGCGTTGGCATCCGCGCGGTTCCGGTGGGAGAGGCGATGCTGGCGTGCGTGTTGGCCGACCATCTGCTGCGGCACCGCGCGCAGAATCCGGACGCGCCCCTGACCGCCCGCCTGCCACGCAACTGAACCGTTTACCGCACCGTGGGAGTCTGGGTGCTCGAGAGCTGCAAGCAACCAACGATTGGCCAGACGGTAACCATGCCAACCGGGCAAATATGGCGTTGTCTTATCGGGCGCACCGCTGCCAAGCTTGACGGTCGGGATTAAACGCGCGTCAAATGGTGCAATGCATCAACCTCGCAAGTCTCGATGAGTGCCAAATCAGCAAATATCTCGCTGGAGCCTTTCGTAAATCTGGTTGGCGGTGAAGGCTGGCGGACGCCGGATCGGTGAAATCCGCGATCTGGCCGCGGCAGGACCGCGTGCCGGCCAGGCAATCCGTCAGCGGCACGTAATCGAACTAACCATTGAAAAGCTTCGCCGCGAACCCAGCCGGCCGCGTTCGATTACCGAAGCGCTGTTGGTCCGCGTCGCGCAGGAAATTCCGGTGATCGCCGGCGAGCCTGACCCAAGCCGGTCGCGAACGCCTGGTTGAACTGCTCCGGCTGTGCCTTACCGGCATCAACACCCTGATTCCGGCCTTTCACATGGTTCGCACCGCGTCGCTGCAGCGGTCCCGTGGCTTCACCGTGACATTCACCGGCCTCGAACACGGCACGCCGCATGATTTGGTGCTGCGGCGCGAGGCGACCGAGGCGCATGTGGCCTGCGACGTGGTGACCGCCGAGGAGGGTCGGGGCGTGCATCGAGGCGCCTGGTTTCGCCTCGCGGATCGCGTTGATCCCGACCTGCAGACATGGCTCGCGGCCCATCCGGGGCGGTATCTACTCAAGATGACCTTGCCGCACGGTTTGCGCGGGGGGCTGCACGATTCTGGTCCGGACAGCGAATTGCTCGGACACCTGCACCAGCGCATCACCGCCATGCTGGAAGCGCGCACCCGTCAGGATCACGACGAAGCCATCGTACTGCGGCTTGATCCGCTGTTGCTGGCGGGCGCCCAGGCCGAGGATATGGGGCTGGTCTCATCCCTGAGGCGCGAGTTCGGCCCAGAGGCGCATCTGTCGGTCACGTCGGCGGGTGGCGGCGTGTTTGTCATGGCCGCCCGCGCCGGACGGGAGAACGAGGTCGCCACCGCCATCCGCCGGCGTTTGGCGACCATCGCGCCGCTGCGACTTACCGGGGAACGTCCCGGTATCCTGGCGATGTTCGTCGAGGACACCGATCGGCTGGAGTGGCGAGGGCTGCGGGAACGGCTGGAGCTGGAGGGCGAGGCCCGCCAGTTCATGACGAACAAGGCGGCGCGGCCGGTGGTTGCTGTCACGTTCACCTCTCGCCTGGAGATGTTCGGGATCGGCCAGCCCGATGCAGCCCCGGACGGCGAGATCCGCTTCCGCAATCCGGGTCACCCGGCTGCCGGGGTAGCCGCGCTGGCACCCGCGGTGATGTCGTCAGTTTGATCGAAGGGCTATAGTTACAAGCCAGACGGCAACTCATATTTGTCTCACCTGCCGACCGCTGCGATCGGGCCGATCGCATGCAGTGGCGTGCTTAGAGAGGTGAGAATGACCGACGCCGAGTACCGCCGGAAACTGGACGAACTGGACCAGCTTTTGAACGACCCCGACGTGCCGATGCAACCGGACCGGATCTGGTCGATACTGGCTGACGTTTCACGCCGTGATCTGCCACAGTGGGGCGAACCGGATCCAGATCAAGTAACACGCCGGTCGAGCCAAGGGCGTGACATGGCCAGGGCGTGATATTGTCCGGGCCTGATACGGCAACGGGCTTGTCGCGGCAGCACTGAACGGCGCGAATCGCTGGCGAGCCGTGAAATCGGGACCGCTGTCGGGCCAGTCCTCTGGAGCAATGGCCCGGCCGCGACCGTTGCTACCGCTGTTCCCAACCCAACCAGTTAGCCACGCCCCGTCCCATCACAACGTCTAGGTCCGGACCTTTCAGCCACGGCAGCTCTTCGGTGAACATGGTTACGCACTGACGGTAGCTGCACGGCATGCGCGTGATGTCGGTGCCCCAGAAGAAGCGGTCGGGCCCGTAGGCGTCGAAGATCCGATGCAGGCCTTCATGAATGTCGCGGAAAGGGTAGGCTTGCTGCGAGTAACCGGGCGCGCCGGTGGCCTTGATCGCCACGTTCGGCAGTTTGGCCAATGGCAGCAGATTATCCAGCGTTGCGAAGGCGGCCTCACCCTGGGCTGACCGCACCAGCCCCAGATGGTCAATGATGAGTTTCAATCGCGGATGCCGCTCGGCGATCCGGCTGAACACCGGCAGGAAGCGCCACGCCATCGTCGCGATCGGCGTGCCGGCCTTTTCTGCCGCCGGCCAGACCCAGTCCATCGTGCCGTCTTCGTGCCACGTCTCCTGTCCCTCCCGGGTCAGCGACCAGCGAAGGCCGAGCATGCCTGGCTGTTGTTTCCAGGTCTCGATGCGATGGCGCTGGGCGGGGTCGTCGAGCGGGAACCATCCCAGCGTGCGGAATTTGTCCGGGTATTTGACCACTGCCTCGATCGCCATCTCGTTGGACAGCGGGTCCCAGCTTGGTGGATGCAGCACCGCTCCGTTCACGCCTGCCCGGTCCATCTCCTGGATCAGCTCCTCGGCGGTGTAGCGCGAGGTCTGGCGGTGTTGTCCGCTGGGCTTACCGCTGCCCCAGATATGCACCTGGGCGTCAATGATCCGCATGGCTGGTCTCCCCTTCGCCTCCTCGGGCCCACTTTCCGCCGAGGCTGGCCGCTCTCCTGAATCCTGGCCCCTTGATCGGCCGGACGCAACCGGTTCAAACAGGGACGGCGAACAGGAGAGTACTTCATGCTGGACCGGGTCTTGCTGACCAATGATGATGGTATCGACGCCCCCGGTATGACGGTGCTCGAGGAAATCGCCGCCCAGTTGGCGCGGGAGGTCTGGGTGGTGGCGCCCGAGCACGACCAGAGCGGCCAGTCCCACGCCATCAGCCTGCATCATGCCCTGCGGATCAGCGAGCGCGGCGAGCGGCGTTTCGGCGTCACCGGTACGCCGGGCGACTGTGCGGCGATGGGCCTTTGTCATCTGCTGAAAGATGCGCCGCCGCAGCTTGTGCTGTCGGGCGTGAACCGCGGGCTCAACCTGGGCATGGAGACGGTTTTTTCCGGCACTGTCGGCGGCGCCATGACCGCGATGATGCTCGGCGTCCCGGCCCTCGCGCTGAGCCAGGCTTTCGCCAACCGCGACAACGTGCCCTGGGACACGGCGCGTACTCTCGGCGTCGAAACGATCCGTCGTCTGCTGGCGATCGGCTGGGGGAAAAGTGCCGTGCTGAACATCAATTTTCCCCCGGTTCCAGCCACCGCGGCTGGCCAGATGACCTTGGCGCGACAGGGCGAAGGCATGGTTGCCGGCATGCATGTCGAGACCCGTATCGATCCGCGCGGGATGACGTATCACTGGCTCAACTTCAGGCGCGGCGAGATCGAGCAGGGGCCCGAGAGCGACTACAGTGCGCTACGTGCCGGCAAGATCGTTATTACTCCGTTGCGATACGACCGCACCGACGACGAGGCGTACGCCGAATTGGCCGCGCATCTGCCGCGGTTCGGAGGCTAGGCCTAGGCGTCGTCCTCAGTCCGGTTTGTTCGACGGCGATCGGTGTTGCTGGCAGCTCCTCAATCCGGCCGTGGCCCGCCGCGGCGGCACCATGAACCGATCTGCCCACGCGCCGACCACGCGCCGGATGGTGCAGAATTCGACGCTGCAGGACACCCCGCAGTCGGTGGCAGAGGGCACGCCGCGGTCGCCGTGAATTTGCGCTTGATTGCTCTGTTCAATTGACAGCTGTCGGCGATCGATGATACCGCGTGGGTCTCGCATAACAGCAGGATACAGGGCGTCACAACTCGCCGCCGTAGCTACACGTCTGCCACTGCGACGCCCGAACTCAAGGTCAGGATCGCCCCCGCCCGCAGGCACTTCGTCCCAGCAGACCCTCGAGCGACAACACGGTCCGGGCCATCCCGATCCGATTGAAAGTTTCGACATTTGAAAGCCGGAAACAGCGTGACATGAAGCGACTGCGTGGACTGGACGGCCTTCGCGGCGTCGCTGTCATCCTCGTCGTGTTCTTCCATTACACCTATGGTTTTGCGCACGTTGTGCATCCGCACAGCCCCGGCCTGTTCGCCAGCCTCTATCCAGGATCATACGGCGTCGAGCTGTTCTTCATCATCAGCGGTTACGTCATCCTGATGACCGTCGAGCGATCGCCGAACCTTTACGCCTTTGCGGTAGGCCGGTTCAGCCGGCTCTACCCGCCGTTCGTGTTTGCCGTGCTCCTCACCGCATCGGCGACCCTGTTCACCGGCTTCCAGGTGGGCGCCGTGCAGCCGTCGGACGTGCCCGGCAACTTCGTGATGGTGACGTATCTTGTCGGCATCAGGCCGGTGGACACGGTCTACTGGACGCTCAGCTACGAGTGCGTGTTCTACGTCATTATCGGTGTCGGTCTGCTGGCGCTGCGCATTCAAAGGCTTGAAGTTCTTTGTATCGCGTGGCTGCTGGTCGCCTATCTCTGCAAGTACGTCCTGTGGCTGCAGCTGCCGAACAATCCCGCACATCCCGGTTTCTCGCTGGCTGTCGCCACCGCTGCGGACTACGCCTATCTGTTCGTGCTAGGAATGATGATCCGGCGTATCCATCAGGGGCGGCGCAACGGTCTGACCGTTCCGGTGATCGCCCTGGCCCTCCTGCCGGTGGCGTTTATGACCGTCGAGGCGCTAGGCGGTTACAATCCCGGCGGGATGCGTGTCGGCCTGGAGCATGTCGGTCTGGTGATCGTTTTTGCCACACTGGTATATTGGGCACCGCTGCACCGGATCGGGATTTTGCAGGTCGGTCCGCTCCCCTGGCTTGGCGATATTTCCTACAGCCTGTATCTGATCCATCAGGCCGCCGGTTACCGACTGATCGATATCCTGGAGGCTCGCGGGGTCAATCCGAACCTGGCAGTCCTGCTTACCGCCGCGGTCGCGATTCTGGTGGCGAGCTTTATGCTCATAACGATAGAGCGACCCGGTCAGAAGGTGCTGCGTCGCTGGCTCGGCCGCTCACCGAAGCCCTCTCTTGTGCCGACCTGATCGCTGCCCGGCCGGCAAGGTCGCTGCGAATGCGGGCGTAGTCACGAAATTTACTTTCGTGGGCACCGGCGCCTGGGTAATCGCGCCTGCAACGACAAGGCGATGACCAGCGTTTCGCCAACCTGTTAACCACAAACTGGTTAATGCGGATGATTGCATTGCAGCATCTCTGTTTTTCCCCGATCACTTGCTTGCCGAACCGCGCCGCGACACGCTAATTGAGGTGGTATTTTTCCGGCGAACGGAAGCGGGGGACTGTCGCGATGGCACAGGCGGCTGAGACAAGGAAACGCGGCAAGTCGTCCAGCCCCGGCCTGCCGGCGAGTGCTCCCGGGCGATCAGGCACGCGGGAAAAGAGGTCGAACGCGCGAGCCACGGACACAACGCGCGGCAAGGCGGCGACCGTCGATCGCGACACGCTGCTCCGGGCGTATCGGTCAATGCTGCTGATCCGCCGCTTCGAGGAGAAGGCCGGCCAGCTTTACGGCATGGGTCTGATCGGCGGCTTCTGCCACCTGTATATCGGCCAGGAGGCGGTGGTCGTCGGCATGCAGATGGCGCTCAGTGACGGTGACGAGGTCATCACCTCGTATCGCGATCACGGCCACATGCTGGCCACCGGCATGGAAGCGCGCGGCGTGATGGCGGAACTGACCGGCCGTTCGGGCGGCTATTCGCACGGCAAGGGCGGCTCCATGCACATGTTCAGCAAGGAGGAGAACTTCTTCGGCGGTCACGGCATCGTCGGCGCGCAGGTCAGCCTGGGCACCGGGCTGGCGTTCAGCAACCGGTACCGCGGCAACGACCGGGTGGCTCTGACCTATTTCGGCGAGGGCGCGTCGAACCAGGGCCAGGTGTTCGAAAGTTTCAACATCGCCGCGCTGATGAAGCTGCCGGTCGTCTTCATCATCGAGAACAACAAATACGGCATGGGCACCTCGGTGGAGCGGGCTTCGGCGAGCCGCGATCTGTCGAAGAACGGCGTGCCCTGGGGCATCGCCGGCCCTCAGGTGGACGGTATGGACGTGCTGGCGGTGAAGCACGCGGCAGAGCAGGCGGTGGCCGCCTGCCGCGCGGGCAAAGGACCATATCTGCTGGAGGCGAAGACGTATCGCTACCGCGGCCACTCGATGTCCGACCCGGCGCGCTACCGCACGCGTGAAGAAGTGCAGATGATGCGCACCCAGCACGACTGCATCGAGAACGCGCGCCACCGGCTGGAGGCATTAGACGTCGAGGAAAAATTGTTCAAAGCGATCGACGACGAGGTGAAGGCGATCATCCAGGACGCCACCGATTTCGCTCAGACCAGCCCGGAGCCAGACGAAGCCGAACTCTAGACCGACGTGCTGCTGGAGGGCTGAGCGATGGCGACGCAGATCCTGATGCCGGCGCTGTCGCCCACCATGACCGAGGGCAAGCTGGCGAAGTGGCTGAAGAACGTCGGCGACGACGTGCACGCCGGCGACGTGATCGCCGAGATCGAGACCGACAAGGCGACGATGGAGGTCGAGGCGGTCGATGAGGGCAAGCTGGCCCGCATGCTGGTCGACGAGGGCACCGAGGGCATGGCGGTGAACACGCCGATCGCCGTGCTGAGCATGAACGGCGAGGACGTCGCGGCGACCCCTCGCCGGCCGCTGGCCAAGCAGTGGTCGCATCCCCGCCCCCGACGTCGTCGCCGGCCCCCGTGTCATCCGCGGCGGAGCCTGCACCTGGCGAAGGTCGAGGGGCCGTGGCCTCGGGTGTCTCTGATTCGGACGCAGACGTGGGTCCCCGGCCTGCTCCGAGGATGACACCAGAGAACAGAGCCACCCAGCCTCACGCCGCCCCCGAGAAGGACTGGGGGCCAACCAAGCCGATCACCGTGCGCGAGGCGTTGCGCGACGCCATGGCGCTGGAGATGCGCCGCGACGCCGATGTGTTCCTGATCGGCGAGGAGGTCGCGCAGTATCAGGGCGCCTACAAAATCAGCCAGGGCCTGCTGGACGAGTTCGGTCCCAAGCGCGTGATCGACACGCCGATCACCGAGCACGGCTTCACCGGCATGGCGGTGGGCGCGGCGCTGAACGGGCTGCGGCCGATCGTCGAGTTCATGACCTTCAATTTCGCCATGCAGGCGATGGACCAGATCATCAACTCCGCGGCCAAGACACTGTACATGTCGGGCGGCCAGATGGGCTGCCCGATCGTGTTCCGCGGCCCCAACGGCGCGGCGTCGCGGGTCGGCGCGCAGCACTCGCAGTGCTACGCAAGTTGGTACGCGCATGTGCCGGGGCTGAAGGTGGTCGCGCCATGGTCGTCGGCCGACGCCAAGGGGTTGCTGCGGTCGGCGATTCGCGATCCCAATCCGGTGATCGTGCTGGAGAACGAGATCCTCTACGGCCACACCTTCGATTGTCCGGCCGATGAGGACTTCGTCGTGCCGATCGGCCGCGCCGAGAATCGAGCGCACCGGCTCGCACGTGACCATCGTCGCCTTCAGCATCATGGTCGGCGTGGCGCTGAAGGCGGCCGAAACGCTGGCGGAACAGGGCATCGAGGCCGAGGTGATCAACCTGCGCAGCCTGCGTCCGCTGGACACCGCGACGATCGTCGACAGCGTGAAGAAGACCAGCCGGCTGGTGACGGTCGAGGAAGGCTGGCCGTTCGCCGGCATCGGCGCCGAGGTCGCGATGCAGGTGATCGAGCACGCGTTCGACTGGCTGGATGCGCCGCCGGTGCGGGTGCATGGCGTCGACGTGCCGCTGCCTTACGCCGCCAATCTGGAGAAACTGGCGCTGCCGCAGCCCGAATGGGTGGTGGACGCGGTGAAGAAGATCGTCTGACGGGGGCTTGCACGATGGCGACCAATATCCTGATGCCGGCGCTGAGCCCGACGATGACCGAGGGCACGCTGGCCCGCTGGCTGAAAAAGGAAGGCGAAACGATCAAGGCGGGCGACGTGATCGCCGAGATCGAGACCGACAAGGCGACCATGGAGGTCGAGGCGGTCGATGAAGGCGTGCTGGGCAGGATCCTGGTCCAGGACGGCACCGAGGGGGTCAAGGTCAACGCGCCGATCGCCGTGCTGGTGGACGCCGGCGAAGCGGTGCCGGCGGCCGCGCCCCTTCCGCCACGCAATCCGCGGCCCCCCAATCCGCTGCTCCGCCCGGCCAGGCGCAGGCCTCGCGGTCTGGTGCCAGCGCCGACAGAACGAGCGCCCGGCGTCCGGGCAGGCCGCCGCCCGGCCTGCCGCCGCAGATCCCGCGCCCGCACGCCCCGGCACCTGGCGCCTCGGCACCGGCGACCAACGGACACGACGCGACGGCCGGCGAGCGCATCTTCGCCTCTCCGCTGGCCCGGCGGATGGCGCGCAGGCCGGCATCGACCTCAGTGCCTTGAAGGGCAGCGGGCCGAACGGGCGGATCGTGCGCGCGGATATCGAGGCGGCCCAGAAAGGTGGCGCCACGGGTGAGGCAGCGACGCCTGCCACCGCGTCTGCACCACCTGCGGCCGCGCCGGTCGCTCCCCCGATCGCGAGATCTGCGTCGGCAGTGATTACCGCGCCGCACCGGCTGGTGCCGCACAGCTCGATGCGCAAGGTCATCGCCCGCCGCCTGACCGAGGCGAAGTCAACCATCCCGCACTTCTACGTCTCGATGGATATCGAGATCGACGCGACTGATCGACCTGATGAAGCAGTTGAACGCGAAGGCGCCGGCGGAGCGGCCCGGCGCCTACTCGATCACCATCAACGATCTGGTGATCAAGGCCGCCGCCGCGACGCTGCGGCAGGTCCCGACGGTCAACGCCAGTTGGACCGATGACGGGATGGTATTTTACGACGACGTCGATATCAGCGTCGCGGTCTCCATCCCGGACGGGCTGATCACGCCGATCATTCGCAAAGCCGATCAAAAGGGCCTGGCGACGATCAGCCGCGAGATGCGCGACCTGGCCGGACGCGCCCGCGCCGGCAAGTTGAAGCCGGAGGAATTCCAGGGCGGCGGGTTCTCGATCTCCAACATGGGGATGTTCGGCGTGTACGGAGTTCGCCGCCATCATCAACCCGCCGCAGGCCGCCATCCTCGCGGTCGCCGCCGGCCAGAAACGGCCGGTGGTGAAGAACGACGCGCTGGCCGATCGCGACGGTGATGACCTGCACGCTGTCGGTGGATCACCGCGTGGTCGACGGCGCGCTGGGCGCGCAGTGGCTGCGCGCGTTCAAAAAGGTGGTCGAGGATCCGCTGAGTCTGTTGCTGTAGGCGCGCACCGATGGCGGGTGGCTGCATGGTCGTGGAGGACCCAGCGTGTCATGACCGGGCCTGGTCCTGTCACTCGAAGGACGGGCCCCGCCAGACCCATCGGAACAAAGTCGTTGGTCGCCACGCCAAACACGGGGATGACAAGCAAAACAGGCATCCCTGTCCAATACTGTGTCATGGCCGGGCTCGGCCCGGCTACCCACGTTTTCACGTTGTGTCGCTGTCAGATCAACCCAACAGACAGATCCTCCCAGTCAGGATTGCTGCTGACAATAAGCCGGACTTTCCACGCCCTTGGCCAGTGCTTCATGTTCTTTTCACGCTGGATGGCGGTCAGCATGTCGCCATGGCTTTCGGCATAGACCAACCGATCAAGTTCGTAGCGGGTCGTGAACATCGATCCCGTCCGCATCTGATGTTCGCCGACGCGACGCGTCAGGTCGTTCGTTACGCGGACATACAGCGTGCCGTTCGGGCGATTGGTCATGATGTAGATCCAGCCCGTGGGCATGACGCACATGATGCCAGCGAGGGGTTAAGAAAGCGTTTTCCGGGGAGGCCGTCGTTCACCGATCGGCCGCCTTTCAGCGTATCAAAGACGTGGGTCCCCGTGCCGAGCACGGGGATGACATCGGGGGGCGCGGGCAGATTGGTGCCACGCGCGATGATGATGCAGGTCGCTGGCAGCTCGGTGCCGAGGCACGGGGATGACACGATGACGCTGGCCCGGACCACACCACGAAATCCGGCGCCGCCGATGACCGGCCCCGCTGCTCCGCCCGGCCGTCCCAGCCGACCTGCCGGACATCCTCCGCCTGGTCCGCGGCCTCGCCGAATACGAGCGCAACTGCAGAAGCGCCGTCGTCACCGAGGCCGACCTGCGCACCCTGCTGTTCGACCCCACCCCACGCGCCCACGTTGTGCTGGCGGAGGTCCCGGGCCAGAGCCCGGTCGGGATCGCGCTTTACTACTACACGGTGAGCACCTTCGCCGGCCGCGCCGGCCTGTTCCTCGAAGATCTGTTCGTCGAGCCCGCCCACCGCGGCACCGGCGTCGGCCTAGCCCTCATGCGGCATTTGGCAGCCCTCGCCCTGGCGGAAGAGCTGCCATGCCATCGAATGGCGCGTCCTGGACTGGAACAAGCCGGCTATCGACTTCTACCGGCGTCTCGGCGCCAAAGCGATGCACGGTTGGCACACGAGACAACTCAGGGGCGATTCACTCGCCGCACTGGCGCAAGGAACCACCCATGGCTGACCAGTCCTTCGATCTCATCGTGCTAGGCGGAGGCCCCGGCGGCTATGTCGCCGCCATCCGCGCGGCCCAGCTCGGCATGAAGACTGCCGTGGTCGAGCGCGAGCATCTCGGCGGCATCTGCCTGAACTGGGGCTGCATTCCGACCAAGGCGCTGCTGCGCACCAGCGAGATCAACCACCTGCTGCATCACCTGCCCGACTACGGCTTCGCGGCGGTCGAGCCCCGCTTCGATCTCGACAAGGTGGTGAAGCGTTCGCGCGCGGTGGCGAAACAACTGTCCTCCGGCGTCGCCCATCTGATGCGGAAGAACAAGGTCACCGTCATTCGACGGCGCTGGCAGGCTGGCCGGCAAACAGACAGCTGGCAGTGACGAAAGACGGCAAGGCCATCGCCACGCTGAAGGCGCCGCACATCATCCTGGCCACCGGCGCCCGCGCCCGCCAACTGCCGGGCATCGAGGCCGACGGCAAGCTGATCTGGAGCTACCGCGAAGCCATGGTCCCGACGGCGTTCCCGAAATCGCTGCTGGTCATCGGCTCCGGCGCGATCGGCATCGAGTTCGCCAGCTTCTACCTCAACATGGGCGCGAAGGTGACGGTCGTCGAAGTGCTGCCGCGCATCCTGCCGGTGGAGGACGAGGAAATCTCCGCCTTCGCCCACAAGGCGTTCGAGAAGCAGGGCATGAAGATCCTACCGGCGCCGCGGTGAAGGGGGCCAAAAAGAACGCCGACAGCGTCACCGTCACGGTCGAGGCCGGCGGCAAGAGCCAGGACATCACCGTGGACCGGGTGATTTCCGCCGTCGGCATCGTCGGCAACGTCGAAGACATCGGCCTGGAGGGCACCGGCGTGAAGGTCGACCGGACCCACGTCGTGATCGACGAATACTGCCGCACCGGCGAGCCCGGGGTCTACGCGATCGGCGATCTCGCCGGCCCGCCCTGGCTGGCGCACAAGGCCAGCCATGAGGGCGTGATCTGCGTCGAGAAGATCGCCGGCCTGAACGACGTGCATCCGATGGACGTGCGCAACATCCCGGGCTGCACCTATTGCCGGCCGCAGGTCGCCTCGGTCGGCCTGACCGAGGCCCGGGCCAAGGAAGCCGGCCACGAGGTCAAGGTCGGCCGCTTCCCGTTCATCGGCAACGGCAAGGCGATCGCCATGGGCGAGACCGAGGGCATCGTGAAGACCGTGTTCGACGCCAAGACCGGCGAGCTGCTCGGCGCCCACATGGTCGGCGCCGAGGTGACCGAAATGATCCAGGGCTACACCATCGCCCGCACGCTGGAGACGACCGAGGCGGAACTGATGCACACGGTGTTCCCGCATCCCGACCATCAGCGAAACGATGCACGAGGCGGTGCTCGACGCCTACAACCGCGCCATCCACTTCTAATCCCGCTCGCGCGATGGGTGGCTCGAGTCTCCGCAACGATGTCGAGACCGGCCCGCCACCCGCTGCCGCGTTGCGGAACCCACCGCCGGAACCTGCCGCCAGAGGCTGTCCGTTAGCCTGGCAAGATCAGCCGGGTGCCGCCGTCGACGGGCCAACCTACCAACCCAGGCGTGGCCCTCTCTCGATCACGTAGTCAGGCCCCCAGGGACCCCATGCTCCCCAGTTCCAGGCGGAGTCGGAATACATCTGCGCCGTCAGTTCCTGCTCATCCGCGAGTTTCTGCTGTTCGATATGCAACCGATACTGATTGTACGCCTGCTGGGAGCCCACGTAGAGGCAATTGCAAACCAACGGGTCGGCATAGACATAGCTGACGGTGTTGCCGCGAATGCGTTGGACGAAGTGGTGCGGAGGCAGCCGGTTCAGCATGGCCTGACGCTCGGGGGTATTGGCTGGCTGAACGAAGAAGCCTGCCGCAGCCAAATTGTCCTCGTTGTTTGCGACAGTCTGCTGCTGTGACATGCATCCTGCCACGCCGATGGCAGACATAGCGATCAGGGTAAACGCCAATCCGATCGGCTTGACAGCGGTGTCCCTGTGGCAGCGAGGGGTCATGGTCGTCTCCTTCTCGCCGCCCTGATAGTGCATCGCGGCGAGCCGGTCCATGCAGCGGGACACAGCGACGTTCGGACTGTCTCGTTGGTCGGGTTCCCGGGCAAAGAGGCATCGGGCGGGGCTTTGCAGTCTAATATCGGCAGCCCTTGAGCCTGAGCCGGTATGCACCCGGGGTTGGTGGGGAGGGCGTGTGCGAGCACAATGAGACACCAGCAGCGGTCGACCTGGGTGAGGGTCGAAGGCGGCGGCTGCTGGTATGATACCCGTCGCAGGTGCGGCGTGACCGCGAACAAATACCGGCGCCGAGAAACGTTGTGTTAAACTGCGCGGCGCACGATATGCCGGGTTCGTTGGGGAAAAATAACATGCCTGATTCCGATGCCTTCGCGTTCCGGCGCTCCGGATTGAGCGATTTTCTGTTCGCCCCGGTCGGCACCGAAGCGAATGGCATGACGCTGAGCCTGGTCTCGGTGTTTGCGCGGCTGGGTGACGATCCATGGCGGGAGGCGGGCAGGTTGGCTGGATTGCCGAAACCGGAGGCGATCGAAAGCCTGGCGCAGACCATCGCCGCGATGCCCGCAAGCCTTTGGCCAATACCGTCCGCGACCGCGATCGCCACAAGGTTGATCGCCCTGCTGCCTCGGCAACCCGCAAAACTTGGTCATGCTCTGCCGACATCAGCCGCAAGTCCGAGGACCTGGCGTTTTCTTGCCGTTCGCCTCGCCTTTGTGATCCTCGCGATTGCGTTTGCGTATCAAGCCGGCGTCCTGGTGACGAAGCATGCGTCGAAGCTCGGCGAAGGCGACATTTCCAGCGTCGCGGCGTCACACCGCCAACCATAGCGGCCTCACGACATCGCCGGCGCTGACCGACCGCCCACGATTTTCCCTTGAACCAGCGGGCCAAAACGTTGGGCTGTCTCGCCTCGGTCGGCCCTGCGGCCCGGACCCTTGTCCACCGCTTCAGTCAGGCGAAGCCGAGCGGCGGTGCAGGGGACGCCGGGGCCGGCGGATGACGCCATCGCTTTGCATCCGCCAGAAAATGCGCCATCGTCCGACCTCTAGGCTGTAGTGACGCCGATCGAGCGGAGGCAACCGGATGACTGAACCCCACCCACAGGTGGCGCGGGCTCGCGCGCTGCAGCCGCTGCTGACGCGGGAGGGCGATGAGGTCAATCGTCGGCGTGAACTGACGCCGCCCATCGTTGCGCGCGTTGAAGGAGGGCAATTTCTTCCGCATGCTGCAACCTCGCTCGGTTGGCGGCATGGAACTGAAGCCCTCGGACTTTTCCCGGGTCACCGAGGCGATCGCCGCCGCCGACGGCTCCACCGGCTGGGTGGTCTGCCAGAGCAACGGGTGCGCCATGTCAGCGGCCTATCTCGATCCCCGGGTGGCCAGGGAGATCTTCGGCCATGTCGACGGGATCCTGGCGTGGGGGCCGGTCGGTTCGCCGTCGGAAGCCCAGCCGGTGGATGGCGGCTACTGCATCTCCGGCACATGGCGGTTCGCCAGCGGCTCCCAGAACGCCACCTGGCTCGGCGCCCATATGAGGGTCGCCGGCCGCAGCGAAATCCGCACTCTGCTGTTTCCCAAGTCCGATGCCAGAATGACCGATATCTGGCACACCCTGGGGCTGCGTGGCACCGCCAGCAACGAGTACACCATCAAGGACCTGTTCGTCCCAGACGAGCGGACCATGCTGCGTGACAAGGCGGTCGACCGGCGGGAGGACGGGCCGCTGTATCGTTTCACCAGCAACCAGCTCTATTCCTGCGGCTTTGCCGGGGTCGGGCTGGGGATCGGCCGCGGCCTGATCGACGCGTTCCTCGCTCTGCCGGCCAACAAGGTGTCCCGCGGCGCCGGACGCCCATTGCGGGAGAATAACGTCATCCAGTCGCAGCTGGCGCAGTCCGAGGCACGCTGGCATGCCGCCCGCGCGCTCCTGCACAATACGATAGACGAGACCTACGATTATGTCGTCCGACACGGCGAAATGACCGAACGTCAGTCCGCGATGATCCGTCTGGCCACCACCTGGGCGATCAACCAGTCACGCGAGGCGGCGAACACTCTGTTCCACGCGGCCGGATCGATGGCGGTGTTCGAGGATCAGCCGTTCGAGCGCAGGCTGCGCGACATCCACACGGTATCCCAGCAAGCCCAGGGCCGCCAGTTGCATTATAAATCGGTCGGTCAGATTATGCTCGGAATGCCGCCCGAAAATCAGTTCTGAAGGAGCCCGTCATGCCCGCCCAGTCATTGAATCACTACACCATCAAGGTCCGCGACCTGGAGGGGACAAAGGAGTTTTACCAGGATATCGTTGGGCTGAGCGTCGGCGAACGTCCGCCGCTGCCGTTTCCGGGGTACTGGCTGTACTGCGGCGGGGTGCCGACGGTGCACCTCATTGGCCATCGCGACGACGACCCGGTGATCCCCGACGCCAGGTCGGATCCCGCGCCTACCGGCCGCCTGGATCACATCGCCTTCTCTTGCAATAACCTGAACGAAATGCGGGAGAAGCTGCGGAACCGCGATATCAAATTCGATGAACGCGTGCTGCCCAGCTTCAACATGACACAGTTGTTCTATCTGGACCCGGATGGAATTTCGGTCGAATGCAACTTCGAGGCAAGCGAGACCGAGACTGCCGGCATGAAGGGCTACTGAACGCAGCGACCAGCACGGTTGTCGGAGGTGGCTGCCTGCATCGACAAACAGTTGATGCGGCAGCGCGCCGGCAAGTGCCGATTGCCCGCGGTGGCTGCGTCTGCACGAACCCGAGAGCGAGCCGAGCGGCCAGATCCGACGATGGAGAGGTGGGGCATAACCTGATCGCCGCGGCGAGCCCCGGCCTTTCGCGGGGCCAGGCGCGGGGGCGGTAGGCGGGCTCGGGTCAGCTATCCGCGAACCGCTCATTCGCGCCTGTCCATGTGAGGCGAGCCCGTCGCAGGACCTGCTTGCCGGGACGGCGAGGGGAGCCCCGCCGGGAGCACCTACCCAGCGTCGCCTCCAAAGTGATGTCCGCGTTGAGCACTTTGGACACCGGGCAGTTGGCCTTCGCGTCGGCGGCGAGCTTCTGGAAGGTCGCGTCGTCCAGTCCTGGCACTTTGGCCTTCAGGACCAGGTGAACCGCGGCGATCTTGAAGCCTCCGGGGACCTGTTCCATGGTCAGCGTGGCGTCGCAGTGCAGGCTTTCCGGCGGATGCCCAGCCCCGCTCAACTGAAACGCGGTCGCCATGCTGAAGCAGCCCGCGTGGGCGGCAGCGATCAATTCCTCGGGATTGGTGCCTTTGCCGTCGCCGAAGCGCGAGTTGAATCCGTAAGGAGTGTCTTTCAGCGTTGCACTCTGGGTGGTCAGGCTTCCGGTGCCTTCCTTGCCGCTCCCGGTCCATTCGGCTGATGCGCGGCGCTTGATCTGAGCCATCCGACTTCTCCTAGCGTTAGGTGCTTTAGATGCCCGCGGCGGCGGCCCATCCGATAACCGGAGAAACCACGCCAGGGGCGCCGAGAAAGCGGAGCACGTTCTCGGCCTCGTGGCGAGACCCATGGCAAGCCGACCCTGTCGTGCACCGGTTGATGCGCGATACCTTAACCGGTGGTTCGAAGGGCCTTGTCCAGTCTGTTCAGCACCAGTCGGGTACGGCGATTTCAGCAACGGTTTTGCCCCGCTCGCCGATCGGCCCGAGAGGAACGACCTGAAGTCAAACGACAGGGATTAGCGGTTATCAGGACGTTGGAGATATCAAACATCAGTCGAGCGATCGCAGATACCTTTGACCGCAACTGAAGGCATTGGCGAATTGCTTTGCAATGTTCAAACGCTGTCATTCACCTGACCAGTTCTCTCCCCACCGATCAGCAAACACCACATCCTCCAGCACCACAGGCGCGACCGGGCCGAAATTGCCCAATGGGTAACCGATCGGCAGAATTGCATAGGAGTGCGCGTCGTCCGGCACCCCCAGCATCGCCTCGGCCTCTTCTGAATATTGAAACAGCGTTGTCAGGGTCGCACCAAGTCCCAGAGCCCGTGCCGCCAACAGCATATTTTGCACCGCTGGGTATATGCCTGAGCCAATATCCCAGGTCCGTACGAGGCCGAGATGGCACGGCACGATCCAGACCGGTGCTTCGTGCAAATGATCCGCTTGGTAGTCGCACGCGTCCAGCATCTGTCGGTAGCGGACCCGACTTGGCACTGCCTCACGGAAAGCAGGTCCGACGCCTTCGTACCAGAGTCGCCGATATTTGGCAGCGACAGCATTCTTGATCGCCTGATCGCGGATCACTAGGAAGCGCCAGCCACCCATATTGCTGGCCGGGGGCGCGGCAGTGGCGGCCCGCAGGATCTGAGTGATCAGTTCTGGCGGCACCGGCTCCGGTTTCAGCCGACGCATCGCCCGGGTCGAGCAGATGAGATTGATCAGGTCCGCACTCATTGCCGCCTCGTCTCGTCAAATGGTCTCGCCACTATTGCGTCCCGCGGTCGCAAGCAAAGCACCACGGCGGGCGAAAGCCCGCAGTGGCACATCGCACGTATGGGTGGGCCGGAGCCGGTGACTGTTCGCGGTAAGGCTCCCCGGCGGATCGAAACAATCGCCGAACGTCGCGTCGTTCTACGGCTTCGGCGGGGGCATGCCGGAAGCGTCAGTTTGCAGCAGCCAGGCCGATCCTTGTCGCACGAAGGTCACCACGTAGGGGCCGGTTAGATGCAGCGGCGGCCCACCCTTTTCGCCGGGCACGTCCACGGACCATACCCCAGCATCAAGAAGTCGGTCCGAACTCAGCGATCGCGTTTCGGTTTGTTTCAGCACCAAATTTGAGCTCGGCTGGGCAAGATCTTCCTTGAAGTATTTTAAGATGTTGTCCGCCCCGACGACCGGCGCGGGCGTCCCGGCAGCTATGATCACGGCATCCTTTGTGTAAAGGGCCGTCAGGCAGCCGCGTCGCCTTTATTGTGCGCTTGAATCCATTTGGCGTTTTCCGCGTCAACAATGGACTTGGCATCGTCCGCCAGAACCGGAGCGGACAGAGCAAGCAAAAATACCAAAGCAGAAGCCGTGATTCGTGCTTTCATGACGTGCAACTCCCCTTATGATTTACTGGTCGTTTCGAACCATGCTTGAGGTCAGACCGTCGATTTGGGCTTTGCCCGCGCCTGCGGCAGCTACGATGCCACCTGCTGCGCCGCGCTAGATGCTGTAGCCGATCCGCCACCTTGTCAACGAATAATCACGCCGTATACTTGCACTGGATCATTCTCTATCCGCTGGGACGATGTGCCGCTTCGGATATCCCACGCAGGCGGGAATTGCGACATGAGGCTGGTTGCGCTTATGGCCGCCAGCACATCGTCCCGTCCCCCGCCCGCCCTACTCGCTGAAGACAGTCGCCGGATACCATTGTTGCACTGCAATAATCTGGTGTCCCCGAACAGCCGACACCGGTGGAAGGCGTTCATCGCGCGCGCGTGTCACTGGTCTCACCAGACAACGCGGCTGCGAGAACGCCTAGTCCGCCGCCAGCGCAACCTCCGCCGCCTCGGCGCGCATCCAGACGGCCGTGTCGTGGAACACCGCACCACCCCAGGGCGGCCCCGGATCGTCACTGGTCAGCGCGTTGATCCCAATCCCGCCCTCGAACGCCTCACTCGGCCAGATGCTTTCCGAGATCAGCACCCCGGGCTGCTGACCGCCTCTCACCTCCGGCGCCACACGGACATGCAGCACCACCTCACCGCGGACATTGCCCAACCGCACCTTCGAGCCCTCGACCATGCCCAGCCGGGCGGCGTCGTCGGGATGCATGAGGACGCTGGGGCGGCCTTCGCGACGCTTGCCCGTACGGGGTCTCGGAAAAGCTGGTGTTGAGGAAGCTGCGCGCCGGAGCGGTCACCAGCCGGAACGGCGCGTCCGCGGTGGCCGCCTCGACATTCTCCATCTGATCGGGCAGCGGCGGCATCACGCCGTTCTTGTCGCCCAGCCCGGCCCAGTCGGGCGCGAAGTGGAACCGCTTGTCGGACGTCGGGAACCCGTCGAGGAAATGCGCGGTCCGGAACGGCGGCATCGCATCGACCCAGCGCCGTTGCAGCAACCGTGGCGGCGTCGGGATAGCCCGACATGCGCAACGTCTGGTCGACGATCTCCATCGCGGTCATCTCGAACCCGCGATGGCGCGCGCCGAGACGGCGTAGCCAGACCCTGCAGCACCTCGTGGTTGGAGCGGCATTCGCCCGGCGGATCGATCAGCTTCGGTCCGATCTGGATATGGCTGTGACCGCCGGCCTGGTAGATGTCGTCATGCTCCAGGAACATCGTGGCGGGCAGCACGATGTCCGACCAGCGGGCGGTCTCGGTCATGAACTGTTCATGCGTGGCGACGAACAGGTCGTCGCGTCCGAAACCGCGCCGCACCCGGTTGCTGTCCGGGCAGACCGTTAGAGGGTTCTGGTTCTGGATCAGCATGGCGTGGACCTGCGGCCCGTCGCCGAGTTCCGTGCGGTCGCCCGGTCAGCACGCTGCCGATCCGGCTCATGTCGAGCTCGCGGATGGATAGTGTCGCGCGCGTCCAGCCCCTCGATCAGGGTCCGGTCCAGGCCGTAGATGGCGCGGTTCGACCACAAGGCGCCGCCGCCCTCGTGCTGCCATGCGCCGGTAACCGTGGGCAGGCAGGTGACAGCATGCATGGCCGCGGCACCGTTGCGGCTGCGCGCGAACCCGTAGCCGGCGCGGAGGTAGCTGCGCTTGGTCTGGCCATACAGCGCCGCGAACGCTTCGATCTCCTCGACCGGCAGGCCGGTGATGGCCGACGCCCATTCCGGCCCGCGCGACCGCAGATGCGCCTCCAGCCGGTCGGGACAGTCGGCGTAGTCGCGCATATAGCCGCGGTCGGCGTAGCCATCGCGAAACGCGACGTGCATCACCGCGCAGGCCAGCGCGGCATCGGTGCCGGGGCGAGGCGCCAGATGCAGATCGGCTACCGCCGCGGTCGGCGTGCGATACGGGTCGATCACCGCCAGCTTGGCGCCGCGCTCCTTCCGGGCACGCGCCACATGGGTCATCACGTTGACCTGGGTCGAGACCGGGTTGCCGCCCCAGACCACGATCAGGTCGGACTTCGCCATCTCACGCGAATCGACGCCGCGGCTGGCGCCAACGCCGGCCAGCCAGCCGACCTCCGGCAACGCCGTGCAGATCGTCATCTTCTGCCGCGAGTAGCGCATCACGTTGCGCAGCCGGTTGATGCCGTCGCGCTGCACCAGCCCCATGGTGCCGGCATAGAAGAACGGCCAAACCGCCTCCGCGCCATGGCGCGCGGTCGCCGCGGTGAATCGTTCCGCGATGCGGTCCAGCGCCTCGGCCCAGCCGATGCGACGAAACTGCGTCGAGCCTTTCGGGCCGGTGCGTAGCAGCGGGTAACAGCAGTCGGTCCGGGTGATGGATGCGCTCGGCGTAACGCGCGACCTTGGCGCAGATCACCCCGGCGGTATAGGAATTGTCGGCCGCGCCACGCACCGCGCCGATGCGCTTGCCGTCCAGCACCTCCACCGAAAGGGCGCAGGTGGAGGGACAGTCGTGCGGGCAGACCGAGGACTCAGTGGCTCGGGTCATGCGGTCAGCCATCTCCCTGCGATCAGCGCGCGACATCAGGCGCTGAACGAGTCAACGATATCCTTGTGTAGCGCGGCGACCTCGGCTTGCACATAGTCGAGGAACGGCGACAGCCGCCCGGCGCCCAGCGCCACGACGTTCTGGTAGGTCATCGCACCGTTCAACTGGTCCAGCCGCTCCAGCGCGGCGGACATCCGGCGCAGCATGTAGCGGGTCCGCAACTGCGTCAGGTGCCACTCGATCTGCGCCAGGTTCAGCCCGACCGAGCGAGGAAAAGCGGTGTTCGCCAGCAGGAAACAGGCCACCTCCATCGGGCGGTAGCCGTTGGGGTGCTCGCGGCGGTAGGCGTGATAGCCGGCGGCGGCACGCAGCAGCGCGTTCCAGGCGCCCGCGTCGAGGTCGGTGTCCGAGGCGTCCATCTGCGGCGCCAGCGAATGAAACCGCGTGTCGAGCAGGCGGGTGCCCTGGTCGGCCCGCTCCAGATAACGGCCGATCATGTAGAAGTGCCAGGCCTGGTCGCGATACAGCGTGCCTTCGGTGATGCCGGTGTGAAGTTGCGCGCCGTCCTTCAGCATGGCGCAGACCGCGGTGAAATGATCCGGCGATGATCATCGCCGGGTCCAGCGCCTTGATCCGGCTGTGGAACACGTTGATCTGCAGCCACATCTCGGTCGAGATCAGCGCGCGCAAAGTGCGGGCGTTCTCCCGCGCGGAAGCGATCGACTCCTGCACCGACGTGGAGTTGGTGGCATCAAGCAGATAAAAGTCGCCGACGCTGCGCTGCGTCGCCTGTGCGTGCTTCTTGTGAAACTTCGTCAGGTCGCCGTTGATGCGTGGGATCGACAGCCAGTTGCGGGTATCGTCGGGATCGCGGGCGAAGGTGTTGGTGACGTCGAGAATGCGCGCCAGATTCTCGATCCGCTCCATGTATCTGGCCAGCCACAACGTGGCCTCGGCATGTCTGGCAATCAGGTGGATCGTGTGCTGCTTCGGAACGATGTCCATCAAGCAGGCGCTCCGTTCACCGTGGCGCCCCGGCCATGGCCAACGCCACACTCATGCCAGCACCCAGGTGTCCTTGGAGCCGCCGCCCTGCGACGAGTTCACCACCAGCGTGCCGGCCCGCAGCGCCACACGGGTCAGGCCGCCAGGCAACACCCAGGTGTCCTTCCCGGTGATCGCGAAGGGGCGCAGATCGACATGGCGGCCGCGCACGCCGTCCTCGCACAACGTCGGCGAAACCGACAGCTTCAGCGTCGGCTGGCTGATGTAGTTGGACGGGTCGGCAAGCAGCAGCGCACGGAACTCCGCCAGTTCGCGCCTTGTCGCGTGCGGTCCGATCAGCAGGCCATAGCCGCCGGACTCGGCGACCGGCTTGACCACCAGTTCATCCAGATGCTCCAGCGTGTAGGCCAGCGCCTCCGGTTCGGCGCAGATCCGCGTTTCGACATTCGGCAGGATCGGCTCCTCCGAGAGGTAGTAGCGGATGATTCGCGGCATGTAGGCATAGATCGCCTTGTCGTCGGCGACGCCGGTGCCGACCGCGTTGGCGATCGCCACCGTGCCTTTGCGCCACGCCTCGATCAGACCGCGCACGCCCAGCATGCTGTCGGGATTGAACACATCGGGGTCGAGGAAGTCGTCGCCGATGCGGCGGTAGATGGTGTGCACCGGCGCGAGCCCCGCAGTGGTGCGCATCCACACCTTGCCGCCCTCGACCGTCAGGTCGCGCCCTTCCACCAGCGGCACGCCCATCTCGCGGGCCAGGAAGACGTGCTCGAAATAGGCCGAGTTGAAGATCCCCGGCGACAGCACCACGACCTGCGGGTCGGAGACGCCCGGCGGGGCGATCTCGGCCATCGCGTTGTGCAGGCGCAGTCCGTATTCGTCGACACTGCGCACCCGCAGACCGGTCATCACATCGGACAGCACCCGCAGGCTCATGTGCCGGTTCTCGACCACGTAGGCGACGCCCGAAGGGGTGCGCGCGTTGTCCTCCAGCACGAGGAACCGGCCGGTCTCGTCGCGGACGATATCGGTGCCGCAGACATGCACATAGGTGTTGGACGGCACATCGAAGCCGACCATCGCCTGGCAGTAGGCGGCATTGCCCAGCACCAGTGCGGCCGGCACGATCTTGTCCGCGAGGATCCTGCGTTCGTGGTAGATGTCGCGCAGAAACATGTTCAGGGCACGCACGCGCTGCGTCACGCCGGTTTCGATCTGATGCCATTCCGCTGCCGTTATGACGCGCGGGATCAGATCGAACGGCAGGATGCGGTCGATCGCGGTCGCATCGGAATAGACGGTGAAGGTGATGCCGCGTTCCAGCAGGTCGCGCTCGGCGTCGGTCGCGCGTCGCCGCAGACTTTCGATCGGCAGCGTCGCCAGCCGGGACATCAGCAAGGTCAGCGTTGTGTCGGCGGGTAGGCCTGGACGAAACATCTCGCAGAAGAATGTGCCCGGGTCATAGCCCCGCATGACACCGTGAGGCGGCAGGTGGCCCTGGTCCTGAGACTGGATCTGAGTTCTGGCCCGTGCCGACCACCTGCATTCGCGTCCCCATTTTGCAATGCGGGATGATAGACGAAACGGGATGGCTGGAAAGGACTTTTCCGGCGCCCTTCCGTGGCAAAGGCGCACGCCTCCGTTGTCACGACGGGACAACGGTCGCCCGATGGCGACCGCCGATAGCTCGGGACCAGGAACACGAGGAATTCCTCGCAGCGGCCCGGACGGTCGCATCGGGGCAAATACAGGCTTTGTCCGCGGGCCGTGGCGCTGTATTGGCAGGATCATTGGTGAGGAGGTGTTGTTGGCCGACGAGATGCGATCTGGCGTGGGGCCGCTGCACGCGGCGGAGATCGCCGCGGCGAGGGCGGCGAAGGCGTCGACCGCCCGGCCGACCGTGCCGGCCCTGGAGGCTCTGCTGTATCAGCCGATTTCCGTCCTCGATCACGGCTTCGTCCGCGTCATCGACTATATGGGCGACGACGATGCCATCGTGCAGGCGGCGCGGGTTTCCTACGGCCGCGGCACCAAGCGGGTGCATGAAGATGCTGGACTGATCCGCTATCTGATGCGCCACCGGCACACCACGCCGTTCGAGATGTGCGAGATCAAGTTCCATGTAAAATTGCCGATTTTTGTCGCCCGGCAGTGGGTCCGGCACCGTACCGCGAACGTGAACGAATACTCGGCGCGCTATTCGGTCCTGGACAAGGAGTTCTACGTCCCTTCGCCGGACCACCTGGCATCACAGTCGGCGACCAACCGGCAAGGTCGCGGCGCCGTGCTCGACGGCGACGAGGCGGCCCGAGTGCTCGCCCTGCTGCGTTCAGATGCGGAACGCTGCTACGCAAACTATGCCTCGATGCTGAACGAGGGCGAGACGGCTGATCCGAGCCGGCAGGGACTGGCTCGGGAGTTGGCACGTATCAATCTGACCCTCAACACCTACACGCAATGGTATTGGAAGACCAACCTGCACAACCTGTTTCATTTTCTGTCGCTCCGTTCGGACGCCCACGCCCAATACGAGATCCGGGTTTATTCGGACGCCATACTTCGCTTGGTTGAGGCCTGGGTTCCCGTCGCGAGCGCCGCCTTCCATGACTATCGGCTGGGCGCCGTCACGCTCTCGGCGCAGATGGTGGTGGTGCTCCGCCGGATGCTGGCGGGGGAGGCCGTCAATGCTGAAACCAGCGGGCTCAGCCGACGCGAGTGGCGCGAGTTCAGTGAGCAGTTTCAGAGCGGGGGCGCCGATCATGCGGCACCGCGGCACATCGTCTGACGCACCGCGGAATACGCGCGCGGCGGGCCCGGGCTTTAGGGCGGTCCGGGGTGCGGTTGTATGGTATCCTAGCTCAAGATCGCACGAGGACCACGCCATTGCCCCGTCGCCAACCAGCATGAGGCCGCGCTCTTGACGCCTGAGGCGGAAACTGAGGGGAAGAGCGGCTCCGTGCCCGGCCTCGGCGTTCTGATGGGGGTTCTGGGCATCGTCTATGGCGATATCGGCACCAGCCCGCTGTATGCGTTCAAGGCCAGCCTGCAGTTGTTCGATTCTCAAATTACCACCACTGCCGAAATCATGGGCGTGCTGTCGTTGATCTTTTGGTCACTGATCATCATCGTCACGGTAAAGTATGTCTTTCTGGTCATGCGAGCCGACAACCGTGGCGAGGGCGGTATTCTGGCCTTGATGGCACTGGCGCAACGGGTCTCGGTTGGCCGGTCGGTAAAGTCTGCGATCGCGCTGATCGGCATCGCCGGTGCCTGCCTGTTTTTCGGCGATGGCGTGATTACCCCGGCGATTTCCGTGCTGTCGGCGGTCGAGGGGCTTGAGGTGTCGGCCCCGGAGTTGAGGTTCTACGTCCTGCCGATCAGTGTCGCGGTGATCGTGGTCGCTGTTCACCGTGCAGTATCACGGCACCGGCGGCGTCGGGCGAGTGTTTCGGGCCGATCATGGTGGCTTGGTTCCTCGTCATCGGCCTGACCGGGCTGAGGCGAGATCCTGCAGCATCCGTTCGTGCTGTTGGCGATATCGCCGACCTACGCCATCGCACTGGTCGTCCAATACAAAGGCATGGCATTCTTCGTGCTGGGCGCGGTGGTCCTGTGCGTTACCGGCGCCGAGGCGCTATACGCCGACATGGGCCATTTCGGTGCCTAGCCGATCCGGATCTCCTGGCTGTTCTTCGTGCTGCCTTGCGCTGATTCTGAATTATTTTGGCCAGGGTGCACTGATGATCAGCGATCCGTCGGCGATCGCGAATCCGTTCTTCCTGCTGGGGCCGGTTTGGTTGCGGCTGCCGATGGTTGTACTGGCGACGGTCGCCACGGTTATCGCCAGCCAGGCGGTGATCGCAGGTGCGTTCTCCGTCGCGCGGCAGTGTATGCAACTTGGTTTTCTGCCGCGCCTGACCGTTCGCCACACCTCCAATACGGAGGAGGGCCAGATCTATCTGCCGCAAGTGAACTAGCGCGCTTGCGGTTGGGGTTGTGCTGCTGGTGCTGGCGTTCAAGACCTCCGATAGCCTGGCGTCGGCGTACGGCATAGCAGTCACCGGCACGTTCCTGTGCACGGCTCTGCTGGCGATGGTGTGTTCCGGCGTCAGTTCCACTGGTCGCGCACCGCCGCAATCCTGGTGTTCGGCACTTGTTCCTGATGGATAGCCGTGTTCTTCTCGGCCAACACGGTGAAGATCGTCGAGGGCGGCTGGGTGCCGCTGGCATTCGGCATGGCGCTGATCGGCATGATGACGTCTTGGAAGCGCGGCCGCGACCTGCTGCTGTCGCGCTGGAAGCAGTCGAGCATGCCGCTGGCGCCGTTCCTGGCCCGCCTGCCGCAGTCGCGCATCATTCGCGTGCCCGGCCTCGCGGTGTTCATGACCGGCAACCCGGATTACGTGCCGACCTCGCTGCTGCACAACCTGAAGCACAACAAGGTGCTGCACGACAACGTCCTGTTCGTGACGGTGCAGAACGAGGATGTGCCGGAGGTGTCGGCGCGCCGGCGCTCCGAGGTCGCCGAACTGGCACCCGGCATTCACCGGGTGGTGCTGCGCTACGGCTTCATGGAGAGCCCGAATATCCCGCGCGAACTAGAGGATCTCACGGATCAGCTCGGCGTGCGGGTCTCGCAGGCGAGCTATTTTCTCGGTCGCGAGGTTCTGGTGCCGGGACTGGCGCCGAAAATGCCATGGTGGCGGCAGGTGCTGTTCCTGTTCATGGCGCGCAATGCGGTTCCGGCCACCGAGTTCTTCCGCATTCCCAGCGACCGGGTGGTGGAGCTTGGGGTGCGGATCACGATCTGACGGGCGGCTCAAAACCTTGTCGCGGCCAACGGTTCACGGCGGCTTGCTACCGGCGGCCGAACATTTTCTCGATTTCGGTCTTGGACAGCTTCAGGACGGTCGGCCGGCCATGGCTGCAGGTGGCGGCGCGCGGGGTGGCTTCCATCCGGCGCAGCAGCGCGCTCATTTCGGCCTCGGTCAGGCGGCGGCCGGCACGGATGCTGCCGTGGCAGGCCATGCGGGCGATCGATCGCGTCGAGCCGAGCGGACAGCAGGGTGTGCTCACCGAGGTCGGCGAGTTCATCGGCGAGGTCGCGCAGCAGCGGCGCGGGATCCGGTGCGCCAAGTGCGGCCGGCAGCGCCCGGACGAGGATCGCGCCAGGACCGAACTCTTCCAGCAGCAAGCCCAGGCCGGCGAATTCGTCGCGGCAGGCCACCAGCCGGGCCGCATCGGCCGGCGGCAGGTCCACGACCGCCGGCAGCAGCAAGGGTTGCGCCCGCACCCCTCCGTCCAGCATCTGTTCGCGAATCGCCTCATGCGTCAGGCGTTCATGCGCGGCGTGTTGATCCACCAGCACCAGCGAACCGTCCGCGGCGACGGCGATGACGTAGGTGTCGAGCACCTGGGCGACCGGGGCGCCGAGCGGATGAGCCGGCTGGGGAATGACACGGGGCAACTGTCGCGCGGCTGGGGCGGCGTCGAACGGCAGCTGCGCCTCGGCCAGGGCGCCCGCGGAATGGTCGGGGTCGCGACCCCCGTCAGGCTGAGGTTGAAGCGGTGGGATGGCCGACGCCCAGGGTTGGGTCCGCGTCTCGCCATCGGGGAGGGCATCGGCGCGGCCTGGCTGGTTCCGCCGCTCAAGGCTCGGCGCACCGAGCCGATCACCAACGAGCGGATCGCCGCCGGATCGCGGAAGCGAAGTTCGGCCTTTGTCGGGTGGACATTCACATCCAGATCATCCGGCGGCAGGTCGAGATAGAGCGCGACCATCGGATGCCGCCCGACGGCGATGACGTCGCGATACGCAACGCGCACCGCGGTCCGCAGCACCGGATCGGCAACCGGGCGGTTGTTCACCACCAGCGCCTGCGCCGTCGGCGTGGCCCGGGTCACCGCGGGTGAGCATACGTAGCCGCTGATCCGAGGGCTGGCGTCATCCGGATCGGCCTGGCCGCTGAGCGAGCGCTCGCCGGACACCGGCAGTAGCACCGCGGCTGCAGCGGGGCCGAACAACGCCGCTACCCGTTGCAGCCGGTCGTGCGCAGGCGCCTCGAATACCACCCGGCCGTCAATTTCCAGCCGGAAGGCGACGTGCGGCGCCGCCAGTGCGAGCCTGCGCACCACGGCTTCAGCGTGCTCGCCCTCGATGCGGGCATGCTTGAGGAATTTGCGCCGGGCTGGCGTGGCGAAGAACAGATCGCGGACCACCACCCTCGAGCCGGCGGGACCTGACGCGGGCGCCACGGCGGAAACGGTGCCGCCTTCAACGGAGATGCTGTTGGCATGATCCGCGTCGTGCGGCCGGGACGTGATGTGAAGCCGCGCGGCGGCGCCGATCGACGGCAGCGCCTCGCCGCGAAACCCCAGCGTGGTAATGCGGATCAGGCTCTCGTCGGCGAGTTTCGAGGTGGCGTGGCGCAGCACCGCCAGGGCCAGTTCGTCGGCGGTCATGCCGATGCCGTTGTCGGTCACCTCGAGCCGATCGATGCCGCCACCGTCCAGCGCGACCGTGATGCGGGTGGCGCCGGCGTCGAGCGCGTTCTCGACCAGTTCCTTGGCGGCGGCCGCGGGTCGCTCGATGACCTCGCCGGCTGCGATCCGGTTGACCGTGGTTTCAGGCAGCAGACGGATGTGCGACATCGTGCGGTCGCATGCCCCCGGGCGAGGGTCTGCCGAGCATGGCCGCTAAAGGTGGGGGCGGCGAACGCAGGGGCGCGGAGAGGGTCATTGGGTGGACTTGACTATACCGGGGTGGAGGGTGATGACCAGCGGCGGCGATCGAAGTCGCGTTGCGAGCTGGGCCGATAAAGCGACCGCGGCGCGCCCGGATCGTTCCGCGGCGGCGACAGGCGCCGGGTGGGTTCGCACCACGCGCTCAGCGACCATATCTCTTTGCCGATGCGTGGTTGCGCGGTATGGGTGCGGCGACCGGTGTTCACGGCAGCCTTGGGGACACGGATGGAAGATGATCAGCAGCAGCGGCCGGACAGCCTGCTGCCCTACGAACGATGGATCGAACGGGCACTGCGGCACGTCGTCGCGCAGGCGATCGAGCACGTGGCGAGGGAGGGCCTGCCGGGCGGGCACCATTTCTATATCACCTTCCGTACCGGTGACCCCGGGGTGGAGCTTCCGGCACGGATGCGGGCCCAGTACCCGAAGGAAATGACCATCGTGCTGCAACATCAGTTCTGGGACCTGGCCTACGACCGCGAGGCGCAGACGCGTCCGGGTCGGACTTTCATTCGGTGGCGTGCCGGCGAAACTATCGATCCCGCTCGATGCGATCGTCGAGTTTGCCGATCCGCATATTCGCTATGGCCTGCGTTTCCAACCGCCTGACGAGGCGTCGATGCCCAAATCGGTCGTGCCGGAGGCGAAGACGCAGGCGACATTCCCGAAGCTGGTGCCCGAAACCGATTCGCAAGCCGACACGGCTGCGGCGGGAAAGGACACCGAACCGGCCCAGGTTGTCAGCCTCGACGCGTTCCGCCGGCGCTCGCCTGACCCATAGGATTTCGGGGCCGGAGACGCACGTTCAGGGGATCCGACCAACGCCAGCGGCCCTGGCAGCCAGCAAGAGGCCCCAGCAGAAGGACGACAAGAACGTGGATGCTCCGGCGCAGCTTCCAGCCAGCTTCGACTATTCGCCGATGTTCCCGCTGGGTGCCGCGGCGACGCCATGGCGCAAGCTGCCGATCAAGGGCGTGCGGACCATCGCGGTCGAAGGCAAGACCGTGCTCCGTATCCCCCCGGAGGTGCTGAGCGAACTCGCGGTGCAGGCCTTTCGCGACGTGTCGCACCTGCTCCGTCCGGCTCATCTGGCACAACTGCGGGCGATCCTGGATGATCCGGAGGCCAGCCCAAACGACCGTTTCGTGGCGCTCGATCTCCTGAAGAACGCCAATATCGCCGCCGGCGGGGTGCTGCCGATGTGCCAGGACACCGGCACCGCCATCGTCTTTGGCAAGAAGGGCCAGCGCGTCTGGGTGGACGGCGACGAGGAGGAGGCGCTGTCCCGGGGCGTCCACCGCACCTACACCGAGACCAATCTGCGCTATTCGCAGATGGCGCCGCTGTCGATGTTCGAGGAGGTCAACACCGGCAACAACCTGCCCGTCCAGTTCGACATCATGGCGGCTCCCGGAGAGCATCACGCGGACGAGTTCCATCTGATGTTCGTTGCCAAGGGCGGCGGCAGCGCCAACAAGACGTTTCTGTTCCAGGAGACGCGGGCCATCCTGTCGCCGGAGCGGTTGTTGAAGTTCCTCGAAACGAAGATGAAGACACTAGGGACATCGGCCTGCCCGCCGTATCACCTGGCGATCGTCATTGGCGGCACCTCGGCCGAGATGACACTGAAGACGGTCAAGCTGGCCTCGACGAAATGGCTGGATCAGCTGCCGACCGCCGGCAGCAGGGCCGGTCACGCGTTTCGCGATCTCGAACTGGAGCGGCAGGTCCTGGAATTGTCGGCAAAAATCGGCATCGGCGCGCAGTTCGGCGGCAAATACTTTTGTCATGACGTGCGTGTGGTGCGGCTGCCACGCCACGGCGCCTCGCTGCCCGTCGGCATCGGCGTGTCGTGCAGCGCCGACCGGCAGATCATGGCGAAGATCACCCCGGACGGCGTCTTCCTGGAACGGCTCGAGACCGATCCGGCGAAGTATCTGCCCGAGACGAGCGAGATGCATCTTGGCGACGACAGCGGTGCCGATCAATCTCGACCGGCCGATGCGGGACATCACAGCGGAGCTGTCGCGCCATCCAGGTGAAGACGCGGCTGTCGCTGACCGGGACCATGGTCGTCGCGCGCGACATCGCCCACGCCAAGTTGAAGGAGAGGCTGGACAACGGCCTGCCGCTGCCCGACTACATCAAGAACCACCCGGTGTATTACGCCGGGCCGGCGAAGACGCCCGACGGCATGGCAACCGGCAGCTTTGGTCCGACCACGGCGGGCCGTATGGACAGTTATGTTGCGGAGTTCCAGGCGGCCGGCGGTTCACTGGTCATGCTGGCGAAGGGCAATCGTTCCATAGCCGTAAAGGATTCCTGCCGTACCCATGGCGGCTTTTACCTCGGCAGCGTCGGCGGCGCCGCGGCACGGCTGGCGCAGGACTGCATCCGCAAGGTAGAAGTGCTGGAGTTTCCCGAACTCGGCATGGAGGCGGTGTGGCGCATCGAGGTGGAGAATTTCCCGGCCTTCATCATCATGGATGACAAGGGCAACGACTTTTACGACGGGCTTGGATGATGCGCTTCACCATCGACCGGATCGACCACATCGTCATCAACGTCAAGAGCGTTGAACTGACCGCCGCCTGGTACCAGCGAGTGCTGGGCATGGAGCAAGAGGATTTCGGCGCGGAAAATCGCACCGCGCTGAAGTTCGGCGGTCAGAAGATCAATCTGCGGCCGATGGATGCCGATACCGGGACGTGGCCGACAGGGGCCAACACCGACAGCGGCGCCGCCGATGTTTGTTTTATCACCGCCGTGCCGCCGGACGAGGTGATCGGACATCTGCATGACTGCGGGGTGCAGATCCTGCAGGGACCGGTCGAACGGGCCGGCGCACTGGGGCCGATCCAGTCGGTGTACTGTCGCGATCCGGATGGAAATCTGATCGAGATTTCCTCCTATCAGTCGCGCTGAGTGCCGGCTGGTTTGTGCAGCCTTATGTCGATGCATCCGTGTAACCAGTCTTCCATGTTTGCTCGGCGGACAGCGGCGTCCCGGGAGCGTTGACGGCTGTTGTCGGACACTAGTCCCACCAGGCTGACGTCTGGCCGACTTCGACTACGACCTGCCTGCCGACCGCATCGCCCAGGAACCCGCCCGGCCCCGCGACGGCGCGCGAATGCTACACGTCCGTCGCGACGGGCTGGCGGACCTTACAGTGCGCGACCTGCCGACCCTGTTGCGTCCGGGCGATATCCTGGTGGTGAACGATACGCTGGTGTTTCCGGCGCAGCTCCAGGCTGTTCGGGGTGAGGCGCGGGTCGGCCTGACCCTAGATCGGCCTCGACGCGGACGGCGTGTGGCAGGCCCTGGCGCGGAACGGGCGGCGGCTGCGGGTGGGCGAATTCTGACGATCGAGCGGTCGCCGGCGCTGACGGCACGGGTGGTGGAGAAAACCGCCGACGGCGGCATAGGCGTTGCGTTCAATCTGGCCGGCGACGACCTGATGCGCGCCATCTCGCAGGCGGGCGCGCTGGCATTGCCCCCGTATATTCGCCGGCCCGACGGGCCGCGGCCGAGTGATGCGGTCGGACTACCAGACGGTGTTTGCCAATCGCGAAGGTGCCGTGGCGGCGCCGACCGCGGGGCTGCATTTCACCCCCGGTCTGCTCACCAAACTGCAGGAGGCCGGGGTAGAGCTGGTCGCCGTCACGCTGCATGTCGGGATCGGTACGTTCCTGCCGGTGCGGGTCGAGCGGGTGACGGATCACCGGATGCATGCGGAACGGGGGGAGATCACCGAACAGCCGCCGCCCGCATCAACCAGGCGCGGCGGCGCGGCGGGCGGGTGGTCGCCGTCGGCACCACGGCGCTGCGGCTGCTGGAGAGCGCGGCCCTCGCCGATGGCACCGTGCTGCCGTTCGCCGGCGACACCGCCCTGTTCATCCTGCCGGGTTACCGGTTCAAGGTGGTCGACCGGCTGGTGACGAACTTTCATCTGCCGCGCTCGACCCTGCTGATGCTGGTCTCGGCGTTTTCCGGCCGGGAGCGGATGCTCGCGGCCTATGCCCATGCCGTCAGGGCCGGATACCGCTTTCACTCGTATGGCGACGCCTGTTTTCTCGAACGATGAGATTGTCATGGGGCAGAAGCGTCGCCTCGACATCGTTGTGCAACGCGGCGCGCGATGCGTCGTCGAAATAGAACATGTGACCGCCCGGAATAGACCCGCAGTGCCACGGGCGCCGCGCCATCCACGTCCGGCAGCATGTCGAGCAGCCGGGCGGAGGCGAAGTAGGGGGTTCGGAGGTCGAACAGGCCGTGCGCGATCAGCACGCGGAGATGCGGGTCGACCGACCGGGCCGCCTGCAGCGCGGTCAGCGACTCGGGGCGTCCCAGCCCGCGTCCCCAGTCCCACTCCTCGAACGCCGAGTCGCTCGCCAGCCGGTATACGAAGTCGGGATGCCAGTTCAGCTTCTGCGTGTAGATCGCCACCATGGCGCTGGTCACCGGCGCCTGGAAGCCGCCGAGGATCGGGTCGGGAAACTCGCTGCTCAGCTGACGCGGCGTCGGGTCGGGGCGGGTCGCCGTGGCGTCATAGACACTGGCGACCCGGCCGGTCGCGACGAACTGCTGGAACAGCGAGCCGTCGAGGCGGCCATGCATGCGCCTGACCAGCGCGGGATCGAAGCCGGTCAGCGCGACCACCCGCTCGGTGAGCCGATCGGTTGCCGACGCGGGTCGTGCTCACCCCGCAGAATGTCGGTGACGTAGTCGCCCCGCGCATAAGCCTCGACATCGGCTAAATCCGACCGGGCCACCGGCCCACGCCTGGCTCGGACCGTGGCGACTTCGGACGGCAGCAGATCGACCCAGCTCAGTGGGTCGGCAAAGCCGCTTTCGCTATGTGAATTGAGCAAAGGCGACAGCAGCACCAGTCCGCTGACACCAACCCCGTCGTCGGCTGCGAGCTTTCGCACCAGCTTCGGTCCGCGGAACCCGCCATAGCTTTCGCCGAGGATGAATTTGGGCGAAGCGATGCGGCCGCTGCGATCGAGCCAGCGGCGGATGGCCGTCGCCAGCACGTCGATATCGCCGCCCACCGACCAGAGCCGCCGGCGCTGCTCGCTGTCGGTGGTCACGACGCGCGAGTAGCCCGTGCCGGGCGGATCGAGGAACACCAGGTCGGTGAAATCCAGCCATGTTTCGGCGTTGGCCACCGGCTCGGGCGATGCCGAGGGACCGTCGGCATGCGGATCAAGCCGCACCCGCCACGGCCCCACCGCGCCCATCTGCAGCCAGGCGGAGGCCATGCCGGGTCCGCCGTTGAAGACGAAGGTGACCGGACGCGAGGCGACGGTCGCGCCTTCCAACTGATAGGCGACGAATGCAATGTCGGTCAGCGGGGTATCTTTCCCATCCCGCAGCCGGATGCCGCCGGCCGAAGCGGAGAAGTGGAGGGTCCGCCCCGGTAGCTCCAGCACCTGATGGGTGGTGACCTCCGCTGGCAGCTCCGCGGGTGGATGGGCGGCATCGGTCTCTCGTGCCGGCGTGTCGGGCCGCTCGGCCGCGGCCGCCGCGGACAAAGCCGCAGGCGAGGAGCGCGAAGATTGTCGGCAGGATCTTCAACGGCGAACGTCCCCTGGTGTTGTTGTGGCGGCAGCAGTCTTATCACAGCGACGGCTGCAGCGAAGCTTCTGCGGCTTCGTCACCAGGTCGTGGGTTGCATGTTGCGGCTCCCTGGAGCGAGACAGGGAGACGCCGGCAGACACTCGGGTCGTGGGCTGGTCTGTGCGACCGTGGGGATCTCGGGCCTGCCGGCGTCACGGTCTTACACGCGTACGGGAGTGAGGGCTGTTCGCCCGGATGCAATCCAGCGTGCGGACCACGACAACCATAGTGGTGGAACTCATCATGCCAGACAAGCAGTTCATCGGCGTCGATGTCTCCAAGGGCTGGATCGATGTAGCAACGGCCGGGCGGCCCGGTCATCGCCGGATCGACAACTGCGACGCCGCGATCCAACACTGGCTCGGCACGCTGGATACCGCCAGCGTCGACCTCGTCGCCTTCGAGCCGACAGGCGGCTACGAGCGACCCTTGAAGCGCGCGCTGCGCCGAGCTGGCCTCGCCTTCGCCCGGGTGCATCCGAATGAGATCGTCGCCTTCCGCCGTCGCCGCGGCGTCAAGGCCAAGACCGATCCGATCGACGCCCGCCTGCTGGCCGACTTCGCCGCCATCGAGCTGGCCAGCCGCGGCCTCGCCCCGCTGGTCGAGGACAACGAGACACTGCGCGAACTGTCGGCCCGCCGGCGGCAGTTGGTCGCCACCCTGCAGGGCGAACGCTGTCGCGCCGCAATGGCCAGCTCGGCGGCCGCGAAAGCTAGCTTCACCGTGGTCGCCGAGGCGCTGGAGAGCGCTCTGGCGGCGATCGAGACGGCGCTCGAGCAGACCATCCGCACGACGCCCGAGTTCGCCGCGATGGCCGCATTGTTGCGCAGCCTGAAGGGAGTCGGGCTGGTCACGGTGCACACCCTGCTGGCCGAACTGCCCGAGCTTGGCAGCCGCTCCGGAAAGCAGATCGCCGCCCTGGTCGGTTTGGCGCCGCAACAACGCGACAGCGGCACGCAGCGCGGCCGCGCCGTCACCGGCCACGGGCGGCCTGGCGTGCGCCGGGTGCTGTTCAACGCCGCCCGCATCGCCATTCGCTACAACCAGACGATGCGGGCGTTCTACCAGCGCCTGGTGCAGACCAATCGGCGGCCTGGCAAGGTCGCCTTGACCGCGGTGATGCGCAAGATGCTGGTGACCCTGAATGCGATCGCCAGGGATCGCCAGCCGTGGCAGCCAACCGAGACGGTGACGGCATGACAACCGCATCCGTTTCCTGGTTCGGTTGGCCGCCGTTTCCTCGTCCCGGCCTGGGAACTGAACCGCGCCGCGCGCAGCGGCGGTCAGGGATGGCCTCGGCCTTCCGAGGCCACCGCGCGGCGGCGCGCAGCGTCCTTGACGGCCGCGAGCACGACGCGAACCTCGGTCAGGCTGGGTCACCATACGGGACACACGGATTTTGTGACAGCGAACACGGCCGGCGCTATCGCCGGCCTGGAGCGGAGCGAACATGGCAAATACGAGTGGCGCAAGCTGCGTGCGGATCAATTACGGGAACAGGCCCGGCAGGACGCGATCGTCATCCTGCCGGTCGCCGCGCTGGAGCAGCACGGACCGCATCTGCCGGTCGAGGTCGATTCGCATGCTTGGCGAGACGGTCGCCGCACGCACCGCGGAGAAGGTGCTGGCGAAGGGCGAGCCGGTGCTGGTGCTGCCGGTGCTGTGGACCGGACTGTCGGAGCATCACATGAGCTTCGGCGGCACAGTCACGCTGGACAACGCCGCCTTCGCCGCACTGATCGAAGGCGTGGTGCGATCGGTGCTGCGGCACGGTTTCCGCCGCATCGTGCTGCTCAACGCGCACGGCGGCAACGAGAACGCGTTGCGCACCATCACCGATGACCTGACCCCCAAGCTGGGCGTGCCGATCGTCCAGTTCACCTATTGGTATGCCGCCGCGGTCGCGATCGCCAAGATCCTGGAAACCCAGGGCGGCCTGCAGCACGCCTGCGAGGCGGAAACCTCGATGATGATGGCGGTCCGCCCCGATCTAGTGGCGGCCGACCGCATTCCGCTGGCAAAGTCCAACACCACGCCGGACCTGGCCGACGTGGTGGGTGGCGGCGTCTATAGCTGGCGCAGCGTCGGCAGCCGCTCGGGCTCCGGCGTGATCGGCAACCCGCAGGCGGCGACGGCGGAAAAGGGCGAGCGCCTGTTCGACGCGATCGCCTCGGCGCTGGCGGACAAGCTGTGCAACCGGGAGCTCTGGGAATTGCCGTGGACCTCGGAGCCGGTCCAGACTTGACCCGAAGCGGACCGGGCGCCACCACTCGGCACGCACAGGGGAAGCAAGATGAGCGTCGCTCTGATCGTCAACGGACGCGCTGTCAGCGTCGACACCGCCGCGACCACGCCGCTGCTCGATGTGCTGCGCAACCATCTGGACCTGAAGGGCACCCGTTACGGCTGCGGGCTGGAACAGTGCGGCACCTGCATGGTGCTGCTGGATGGCGAGCCGGACTATTCCTGCGCGCGGGAGGTCGGCTCGGTCGCCGGCCGCCATGTGACCACGATCGAGGGGCTGGGTTCGGCCGAGCATCCGCACGTGCTGCAACGGGCGTTCCTGGAGGAGCAGGCCGGGCAGTGCGGCTATTGTCTGTCCGGCATCATCATCAGCGCCAAGGCCTTGCTCGACCGCAACCCGACGCCGTCCCGGCGACGAGATCGTTGCCGCGCTGGACAAGCATCTGTGCCGCTGCGGCACGCATACGCGGATCATCAAGGCGGTCCAGAGGGCGGCCGCCATGGGAGCCTCGGCATGAGCGACACGCTGCCTCTGAGCATCCAGAACAACCGCCGGATGGACAAATGGCTGCGCTTCCAGCCCGGACCGGACCGTCAGGCTGGCGGTCGGCAAGGTGGAGATCGGCCAGGGGGTGCTCGATCGCCCTGTCGCAGATCGCCGCCGAGGAGCTGGACGTCGCGATCGAACGCATCGACATCCTGGCGGGCGACACCGATGATGCGCCCGACGAGGGCTCGACCAGTTCGAGCCAGTCGATCGAGGTATCGGGCCGCTCGGTGCGGCTGGTCAGCGCGGAACTGCGCACGCGCATCCTCGGGCGCCTGGCGCAGCGGCTGAACTGCGCGCCGGACGATCTGTCGGTGGATGACGGCGTGTTCCTGCAGGACGGCAACGTCACCGGCCATGACTACTGGAGCTTCTCCGGCGCCGGAGGATTTCGCCGTCGACATCGAGGGGTCGGCCGACGCCGAAATCCCCCGCGGCCTACAAGGTGGTCGGCCAGCCGGTGCCCCGGCGGGACCTGATCGCCAAGGTGACCGGCGCCGCGTTCATCCAGGACATCGTCCGGCCCGACATGCTGCACGCCCGGGTGCTGCGCCAGCCATCCCGAGGCGCCCGGCTTGCGGCGCTGAACGAGGCGGCGATCAGGCGGGCGGCCGGCGGAGACATCAGGATCGTGCGGGTCGGCGATTTCGTGGCCTTGGTCGGCGCCGACGAGACTGTGGTGCAGCGAGCGGCGGTGGCGGCACCGGCGCACGCCACCTGGACCGGCGTGCGGCAGCTGCAACCGGCGCAGCAGGAGGCGGCGTGGCTGCTGTCTCAGCCGGCCGACGACCGGCGCTACGGCGACCCGGAATCGCCGGTCGCAAGCCGGGACCGTCGTCAGCGAGACCTATTCGCGCCCGTTCGTGGCCCACGCGGCGCTGGCGCCGTCCTGTGCCCTGGCCGAATACCGCGACGGGCATCTGTCGGTCTGGTCGCACACCCAGGGCGTCTATCCGCTGCGCAACAGCCTGGCCGGAGATTCTGGGCCTGAAGCGGGATCAGGTGACGGTGCGGCACGCCCATGGCGCCGGCTGCTATGGCCACAACGGCGCCGACGATGCCGCGCTGGACGCCGCGGTCATCGCGCTCCAGGTGCCGGACCATTGCATTCGCGTGCAATGGCGGCGCGAGGAGGAGTTCGCCTTCGAACCGGTCAGCACCGCCCACACGACCCGCATCCGGGTTGCGCTGGACGAGGCCGGGCGGCCGCTGGACTGGACGACGGAGGTCTGGGCCGGCCCCCATGTGCAGCGCCCGGTGTCCGGCGGAACCATGCTGGCGCACGAGGCGCTGCCCTCGCCACCGCCCCCGCCCAAGGCCGAACGATCCGACCGAGGCGGCCGGCGGCGGCGGCACGCGCAACGGTTTCCCGCTATACGATGTTGCCGGCGAAACGGGTGATCCATCATCTGTCGCTGGCGACACCGGTCCGCACCTCGTCGCTGCGCGGGCTCGGGGCACTGCCCAACGTTTACGCCATGGAATGTTTCATCGACGAGCTGGCGGAGCGCGCCGGGGTCGATCCTGTTGCGTATCGGTTGTCGATCCTGTCGGACCCGCGGGCACGGCGGCTGATCGAGAATGTGGCCGAGCGGTGCGGGTGGTGCGGCGCGGGGGCCGGCGGGCGATGGGCGTGGGCTGGGCCTGGCGTGGAGTCGTTACAAGAACAAGGCCGCCTATGCGTGTGTGGCCGTGGAGCTGGAGGTGGATCAGGATGTTTCGTTACGGCGGGTCTGGTGCGCCGCCGACGCCGGGTTGGTGATCAACCCGGACGGGGCACGCAATCAACTCGAGGGCGGCATTGTCCATGCGGCGAGCATGACCCTGAAGGAACAGGTGACGCTGGACGGCGACGGCATCACGTCGCTGGACTGGGACCGCTATCCGATCATGCGATTCTCCGAGGTGCCGGAAATCGAAGCCGTCATCATCGACAATCCTGATCAGCCGACCCTGGGCATGGGTGAGTGCACGTTCGGTCCGACCGCCGCGGCGATCGGCAACGCGGTGGCGCATGCGCTCGGGGTGCGGATCAGGGACATGCCGTTGACGCGCGAGAAGATCGCGGCGGCGCTGGTCCGGTAGCGGAGGTTAGTTGGGCAACGGGGCTATCGGGGCTGTCGATGCTCCGGGGCATGCTGGTCTGCCTGATGCGGCGGATGGGTTGGCACGACAACACGGTCTCGGTTATTAGATGGGTGACTGACGCTGAAATAAATGCCGGGATCTGCAACGATGACCTTAATCATGTACGAGCGTATCGGTCTGCAAGAGCGCCGCCCGAGCCCGTTTTCGTGGCGCACGCGTTATGCGCTCGCGCACAAGGGCGTTGCGGTCGAGTATCGCTCGGTACGATTTGCCGATGTCGAGAAAATTCGCTGCGATCAGCGGACAGGACAAGGTTCCGGTGCTTGTCGATGGGGACCGGGTCGTTCACGATTCCTGGAACATCGCGGTCTATCTGGAGACGCAGTATCCGGATCATCCCTCGCTGCTCGGCGGCGCGGTCGGTCGTGGCCTGGCGCGCTTCGCCAACCAATGGTCGGACAACGCGCTCGGCCCGGCGGTCCGCCGGCTCATCTCCGCTGACTTCATCTACTGTCTTGCCCCCGAGGACCGGGCTTATTTCCGCCAGTCACGGGAAGCACAGTTCGGCTGCACGCTCGAGGATTACTGCACCGATCGCGACCGATGGTTCGGCGAATTCGAAACGGTCGTTGGGCCGCTGGAGCAGACGTTGTCCGAACAGGACTATGTCGCCGGCGCTGCGCCGAGTTATGTGGACTATCTGCTGTTCTCAGTTTTCCAGTATGCGCGGCTCGGAAGTCCCATGGAGCTTCTGCGCGCGGGAACGGCACTTCGACGGTGGCGGGACGGCTTGGTGTCAAGGTTCGATCGCCTGGGCGATCGTTTCCCCACCTATCCGGCGAAACGAGACGGGCCCGAAGGGCACTGACGGAACCGTCCTGGGCTGGGCCGATCGGTGTGAGGTCTCCGTAACGAAAGCTGTCGGAGCCGCGGCGGTGCGCAAATGATGAAGCATGCGCAACGGATGCCATCCGATCGTCAACCGGATCGTCGTCCTACTGATTTTCGCGCGAGACACTCTCACTGGCGCGACGCCAGTTGGTGTAAACCGGCCTTTGCCCGCAGAGCATGCCCCGCCAACACGGTCCCATACCGGTCTGGTAAGGGGTGCCGGTGACAGGTGGGTCTCAGTCCCGGAGGCGACGGCATCCGGAGCTGTCGCAATGCGCGAATGGCCAGGAGCGTCGGGGCCGCATCAGGAGCCGTCGTGGAGGTGCACCGCAAGGTGCGGCGGCGCATTCTTGGTAAGTCAGGGAAGCTTGTACGTGCCCTGAAAAGTGACGTACTGAACGTAGGTGCCCTCGGGGCCGCCGGAAATTCGTTTCCACCCATGGTATCAGTTTCGGTGCAGGTGGCTCCCGTGTATTTACCAGAACCTCCGTCGCAGGTTACCGTCACCATGAAATTCTTCTGATCAGGTGTGTGCTTTTCACTGACGAACTTGGCCGCAAGCTTATCTCCCGAGACGTCGGTCGCGGTGCAATGGCCTTGATCAACCTCTGCTCCCTTTACGATTTCGCCAGTGCCCCAGCAATGCCAAATCATATGGTCGAGGAACCCGTCGCTAACATTCAAGCCTGTCTCTTCGAAAGTCGAGAGTGCTCTATCTTTGTCGATTGGGTTTACTTTGTAAGTACCTATTGCACTATACGTGCCCTTATAATTACCTTCTTTGGGTAGCTCTGCACCCATCGCCGCGAGCCCGATGGACATGGCGGCAGCCAGCGTCAGGACAGCAAAGCCGCATCTGTGCATCCCCATGGAACGTTCCTCCGTTGATTTTGTTTTTGGTCGCCGCTTCAGGCGTTCGCGGCAACATTTCGTAACATGACAGGATGATAAGTCAAGCCGCTTTCTAACTTCAGGCGGCGAAACGAGCCCGTGCCGGCGTTCGATTTCCCCGACGATCGTTTCCAACGGCCCGACGAGGCAGACCCAAAAAACGGCTGACGTACACTCCATGTATCCGCGACACCGGGCGGTATCGTCATCACGGGTCAGTTACGGTATCCGCCGGGGGCCGCGGCCGGCATGCGTATAGTGACCGAGACGGTGTTTGGCCTCCCGACGCAAGTCGTTGTCTGATCAGATCGGATTTCGGCGCATCGGAGGTAGACCAGCCGTGGGTATTCAATGTTATATCGAAAGAAACGGCAGCCCAGGAGCCTGATCGCCGCTGCATCGATGCGTCACCAAGAAGCAGGGGGCTGATGATCTGATACCAACGGGCCGGAACGTTGACCTGTCTCACAACAGTCAGCCCGTTCGTATCGTATTGATTTCGCGCACGGCCCCCTCACTCGCATGAAGCCGGCTGACCGCCTGCGTTGGCCTTGACCCGCTCTGCGGTCCACGCGCTCGCCCCGCCAAGCCCGCGTGCATAGCAGTCAGGCTCAAGGGCTGCTGGCATGCAGTAGTGGCATTTTTCTGGCCAATCGTGATCGTCGACTGCCCGGTGGTCAGGCTCGATCCACCCAATGTTCGCTCGCAATGAGACGGGTCACGCGAGAGCAGCGTTACCCGTCTGGCCGGAAGCCCAGGATGCGCGCGAACCGCTCGGCATAGACCGGCCAGACCTCAGGGTTCAGCAGACGCGGCGGCCGCCTGCCATCGAGGATGTCCGGCATCTGCTCCGCCGCGATACGTGCGATGTTGTGGCGGGACTGCCGCGTGATGCCGGCGGTGTGCGGGCTGACCAGGACGTTGTCGAACTTCAGCAACGGATGCTCGTTCGGCGGCGGCTCCTCCTCCCACACATCCAGGCCCGCACCGGCAATCCGTTTCGCGGTCAGCGCCTCGGCGAGCGCGGCTTCATCATGAATGCCGCCGCGCGCGGTGGTGATGAAATATGCATGTGGCTGCATCTGGGCGAACTGCAGCGGGCCGAGCATCATGCGTGTCTCGGCGGTGTGCGGGCAGTTGACCGTGACATAGTCTGCCTGCCGCAGCAGTTCCTCCAGCGAGGCGACTTTCTCGGCGCCCCGCGTCTTCACGTCGTCGGCCGACAAATATGGGTCGTATGCCAGCACCCGCATCTGGAACAGCCCGCGGCATAGCTCGGCCACCCGGCTGCCGACGTGCCCGATGCCGATGATACCGATGGTGCGCCCCTGGACGTCGTCGCCCATGAAGTCTCGCCGCTGGTAGACTGCTCCGCTGCGCATTGCATGATCGGCGAGCATCAGGCGCTTCGACAGCGACAGCATCATGGCCATGACGTGCTCGGCCACGCCCTCCCGGTTGCCGCCTGCCTGGTTGACCACCAGGATCCCGGCGGCCGTGGCATCGGCCAGGCTGACGGTATCGAAGCCGGCGCCGTTGGTGGACAGCACCAAAAGGTTAGGACAGCGGCTCCAACAGCGGCGTGTAGCCCTGGAACCGCGGCGCCAGTTCCTGTCGGGAGGAGCCGATTTGGTAGGCATGTGCCTGTGCCAACACGGGCGCCGCCTGTTCGTCCGGGGTGTCGTTCGCCAACTTGTCCACATGGATGTCCGGCCGTCTGCCCAGGATCTCCAGATACACCGGGGCAGCAACATTGTTCACGTAGAACACGCGTTTGGTGTTGGGCGCCATGCGGGTCTTTCCTACGGACTGCTGGGCCCGAAGGCCAACGGTTGGGCTGCGCAACGACCGCCGCAGGTTTTGCGGGACGGCGGTGATGAAGAGCGGGCGGGAGCAGGCCGACGATCGCCCGTCTTCAGTTGCACGATGCCTGGGGCGGAGCACTGTCGTCGCCGGCCGGCGGCTGGTGTGACGGACATTGAACGTTGATCGTGATCGCCAGGCCTGTGGCGGAAGGGCCGGCTGCTGCCGGTCGCATGCCGGCGACTGTCCGGCTGGCAGCAGCGAGGGCCCAAGTCCGTAGGCCAGGAAGTATTGCCGAACTGCCCCAACCCGCGTTGATCGCGCACCGTCGAGTGTCACCACAGCGTCGGATACGTCAATTCGCATGAGGCTCGGGGCCAGCAGGCCCTGGATCGTACTGGCCAGGACATCGCGGCCTTTGTCGCTCAGTTCCGCCCCGCCGCTCGCGAACCCGGTCGCATCGGGCAGAGTAACCCGGGCGCCCGCCGGCAAGTGGTTGCAACGCGACGTGGCCGGCTGCGATGTCAGGGTCCAAGCGCGCGTGTAGCCGGTCTTCCAGGTCTCGGGTCGCCTGCTGAACGCCGGACCCCCCGCATGCGGCGAGCAAGACCATCGGGCCGAGCAATACGGCCAGACGGCCGGCTTGGAAGCGGATCATCGTTTCGGTCTCCTGAGACTTGGCCTAGCCTATGTGCTGTCGCGTGTCATGGCCAGCACTACCGCAACCGCCGGGGCGGAACTGGTTCCTCGCCAGGAGTATCTGGCGTCCTGGCGGATGCCACGCGCCGGAGACAGGGGCTAACGGCCGTCTGCCTGGGGCCCCGCACCTTGCGAACCCGGAAGCGGGCTACGGGACCCGGGCCGGGCAGACGAAGGCGCGGCGATGGCACGAAGTGGTGGCCCTGACGCACGAAGCTAGGCAGCCTTGGTCCTGGCTTGTGATGAGGCCAGAGCATCGAGCAGGGAATCCAGGGTGAACGGCTTCGCCAGGTGCAGATCCATCCCTGCTTCCCGGCATTCCTGCAATTGCTCGGAGAAGACTTGGCCTGTCATGGCCACAATCGGCACGCGTCTGCGCCCCGCCTCGAGCTCGCGGATACGGCGGGTCGCTTCCAGACCGTCCATCTCCGGCATCCTTACGTCCATCATGACGACGTCAAAGTCGGACGCGGTTAGGGCACTAATCGCCTCGGCCCCGCTGCCGGCGCAGGTAACCTCGTGACCGGCCGAACGGATAAAGGAGGCAGCGATATCGAGGTTCATGGGCATGTCGTCGACGGCGAGCACGCGCAAAGTGCGCAAGGCCGGCGGACCGGCATGCGGCGTATCGAACGCGGATACCGGGAGCTGAACCGATGCGGATTCTTTGCAGCTCAGCAGCGGCAGTTCCAGCCAGAATATACTGCCGCCTCCCGGATTGTCGTCGTGGCCGATCTGACCGCCGATCAGGGCGGCGAGTTGCTTGGAGAGTGACAGGCCAAGTCCGGCGCCGTCGAGCGTGCTGGGGGATCGGCTGTCCAGATGTTCAAAGTTGTGGAACAGGCGGCGGCGTTGCTCGACGGACATGCCGGGGCCGGTGTCCGCTACCTCGAAGCGTAGACCCACGCCTTCCGCAGCGGTCCGGACACGCAGATCGACGGCGCCTCGAGGGGTGAATTTCACCGCGTTGCCGAGCAGGTTGAACAACACCTGGCGCAGCCGCTTGGCATCAGTCTTGACGTAGCGGGGGACGTCGAGGGCGATGGAAAGGCCGAGCGCGAGCTTCTTTGCCTCCGCGGCGGGACGTACCAGATCGAGACAGGCGTCGGCGACGCGGCGCAGATTGACGTCGGTCATATGCACTTCGACGCGCCCGGCCTCGATCTCGGACAGGTCGAGCACGCCCTCGATCATTTCCAGCAGATGCATGCCGGCGCCCAGCAAGGCATTCAATCGTTCTGACTGCACCTCGTTGAGGCCGCCGTCGCGGCGCAGCAACTGGGCATAACCCAGCACGCCATGCAGCGGCGTCCGAAGTTCATGGCTCATTCCGGTGAGAAATCGGGTTTTAGCCCGGCTGGCTCGCGCCGCGGCATCCCGCGCCGATCCGAGCTCACGCGTAAGGGTTTCCAGGTCGGTGCTTATGGTTTCGTCTGCCGACAGCGGCGTCTGGCCAGCGGGCGTCGGCCCGGGTGGGGGGGCCGGTGCGGTTTGGTTCGCTGGCGTCTGGGCGTTCCCAACCTCGGTCGTGGCCTTCGGTGTTGCTTCCGTCGTAGGGGTGCGGGCGTGTATTTCCAGAAGCGAGGCCTCGACCGCGGCGGCGAGTGCGTTGGCCAGGGCAGGTGCATCAGGCGTGGCGGACTGCACGGCACGTTCGAAGCCGCGGCCAATGGCGGCAAGACGCTCAAAGCCAAACATGCCAGCGCTGCCGGCGAGCAGGTGTGCGGCTTCGGCGAGCTGGTCACCGACGCGGGCGAGAGCGTCGGGCTGGCGCAACCCACGCAGCAGGGCGTTGCCACGATCGAAATGACCTGCAGATAGGATGCGACCGCCTCGGGGGCGAGGAACCCAGTGGTGCGCTCAAATGTAACCACGTCGAACACCGTAAGCTCCGAGCCGATGACGGGGACAGGAGCGGCGACAAACTCAGGGGGTGGGCCGGATGCGGCAGTGGTTTGCTCGGCACGCGCCGGGCGGGCCAAGACCGCCTGGAGGACGGCGGCGAGCAGGGTGCTCGGGTCAAACGGCTTGGCGAGGTGACTGTCCATACCGGCGGCATGGCATTCGGCGATCTGATCGGTGAATGCCTGAGCAGTCAGCGCCACGACCGGCACCTGGCCGCGAGGCCCTCGATGGCGCGGATACGGCGTGTCGCTTCGAGCCCGTCCATCTCAGGCATGCGCACGTCCATCAAAACCGCGTCGAAATCGTTTCTGGCGGCCGCGCAGACCGCCTCGGCGCCGCCTTCGACACAGGTGACCTGATGGCCGGCGGCACGCAGGAACGATCCGGCGATGTCACGGTTCATCAGGACATCGTCGACCACCAGAACGTGGAGCGGGCGATGGGGTATCGGGGCCTGTTCCACGTGGGTCTCGGCAGACCCCGGCGCCGTCTCCGGGGACGAGACCAGGCTGCTGTCCAACGGTAGTTCCAGCCAGAACACGCTGCCGCCGGGCGGGTTGTCCTCGTGGTCCAGGCGGCCGCCCATCAGGGCTGCCAGCCGCGCTGAAAGGGCGAGGCCGAGACCGGCGCCCTCGACCCTGGAGGTGGCCTCGATATCGAGACGCTCAAAGTCCTGGAACAGGCGTTGATGTTGTTCGGCTGATATGCCGGGTCCGGTATCGACCACCTCGATCCGCACCGCGGAACCGTCCGGCAAGGGCCGGACCTGCAACACGACCGAGCCCTTACGAGTGAACTTCACCGCGTTACCCAGCAGGTTGAGAAGGATTTGGCGGAGCCGTGTCGGATCGGCGACGATCGAGCGCGGTGCGTCCGCGGTTGCGAGGATGTTCAGGTTCAGCCCCTTGGCCTCCGCCAGCGGTCGGACGAGGTCGAGGCACGCCGCCGCGACTGGCTTTACGTCGACCTGGACCGGTCGCAGCACCAGACGTTCAGCCTCGATCTCGGACAGGTCGAGGACGCATGCGATCATCTCGAGCAGATGTTTGCCGGCGCCCAGCATGGCCTCGACCCGCTCGCTCTGAGTGGGGTTCAGGCCGCCTTCCATTTGCAGCAGGTGGGCGTATCCCATGATACCGTTCAATGGCGTGCGGAGTTCGTGGCTCATGCCGGCGAGGAAGCGAGACTTGGCCTTGTTGGCCCGCTCCGCCCGGTCACGCGCCTTGGCGAGATGCCGCGACAGGTGGTCCAGACTGGCGTTGGTCTCCTCGACCGCCAGGGGCTCGCGTGTCGCCACTGCTTCGCGTTCAGCGGCCAGGCGCACCCGTTCCGTCACATCGAACAGCGACGCGACGACACTGCGGCCGCGCGCCGTCCTGACCGGGTTGAGCATGATCTCGATGGTCACTGGGCTGCCATCTCGTTTGCGCCCGATGAACTGCCGCTGCGGGGCCATGGCCCGATCGCTGCGCCCGGTAGTATACGCCGATCGCAGCCCACCATGCGCGACACGGACCGCCTCGGGGACGAGGATCTCGACCGACTGCCCCACCAGGGTGCCGTTCGGGTAGTCGAAGATCCGCTCGACCTGGGAGTTGACGAGAGTGATGATTCCGGCTTCGTCGACAATCATCATGCCGTTCGGGGCCGCCTCGATGATGATGGTGCGCTCTTCCTCGTTGATCTGGCGGTTGGTGAGGTCGGACGTCACCTTGACGAAGCCGCGCAGGGAGTTGTCGTCGCGGCGGATTGCCGTGATCGCGACCCGGGCCAGGAAGCGGCTGCCGTCCCTGCGCATCCGCCATGCCTCAGCGGCGAAGTGGCCGCTGTCGCGGGCCGCGGCCAGCACGCGCGCGGGCTCGCCCTTGGCGACATCGCTAGGGGTGAAGAACTGGGAGAAATTCCGACCGATGATCTCGGTGGCGGAGTAACCCTTGATCCGCTCGGCGCCGGCGTTCCAGGTTTCGATGTTGCCGTCGGGGTCGAGCAGATAGAGGGCTTCGGCAACATCGCTCTGCAGTACCGAGGCGGAAGCGCTCCTCGCTTTCACGAAGCGCGGCCTCGGTTGCTTCCCTTTGCGCGAGTTCGCGGACCAGGTGGTCCCGGGCACCCTCAGCGGCTCCGGCGGTGGCCAGACGAAGTTCGCTCTGCTGCACCCTGAGCAGATCAAGCCTGACATTGCGGACCTGAGCCGCTGTCGGCCAGGCGAGGACTTCGGGAAGCAGCTTCCACACGGCGAACGCAGCCAGGATGGAAGCGAGCGCGGTCGCCACCTCGATGACGCCGGCGGTGCCGAATGCGGGCACCCATAATGCTAAAGTGTCGATCCAATACCCGGCTCCGCAGAGCAGGATGAAAGCGGTGAACAAGCCGAGCACCGGGCGAAAGACGAGATCGGGTCGGCGCCTCACGAGCACTGCCAGGGCAGGGGGGATGGAGAACCAGGCAAGGCCCGTAACGATTTTGGAGGCGACGAGGAGCCAGGGAAGGGCCGGCTGCCAAAACGAATACAGGCCATGTCGCAGCAGTTCAGATGTGTCGAGAAGCCAACCAGCGAGTCCATCCAACATGTGGCGCAACCTTGATAATCACGAGACGTCTCGCTCGACCGCCGCGTTTAAGGGGTTAAGGTTAAAAAATGGCTAACCGCTGGTGGTCCGGCGGCGAAATGGGGAGTGTCGGGTCATTGCGGCACTGTCGTCACGTGCGATACGCGCGGACGGACGTGATTTGCTGATTGGATGTGGCTGAGAGGCGCGCGGAAACGGGCGCGGGGCTGTGTGCCGCCGTGCGTGCGGTGGCGCGGCCGGACCAGTCGGGCTCGGGGCCGCGGCCGTCGATCCAGGGATGGCGTGATCGTACCCGCGGGAGGAAGGATTGCGCGTGCGGGCAGTTGGTTTACCGGCAGCCCTTGGGGTGACCGGCATGCACGCGGGTTGGTGGGGGGCGCGAGCGGGGCGCGTGCGAAACCAATAAGCTACCAGCAGCGGTCAATTGGCTCGCGGTCGGAAATCAAGGGCTGCTGGAATGTTAGACCTGGATCCCTCGCCTCTGCCGGGTCAGGCTCGGCCGAGCACGGGGATGATACGGAGCGGGCGTGGAGGAGGTTGCCGGAGCCCCAAAGGGCAGCCCCAAAGGACAGTGATCAACAGGCTGCCGGATTGTCGGGGCGGGCAGGGGCGGGCGAACAGGTACAGAGTAAGTCCATAGAAGTCGAAGATTTGGATTCCTGGTATTGCGATTCGATCTGCTCGAACAACGGAGTCGTGTGGCCGATGCCTGACCGGGCAAACACCCAGATACGATCGGCAGTCGAGCACTTCGTCCTCGTTGGTTGCCGGCGCGCCGATCACCGCTTCATGCGCGACGGGTGAGCGGTAATAATAGTTGAAAGCATTGCGTGCAACCGAGTGCTTGCCGTTGGCCACCCAAGCCGCCACCTTCTCGGGACCGCGTAAGCGAAGAGGACCTGGTCCGAGTTGAGGAAATGTTCGGAGAAGGTGGCGACGGCGGCGCGAAAGTCCTCGCGCTGGACGATGAGCAGGCTCTTGTATACCCCGGGCAGAGTGCAGGCGAAAACAATGACGACGGCGCCGATCAGAACCGGCCGGTTGAAGCGGAGAACGGTAAGGCCGCGTGCCGCCAGGAGCAGGATCGGAGGCAGGGAGCTTATCAGATAGTGGCTGACGATGACTGGCCGGCCGACCACCGAGACGCCATACTCGATAAGAAACGGAAGGAGGGCCCAGGAAAGCAGCAAGAGGTTTCGCCATCCGAAGCACGGCCGGCAGGCGGCGGTGGCAGACGCGGGCTGCACTGACCATGCAGCGGCCGGTTGCTGCCTGGCCTCGCGGCGGGCCAAAAGGACAGTAGGACGAGGACGCCCAGGCAGACGAGCATGGCCGGACCGCCGGCGATCGAGTTGAACGTCCAGTAAAGGAAGCTCGGGGTCGGATAAGGTATCCAGAAGCCCTGCATCACCTGCTTGACGTCGCCGAGCAATGCGCCGACACCCAAGGCAGGAAACTAGATCCCGATGAGGAATTGGGTCAGCAGCCAGATCCGGCCGCTGGCTGCGATCCAGGGCGCTCGGGTCAGCATGGCTACCGCGACGACGACATCGATGGCAACCCAGACCAGAGGACCATAGGTATGGCTGTAGAGGAGCGCCACGCCGGCGAGCGTGCAGAGCACCGCTCTGGCCCGCGTGGGCGCGGTGACGAACAGCACGGTGGTCAGCGCGAAGGCTGTCGCCGTGACGCAGAACAGCGAGTACATCCGGGCTTCCTGCGAATACCAGATGTGGAAAGCCGGAGAATGTCAGAAGCGCCGCGGCGAACACGCCGGTCAGGCGGTCCCAGAGGACGGTTCCCAGCCGGTAGAGCAGATAGACATTGACGATGCCGAGGATCGCTGAGGGCAGCCGGAGCATCGTTTCAGAATCGCCGAACAGGCGGATCATCACATACAGAATGATATCGAAGAGCGGCGGGTTGTTGTCTCCGGTCTGCTGCCAGGATCATGGTCCAGAATGGATGCCGCGCCATATTCCACGATGCCGCCTCATCGTTCCAGATGCTGGTCCGGTCGAGCCCATACAGTCGAAGCAAGGCGGCGGCGGCAATGATGCCGAGCATCACCAAGGTCAGCCGAGAAGCCGTGTCGTTTGTGCGGAACGGCGGTGACCTGGTGATCGGTCGTGGTCCAGGCGCCGCGCGTCAGGTGTCCCCACCAAGCCGGGCGCGGGGAAGCAAATGTCCTCATGGTCCACATACTCGCTGTCTTGTCCCAGGCTGTTTTCAGAATTACACATTGACCACACTGTCGTCACAGCACCGGGTCTTATTGTCGTCCAATACCAAGCCGCCGATGATCCACTCTTCCGCCGAATGACGGGTGGCTGGCCCATTTTTTGTTGATTTCGCCCGCGGCTCCCCTCATCCGCGCGCGCTCGGCCCACTTATCCCCCGTGCCTAAGTCAACGTAATGCTGACTGTATAACCGACGCCGGGGCGGCAGTCACGGTTGATTGCAGTCGGCGCTTTTGTGGTGCCTCTCTCCCGGTGCCCGACGACCGCGAGGGGCTGAGCGGGCAGTTGAGGGGCGGGTGCCCTGTGCCACGGGGATGCCAGAGCGGGGGCCAGCGCTATCTCGCATGGCGGTCGCTGCCGGCCGGGCTACCGGCTGCAGGCAACGGTCGCACCGCGGCCGCGACGATGCGCGCCGCCTGACGCCGGGCGGTTATTTGCCGCTGACAGCACCACTGCTCGAATCAACTGTTCCGTATACCGCGACGCTGGTTCCAACCCTCGCCCAAGTCGATCGCTGCTGTTCGCTTGGATCGCGCGCGACCCCTATTTTATTGGATCGCGCGCGACCCCGCGTGCATACCGTTCAGGCCCAAGCGCTGCCGGTATCAAATGCCACCCTGGTTCTGCTGGCGGTCGCAAGTCGTGGGCCGGCGGACGTGCGATGCCCCGCCGGCGGGTCCCGTGCAAGGGCAGGTCCCCCGCGGTTGGCCTGAGGGCATGCGCGGCGCGCTCGACTCGGCGCGGCGGCGATCATTTAGAGAAGGGCTTTGGCCATACGTTTTCGCATGCGTTTGTATGTCACGCCGCGCGCGGTATCGGACGGCGTCCTCGCCTTCGCGGGCAAAAACCAGGAACGTACTACTACGCGCCATCACGCTTCGCCGGAGAGTGATCCATCCGTCGCGCCACGGCGTAAGAGAGGTCGTGAATGCAACGTCTCTTCATTCCCAGCCGGGTTCGGCAGAGGTTGATCCGGAACCGATGCGATACCGGCGCAGGCGCGCCGACGTCATACAAGCCGAGGCGCACAGCGGTCGCGGCGTGCCTGAGAGCCGCGTCAGGTGGCAGTCAGGGACCGGGCAGGCGGGGGCGTGTCGGGCGAGGACGTGCGGACCTGGGGCAGCGGGTGCGTGGGGGGTGGTGCTGCCGTTCGATGGCGGTATATCCGCCGGAGGAATGACCCAACCAGCGCTGACCGACGGACAGCATCATGCCGCGCTGATCGAGGCCGTCGCGCAGCAACGGGACCGCGCCGCGTTTGGCGAGCTGTTCCGCTATTTCGCTCCGCGCATTAATGGCTGGATGCTGCGTACCGGCGCCAGTCCGGCGGCGGCGGAGGAGATGGCGCAGGAAGCGATGCTGGCGGTGTGGCGGAAGGCTGCGCTGTTCGATCGGAGCCGCGCCGGCGCCACCACGTGGATCTACACGATTGCCCGCAATCTGCGGATCGACATCATGCGCCGGGAACGTCACCCGAGCGCGTTGCTGCCCGATCCGGCAACGGAGCCGGACGTCGCGGAGCCGGCGGACCACGCCCTCGACTGCGCCGAACGTGACGCCCGCGTCCGGGTCGCGCTCAGTCAGCTTCCCGCCGAACAGGCCTTGGTCGTCCGCAAGGCGTTCTTCGAGGACAAGCCGCACGCGGCGATCGAAAAAGAGCTCGGTATTCCCTTGGGGACAGTCAAATCACGCCTGCGGCTCGCCGTCGCTCGGTTACGGGCTGTCCTGGAGGATCCGACTTGATTACCCATCATCCCAGCGCAGCGAGCCTGGTGGGGTACGCGAGCGGGGCCATGCCGGAGGCGCTGGCGCTGGTTCTCGGGACTCATCTGGTGCAGTGCGCGGAGTGCCAGCGCACGTGGCGACGATCGAAGCGGTGGGTGGCGCAATGCTGGACGAGTTGCCGCCGGTGCCGCTGGCGCCTGGCGCGGTGGACCCGGACGTCCTGGACCGGCTGCTCGACCGCCCCGAAGAGCCTGCCTCGGTCATACCGGTATTGCACCCTGATCTGCCGGCGCCGCTGGATCGGGTGCCGATGGGGCGATGGTGGCCGATCGGCATCGGCCTGCGCTGGCGGCCCTTGCGGGTCAGCGGTTCGGCCTGGGCTGGGTTGATCTGGGACAGCCAGGGCGAACCCTGCCGCGGCACGGCCATGCGGGACTGGAACTCACCTGCGTGCTGTCGGGTGCTTTTGCCGACGCGGGCCGGCACCTACCGCCGGGCGATCTTGACGAAGCCGAGGGGGATCATGATCATCCACCCGTGGTGATCAGCGCCGAACCCTGCCTGTGTGTGCTTGCCAGCGAGGGCGTGCGGTTGCGCGGTCTGCTTGGCCTGGGGCAACGCCTGGCCGGAATGTGAGCGAACAATGCGCGGACTGTTCCCGGCAGTGGTCGCACTGACGCTGCTGCCCGGGTGCTCACGCATCTCGATTCTGGACGCGCTGTCACCGTGGGTGGGCATTACCGAGGCGCGTGATATTCCCTACGCCCCTGGTGAGCGCCATTCGCTGGACATCTACGCGCCGAAAGCGGCGGCCCAGGCCGGAGCTGCCGCGGTGGCAGCGGTGGACGGCGGAGGTTCCGGTACCGGAGCCCCGGCAGAGCAGGGCCGACCGGTGGTTGTGTTCTTCCACGGCGGCGGATGGCAGGAAGGCGACAAGGCGAACTTTCGCTTCGTCGGGGCGACGCTGGCGGCATGGGGTTACGTAACGGTGGTTCCGGAATACCGGCTGTATCCGGCGGTGCGCTTTCCCGCCTTTATTCAGGACGCCGCCGCTGCCGTCGCCTGGATCCGTGAGAATATCGCCAGGCATGGCGGCGATCCGCACCGCATCTTCCTGATGGGACATTCGGCGGGCGCCTACATCGCGGCAATGCTGACGCTGGACCGGCAATGGCTGGGCGCCGAAGGGCTGGACGCGGACCGCGACATCGCCGGACTGGTCGGCTTGGCCGGGCCATATGATTTCCTGCCGTTGCACGATCGCAGGCTGGAGGAAATCTTCGCTCCCGCGGGTGATCTGACCCGCAGCCAGCCGATCAGCTTCGTCCGCGGCGGCGCACCGCCGATGTTGCTTGCGTCCGGCGTGGACAATTCCGTTGTCCAGCCGCGTAACACCGAGCATCTTGCTGCGGCGATCCGCCGAGATGGCGGGCAGGTTGAGGACAAATTCTATCGTGGGGTGGGTCACAGCCTGATACTGGGTTGTTTTGTGTGGCCGCTGCGCTGGATCGCGCCGGTGCTGCACGACGTGACCACGTTCATGGACCGGCACACCGGCGGAGCGAGCGCGGCAGGGGGCGGGAGTGCAGTCCCGGCCCGCGCGGGGGTTGCGGCGGCGAACGCGGCCCCGCGGTGAGGTGGGGCGTTGTTGACCGTGCCGGCAAATCCGCGCAGGGCGAGGTTGGTGCGTCGGGGCAGGGATCGACATTGAACTCGTCCTGGAACAAGGCCAGGGAGCGGTTGCTGGGCCACCTGTTTCGGGCATGGACCGCGTGCGCCGTCTTGGCCGCATACGTGTTCGGCTGGCTCTACGCCCCGGAGATACTCACGTGGTGGAAGCGGACGACGACCGGGTTGATAGAAGCCGGGTGTGACCTCCTACCGTATCCATGGGGTGATCGCATCGAGGCCACTGTCGGCAACTTTGGCCTCTGGGTGCAGATAACCCTCGCAATCGTTGCGCTGCGGATCTTGGTGTCGCTGGCGATGTTGGCTGTGAGGCGCGTCTGGGGGCGCCCGCCAAGTCCGGGCATCAACGTGTGATGCCGTCGCCGCCTGACGACAACCGGTAGATACGCGTGGCGGCTGATCGTCCAGTCGCTTTGACGGTCGAGACGTCAGACCCGTCGAAACGGACCACTCGTCGCTGCCGGCAATGCATGACCCGTCGGCGGGGCGCATTTCCTCCGCGTGGTCCGGCGTTATAGTGTGCCCGGGTTCCCCAGCGGCACCGGGAGATCATTCCGCCATGAGCGACGCGCTTGCCCGGCTTCTATATGGCACGTCCGAGAAGCCGCCCGCGCTGCGTCGCCTGACCGCCGGGGCGCTCTCGGCCCTGTTGGACAGCGGCGGCCTGCGCTCGATCCGTTTCGGCGACACGGAGGTGATCCGCGGCATCAGTTTCCTAATACGAACCGGGACCTGGGGCACCCTGACGCCCGAATTGAGTGATCTGCGGGTGGATGAAACCGAGCGGACTTTCACAGTCAGCTATATGGCGCGTGTGCAGGATGGCGCGCGATCACTTGGATACGTCGCATATTTCAGCGGCGATGCCGATGGCCGGCTTGAATGCCGCTGCGAGGCCACGGCCGAGACCGAGTTCGAGACCTGCCGCACCGGCTTCGTCGTGCTGCATCCGATCGCGGGCGTGGCGGGCGCCCGGGTGCGGATCGAGCACGTGGACGACAGTATCGTCGACGGCCAGTTCCCTGAACTGATCGACCCGGTGCAACCGATGCGCGACCTGCGTGCGCTGACGCATGAGCCGGCAGAGGGGCTGACGGTGACGTGCCGTATGGAAGGCGACACGTTCGAAATGGAGGACCATCGAAACTGGACAGACGCTTCGTTCAAGACCTATTGCCGCCCGCTCGCCCTGCCCTGGCCGTTCACGCTGTCGGCCAGCGAACGGCTGCAGCAAACGATGACGCTGACATTTGACGGCCCGGCGCCGTCCGTGGCGCGGGCTGACGCGGGTATCCGGGTACGGACTGGCGCGGCAATGGGGATCATGTCGCCGATCGGGCTTGGCTGCACGCCGGACGAGGCGTCGGCGGCAATGGCCCACCTCCCGGCCTTACGCGATGCCGGCCTGCCGGTGCTGGTCTGCCGCTTCGATTCGCGGCAGGGACACGCAGCAGCCGAACTCGCCCGCTATCGGGTGCTGGCCGAGGGCATCGGCGCGACGGTCGAGTTGCAGGTGGTGGTGCCGTCGCTCGATGACTTCGAGGCCGATCTGGGGGCGGTCGGGGCGGCGGTTGCCGACGCCGGGCTGGTTCTCACCGCTGTCATGGCGGTGCCTGCGGCCGATCTGGTCAGCACGCCGCCTGGATCATCCTGGCCGCCCTGCCCGCCGCTCGACGCCGTGTATCGTGCCGCGCGCTCGGTGTTTCCCGGCGTTCGCATCGGCGGTGGCATGTTCACGCACTTCACCGAACTCAACCGCAAGCGACCGCCGCTCGACCTGCTCGACTTCGTCACCTTCGCCACCTCGGCCATTGTGCATGCTGCGGACGACCGGTCGGTGATGGAGACGATCGAGGCGCTGCCGCATGTGGCGGCGTCGGTGCGCGCTCTCGCCGGATCCACGCCATTCGTGGTCGGGCCGAGCGCGATCGGTCTGCGCGACAACTCGAGCGGGCCGGTGCCAATGGCGAACCCGCACGACGCCCGCTTGCCGATGGCCGGTCGCGATCCGCGCCAACGTGGCCTGTTCAATGCCGCCTGGACACTCGGATATGTTGCCGCATTCGCGCAAGGAGGCGCTGCCCGCATTGCCGTCTCGGCGCCGGCTGGGGACTTCGGCATTCTCAACTCGGCTGGGGTGTGGCCCGTCTATCATGTGCTACGGGACTGCGCCGCGCTGCGTGGAGGGGAGCTGCTAGGGCTGCAGGGCGTAGAGGGTACGCCGTTGGTCGGGCTGCTGGTTCGCAAGGGCGGGATTTCGCACCTTCTGCTGGCCAATCTTGGGCCGGACAAGCTGACCGCCATTCTGCCGGACGATTTTGTCGGCGGTCCGGTCAGGATGCTTGATGCCGTGTCGCTGCTGGATGGGTCGCTCGCCACGGATCGGGCCGCGCCGTCCCGGCTCACGCTCGACGCGTACGCTGTTGCTCGGCTGCGGGCGGGTTAGGACCGGCCGGCGATCCGGCGGGATGACAATGGACTGGAGACTGAGGCATTGGTCGCGCACAGCGACACTGTCTCGACGCGTAACCTCGGGCGGGCCATATTGACACGGCAACTGCGCGGGCGTGGCGGAACCGGTAGACGCATCAGACTTCATTGGAGTGCCCGGGGGGAAACCCCTGGAGTAGAACCGCTCAAAGTCGGGGAACGCTAACGGCTCATGCCCAAGCCAATCCCGAGCCAAGCCCCGATGCGGGGAAGGTGTAGAGACTAGACGGGCGGCGCCTGAACCCTGTGACGGGGCATGGCGAAGGGATAGTCCAGACCACGAGACGCTCTCGTGGCGTTCGGCGACGAAAGTCGAAGTGGGATGAAAATCTGAATCTCGAAAGGGAGTGGGGGTTCGATTCCCCCCGTCCGCAGACCGGTCCCCAGCCGCGGGACGATGCAGCGATTATGACGGCAGGAACGCGATGCGGCCGGGTAGAGCGACTGAATTCGATCCTAGAAACGTATTTCATGAAACGACATTGCTTTCAGCTCGATGATTTCATGCTGTCTGTAACCGGTTTCCCGTCGCTGGCCTGCGGGTTCGCCATGCCTTACGCCGGGCGTCGGAGGCGTCTGTCTGGAATGCGCGGGAAGGTTGTCGCTCTGTGCCGGGACCGGTGGATGAGCGGGCGGCCGGGATTTGTCATGGCTTGGCGTTCACTATCCAAATCGTCATATCCGTGCGTATATGACGGGTGCGCCGGGGTGCTGAAACCCCGCGCGCGACGTTGAAACCGCGACCTGAACGCCGCGCTGATCGCGGCCGGTGATCGTTTGGAGGCACTCTAAATGCAGCATGAACAGCAGCACTACGTGAACGGAGCCTGGGTCGATCCGCTGCAGCCGGAGCTGCTCGACGTGATCGATCCGTCCACCGAGGAGGCGTTCACCCAGATCGCCGTCGGCGGCGCCAAGGACGTCGATCGCGCCGTCGCCGCGGCGAAGGCGGCCTTTCCCGGCGTTCTCCCGCACCACGCGCAAGGAGCGGCTGGACCTGCTGCGGGCCATCCTGTCCGAATACAACAAGCGCCGGCAGGACATCGCGGAGACGCTGTCGCGCGAGATGGGCGCGCCGCTGAAGTTCGCGCTGCGAGCGCAGTCCGGCACCGGCACCGCCCATCTGATGCGCATGATCGAGGTGCTGGAGACCTATCACGTTCGAGGACGTTCAAGGCACGACTCTGATCGCGCGCGAACCGATCGGCGTGGTCGGGCTGATCACGCCGTGGAACTGGCCGATCAACCAGATCGTCTGCAAGGTCGCGCCAGCGATCGCCGCCGGCTGCACGATGGTGCTGAAGCCGTCCGAGGTGGCACCGCTGAACGCCATCATCTGGTCCGAGGTGATGCATGCGGCGGGCGTCCCGGCGGGCGTCTACAACATGGTGCAGGGCGAAGGCGCGGTCGTCGGTGAGGCGATGTCGGCGCATCCCGACATCGACATGATGTCGTTCACCGGGTCGACCCGCGCCGGCATCCTGGTGGCGCAGGCGGCGGCGACGACGGTGAAGCGCGTGTGCGCAGGAACTCGGCGGCAAGTCCGCGAACATCCTGCTGCCCGACGTCGATTTCCAGACCGCCGTCACCAAGGGCGTGCTCGGCATGATGGGCAACAGCGGCCAGTCCTGCAACGCGCCGACGCGGATGTTCGTGCCGCTCGACCGCCAGGAGGAGGTCAAGGCGATCGCCAAGGCGGCGGCCGAGCGCGTCGTGGTCGGTGACGTCAACGACGACCGACACCGATCTCGGTCCGGTGGTCAGCGAGGTGCAGTTCAACAAGATCCAGCGTCTGATCCAGGCCGGCATCGACGAGGGCGCGGAACTGGTGACCGGTGGTCCGGGCCGGCCGGAAAACCTCAATCGCGGCTATTTCGTCCGTCCGACGGTGTTCGCCAATGTGCGCAACGACATGACCATCGCGCGCGAGGAAATCTTCGGACCCGTGCTGTCGATCCTGCCGTACAAGGACGAGGCGGAAGCGATCCGGCTGGCGAACGATACGGTCTATGGTCTGGCGGCCTACGTGCAGTCGGGCGACCTCGCGCATGCCCGCCGCGTTGCGGCGGAGATGCGCGCCGGGAATGTGCTACGTGAACTATCCGGCCGGCGACACGGCGGCGCCGTTCGGCGGCTACAAGCAGTCCGGCAACGGCCGCGAATACGGCAAATGGGCGCTCGACGAATTCACTGAGATCAAAGGCGGTCGTTGGCTACGAGGCAGCGTAAGTAAAACGCGAAGCTCCGTCGTCCGGACGTGTGGCACGTGCGGCCGGCGGAGCGTTGGCAGGTCGATATAGACGGCGCGGGCCGTGCTGGATCGGCAGCTGAATTGACGACGTCCCCTTCAGCGTGGGATGTGCGGATGGCGTCGGATCGAAAGCCCGACAAAACAGTAACATCTACATGTGATGGGGAGAATGTCGGGCATGGTTGACTCCTACGCAGCGGGATCGCGCGTTATGACGCTGGGGCGCCGGCTGTCCGGTGCATCGGGCGCAGGCTGCTTGTCGCGCCGGTTGCTGCTCGCCGCCGGCACGGCGGGCAGTGTTGGCGCTTTGGTTCCTGACTTTGCCCGCGGCCAGACGTCGATGACGCCCGATGCGGCCTTGAAACGGCTCATGGCGGGGAACAGTCGCTTCGTCGATGGCAGGCTCAATTCGTTTGAAGAAGATCTGGCCATCCTCAAGCAGAACAACGTCGCGGGTCAGGAACCTTTCGCGGCGGTACTGTCCTGTGCCGATTCCAGAGTTCCGGTCGAGCTGGTCTTCGATCAGAGCATAGGCCACGTATTCGTCGCGCGGATAGCCGGCAACTTTTGCACGCCGGAGATCATCGCCAGTCTTGAGTATGGCGCCGCGGTTCTTGGTACGAGTGTGATCATTGTGCTGGGTCACAGCGGATGTGGCGCGGTGAAGGCGACCATGGCGGCGAAAGCGGTGCCCGGCCAGATCAGCGCGCTGTACGCTCCAATCCGACAGGCGGTCGAGCGAGCCGGCAATGATCTGGAGGCCACCATCAAGGCCAATGCCTCAATCCAGGCCGACCTACTGCGGACCGCGTCCCCGCTTCTGGCTGATCTCATAACGCAAGGCAAACTGAGCGTGGTCGCGGCCTATTATGACATCGGGAGCGGTCGCGTGAGCCTTTTGAGTTGAGCGACGGCGCTGGCCGGAGGTCATCCGGGAAGGATTTCAACCGATACGGACGTGATCATTGCGACAACCGGATGGTCGACTTTGAGGGCAAGATACTCGACCGAGTTGAGTGTGACGCGCGATAGGAACGTCACGTGATTGGGCATCGCAATCTCCACCAGCGCGACGTTTTTGGCTTCGTCCCGGGTGACCGCACGGACCAGGCCGGGGAGTACATTGTGCACGCTGGTAGGACCGGGTTCGGCCGGCGCGAGTATCACCTCCCGGGCGGGAATCCGAATGCGCACTTCAGAGCCTGGTTCGCGGTCGAGTAACGAAACCCATATGTCAATGCCGGCTGCATGAAGCCTGGTCAAATGACGCGCTCGCTCGTGCTCGGCAACGGTTGCGGTCAGCACAGTGCCTGCATCGTCCCGCGCGGCAAACGGCAGGTCGCTTCTGGTAACGATCTGTTCGAATGGTCCGGCCGCGACCACTTCGCCCCGGTTCAGCAGAACAAGCGTATCGGCAAGGCTACCAAGCTCCTCGGTCGCGTGTGTCACATAGAGGATCGGAAGCTTCAGCCTGGTCTTGAGCCGGGACAGATATGGCAGAATTTCTGACTTGCGAGGCCCGTCGAGACTGGCCAGCGGTTCATCCATTGCCAGCAGCAGCGGTTGCGCCAGCAAGGCCCGTCCAATCGCGACACGCTGGCGTTCTCCTCCCGAAAGAGAGCCCGGCCTGCGGTCGAGCAAATGTCCAATGCCGAGCAGATCGACGACATCATCGAAATGAATCGGGCCGGCCTTTGAACGTCGCTTGCCGAAATGAAGGTTCCGCAACACGGACATATGGGGGAACAGCCTGGCATCCTGAAATACCATGCCGATGCGACGGTGCTCGACAGGCAGCTCGGCCCGGGCGTCGGTGTCAGCCAGCACCACATCGTCGAGTACCATACGACAACGGTCAGGCCGCAATAGGCCGATGACCGCCATGACGACGGTCGACTTGCCGCAGCCGGAGGGACCGAACAGTGCGGTAACGCCCGGCGTCGGCGCCTCGAACGCGACCTTCAGTTGCAGATTGGTGAAACGATGGTCGAAACGGACAGATAGGCTCATCGGCCGACCAGAAGACGCAGCCGCCGTGCGAGCCACTCCGAGGCGAGCAAGCCGGCGATCGCCAGTATGACCGAAACGATCGACAATCGGGCTGCGACCTCTTCACCGCCGGGCGTCTGCAACGCGGCGTAGATCGCCAATGGCAGCGTTTGGGTTTGCCCCGGGATGCTGCCGGCGAAGGTGATCACTGCGCCGAAATTGCCGAGGCAGGAGGCAAATCCGACGACAGCGCCCACCAGCACTCCGGGCGAGGCAAGTGGAAGAGTAATATTGAAGAATCGGTCGAACGGACCAGCACCGAGAGTGCGCGCTGCCTGCTCAAGCCCTGTGTCAACAGCCTCCAGCGAGAGACGAATGGCGCGCAGCATCAACGGAAACGACATGACCGCGCAGGCGAGCGACGCGCCTGCCGCGGTGAACACGAGGCGAACACCTAACCATGATTGCAGCCACGATCCGATCGGGCCGCGCACGCCGAACAGGATCAGCAGAAGCCAGCCGACCACCACCGGCGGCAGGACCATCGGCAAATGCACTATGGCGTCGAGGACGGCGCGCCCGTAGAAGCGGCCGCGAACCAACAGCCACGCGAACAACACCGCGACCGGCAGACTGAAGGCAACGCTGTATGCCGCGACCCTGAGCGTCAGGAACACGATACTGGATTCGTCGGGCGAGAGGAGCGTCATTTCGTGGCGGCGCTCGACTCGGTTACGAAGCCGAACCGGGTAAAGATCTGCTGCCCCTCTGGACCGGCAATGAAATCCAACAGCCGGTGGGCTTCGGGCGTATCGCCAACCTTGGTGATGGCGAACGGGTATTTGATGGGATCGTGGCTGTCGGGCGGAAACACGCCGGCGATAGCGACCTGGGATGATGCCGCGGCGTCCGTTGCGTAAACAATGGCCGCGGGCACTTCGCCGCGTTCCACCAACAATAACGCGCTACGGACATTCTCGGCCGGCGCCAGTCGCTGGCTGACAGAGTCCCACACACCGAGGTTGGTCAGTGCCTGTTTGGCGTATCGGCCGGCGGGCACGTGAGCGGGATCGCCGACGGCGAGACGACCTGCCGGACCCAGCAGTCCCGCAAGATCGAACCCTGGCTTGATATCAACGTGCAGTGGATGCTGCTTGGGAACGACCAGCACAAGTTGGGTGGAGACGACGTCGCGCCGCGATGCCGTATCAACCAGATGGCGCTCGGCCACCCAGTTCATCCATTCTTCGTCGGCTGAGGCAAAGAGGTTGGCGTTTGCGCCGTGATCCAGTTGACGTGCGAGGGTCGAGCTGGCGGCGAACGATAGTTGCAGCGCCGAATGGTGCCGTGCCACCCATGCCTTGTCTATGGCCTTCATCGCGTCGGTCAAACTAGCCGCCGCGAACACAGTCAGCCGGGAACTTTGAGCCTCCGCCGCCTGGTGTAGCAGGACGAACACGAACAGGAATGAAACAAGCCGGCGCATATCGTCGCTCCACAGTGAGTATCACCTGGATCACCGGCTCGGCGGCAAGCGCGAGAACGCGGCGAGCAAGGGGGTCAAAGATTTCCTGCGGTCGGCGGTTGGCAATCCCGCTAATCCCAGGTAGACATAACGCGCAAGTGCAAATCGCGTATCCCTCGCGGGGAGTCAATGACCGGACTGAAATGAGTCGGTGCTCGATCCTTGCGGCTCGGTTTCGGTTCAACAAGCGATGCTGTCTGCCGATCGAAGGTATCGTATGCCTCGCTGTCGCTCTCGGCCGCCGGGCCGAAACGAAATTTCGTGGGCTGGCCCTCGGTACGCGGCGACTTCAGCGTGCAGCCGTGGTCGGAGGCGTGGCTTTTCGGCGCTGGGGCCACCTTCGCCCTCACTGTCCCCGGCCCAGCCCTCTCCACTGTCGCCCTGCCCGGTGTAGTCGGCGATGGCGGCTGTGCCATCCGGGTGAAACGAGCCGTCCGCTCCGAGGTGCGGGGTGCCGTCAGCCGTACATCCAAGCAGGCCGGCTACAAGTGCCAGCGCTGGGAGCAGCTTAATTGCAATCATATCTGACACTCCGGGTCTCTCGGCAAACCAGCGCCGCCCCGCCATCGTACAGAAATGATGACGCTGCGGCTCCGGAGCAGCCGCGGCGACAATGCACCTTCGACAGCAAGGTCGCAACCGGTCGCGTTCACGGCGGCCGACGGGCCCTGGGCCGCTCGGGCGGTTTGATCCTAGCGGCGATTCTCGGCCTGCTGACGACCGCGCCGGCGAGGGCGCAGACGATCGAAGAACTTAAGGCGATGGTGCTGAAACTGCAGGCGCGCGTGGATCAACTCGAGGCGGGACAGAAGCACGAGCCGCCGACGCGAAGCCCCGGCCGACGCCGAGTCCGCCGGGAGCCTGCACCGCCGAGTGCATCAGCGCTGAAAATCCAGACGGCCGAGAAAGCCGCGGAGCAGGCGAAACAGTCGGCGGCGGAGGCCCGGCAGGCCGCCGAACAAGCGCAACAACAGGCCACGCAGGCAAAGGAGACGGCCGCTGCGGAGGTCAAGGCTGCCTACGCGCCACCCCCCGGAAAGCCCGGGGGAAGCTTCCGTATCCCTGGTACCGAAACGGTCGTGCGGCTGTATGGCTTCGTGAAACTAAATGCCATGACCGACTTCAACACGCAGGACCAGAGCGACGCGCTGAGCGCGCAGTCGATCCAACTGTCAGGCACTCCGGCGCAGCGCCAGGGCGGCGACACCCAGATGAGCGCACGGCGGTCGCGTTTCGATCTTGAAACCTGGACCCCGGTGAACGAAGCGTTCGGTGAATTCCACAGTTTGATGGAGATAGACTTCGCGGGACAGAACACCAGCCTGACGACTCAGGCAACAACCAGTGGCTACACGCCGCGATTGCGCAAGTTCTATGCCGATTTCGGCAAGGCGAAGGGGGGCTGGGGCGCTGCTCTGCTGGGCCAGGAAAACTCTGTTTTCAGCGAGAATTCACTGCTGCCGATCCAATTGCTGAATGACGTAACATTCGTCGGGGTCTCCAATGTTCGGCAAGCGCAAGCGCGCTACACTTACGGCTTCGGCAGCGGTGTCAGTGCCGCGTTCGCCGTCGAAGCACCCTACAGCGACATTACGACGGCGACCGGAACCAGTTTCCCCGACAGCAATGGCGGCAGCGGCATAGGCTGGCAGGATTTGCCTGATTTCACCGGCCGTGTGGTCTGGAAGCAAGAATGGGGGCTGCTCGCGTTGCGCGGTCTGGTGCGACCTCAGATCGATCTCGACAACGAGGGAGCAACGGCACCGGCGACGCGCTTCAACAAGTCGACTAGCGGCTACGGCGTTGGCGCGACCGGGGTCGTGAACCTTGCCGGCGGACGGTTGGTCCTGATGGCAACTGGCAATGCTGGCAGCGGCCTCGGGCGATATCTGGACAGCACGGCGAATGGTTTCGGCGCAGTCTCTGATGCCGGGTTAGCCGGAGTGTCCGCCAGTTCAACCAGCCTGGACGCCGTGGGGGTCTATGGTGGCATGGTAGGACTGCAATTCTTCTTCACGCCGACGATACGCACCAACATGGCGCTTGGCGGCGCAAAGCTATCGCTGCCAGGCTACACCTCGCAGTTTGGCGGCTGCGTCGGCGCAACGATCACGACCGGTACTTGCTCGTCGACCAATTCGTCCGAATGGGCCGGATCGATTAATCTGATATGGAGTCCCTTCAAGGCACTGGACCTCGGCGTCGAATACCAGCATTTCGAGCGTAGTCTGCAAGCGCCTTTCTCGACCGGTGCGAACACCGCCACCACGGGCGGACAGCAGAACAGACTCCAGTTCACCGGGATCGGAAGGTTCTGACCATGGAGGCAGTCCGCGGGATCCGGCCGCGGACCATGCTGGCCCAGCGGCGGTCACGACTGCACACGACCTTACGGTATCAGACCGAGGGACCTGTTTGACTCAAACTGTCTATTTCATTACTCACGCCGACGTGCTCATCGATCCGGCGGTGCCAGTGTCCGATTGGTCGTTGTCCCCACGAGGGCGCGAACGAATGGCCCGGGTGTTGCCCCTGTCCAGTGCAAGTCGCATCCGTGCCGTATGGAGCAGCATGGAACGCAAGGCGTGGGAAGGCGCGGAGATACTGGCCGCACAACTCGACCTTCCCGTCACCCAGTTCGCCGAGCTAGGCGAGAATGACCGGTCGGCGACGGGCTATTTGCCGTCGGCGGAATTCGAGGCCGTGGCGGATCAGTTCTTCGCCGCTCCCGAGCAGAGCGTTCGCGGATGGGAGCGTGCCGTCGATGCCCAGCGTCGGATCATCGCTGCCGTCGAGCACGTGCTGGCTGTCTCCTCCGGCTGTGGTGGCGACGTGGCCGTCGTCTCGCATGGCGGCGTCGGAACATTGCTGCTGTGCCATCTGTGCGGCTGCGCGATAGGACGCGAGCGGGACCAGCCATCCAACAACGGCGGCAATCATTTCGCGTTCGACACTGCGACGCGGCAGGTCTTCCATGGCTGGCAATCCCCCGGAGAGGCCGTTTCCGATAGGTAGCTTCTCATGTCGCTACGAAATCCCGCCGTACGCCCATCCCCTATGTCAGCTCAGACATCGTCGGGATCCAGGGTCTGCATCATCTCGGCCGAGAAGCGGTGAACCTGCGCCTCGTGCTCCAACGTCTTCGGAAATCTGGTCCGCTTTGACTGGACGATTGCCTGTTTTGCCTTGCCTTCGTGCCAATAGCGTGCGGCGAGGAGGGCTGCGTCCCAGCCTCGCCGAAATTCGCTGCTGTTCTCAGGTTTAGTGACGGTCATTGTCGTTCCTATTCGTGGGAGGAATGGAAAATGACGGGCCGTGCCAGCCGGCCTTGCGTCGGTCGTTTCGGCCTTGCCGGAGCGGGATCGGGGCAGTCTCCCGAAGCTGTCCAAATCGCTGCAACGATACGGCCTCCGGATCCACAAGAGGATACTTCATCCCGGTCGTCTTGAACCGGTTTCAGGCGCCACGGCTGCGGGCCACGCCATAAAGCGCCACGGCGGCGACTATGACGACGCCACGGATGACCATCTGCCAGATCGCTGAGATGTCAACGAGCGCCATTCCGGTCAGCAATATCCCGATGAAGATCGAGCCGAGCGCGCCCACGACGACACTGCCGGTTCCACCTGTCAGGCTGACGCCGCCGACGACCACGGCCGCGATGACGTCAAGTTCATAGCCGGTGCCCTGATAGGGTACCGCCAGGGCGACCTGCGAGGTCAGGATTACGCCAGACAGCGCGGCGCAGGCTCCGGAAAAGGCGTAGGTCGCGGTGCGAATCGTTGCAAGTGGCACGCCGCACAGCCGCGCCGCGGCCTGATTGCCACCCAGGGCGTGGATCGACCGCCCAATCGTCGTGCGACGTTCGAGCAGCCATGCCACGGCGAAGAGGCCGGCGAAAATCAATACCGAAATCGGAATGATGCCGAGATGGCCCCGGCCGAGCGTCAGGAAGCCGGAACCGTCGGGAATATTGACGTTGTACTGGTTCGATACAATGTAGACGACGCCCCGGGTCACACTCAGCGTCGCGAGCGTGGTGATGAACGGATCAAGCTCCAGCCGAGTGATTATCAAGCCATTGATCAGACCGACGACAAACCCGGCAAGCATGCCAAGAACGATCGCCGTGAACGGATCCGCCCCGATATCGCGCAACACGATCGCAGCTATCATGCCGCCCAGGCCGAGAACCGAACCGACCGAGACATCGATGCCGCCGGCCAGGATGACGAGGGTTTCGCCGATCGCCATGATGCCGATCGTCGAGGTCTGCTGTAGGATGTTGACCCCGTTCTGCAACGTCAGGAAGGCCGGCGACAAGGCCGAGAAGATGGCGATCAGGATGAACAGCGCCACGTAGAAGCCGAACCGCCCGAAGGCCGACGGCCGGCGTGAGACGGGCCTGACGCAGGCGCGCGCCGGCTTCGGTGGATTGGCTCATACCGAGCCTCCGGTGGCGGCATCGAGCAACACTTCTTCGGTGGCGTGCGCGCGGTCAACCTCGAGTGCGATCCGTCCGTCGCGCATGACGAGGATGCGGTCGCTGATCCTGAGTACCTCTGGCAGATAGGAAGACACGACGATCACGCCCATGCCGGCTTTGGCGAGGTCATCGAGCACGCGGTATATCTCTTCCCGCGCACCGACATCGACCCCGTGCGTCGGCTCATCCACCAGCAGCAGCTTCGGCTGTTTCGCCAGCCATTTCGCCAGCACAACCTTCTGCTGATTGCCACCGCTGAGGTGATTGGTCTGCCAGCGAGGGATCGGCGGATCAATCTTCAGTTGCGTCGCCATCCGCGTTGCCAGGCGTCTTTCGCGAGCGGCACTCAGCCAGACGCGGGCTGTCGATACGAGATCGTAATTCGGCAGCGAGAGATTTTCGCTGATGGTGAAGGCGGCGACGAGCCCCTCGGTTTTGCGGTCTTCGGGCACGAAGCCGATACCTGACCTGACCGCGTCAATCGGCGAGCGCGGCGCGTATTTCCTGCCATATAGTTTCATCTCGCCGCCATCGATACGGTCGGCACCGAAAATCGCGCGCAGCAGCTCGGTCCGGCCGGAGCCGACCAAGCCGGCGATCCCGAGCAACTCGCCGGCGCGGACGGCAAAACTAACGCCGTCGAGCGCGGTCCCGCCGCGGACGTCGTTGACCGAGAGCACTTCGCGCTTTTCGCCGCCGGTTGCACGCCGCGTGGTTTCGTCGATATCGCGGCCGATCATCATCCGGATCAGCGCCGCCCGCGTCACCTCGGTGACGGGAAGCGTGCGCACCAGCTTTCCGTCGCGGAGAACCGTCACGCGGTCGGCTACCTCGAAAATCTCCTCCAGGTCATGGGAGATATAGACGACCGCGGTGCCGCGGCGTTTGAGGTCACGAATGATCTCGAAAAGGCGGAGTGTTTCCTGATGCGTGAGCGCCGCGGTCGGTTCATCCATAATGACGACGCGGGCATCGAATGCGAGCGCGCGGGCGATGTCCACGAGTTGTTGGATCGAAGGCGCGAGCTCGCGAACGATCGTATCGACCGATACCGGGCTGCCGAGCAGGGCCCAGATTCGTTCGGCCTGGAGTCGTTGCGATCCGCGGTCGATCAGACCCGGCAGCGCATGGGTGGGTTCGTGGCCGAGCATGATGTTCTGGGATACGGTCAGCTCGGGGACAACGGCGCGCTCCTGGTAGATCACGGCAATGCCGCAATCCTGCGCGGCGGCCACGCTGTGCAGCGATACGGTTTCGCCGTCGATCCGGATTTCGCCGCTATCAGGAGCGAGGGCGCCGGCTAGCATCTTGATGAGCGTACTTTTCCCCGCGCCGTTCTCACCAACGATGGCATGCACCTCGCGAGCGTAGACCGCGAAATCGACACCGTCGACGGCGCGAATCTCAACGAATGATTTGTGCAAATTGGCGGCCTGCAGCACCGGCGGGGCACCGGCGCTCCGCGTTGAGGCATCGTGCCGGGCCTCGGTCGCCGGCAAGTCGTCGGGCGGGGCCGCATTGAGCAGGCCGCTCCAGCGGAGGCGACGGGGCGCCGCGATGCCGCGCTGGCTGAGCACATCCAGAGTGATGGCGATCAGGATGACGAGCCCGCGGGTGAAGGACTGATAGTTGGCCGGGATTCCAATCAGCGTCTGGCCCTTGGCGAGAACGGTGATGAACGCCGCGCCGAGGAGCGTTCCGATCAGCGTGCCGCGGCCCCCGAACAGGCTCGCCCCGCCGATGATGACGGCCGCAATGACATCGAACTCCTCGCCCGCGCCGGCTTCGGGGGCACCGGTCTGCAGCCGCGACGCGAGAATGATACCGGCCAGTGCGGAACAGAAGCCGCCGATGACATAGGTGGTCAATTGGATCGCGTGCGACCCGGATGCGCGTCAGGCGCGCCGCCAGTTCGTTGCCGCCGAGTGCGTAGAGATGCAGCCCGAATTTGGTACGCCGCAGGCAGAACGTGCCGAGTGCCAGCAGAACCGCGAAGATGATGAAGGATACCGGGATGCCAAAAACGTCGTCCTGGCCGAGCACGAGAAAATTCTCGTCGGAGATGATGGCGGCCTGCAGGTTCTGCACGTCGGTGCGGTACAGCGAGAGACCGGCACCGCGAAACATGTAGAGCGAGGCGAGGGTAACGATGAAGGCGGAGATGCGAAGCCGGGTTATGAGCAAGCCGTTGATGGCTCCGGCGATGCAGCCGACCGCCAGTGCAATCGGGACGGCGATCGCCGTTTGCATTTCGTTCAGCCGGATCAGGTCGTCTGAAACGATACCGGCGAGGAGCAGGACGGAGCCGACCGACAGATCGATGCCGCCACCGATGATGACGAAGGTTTCGCCGATCGCCAGGATGCCCAGAATCGAGAGATCGCGCAGGCGCGTCGCCGAAGTTGTCGATGGTGGCGAAACCTGGTGCGCGCAAGGCGAACAGGACGATGAGTGCAACCAGGGCGATCGCGAGACCCTGGGTTCGTGCGCGCGCGACTACGAATTCAAGGCGGCCGATGAGCGACGGCTTGGCAGGCACCTCCCTCAGGCCGACGCGGTCTGCTGGCTTACCGCCGGTCATCGTGTGGTCGCGAAGGTCTGGTCTAGGCGGCGGGCCATGCCACCTGGTCGATATTCTCCTTGGTAACGATATAGGGCGGAAGCTCAATGCGACCTGAGTATTGGCCGCCCTTGACGCCGGCCGTGATCAGCCATGCCCCCAGGTTCATCACCGTATCCGGGACCGCGTTCGCGGCAATGGCGGAGACGCCATCCACCAGGCCGCTTTTGATGCCTTTGAAAAAGTCAAGTTCGCCGTCGGCGCCCCAGAATTTGATGCTGCCGCGCCGTCCTGCCTCGACCGCCGCCTGTGCTGCGCCGATGGCCATCTCGTCGTTGACGCCGAAACCGCATCGATTTTTGGCTGACCCTGCATGATGGTCTGAAATACATCATGACCTTTCTTGCGATCGAACGCAGCACTTTGATCCGCAACGATCTTCATGTCGGGATACTTCTTCAGCGCTTCCTTGAAGCCGGCCATGCGCTGAATGTTGGCTCCGGTTCCCTGTACGCCCTCGATGACGACGATGTTGCCTTGTTTGTTCAGTTGCACGGCCATGCCGTCGGCGACTTGGATGCCCATGGTGTAGTGCCCCATTCCGACGAAACCGGTATGGGCTCCGGCAACATCCTGGTTGAGTGTGATGACAGGGATACCGGCCTTCTCCGCCTTGCGCACAACGGGTGTCAATCCGGCGGCGTCGGTTGCCTGCAGCACCAGGAGATTGACGTTCTGACTGATGAACGCCTCCATTTCGCTGGTCTGCTTTTGCACATTGCGTTCGCCGTCCTGGACGCTGACCTCCATACCGAAGCCGGCGCCCTGCCGAGCGCATTCGTCGCCCCAGTACTTGATGAGTGGATGCGACAGCGTCTCGAGGACGACGCCGACCTTGGTCCCCTTGGTGTCGATCATCTTGCCGGGGGCGTCGGCTGCCAGCGCCGGTCGTGATCGACCCGCCAGCAAGCCCGCCGAGGTGAGCGCCGCGCCGGCGGTGAAGACGTTGCGCATGAAGCGGCGTCGTTGCGGAACATCTGACCTGTCCATCGGCGGACTCCTATTGGTTGAGTGCCGTCGGTGACGGCTCGGTGATAGTCGGAAATTCGGCTTGCAGATCCTGCAGATGTGCCCGCATTGCGTCAGCGGCGCCACGCGGTCGCGGGCCTCGATCAGGCGAAGGAATTCGTCGTGACCGCCCTGCTGACGGGCGCGAAACGCGGCTTCGGTGTCCTGCGCTGCCTGGTCCAGCGACCCAGGACATCGGCGTACGAATGTGCCACGGCATAGAGCATCGAGGCGAGCACTGCGTTGTGCGCGGCCTCGGCAACCGCGAAATGAAATTCGAGGCCGCGTTCGAGGTACTGGCCGCGCCGCGCATTGGCGCGCTGGTCGGCAGCTTCACGAGGCGCGCGATATCTTCACCGGTCGCGCGTTCGGCGGCTTGTTCGGCGAGGCGGACTTCGATGAGGAGTCGTGCTTCCGTCAGTTCGCTGAACAAGCGCCGCGGCGACGTGGGGTGAAATTTTAGCGGCGAGAGCGGCGCCTTGCCAGGCTCGCTGTGAAAAAGGTGCCGACCCCATGGCGGACCTCGACCAGGCCCATGGTCTGCAGACCCTGTATCGCTTCACGCAACGACGATCGGCCGACCGAGAGCGCTCCGCCAGATCACGTTCCGGCGGCAGCTTGTCCCGACTTTCAGACCGCCCTGCGCAAGTGCCCGCTGTAGCGCAGTCATAGCCGCGGTCGGCAACGAATTCCGGGCGGCGCATGAAGATTTCACGCTCATGAGCGGAGGACATCGGGAGATCAGACCACTTGGATGGCGGATCGTATGCGCGCCAGTGCGATGCGTCAATACGGCTGGGGTTGACGGGGTGCGGGACTGAA
>CAVWZM010000016.1:0-60831 GCA_963759425.1 uncultured Alphaproteobacteria bacterium
GTCAAGAATGTCGATCTGGCGCTGTATCGGGCGAAGGCGGACGGGCGTGGCTGCTACCGCTTCTTCGCGCCCGAGATGGACGCCGTCATGCAGGCGCGACGCACCTTGGAGATGGATCTGCGAAAGGCTCTGATCGCAGAAGAGTTCGAGGTGTTCTATCAGCCGTTGATGAATATCAAGACCAAGTCCGTCAGCGGTTTTGAGGCACTGGTGCGCTGGCGCCATCCGGAGCGCGGGTTGCTCGCGCCGGATAGCTTCATTCCGCTTGCCGAGGAGATCGGCGTCATCGTTCCCCTGGGTCTGTGGGTGCTGCGCCGCGCCTGCCTCGATGCGGCGAGCTGGCCCGGCACCTTGAAGGTCGCCGTCAATGTCTCGGTGATCCAGTTCGCCAGCCGCACGCTGGTTGACGACGTCGCCGCCGCGCTGGCAACGGCCGGGCTGGCGCCAAACAGACTGGAGCTGGAAATCACCGAGACGGCGATGCTGGAAGACACCGACGCGATCCTGGTGATCCTATATCAACTGCGTGAACTTGGCGTGGGAATCGCGATGGACGATTTCGGCACTGGCTACTCGTCCCTGAACTACCTGCGGCGCTTCCCATTCAGCAAGGTCAAGATCGACCGCTCCTTCATCAGCGGGCTGGGCGGCGGTGGCGACTGCGCTTCCATTGTCAGCGCGGTGACCGAGCTGTGCGAGACACTGGGCATGATGACGGTGGCCGAGGGTGTGGAGACGGAGGCACAGTTGGAACAGCTGCGGATGGGCAATTGCAGCGAGGCGCAAGGCTATCTCTTCAGCAAGCCGCGCCCGGCGGCCGACGTCGCATTGTTGTGCCACACGCTCGGACTGGCGGCGGCCGCCGACGAACTGTTGATCTCCGCGGCGTAGTCCAGACCCGTTCGATCAGAAAACGGTTCGTCGCCTGGTCCGCGGTGGCCGATTTGGTCGCACATGCCTTTGACCGGGCCTGCAACTACTCGGCATGGCTCACGCTATCCAGGAACTGCAGCCAGTGCTCGGGAAGGCCATGGATTCGGGCACCTTCCCGCAACAGCGAGATGTAGCGCCGCGAGGGGGTGCCGTCGGTCTCCTTGCCTATCGCAATGTAAGCGATCGCCGCCAGCGGATTGCCGTCGATGTCCTCCGCGTCGAGCCACGTTGGCCGATAGCCGCGACCGGGCACCCCCTGGTCGAGTTCAGGCGAAGCAGGGCTCTACGAGTGATCTGGTAGAGCACGCCCCATACTTCCTGATCTGCTTCAGGACAGATATTGGCTGGCGCGGCCTTGCCCCTCGGCCTGCCTTCGAAATTGAAGCGCAAACGGTAGCCGAGGACACGACCGACACGGGCTTCGAACGGCCTGATCCCGCGCCGCTCGACGAAGGTTCCGGTGTGCATGTTGGAACCGTAGGCGAAATACCAGATTTGATCCGACGGCCGGCCGTCCAGTTCCAGACCGTGCCTTCGATAGTGCCAGCGTGACAGGTGCCAGGATTTGGTCAGCAGCCGTCGCCAGCGGATTTGCATGCCGGCTGTCTGCCATCCAATTATCTCGAGCGCAACGGCCGCGGATTCGGGCGTCCGGGCGGCCGCGATCGTGCCGCCCGTTCGTCACGCCCCGTTACGTCGTATGCCAGCCGAACTGCTGCGGCTTGCGTCCGGCGGCATGGTGGAGTTTCACGTTGACCAGCGCCGGCCCCGGAAACGCCATCGCCGCATCCAGTGCGCCGCGCAGGTCTTTCGGGTCCTCGACATACCAGCCGCGGCCGCCGAACGCCTCCATCATCTTGTCGTAGCGGGCGCCGATCGTCAGCACCCGTGGCGGCATCTGCCTGGGGTCGGCCGGCATTTCTGCGATGCCGCCGCCGATGCCGCCATTGTTCAGCACCACGATCTTCACCGGCAACTGGTAGCGGCACGCGGTCTCGATCTCCATGCCCGAGAAGCCGATCGCCGAATCGCCGGAGACCGAAATGATCGGGCGGTCCGGATGCACCACCGCGGCGGCGATGGCGAAGCCCATGCCGATGCCCATGGTGCCGTAGCTGCCGGCGTCGAGCCGCAGCCGCGCGGCGGCATTGGGAAGCTGGGTGCGGCCGATATCCATCGTGTTGGCGCCCTCACCGATGATCACGGCATTGCGGGGCGTCCAGGCGCTGATGTCCTTCAGGGCCCGGTAGTAGTTGGTCGGCGTCGAGTTGTCGTCGATCATCGGCTGGATCTGCTTCGCGTTCGCCGCCGACTTTTCGGCGATCGCCGCGTGCCACGGCTTGTCCTTCGGATAGAACCACTGACGGTTCTCCAGCGCCTTGTTGAGCTGGCCCGACCACCGCGCGGCCGTCGCCGACCAACGCCACCTCGGCCGGCACGTTGTTGCCGATCGCCTCGGGTGAGATGTCGAGCTGGACGATGCGCACCTTCTTGTTGAAGCGCGGCGGCAGGCCGAAATGCATGATCCAGTTGAGCCGAGCGCCGAGGAGGAAGATGACGTCGGCTTCCTGGAGGGCGTGGGAGCGGGCGGCGCCGACCGACAGCTGATGGGTGTCGTCCATCACGCCCTTGCCCATCGGCGAGGCGAGGAACGGTACCCCGGTGCGTTCGATGAAGGCACGGACGGTGTCCTCGGCGCGGGACCAGGCCATGCCCTTGCCGACGATCACCAACGGCCGCTCGGCCGATTCCAGCACGTTCAGCGCCTTGTCGATGTCCTCCTGTGTTGCCTGCATGCGGGGCGGTTCGCCGACCGTGGCGGCCTGATGCACCTTGTCCTCATCCACCTCGCCGAGGATGATGTCGTCCGGCATGTCGAGATAGCTCGCGCCGGGCCGGCCGTAGATCGACTGCCGCACCGCCATTTCGACGTAGAACGGAATTCGGTGCACGTGCTCGACCGCGTGCGCGAACTTGCAGAAGGGCGAGGCGATCTGCACCTGCCGTTCCTCCTGGAAGGCGCCCATGCCGTTCTGGTAGGTGGGTGAGGCGCCGCCGATCAGGATCATCGGCCAGCAATTCTGCTGCGCGTTCGCCAGTCCGGCGAGGCCATGCACGACGCCTGGGCCGGAGACGACCAGGGCGGCGCCGGGGCGGCCGGTGAGATAGCCGGCGGCCTGGGCGGCGTATGAGGCGGACTGCTCGTTCCGCATGCCGATATAGGTGATTCCCGCCTGCTGCGCGGCGGCGGCGATCGGGCCGACCGGGAACCCGACGATCCCGAACATGTACTCCACGCCCTGTTGCTTGAGGCTGCGCGCCATCAGGGTGGCGCCGTCGATTTTGGTCATCTTTTCCCTCCGTTCAACGCGGCGGGCACTATCCGGTCAGCAAGACGCCGCCGGAGCGCTGATATCGGAGACCGCGTTGCCGAGCAGAGTGAGCGCTTATCCCTGGTTGGGAAAGAGGCACGGCATGGCCGAGCCAAGCAGCCCGGTCGTTACCGTAACGCGGGCCGGCTCAGTCATGCGTCGGCCCATACAGCGCCTCGGGCGAGACCAACGGCGCGGCGATCTCCCGCAATTCCCCGTCCCGCACCGCGCGGAAGAAGCAGTTGCGTCGGCCAGTGTGGCATGCGACGCCCTCTTGCTCGACCAGGAGCAGCAGCGTGTCGCCGTCGCAATCGATGCGCAGCTCCTGCAGATGCTGGGTCTGCCCCGAGGATTCGCCCTTGCGCCACAGCTTGCCACGGCTGCGGCTGAAGTAGCACACGCGGCCGGTGGCGAGCGTCTCACGCACGGCTTCGGCGTTCATCCACGCCAGCATCAGGACCTCGCCGGTATCGTGCTGCTGGGCGATGGCGGGAACCAGGCCGTTGGCATCGAACGCGACCGCCGCCAGGACGGCGTCCGTCTGCATGGTAATTTTGCTCATCGGTGATATCTAATACCAGCCCGCCGAAGTATCGACCCCTCTGTCGACGGACGGCTGAGTGGTATGTTATTGATTTCGCACGCGGCCGCCCCACCAACTCCGCGTGCATACCAGGCAGCGTTGTCGCTGATTGGTATAAGGTTGAGACGTGCCTACCGCCAAGGATACGCATGGGGTTCTCCCGCCGGACCGAGACATTACTGAACCGTGCTGCCACGATCTGTGAGGGCCGCGGCGCCCGCCTCACCGACCTGCGCCGACAGGTGCTTGGGCTGATCCTGGACCGCGACGCGCCGACCGGGGCCTATGACCTGCTTGACCAGTTGCGCAGCACGCGGCATGGCGCGGCGCCGCCCACGGTATACCGTGCGCTGGAATTTCTGTTGGAACATGGGCTGGTGCACAAGCTGGAGCGACTGTCGGCATTTGTTGGCTGCGTCGCCGAGGAGGACCACGACCATGCGGCGCAGTTCCTGATCTGCCGCTCCTGCGGCCGGGTGGCGGAGCTGGAGGACCACGAGCTGGCGGATGCGCTGGAGGGCGCGGCCAAACGCCTGGGCTTCACCGTCGGGCGCGCGACGATCGAAGCCGAGGGGCAGTGCGCGGACTGTGCCCGGACATGACCGGGAACGCCATCAGCTTTGAACCTGGCCCCGGAGAGGCATTCGCCGTGGCAGCGAACATGACGAGGAAAATGACGCGATGACCATGATCGCTTCGGCGGAAGCCGCCCGTGCCAACCGCCGCCGGGGATCAGCCCCTGACGGCGTCACGTTCTGGCACACGCTCTACCTGGGAACCACGCGCTACAACATGGCGCCTGGCACGCCCGATCCAGACGCCTCGGCGCTGTTTCCGATGGCCTTCCTAGTCGAGCAGGACCCGGGCAGCACGGCCAGCGCGCACTACCATCAGCAGGACCAGTTCCAGCTCGTGGTCGGCGGCCGCGCGATGATGGGGCTGCATGAGGTGCGTCCGCTCACGGTGCATTTCAGTGGCGGTCACACCGCCTACGGCCCGATCCGAGCCAGCCAGGATGAGGGGGTGTGGTATTTTACCCTGCGTAACGGCTTCGACCCCGGCGCGCGGTTCATGGCGAAGACGGAAAACCGCGTCGCCCTGCGTTCCATTCCCAGTCGCCGCCACCGCGAGGCTGTCGCCGGTCCGCTGGCATCCCCCACCGCCCCGTCGGAGACGATCCTGGGTCCGGAGGCAGACGGCATGGCGGCCTGGCGCTATTCGCTACAGTCAGGCGAGGGGGTCGCCGGACCCGACCCGGCAGTCGGGCGCGGGCAATACTGGGTGGTGACGGGCGGCAGCCTGATCCACGACGGCGAAACGCTGCCGTCGATGTCCTGCGCCTTCGTGTATCCGGACGACGGCCCGTTCCAGGCGGTCGCCGGTCCTGACGGGCTTGAGGTCGTGGCGATGCAGTTTCCGGTGTCCCGGCCTCAGCACTAAACCACGTTGAAGCGTGGCCCGTTGAGCCACTATTCCGGCTCGGCATCCTCGAAATAGTCGAGGTCAACACGCTTTATTTCGACGGTCCGAGCGACGCGGACGCCGACATTGAAACAAATCAGCATATTCGTCAGCTCCTCGCCATCGATCAGCACAAGGCGCAGGTGTTCCAGCTGGTTTGCTGCCTTGATGGCCGCCTTCGAAAAGCTCGAGGTGGTGATCAGCACACCTTTCTGTGCACCCTTCCCGACCAGCGCCCCAATGAAAGCCTGCACCGTCTCGCTTCCGACTGTGTTGCCAGGCTGGTAGCGCTTGGCCTGGAGATAGATGCGATCAAGGCCAAGCTGGTCTTCGCGAATCACGCCATCAACCCCGCCGTCGCCGGTTCCGCCCAGCCGTTCGCCGGCGTCGCTTCTCGACCCCCCGTAGCCCATTGCCATGAGCAGATCGACAATCAATTTCTCGAAGAAGGTCGGGGTTTCCTCGAGGATACGAGCCAGTAAGGCATCTTGCAGCGCTTCATTCAGGGCGAGCGATGCCGATGCGATTTGTTCTTCCGGCGTACTGGACGGCTCCGCCACCACCGTTGCCGTTGGTATCGGGTCATCGGTTGCCTCGATCAATCCATGGTCTGATTTCGTCTTGCCCACGAAGGCACGGAATTCAGCGAATTGCCGCAGCCGAGCCACATCGATTTTTGCGGGGTCGCCGGCAAGGACTTCTCGGCCCCGCGGGGTTATTTCGACAACGGCGCGCTTGGGTTGGCTGAGCAAGCCCGCTTGCTTCAAGAAGGTTTTCGCCCAGTGAACCCGGCTGTTGATAACGAAGGTGTTCCCGCTCGGGATCCGCTGCTCGCGCTCATCCTGCGTCAGACCCAGATCATCGGCGATACGCGCCACCATCTCGCGCATGGTCCAGGTCTTTTCGGCGCAATGCCGCAGGACCGGCAGCATGAGGGCGTCATAGGTTGGAATGGGCAAGGGGTCTCCAATTCAGTGTTCGGATTGTGGGACGGCCAAACATCGGCATCCGCGCGCCGGCCCTATGCCTCGTCCTGCATCGCCTGTTCGAGCGTCCACGGGCAGTCGATCGGAAAGGTGTCTTCCGGAAAGCCCGTCTCGATCGCGGCGTAGCGGCGCGCGTAACGGTAAGCAGACGCGACAGCGTCGGGCAGCTTCGCTTTAAGACTCGGATTGTCGGCCAGGTGCTCGGCCAGTTGGTCGCGGGTGTTGGCGATCGAGAGCCGCCAGGACGTGCTGCGCCGATCCGGCTGGAACCGCCACTTCAGCAGATGTTGCAGGAGAATGGTCAGCCGACTCACCAGCTCGCGCTTCTCGCTGCGGCCCATGCTTTCGAGTTCCTCGGCGATGTGTGCGATGTCGGCGCTGGACAGATTGCCAGCGCGCAGCAAGTCCGCCTGCTCGGCGGTCCAAGCATAGAAGTCACGGTCATACAGCTCGCTCATGGCGGTTCCTTCTTAGTACCAACGTCCTTTGGCACCCTGCTACCCTGATGGCCCTATACCATTGAAAGCCGGAAAACCGGATCGTCTTCGATCAGCAGATCAGGCACGGTCCGAGTCGGAATGCCGGGTCAAGCCCCGCCGAGGCCTGGATTAGCGCTGCCTGTTTGGAAGCCTCTGCTATGCCCCGCGGTGATGTCGTTACCTTGTGCCAGCCCTCCAACGAATCGAAACTTGTAGCCTGTCGCTTCAAGAGTTTTTGCGATATGGGTGGCACGCGGCAAACTCGGCAGAGCATTGATGCCGGCGGGATATTTGCGGGGCCGAGAGTTGAACAATCTCTTTGAGGAACTCCCGCTGCGGTCTGAGAGCGAGGCGTTCACCGACCTGCTTTCCCGGCCGGGCGTCCGGATCGAACGCATCGTCTCGAACGGCCACGCCACCCCGGCGGATACGCCGTATGACCAGGACCATGATGAATGGGTGCTTCTACTTCGTGGTTCGGCCGGCCTGTGGATCGACGGCGAGGGCGAGCGTGGCCTCCGTCCCGGCGACCATGTGCTGATCCCCGCGCGTCGCCTGCACCGGGTGACATGGACGGCGGACAGCGAACCGACCGTCTGGCTCGCCGTCCATTTCTGCTGAATGGTAATCCAGCGTCCCTCACGCCCGCGGCGGGGCGGCGAGACGATCCTCGCGGTTTCCCGAGACTTCACCCCAGGAAACTATAAGATAACTGCATCCGCCCTCAGAGGCGTTCGCGCCCGCCGGCTTCGCTCGCGATCGGTCTCGCAGTGACCGCTCGGCTCGGCGTTTCCGGTCTTGTTCGGTTGCGCAATGGCGCCGGCGCGGCTAATGGCGGTGGGGACCTCGACCGGGCCTGCGTGTCCGGACGGAAAGGTTCGCTGGCGGGCAATGCACGGCAGTCGGGGAGCAGGCCAATGTTTGTGAGGTGTTGCTATGGGTTACTACTTTGGTGGCCATGCCATGTGGGATCACAATCATCCGGAGTTTCTTATCGCGTCGGATGACCCGGGTTTTTTTAAACGGACGTGCAGAGACCTACAGACGATCAATTCGGCCGATGTCGGTCAGAGGTTGCTGGCGATGATCTCCCAGCAATGTAAAGGGATCGGGCTGAGAAAGCGGGCAGAAAGCCTCTCGGTGAAAATTGAGGAGGCAATGTCGGAAGTTGATACCGGGCAGGAAGATGATTTCAAATACAACGGTCTGCGGCGGAAGCGTCGAGAGGGATTGAACTACCGTGCAAAAGGTACGGGGACTGCGTCGACCGTTCAGTATCGCAACAACCCGGAGATGGTGGCGATCTACACGACGTACATCGGGGTAAAAACTCCGCCGTTTACCATGCTCGCTCACGAACTGATCCACGCTCTTCACAGCTTGAGCGGAGACAATCGAGGGTTGTACGCAACGGTCGGTCGCAATCCCATGACGCCGATTGGAAGCACGAGGAGGCCCGGACCGTCGGCATCTCGATCTACGAAAACAACCCGGTTTCGGAGAACGCCATCCGGGACGAGCATCGTCTTCCGCGCCGCAAAACTTACAGCTTGGACCCGATGTCTGGCTTGACGAGCGCTCTTGCCGGTGCCGTTGGTAGCTTGAACGGGACTGTCTCCGCGGAGCTATTGAGCCACCCGCGCTTTCTAGTCCGTGTGAGGTGGTTCCACGTCGATCGAAGGCAAGGCCCAACGGGAGACGGGTCCGGCTGAATTCCTCGACACGCTGCCGGTAAGAACGAGGATGGCGTAGCGGTTGCCTTGGCCAAAGGCGGCCGGTCCCTGATGCAGCCGCTCTAAGGCAGTGGGCCCAACTCCGGCCTGCCGAACGTGCCGCGGATCGCCTCGGCTCATTGCCCTGCCGCCGATCTAAAGCCGCACCAGCCAAATCACGGTTCTCCGCGATGGTTCGTGGCCACCGGAGCACCCTGCCGCCAACTCGCACCGGCAAAAGCTTAGCGGCTACAATCTGCAGGGTCAGCAACCAAGGTCGAGCCAATGCCGAAGCAGATCCGCCTCAACGCGTTCGACATGAACTGCGTCGGCCATCAGTCGCCCGGGCTGTGGACCCATCCGCGCGACCGGGCGGACACCTACAACACACTGGAATACTGGACCGATCTGGCGCGCACGCTGGAGCGGGGCAAATTCGACGCGATGTTCCTCGCCGACGTGCTGGGCATCTACGACGTCTACAAGGGCTCGCCCGCGACCGCGCTGGAGAACGCCGTGCAGGTGCCGGTCAACGATCCGCTGATGGTCATTCCGGCGATGGCGGTGGTGACCGAGCATCTCGGCTTCGGCGTCACCTGCGCACTGTCGTACGAACTCCCTTACCCGTTCGCTCGCCGCATGAGCACGCTGGACCACCTGACCAAGCGGCCGCATCGGCTGGAACATCGTCACCGGCTACCTGGAAAGCGCCGCCCGCGGCATGGGCATGCCGCGCAGCTCGCGCACGACGAACGCTATGCGATCGCCGAAGATTACATGCAGGCGGTCTACAAACTGTGGGAAGCGAGTTGGGAGGACGGCGCCGTGCTGCGCGATCGCGCGCGGGCCGCCGTTTCGCCGACCCGGACAAGATCCACCGCATCACGCATGAGGGTCCGTATTTCAAGGTCGACGCGATCCATCTGTGCGAGCCGTCGCCGCAACGCACGCCGGTGCTGTTTCAGGCCGGCGCATCGAACCGCGGCCGCCAATTCGCCGCCGGCCACGCCGAATGCGTGTTCATCAACGGGCCGTCGAAGAAGGTGATCGGCGGCATCGTCGCCGACATGCGCCGCCGCGCCGCCGCGGCGGGCCGGGATCCAGCCGACCTCGTGATCTTCACCATGATGACCGTGATCACCGACACCGACGCGCGAGGCGGCGCAGGAGAAATATCGCGATTATCAGCGCTACGTGTCCGAGGAGGGCGCGCTGGCGCTGATGTCGGGCTGGACCGGCGTCGGATTTTTCGGCAATTGCCGCCAGACGAAGTCGGTGCGTTTCGACGACCGGGCGAACGCGCATGACCTCGGCGCTGGAGGCGTTCACCACCGCCGATCCGGACCGGCAATGGACCGTGCGCGAAATCGCCCGCCATGCCGCGCATCGGCGGGCGCGGGCCGGTGGTGGTCGGATCGGCCGCCGAGGTGGCCGACGAATTCGAAGCCTGGGTGCGGGAAACCGATGTCGACGGCTTCAATCTCGCCTATGCGGTGACGCCCGGGAACGTTCGTCGACATCGCCGATCTGGTGGTGCCGGAACTGCAGTCGCCGCGGACTGTTCAAGCACGAGTACGCGCCCGGAACGTTGCGGGAGAAACTGTACGGCCGCAGGCCGCGCGCGGTTGCCGGAGAGCCATCCGGCGGCCGCGGTGCGGCAGGTTCGCTGACCGCTGGTGTGGTGGTTTCAAAGTCTGCCTTTGGATCGGCCGCCGGGAGCGAGCCGGCATCATGGAGGCATCGTGGCTCCTGCCCCAAGCCACTGCCTCACCAATGCGGCGAGCGTGCCATCCCGAACCAGCACAGCCTGTTCCTGGTCGATCGCGTCCCTGAGCGGGTCGCCTCTACGCACGCAGATGCCGAGGCGTTCATGGGTGATCCCGGTTTGCACGACCTTAAGCCGTGGACGCTCGCGGACGTCCCACTCAGTCACCGGCGCAAGCTTCATGAAGACATCGCACCCGCCGGTCACGAGCTCGTCGAGCGCGTCCTCGATCTCATCATAGGCGTAGACCCGAACCCGCGCGGCGCGACCCTCGGCGACGAGCCCGTCGGCCACGGGCTGGCTGGTGTTGCCCTGTTGCACACCGATCACCAGGCCCTGGAGATCAGCGATACTGTGCACATTCGGATGACGCGCCGGATCGACAACGAGCGACTGACCGGACAAGACGTAGGGTGCACAAAAATCGGCAACCCGTTCGCGGTCAGGCGTAATCGTGGTGCCCGAGGCGATACAGTCGTAACGACCGTCGTCGAGACCGGCGAAGATGTTGTTGAAATCGGTGCCGGTGTAACGGACCAGCTGCCATTCGCGCCCAAGCCGCGCGGCAATGCGTTGCATCAACGCGATATCGAAGCCCGTCGGGCCAGTGCCGGTCAGGAACTCGAAAGGCGGGTCTGGCAGAGCTGCTCCAACCCGCAGGGGAGAGGCTGACCTGCTGACGCGTGCGCACATCATCGAGACGGCGAGCGACGGCGCGGCAGCGAGCAGTCGACGACGGTTCATCCCCCTATCCTTTCAATTGGGATGCGCGAAGGAAGTAGCCGGCTCCCGCTATTGAGCTTGCGCGCCTCCCACCCCCCGTTCGGCCGAGAGCGGTTGTTCGCCTCAGGCGAAGGCAGGCTCGCCGGCAACCGTCGCCGATTCGGGATTTGCCGGCACATCCAGCGGACGGGCCGGACGGTTCTGCCGCAGTGTCGAAGCTCCGTCTGCCACAACCCGCCAGACTGCCTGCGACAGCGCCTTGCGGTCTGCAAACCGCACGGGATCCATCGGCGCGTGCAGCACTACCGTGGCGCGCAGACCGAGATGCTGCGTCAGTCGCCAGAAATGCGAGGCAATGTCCATGTCGCCATACCAGGCAAATACCGGCCGGCTTGCTCGGCCCGCCGGCAGACCACCCAATCTGTCATAAACCACCGAGACCGGCTGGATCAGTGGCAGGTCGGCGGAATTTTCCCCTGCCCTGGCTTCGGCGACAGCGAAGAACGACGACCGGAACGGCAACACCCGAGAACCGTCGGAGCTGGTTCCTTCCGGAAACAGGATGAGATTATCGCCGTGGCCCAGCCTGGCACGCATCACATCGCGCTCGCGCGCGGTGGAAGTCCGGCTGCGCGATACAAACACGGTGCGGCCCAGACGCGCGATGGTGCTGATCAGCGGCCAGCCGGCGACGTCGTCTTTCGACACAAAGCAGGCCTCCAGCACGCCGCCGAGAACCGGGATGTCAACCCACGACGAATGGTTGGATACAAAAACCACCCTTCGTCCCGTTGGGTCCGATGCGATATCACCGATGACGCGCACCCTGATGCCGATCAGGCGCACGAATACCGCCCAGTAGAGGCGAGCAAATCCGATCTTCGAACGGCCTGGAAACACCAGCAGAATTGCCTGGACCAGCATGGCGGCGAACGTCCACGTCAGCACAGCGAACGCGCGACGCAGCACGCGGAGCCGGCGGGCGAGCAGCCAGCCCTCCCGTCCCTTGGGCAATTCCAGCAGGAAACCGGGGCTGCGCGCCGGCCCTGGCAACGGTGTGGCGCGCCGCCGGGGTGAGCGGCCGTCCGGGCCGCCGTCGCTTCCCTGGGCCAATCTACCGGCTCCGCCGGGAGGGTGACGACCCGGAGGCGGGTGAAAGCCTGGAGTCGGGTGACGACTTCATGCCAACCTGGATACATCTCGCAGTGCAATGGAACAATGGCGCAACCGTGACCGTTCGACAAAGGTTGCCCGGACCGCTACTGCGTTAGGTTACCAGCATGCACCGCCTTCGAATACCGCCCCGGGTCGCCGCAAGGTGGTTTGCCCTGTCACTGCTTGGCCTGCTTGCCGCCTCCGGCAGCACCAGCCTGCGTGCCGCGGATCCGCAGCCATATGACGTGACCTTGAAGGCCACCGGTGACGCCGCGCTGGACACCGCGCTGCACGACAGCTCCAGCCTGATTTCCTTGCGTGATTCGGCGCCGGTCGGGGGCTTTGCGCTGGCGGAACGGGCACGACAGGACCGTCAGAGGTTTGACACCGCCTTGCAGAGTTTCGGCTACTACAAGGCCAAGGTGATCGTGACGATAGACGGGCACGACCTGAGTGACCCGGCGCTGCCGGCGATCCTTGATCAGGCGCCAGCCAAACCGCCAGTGCCGATCGTCGCCAATTTCGATCTAGGCCCGCGCTTCCAGCTGGGTCAGGTTACGATCTCAACCCCGGTTCCGCCGGACGTTCGCGCACAGCTCGGGATCGAGCCAGGCCAGCCAGCGATGGCGGCTCAGGTGCTGGCCGCGCAGGGGCACCTGCTGGAAGCCCTGCGGGCGGACGGTTACCCGCTGGCGAAAGTCCCCACGCCGATCGCCACGCTGCGCGTCGAACGAGGACAGGCTGGACGTCGAATTCCGACCCGAAACCGGTCCGAAAGCCGAAGTTGGTCCGATCAGCTTCAGCGGACTGAAGCATATGAACGAGTCCTTCGTGCGGCAGCGGCTTTTGTTGCATCAGGGCGAGCAGTTCCGCCCCTCGGCCATCGAAGCCGCCCGCTCGGACCTTGCCTCGATCGGCGTCTTCTCGGTGGTTCGAGCCGAACCGGCGGACGCTCTGGACCCCGAGGGGCAGTTGCCGATCAAGTTTGATCTGACCGAGCGGCCACTGCACTCGGTCGACCTGACCGTCGCCTATTCAACCGACCTTGGCATCAACTTCACCACCGGTTGGCACGACCGGAACCTGTTCGGCAACGCCGAGCAGTTGAACCTGACGGCCGCGGTGCAGCTAGGTGGCAATGCAGTGACCAAGCCGGGCTATCAGGTCGGCGCGCAGTTCCTCAAGCCGGATTTCCTGGCGCGCGATCAATCGCTGGAAGCCGACGTGAACGCCGTGAAGCAGAGTTTGCAAGCCTATGACCAGACGGCGCTGCTGGAGAAAGTCGCCCTGAACCGCAAGCTGTCGCCGCACTGGACCGCTAGCCTGGGCCTGTCGGGGGAGCAGGAGTCGATCGTCCAGGAGGGCCAGACCACCCACTACAATCTGGTCGGCATACCGGCCAGTCTGAGGTTCGACAACACCACCAGCCTGCTCGATCCGACGAGCGGCGTTCGTGCCAGCATTTCCGCCACGCCGACGCAATCCCTCGGGTCATCCAGTGCGACCTTCGTGATCATGCAGCTCGCCGGGTCGACCTATCTCGATCTGCTGAACAACGGCCGCAGCGTCGTGGCGCTGCGCGGGCTGGTCGGTAAGGCTTCCGGCGCGGGCGTATTCGAGCCTGCCCCCGGACCAGCGGTTCTATGCCGGCGGCAGCGCCACCGTGCGTGGCTACCGCTACCAGACGCTTGGCCCGCAATTCCCCGATCGAACACCGGAAGGCGGCACGGCGATCTCGACCGGAACCGTGGAATTCCGCCAGCGTATTCTTGCCAACTATGGCGTCGTGACGTTCCTGGACGTGGGACAGGTCAGTTCGAACGGGGCGCCTTTTGCCGGCGACTGGCACGCCGGAGCCGGGGTCGGGCGTGCGCTACTACACGCCGATCGGACCGATCCGGGCCGATATCGCAGTGCCGCTGAACAAGCTGCCGGGGGGCGACTCGCTGGAGCTGTACATCGGCATAGGACAGGCATTTTGATCCGCCGGATCGTCAAATGGGCTGCCGGCATCCTCGCTGTTCTGATCGTCCTGCCCGTGGTGGCGGTCGGGATCTTCGTCGCGGTCGCCAATACCGATCCGGGCCGACGCCTTATCGAGAGCCAGACAGCCTCGCTCACCGGCGGCATGGTGCATATCCGGGGTCTCGGTGGCCGCTTTCCCGATGCGCCGCGGATCGGCGAGATCGAGGTGTCGGATGCAAAAGGCGGCTATGTCACGATCCAGGGGCTGGAGCTGGACTGGTCCCCGCTCAAGCTGCTGAGTCTCACCGCGACAAATCGATCAGCTCACCGCCAAGCGCATCGAGGTCAGCCGCCTGCCGGAATCCAGTGGCAAAGCCAGCAGCGGCGGCACCTTCATCCTGCCGGTGCGGGTCGATCTTCGCCGCCTCAGGTTGACCAGATTGCGATCGGCGCACCGGTCGCCGGCACCGCCGCCACCTTCACGCTCGATGGTTCGGGTGAACTGAAAACCCTGACCGACGGGACCCTGCATCTGAACGCTGACCGGCTCGGCGTCGCCGGTCACTACACCGTCGACGGGATTGTTGCCGGCGGGCACATGCAGGTAGCGGTCAAGGTCAATGAGCCGGCGAACGGCCTGATCGCCACCATCGCCAAGCTGCCCGACATCGGAGCCATTGGCATCGAGGCTTCGGTCAACGGGCCTCGGGACGCGCTGGCCACAACCGCGCACGTATCCGCTGGTCCGTTGCAGGCCTCGGCTTCCGGCACCATCGATCTCGTGCACGAATCCGCCGACATGGCGGTCAAGGTCGATGCCCCGGCGATGCATCCGGCGCCGGGCGTGTCGTGGGAACTGATCGGGGTGGACGCGACCGTGCACGGGCCGTTCGCCAGGCCAGATGCGAAGGGCACCGTATTGGTTCGCGCGCTCAACGCGGCTGGCGCTCGGATCGGCACGCTGACCGCCGACGTCAGCGGCAACGCGGGCCGGATCGCCCTGCAGGCAACCGCGGCGGACCTGCATGTGCCTGGGCCAAAGCCGGACATCCTGGCGGCCGCGCCCGTGGTCCTGAACGCCGCCGCGCAACTCGACGCGCCCACCCGGCCGGTCAGCTTCACGCTCGGCCATCCGCTTTTCACCATCGATGGATCGGCGAAGACCGCGGGCGAGCAGCAGGGCCAGGCGCATATCGTGCTGCCCGACCTGGCGCCGCTGGCGGCTGTCGGCGCGGTCGACCTTCAGGGCCACGCCGCGCTGGACCTTCAGGCGGCACTGAGCGGCGGCACCAGCACCGCCACGCTGGCCGGGACGGTGGGAATCACCGGTGGCATGGCGCCGGTGCCAGCCTTGATCGGACCGGACGCGCGCATCGATATTGCGGCCTCGATGCATGGGCAGGACATCACGCTGTCGCGCCTCGCGGGTGAACGGCAAGACGTTGGAGGTGTCGTCCGAGGGGGGCTTGATCGGCGGCAGCGTCAAGCTGGACTGGACGGTCAAACTGGCCGACCTCGCCGCGGTGCAGCCGGACTTCTCCGGCACCGTCGCCGCGACGGGTCACGTATCCGGCACCACTGACCACCTTGCGGCCGATGCCGATATCGACGCCGACGTCGCCGCGAAAGGTTTCTCCTCGGGCCAGGTCCAGGCGCATGTGGAGGCGACCGACCTGCCGGACGCGCCGCACGCCACGATGACCGCGACCGGCACATTGCTGGAGGCGCCCGTCTCGCTGGACCTGGCGGCGGACCGCACGGACGGCACCGTCCACGCCACGATCAATCACGCCACCTGGAAATCGCTTCAGGCCGAAGGCGCGGTCACACTGGCTTCGGGGGCCGTCGTTCCGGAGGGTACGCTTCGGGTCAATTTTGGCCGTCTGGCCGATCTGGAGCCGCTGCTTGGCCAGCCGATCGCGGGACAGGCCGCCCTCACGCTGGATTCGGACGACCAATCCGCGCGCCTGGAGACGACCGTGCGAGATGCCGCGGTCGCCGGCACCGCCTCGATCGGCAAGGCCGTTCTGAAGCATGACCGTCGTCGATCCGGCCGCGGATTTCAGCGTCGACGGAACCTTGGTCGCCGATGGGCTGTCCGCCGGACCGGTCAAGGCCGCTTCGGCGCGCCTCACGGCAAAGGGCCGCCAAGATGCCCTGGCGGTGGCGGTTGCCGCCGACGCGCCGGGCGTGTTGGGTGATCCGGCCAGATTGACCGCCGCCGGGACGCTCAATGTTCCCGATCGCACCTTGGCGCTGGCAAATCTGGAGGCCGGCTGGAGGCAGCAGACCCTCAGACTGCTGGCACCGGCGAAGCTTGCGTTCGCCGATGGCGTGGCGGTGGATCGGCTGCGTCTTGGTTTCCAGCAGGCCGAGCTGTCGGTGTCGGGCGAGGCCGGAAGCAAGCTGAATCTGACGGCCACCTTGCGCAACCTCTCCGCCGATATCGCCGCGATCGCCGATCCTGCCCTGGCCGCCGACGGCATCATCGCCGCCGAGGCCCGTTTGACCGGCACCAGCGCGCGACCGGAAGGCACGGTCAAACTGTCCGCCAACGGCGTGCGTTTGCGCCAGGGTGCCGGCCAGGCCCTGCCCGCCGCCGATCTGACGATGAATGTGCGGTTGCTCGGGACCAAGGGACAGGTGGACGGCAGGCTGACGGCGGGCCAGTCGCATCTGACGCTCAGCGGCACGGCGCCACTGTCGGCGAGCGGCGCGTTGGACCTGAAGGCCGGCGGACAGGTGCACCTCGCGATGTTCGACCCGGTCCTGGCGGCGCAGGGCCGGCGCGTGCAGGGAGAGCTGAGCCTGAACGCCGCGGTCACCGGAACAACCGCGGCGCCCCGGGCCACAGGAACCGTGGTCCTCTCGAACGGCGATGTGGCGGATTATTCGATCGGCGCCCATGTCTCCAATATTGCCGCAACGCTGGAGGCGTCGGGGGAGACGATCCGGCTGTCCCGGTTCAGCGGCAAGGCCGGTCCCGGGAACGCTAGGCGGCAGCGGCACGATCGGCCTTGAGCGGCGCCATGCCGGTCGATCTGCACCTCACCGCCGACAATGCCCGGCCGGTGTCGAGCGATCTGCTCACCGCCCTGATCGACGCCAACCTGTCGCTGCAGGGCGAGCTCAAGGGCGATCTGCGCGCCGGGGGAACGTTGCACGTGCGACGGGCCGATATCCGCGTGCCCGACAAGATGCCGGCCAGCGTCGCGGTGCTGGCGGTGCGCGACCCGAATGCACCGCCCGCCGCCTCCGCCGGAGGCCTCGACTTCGACGATCGCGCTGAATCTGACGCTGGACGCGCCGGAACAGGTGTTCGTCCGCGGCCGCGGCCTGGACGCCGGAACTGGGCGGCACCATCCACATCCGAGGCACCGTCGCAAATCCGATCCCCGATGGCGGGCTACACCTCCGCCGCGGCACTTTGAGCGTCATCGGCACCACGCTGAATTTCACCGAGGGCACCATCAGCTTCAGTGGCGCCGGGATCTCCAATCCCTCACTGCATTTCGTCGCGACGTCTGCCACGGCGTCGGTTACCGCGACCTTGACCATCGACGGCAGCGCCAAGGATCCGAAGATCACGCTCTCGAGCGTGCCGCAACTGCCGCAGGATGAGATCCTGGCTCAGCTCCTGTTCAACACCAGCACCTCGAAGCTGAGCCCGCTTCAGCTTGCGCAGATCGCCGCGGCGCTGGCGTCGCTGTCCGGTGCGACGTCGGGCATTGGCGATCCGCTGGAGAAGTTGCGGACCACGTTCGGGCTTGACCGGCTGACCGTTGGCAGCAGCAGTACCGGCAGTCCGACGCTGGAAGCTGGCCGCTACCTCACCCGAGGGGTCTATCTCGGCGCTAGGCAGACTACCTCCGGCACGGGGACTCAGGCGACCGTGCAGGTCGACCTCGCCAAGGGGCTGAAACTGGAGACAACGGCGGGGTCTGGGACGACATCGGCGACCGGCAATACCAGCGGCGCAGACGCGGCCAGCATTGGTCTGAGCTATCAGTTCGAGTATTGAGGGGGACCTTCTCGAGCACGACGGCGATCGACGCAGCGCGTAGAGCGGTGCGCCGCGGCTTGCGGTTTTTGTAATGACAAAAACCTTGCATCAGCAAATTTTTTGTCAATACATGAACGGAATGGTAGTCGAGTTTGACCCGGTGAAAGACGCGATCAACTGGGCTAAGCATGGTCTGTCGCTTGGGGACGGTGAACTCATGATTCTCGGCGAATCCACCGTCTCACCGAATACCCGCTTCGCGTACGGCGAGCGCCGATATCGCGCTTGGGGCCTGATCGATGGCGTGCTGCACGTGATGGCCTTCACTTCGCGCGGCGAAACAATCCGGGTGATTTCCTTACGTCGAGCCAACGCAATGGAGAACCGCCGCTATGGCAAAGGCCAAGCCGTCCATCCCCAATGACAACGCTGATCAACCCCTCGATGATCAGGAGAACCCAGAGCTGACCGACGAAGACTTCGCCAGGGGACGCCCGTTCAAGGAGGTGTTCCCCGAGCAATATGCGGCACTGATGCGGCAAGGCGGCCGGCCCCGCCTCGCGAGCCCGAAGGTCCAGATCGGCTTTCGCCTGTCGCAAGATGTCGTTGACCGCATCCGGGCGTCCGGCGATGGCTACAATGCCAGGGTGGAGGAGGTTTTGCGGGAAGCAATTGACGCTGGCCGGTTCTGAGGCGCCTTACCGGCCACCCGAAAGATCGACCTCTGATCGACGGCCGGGCGGCCGGTGTCCAGCTGCTCAGACTGCTGGTACTACGTCACGCGGCTACCTGAGCTGGTCGATCCGGGTGTCCAGCCCAAGGACGATCGCACAGGCCATGGCTTTGCGCACGTAGGGGCTGGTCGGCGAAAAAATCGAGATTCACGGTCGACCTGTCGCCTCAGAAGCGGTCCTTCTTGGCACGCAGCGACGCAAAGCTCGCCACGTCGGGCGCCAGCAGAAATGGATTGGCCTTCAGCTCATCCGACAGAACCGAAGGAACACTCGGCTGCCCGGCGGCGCGAAGCTGTTCGACCTTTCCGACAAACGTGTGCAGCTCAGTGTTGTCGGGATCGACGGCGAGGGCGAAGCGCGCATTGTTCTCGGTATATTCGTGGCCGCAGCATATCTTGGTGTCGCCCGGTAACCCGGCCAGCTTTCGCAGACTGCTGTACATCTCCTCCGGGGTGCCCTCGCTGAGCCGCCCGCAGCCCAGACTGAACAGCGTGTCGCCCGACAGCAGGATGTCGCCGTCCGGGAAGAAGTAATTGATCTGTCCCCGCGTGTGGCCGGGCGTTTCAATGACCCGGGCGACGGCATCGCCCAGGCGAACGGTATCGCCCTCGGACACCGCCTGATCGAGTTTCGGCAGCCGATGCCGGTCGGCGGTGGCACCGACGACGGGGCAGCCGAACCTGGCTCGGACCTCATCAACACCCGCGATGTGGTCGGCGTGATGGTGGGTCAGCAGGATCAGGTCGAGCCGCCCTCCGGCAACCTCAATCGCCTCGATGATCGGCTGCGCGTCGGCGGGGTCAACGATCGCGGTCGCGCCGGTGTCGCTGTCGCGCAACAACCAGGCGTAATTGTCCGTCAGGATGGGGACTGGGGATGCTGTGACTGTCATGGCGCGGACTGTAGCACTGGTTCATTCGATCGAAAACCACCGGCCGTGCTATAGGTGCGAGCCATGACAGCGGATGCACATCTGGCCGCGGATTTCTACGGGTCCGCCCGAGGCGCCGTAACCGCCCGCGTTCTGCGAGAACGCCTGTCCGCGATCTGGCCAGACCTGCGCGGACAGTCCGTGCTTGGGGATCGGTTATTCGGTCCCCTACCTCCGTCTCTGGCGCGATAACGCAAGGCGCTGCATCGCACTGACACCGGCCCAGCTCGGCGTGGCGCGCTGGCCGACCGGCGCCGCGAATCTGTCATGCACCGCCGAGGAGGATTCGCTGCCGTTCGCCGATCTGACCTTCGACCGCATCCTGCTGCTGCACGGCCTCGAAAATGCCGAAAACGCTCGGCGGCTATTGCGGGAGGTCTGGCGGGTGCTGAAGGACGACGGCCGCCTGCTGATCGTCGCACCAAACCGAAGCGGCATGTGGGCCTACCGGGACAGCACGCCGTTCGGCCACGGGTTGCCGTACTCCGCGGGTCAGCTTGGACGGCTGCTCGCCGCCGGGCTGTTTCGTGTGGAACGAAGGGACGCGGCCCTTTGGATGCCGCCGTCGCGGGTTCGCATCCTGTTGCGCAGCGCCCCCTTGTTCGAGCGCGCCGGGCGCAGGCTGTGTACCCGGGCTCGCGGGCGTCACGCTGACCGAGGCGGTGAAGGACGTTTACGCGGCCATGCCGGTCAAGTCGGTGCCCCGACGCCGGCTGGTGCTGGCGGAAGCCGCTTGACGGGTCGCGCGCCAAGGCAGGCGGCCGTCGATCAGTGCCGACTTGTCATCGGTAGCGCAGAATGTAGTGCATCGTGAAGTTGAACTCGATCGGCTCCCTGGTGCCGGAGGGCAACGGAGGAATATGGGCGTCGCGGAACAACGCCTGCAGCGCCAGGTCCAGCCATATCGAGCCCGACTTGCCGATCAGTTCGACGCTGGTCACCCGGCCGTCCGGCATTGCCACGACGTGGACCTTCACATCACCGTCCTCGCGTTCACGACGGGCCTGTTCGGGATAGTAGGCATGCTGCGCGACCCAGCGGCTCAGGGCGTTCCGCCAGTCGGGCCCGGCGTTGTCGCCGTCGATGTCGGCATGCGGGGTGAGGTTGGCCGGGCCCGGTTTCGCCGGCCCCAGGGACAGGTCGATCGTCCCCGGCGGATGCGGCGCGGGCTGCGGCCGTGATGGCCGAGGCGGGGCGCCGAGGCTGTAGTTCATCGGCGCGGGAAATTCCGGAGGCCGTGGCGACGGAGTGGGCTTGGCCGGGGCCGGGTGCTCCGGCGGCGCGGGTCTCGGCGGCGGTTTGGCGACCGGCGGTGAGGGGGGCGCCGCCGGGGGAGGAGGCGGGACTGGTATGGCCTCAGGTGGCGGCTCGACAATGGGCGGCGGGATTTTCGGCTTTGGTTGTTCCACGACCGGCGGCTGCGGCAGAGGCTGTTCGACGGCCGGTGGTTGCTCGACAGGCGGCGATTGTTCGACCGGGGGTGGCTGTTCGACGGGCTCTGGCGGTGCGGGCTGCTCGACGGGAGGCGCTGGCTGGGGTGGCGGGGACTGCTCGACCGGCGCGGACGGCACCGGCGGCGGCGCTTCCGGTTCGGGCGGGGTCGGCGGCGCCAATGGGGGGGAGGCTTGCGGGATGGACGTCTGCGACTGCGGCTCCGGCAAGGTTGGACCCTCGCGCCGACCACTGTCGAACACCATCGACACGGCCGCCGGCGGCGGCAGGAGTTCCGATGCCGTTTCGTGATGGATCGTCACGACAAGCAACACGCCGATCAGGACGTGGATCAGCAGCGAGATGACGACAGCGAGCCGAAGTCGCCGAAACTGGATCAGGCGGGATCGCCGCTGCCGGTATGGTGACCGCCCACGCCGTGGGCGCCGTGACGGGGCACCGCCCGAAGTGTTGCCGAGGGGAGGCGCAATTCCGCGCCCGCTCATCCCGGACCTGGGATTCTCGTTTGGGCTGTTTCCGACCCGAGATCCGCGCGGCCGACCGGCGGACGCCTTCAACGGCGGCGGTCCCGGTAGCGCCATCCCTGACCGCCTATCTCCTTCGCAGCAGGAAGACGCCCTGCTCCCCGAACAGGTTCGCCATGCGCAAAAAGCGCCTCCAGGGTGCCCGCCGGCCGTAATCGTCGGCCGCCAGCCACTGCTCCACCGAATAGCCTTCCTGCTCGCTGAGAACGAAGAAATCGCGGATCGTGCAGGGGTGTATGTTGGGTGTCTCGTACCAGGCCCTGTCCCATGTCGACGTCATCGGCATCCGCCCGGTCGCCAAAAGCTGCCAGCGCACCAGCCAATGGCCGAAATTCGGAAAGCTGACCACCGCGCAGGTGCCGATCCGCAGCATCTGCGCCAGCACTTCGCGCGGCCGCTCGACCGCCTGCAGCGCGCGGGACAGCACGACATAGTCGAATGCGCCATCGGGGTAGTGTGCCAGGTCGACGTCGGCATCACCGTGCATCACCGGCAGACCGTGCGCGACCGCGCGGGTCACCTCGGCCATGTCGATCTCGATGCCGCGCGCGTCGCAGCCCTTGGTCTGGAACAGGTGGTCGATCAGCGTGCCGTCGCCGCAGCCGATGTCCAGCACGCGTGATCCGGGCGCGATCATCCCCGCGATCAGGGCCAGATCGACGCGCATGTTCTTGTTGATGAAGCGGACCGGGTCCAGCGTGCTCATGCCGGCGGCTTCATACCGGCGCCAATCCGGCGTGCACCGCGCAGCCACGCAGAAAGCCGGCGAGCGTGCGATGGAAATCCGGCTCGTCGAGCAGGAAGGCGTCGTGGCCCTTGTCGGTCGGGAATTCGACGAACGAGACGTTCGCGCCGGCGCGATTGAGCGCGCGGGCGATCGACCGGCTGGCGCTGGTCGGAAACAGCCAGTCCGAGGAGAACGAAGCCAGCAGGAACCGCGTCCGGGTGCCCTTGAACGCTTCCGCCAGATCGCCGCCGCAGTCAGCCGCGATATCGAAATAGTCCATCGCGCGGGTGATCGTCAGGTAGCTGTTGGCATCGAAGCGCTGCACGAAGGTGCTGCCCTGGTGGCGCAGGTAGCTTTCGACCTCGAACATCTCGCCGAACAGGTTGATCGCTTCCGTGCTGTCCTTCGGCGCGTTCTGCAGGCGGCGGCCGAATTTCCGCGTCAGCGCCTCCTCCGACAGATAGGTGATATGCGCGCACATCCGGGCTACCGCCAAGCCACGCGCGGGTATCCGGCCATTCTGCCAGTAGCGGCCGTTCTGCCAATCCGGGTCGGCGAAAATCGCCTGCCGCCCGACCTCGTGAAAGGCGATGTTCTGCGCCGAGTGATAGGACGCCGTGGCGATCGGCAGAGCGGCGAAAACGGCATCCGGATACAGCGTCGCCCATTGCAGCACCTGCATGCCACCCATCGATCCGCCGATGACCGCGAACAGCCGCTCGATCCCCAGGTGGTCGACCAGTCGCTTCTGCGCCCGCACCATGTCGCGGATGGTGACCGGCGGGAACTCGGTGCCCCAGGGCTCGTCGGACGAACTATCCCCGTTGGCTGGTTCATGCTGGCTCAACGGGCCCGTGCTTCCCATGCAGCCGCCCAGCACGTTCGGGCAGATGACAAAGAAGCGCTCGGTGTCGATCGGGAGGCCGGGGCCGACGACCGCCGTCCCACCAGCCGGGCTTGCCGGTGATCGGATGCGCCTCCGCCACATATTGGTCCAGCGTCAGCGCATGGCAGATCAGGATCGCGTTGGTGCGGGCGGCATTCAGCCGGCCATAGGTGCGGAACGCGACAGTGTGGTTCCGCAGGGTGGTGCCACACTCCAGCACGAGCCCATCATCGAAGGTGACATGGGTGTGGGCGAATTCCGCGCTCGTGACTTGCTGGTCCATCACGGCGCCTGCATAGGGCCTGCCGCCCCGGTCGGCAACCGGCCGCACGGTGACCGCACCGGCCCACCCCAGAAATGGGCCTACGTGACACGTATCCCGGCTTGGCGGTCGCCCGGAATGGGTTTGCACGGCGATGCGCATCCGCTAAGTCTGCGTCCCCGCCTGACGGAAGAACAATGCCCAATCCCAGTTCCACGGCTGATGGTCCTCCGGTGGCCTCCGCGACGGATGAAGCGCCCCCGCCGCAGGATGGCTGGCGTGACAATGGGCCGACCGGGACCGGCGGCTCAGACGCTTCGTCGGGCCGTGACCTGGCTGCCCTGCGCGCCGAACTGGACCGCATCGACGACAGCGCTTCAGGACCTGCTGATCGAGCGCGCGAAAGTTGTCGAGCGGGTGGCACGCACCGGCAAACCGGCGGCGTTTCGTCCCGGCCGGGAAGCGTCGATCGTGCGACGCCTGGTGGCGCGCCATCATGGCGCTCTGCCGCCGGCATCGGTGTTCCGCATCTGGCGCGAGTTGCTCGCGGGCACCACGGGCATGCAGGGCGGGTTCTCGATGACCGTCTGCGATGCCGATCCGGGTGCGATGCTGACGCAGCTTGCACGCGAGCACTTCGGCGCGCTCACGCCGCTGCGTCAGCGTGGCAGCGCCGGTCAAGCGTTGGACGACCTCGGGACCGGCATCGCGTCGGTCGCGGTGCTGCCGTTTCCCTCGGAGACCAACACCTGGTGGGCCGCCCTGCTGCATCAGCGAGCCACGGCTGCATATCATCGGCGCGGCTGCCGTTCTGGCGGAACCGGCCGGAAGGTGCCCCATCGGTCGAGGCCGCTGGTCGTCGCCACCGCCCCGCCGGACCCGAGCGCCGACGATCGCACTTTCCTCGGCCTGGAGTGTGACGCTGATATCAGCCGCGCCCGATTGTCGGAAGCACTGGCGGCCGCCGGCCTCGCACCGGGCCGATGTTGCTGTTGCGCCGGGCCTGGATCGAGCACGGTCCGTGCACTCGCCGAGGTCGACTGGTTTCGTTGCGGACAATGACGCTCGGCTGGGCAGGCTCGGGACGCCGTCCGCACGGCCGGTCGTCGTCGGCAGCTATGCCGTGCCGTTCGGGGAAACCAGGTGATGACGCTCGGCCTCGCCGCGCCCGGAAATTCTCACGATCCACCCCTATGTCGGGGGCGAGTCGGCGGTGCCGGGCGCCAACCGCACGATCAAGCTGTCGTCGAACGAGGGCGCGCTCGGGGTGCCGCCGTCGGCCCGGGCCGCGATCGCGGCGGTGACGGACGAAGTTCACCGCTATCCCGACGGCAGCGCCGAGCGGCTCCGGGCGGCACTCGGCCGGCGCTGGAACCTCGATCCCGACCGCATCGTCTGCGGCTCCGGTTCCGATGACCTGATCTATCAGCTCTGCCTGTCCTACGGCGGCCCGGGTCGCGACATCATCATGTCGGCGCACGGCTTTTCGATCTATCAGATCGCCGGCGTCTATGCCGGCAGCCGCGTCATAAAGGTGCCGGAACGAAACCTGACGGCGGACGTCGACGCGATGCTGGCCGCGGTGTCGCCCTCCACCCGGCTGCTGTTCCTGGCCAATCCGAACAACCCCACCGGGTCGATGGTTCCGGCCCGACGAGGTCGCCCGGTTGCGCAGCGCCCTGCCGCCGGAGGTGCTGCTGGTCATCGATGCCGCCTATGCCGAGTATGTCACCCGCGCCGACTACGACCCGGGTGTGACGCTGGTGGATACCAGCGGCAATACAGTGATGACCCGGACGTTTTCGAAGATCTATGGCCTCGGCGGGATGCGGATCGGCTGGTGCTATGCGCCGCCGGCGGTGGTGGATGTGCTGAACCGGGTGCGTGGCCCGTTCAACGTGTCGGTTGCCGGCCAGGCCGCAGCGATCGCCGCCTTGGCCGAGCCGGGCTGGGTCGAGCGAGGGCGCGAGCACAATGCGCTGTACCGGCCGAAACTGGCGGCGGGGATCGAGGCCGCCGGGATCAGGGTGTGGCCGAGCGAGGGGAATTTCGTGCTGGCGGACTTTGGTGAAACCGCGCGGGCGGACGCCGCGGACGCCTTCCTGCGCGAGCGCGGCATCATCGTGCGAAAGGTGGCCGGCTATGGCCTGCCGCACTGCCTGCGGATCACCGTGGGTTCGGCGGAGGAGGTAGCCGCGGTGACCGACGCCTTCTCGGACCTTGCGCGCCGTCCGCATGGCTGACCCACTGTTCCGGCGCATCGCGCTGCTCGGCGTCGGGCTGATCGGCTCCTCGGTGGCGCGGATCGCCCGCCAACGCGGCGACCTCGCGGCCGAGATCGTGGTGAACGCCCGGACCCAGAAGACGCTTGACCGCGTGGTCGAGCTGGGGATCGCCGACCGGGTGGAGCTCGATCCCGCCGAGGCGGTCGTGGGCGCGGACTGCGTAATGCTCTGTGCTCCGGTAGGCGCATTCGCCGATCTGGCGGCCCGGATCGCCCCGCATCTCGACCCCGGGGGCGGTGTTGACCGATGTCGGTTCAACCAAGCAGTCGGTGATCCGCGATGTCGGGCCGCTGGTGCCTGCGGGGGTCCACTTCGTTCCGGCGCATCCGATTGCCGGCACCGAGTATTCCGGCCCGGACTTCAGGCTTCGTCGAGCTGTTCCAGGGGCGCTGGACGCTGCTGACGCCGGCTCCAGGCACCGACGAGGCGGCGATCGAGAAGGTGTCGGAGCTTTGGCGCCGCTGTGGCTCATTGATCGAGCGGATGGAGCCGAGCCACCACGATCGCGTGCTGGCGATCGTTTCGCATTTACCGCATCTGATCGCGTTCACGATCTGCGGCACCGCGGACGACCTGGCGGACGAGAGCCGGCAGGAGGTGGTGAACTTCGCCGCCTCTGGCTTCCGCGATTTCACCCGGATCGCGGCGTCGGACCCGGTGATGTGGCGCGATATCTTCCTGAACAACCGGGAGGCGCTGCTGGAGATGTTGCAGCGCTTCATGGAAGACGCCCAGGCGATGGCGCGCGCCGTGCGCTGGGGCGATACCGCCTATATCGAGGACAAGGTGGAGCGCGGCCGCGCCATCCGCCGCAGCCTGATCGAGCGCAAGCAGGCGTAGGAGCTGGCGTTCACTCGGTCAGACACTTGCACTTGGCCATAGGTCGGGATCAGAGTTGGCCGCGTCAGCTTTCAGGGAGCCAAACCATGACCGTCAAAAACAAGGGCCGCCTGCGCCATGTCGCACTCAGTGTCACCGATCCATGGGAAACGGCTGAGTTCTACAAGGAATCGCTCGGGCTGGAGGAAGTGTCGGAAATAGACGGCGATCTTGCCGAAGGCGTCTTCCTGACCGATGGCGTGGTCAACCTGGCGATCCTGCATTTCAAGTCGGACGAGGCGTCGCAGGGGACCGGGAAGGATTTTGTCGGTCTGCACCACATCGGCTTTTGGGTCGATGACGTGGTGGCGGCCGGGTCAGCAGGCGCGGGCGGCGGGCGCCACCTGGATCATGGGCGATCCGAACAATCCCGACGGCTACGAGGTGAAGCACACGGACCTGTCCGGCATCATCTTCGACGTCGCGGCCCATGGCTGGGCCGGATCGCAAAAGCGCCCCGGGGAGCCCGAGAACGAAGTGCATCCCAACCCGCGCCGCCGCCTTGCCAAATTCGACGCTCGGCGAGAGGCAGCACGCCGCTTGATCGAATTGAAGAAATTGGCGGAGGTCGGCTGAGAAACCCAGCGCCGGACTGCCTCGGTAGGTTTTTCGGCGAATCTAGGCCGGCGCGAACAACCGCTCGTCGCCGGTCTGATCTCGTTCTACGGTCGGATCGATGTTCCCTTGGAACGCCGCGTCACGTTGCAGCACCGGCATGACCTGGTCGGCGAACAGGCGCATGTTCAGTTCCGCAAGGTGATGCGGCATGCTTCCAAACGAGAATTCAGTGACCAGGTGATCCATTCCGGTCAGCCGGCGAAGTTCAGCGATCTGCTGGATGCAGTCTTCCGGCGTGCCGATGATCTGAATACTGAGGTAGAAGTCCGTCGCCTTCGCGCGGTAGCTGGCGTCCTTCATCCGGGTGTAGGTCTTCGCCAGCTTGCCGTACAACTCATAGCCCTTCACGTCGGCCAGATGTCCGTCCGAGAAATGATAGTGGGCGTCGATGGAATCCCATTTCTCGCTGAGATATTGCAAGGCCCATTCCCGGGCTTCCTCGCGGGTCGGCGCGCAGGCCACGTTGGTCAGGATGATCGGCGGGCGAGGGGTGTGCCCGATCCCGCGGACCATGTCCCGGTAGCGATGGACGTCCTCGGCCGCCTTCGCCCATTCATTCTGCATCACGATCAATAGACCGAAGCCCAGCTTGGCCATGACCTCGGCGGATTCCGGACTGACGGAGGAGGCGCAGAACCGCCGCTCCGGATGGGAAATCGGCCGCGGCCTGATCGATGTTCGGGGGATCTTGTAGAATTCGCCCTCCCAGTCGAACACGTCGTTGGTGAGTGCCTTGATGATGAGCTGCGCGGCCTCGACGAAGCGCGGGCGGGCCTCCTCCATCGGGATGCGGAACCCCGCGTATTCGACACTGGCGGCGCCGCGGCCGAAGCCCATCAGCGTGCGTCCGCCGCTGATGACGTCGAGCAGCGCGATCTCCTCGGCCACGCGGATCGGATCGTGCCAGGGCAGCACGATGACGCAGGTGCCCAGGGTGATTTGCCGCGTGCGGCCGGCGTAGTAGCTGAGCAGTTGCAGCGGAGACGGCGACATCGAGTAGCCGGTGAAATGGTGCTCCAGCGCGAACAGCGAATCAAAGCCGAGCGGTTCCGCGAGGTCGCCGAGTGCCATGTGTTCGTTGAACAGAGCGACATCGGGCCGTCCCGGTTGCGCAAGGATACTCAGCGCCGTTCCGACCTTCATCTGAACCTCCGGCCCTACCGCAAGGGTGAGAAAGACGCAGGCAGGACCAGCTTGTTCTCCTGCTTCAGCATGGCGCCGGCGGGCCCGCCGCCGGGTGGCCAGATGCCGCGCTCAATCGCATCCGCCCGCACTCTCTGCCGCTCATTGGCGTCCTTGTAGGCCCAGATGTGAACCCATTTGTTGAGCGTGCCGAATTCGGAGTACCACGCGCCGACCAGCGGCGATAATTTGACCCGCTCACCAATCTTTGGCGCCCAGCGTTCGATCATGCCCGGTATCGCGCCGGCGGCCATGGTATAGGACCGGATTTCAAACAGCGGCCCGATCTGACGCGGTTCCAGCGCTGGTGAAAACGGCGCAGGAACGAAAATCTCACTGTTCATCGAGACGATGAATTCACGGATCGGCGGGGGCCAGGCGCCGCTCTCCTGCGAGGCTTTGCGTGCTGCCGCACGCTGCTCGAAACTCTCGTAGGTCCAGACGTGGATTATCTCGTTCAGCGGGCCGACTTCGGTGTGCCAGAACGCCGCCAGTTTGGAGAAATTTTCTCGCGCGGGCAGACCTTCGCCAAAGCGCTTCTCGACTTCAGCGAGACTACGTGGCGCCAACTGATAGGTGCGTACTTCGATGATCATTGGTGTTCCTCCCGCGGCGACCAACGATACCGCGACACCGCGACATTGTCACGTCGGCCCGCCGGCCGCGCGGGTGTCTCGGCCCTTACCTGTCCGGCGCGGGTGGCTCTTCACGTGTCTTCTCGATATTCTCCTTGCCGGCGCGTGTCCCGCCAAACCGGTCCGCGCCGTGAGCGTCGGGTGCGCCAGGCTTCTTGTGGTTGCCGGTATTCTGCTGGGTATCGTTGTGTTCGACCGATTGCTCGGTGTGTGGTTGCTTCATCGTCCGGCTCCTGATTGCATCGTGGTGGAACGAACCAGCGGCCGGATGGTTCGCGAACCAATCAAAGCGTCGATGTTCCGATTGTCCCGGCAATCCCGCAGCAGGTCACGGTCCCCATCGTCCGGGTGGTCGTATACGAGAATGTCTGAATCTGGAATTTGCCGGGGGCGGATACGTCGCGCCGCACCAGGTCGAACGCCGGCACCAGTTCCCGAGCCCACTTTGGACCCGGGGATGAATTCCCTGTTGGGCAATACGTCGGCACGTCGGGGGATCATTGGCAGTTCAAGCACGACAGCATCCCGGGGCGCGTGACGGTCCCGCATCCGAAGCGAGACCTGCCCATTGGCACCTTGCGGAGTATTGAGAAGCAAGCGAGGATCAGGCTGAGATGACCACGTATATTGCGTTGCTTCGCAAAGAGGCCGGCAGCGACTTCGGCGTGGACTTTCCGGACTTCCCGGGGTGTGTGACGGCTGGAAAGACATTGGATGAGGCTCGGCGGATGGCCGTTGAGGCGCTGGAGTTGCATATCCGTGGAATGGTGGAGGACCACGAGTTGGTCCCGGAGCCGTCCTCACTGGAGGCGGTGATGGAGGATCCTGCCAACCGGGATGGCGTGGCTGTGTTGGTGGAGGTTGCCACGAAGCCGGCGCGATCGGTACGGGTGAACGTGATGCTGCCGGAAGATCTTTTGCAGGAGATTGACCGGGCGACGCACAACCGGTCGCGATGGCTAGCGGAGGCCGCGAAGGCCAAGCTGCACGCATGGCCGCGGTCGTAGGTCAGATTCTCAGACCTCACGCGGCTTCTTCCTACTCGATTTCGTCCCACATTTTCCAGCGCGATAGAGCGCGGCATCAGCACGCGCAATGGTGTGATCCGTCTGATCAACCGGCTTTGTGTGGCGACGCCAATGCTGACCGTCATCTCGATCTATCGCGCCACTTCAGCGCGGCTTCGGCGACGCGGGTGCGAACTCGTTCTATGGCAGCTAATCGGCGCAGTTCGTCTTCCAGTTGATGGTGCTCGACGATCGGTTGGCGATCGGGCCCCTACTGGCCGAGCCAGACATTGGCGAAGCGGGGGATGCGGAACGGAATGAAACCGTTGACGTTCGAACGGATCGCCTGAAGTTTCGGCAATGAACCGAACGGCAACGCGTATACCCGCTCCAGAACGACTTTCTGCATCCGGGCATAGGCTTCCTGCCGTTGTTCCGGTGTCGGCAGCGTGTTCATCTCGCGCCAGGCCGCTAGAACCTCCGGATCGTCCTCACCGTTCTTCGGCTTGTAGCTGGCGTTCGGCTCGACCAGGAACTGCATCGTGGCCAGCGCGCCGAGGGCGGGCTGCGTTCCCCAACCGGTAAAATAGATGTTCCATCCTTCCGCCGTGTGCTGTGTCATCTGCACCGAGGTCGGCCAGTCCACCACCTTCATCTGCGCGTTGATGCCGACGGCCTGAAGCTCCTGCTGCATCACCAGCGCCGCATTGTACATCGGCGGATAATCCATGTTGGTGAGCAGCACGACCGACTCTCCCTGATAGTCAGCCGCCGCAAGATATTTCTTGGCCAGTTCCGGATTGTGAAGGTTGTAGGTTTCCTTGCCGGCGTCGCTATAGCCGGGCTGACCAGGATACTGAAAGCCGACATTGAGGTCGTATTTGCTGTCGGCGGCGGCGGCCATGATCTCGTCCATGTCCAGCGTCGCCTGAATCGCCTGGCGCACCAGCAGCTTGTCCGTCGGCGGGTTGGAGACGTTCGGGATCGCCATCTGGATCCACCAGTTCTTCAGCGGCAGGATGGTGATGGCTGTGTCTTGCTGTAGGTCCGGCACCGCATCCGCTGGCAAATCCTCGACCGCCTGGAATTCTCCGGTCCGCAACCCGGCGACCCTGGCTCCGGATTCGGGCACGATACGAAACATCACCGAGTCGACGCAGGCCAGTTTGAAGCCGCCGAGACCGGTGCGGTCCGAAAGCTCGTGTTCGGTGCGTAGCCGTCGAACCGCTTCAACTTGATCGCGCCGCCCGGGACAGGCGTGGCGATCTGGAACGGTCCGGTACCGATCGGCTGAGTCAGTTGCTGCGCCGGAATGTCGCGCTGTTCGGCTGGGATAATGACGATGGGGCTGCTGAAGGATGACAGCGCCTCGATGAACGTCGGCTGGCTCAATTTCATGTGCAGAACGAATGTGCCAGGATCGGGCGCATCCCAGGAGGCAACATTGCTCAGGGTGCCGCGCTGAAAGCCGACTTTGGCGTAACGATCGAACGACGCCATGACATCCGCCGATGTCATGAGCTTGGCATTATGGAAATGGACACCGCGCCGCAACTTGAACGTATAGGTCCGGTGATCGGGCGATTCGATCATGGCCTCGGCCAGTTCCAGGATGGGGTGATTGTTCTCGTCCCGCGTCATCAGCGACTCGTAAATGTTCATCGCGATGTTGCGCGTGGAAATGGTCGGCGAGGTCATCTGGTCGAGGGTGTCGGGGCTGGCCTCCTGTGCGAATACAAGATCGCCCCCGACATGCGGGCATTTGAACGCTTCGGCGCGCGCCAAAGGATTGCAGCATGTCAGGCCCACGACCACGCCGACCGGGGCAAAAACTCCGAGTCGCATATACGGTCGTCTCCCCAAGACTGCCTGTCCGAAGGCTTATCAGCTTTGGGGGCAAACGTGACGGCGCCGGCGCTGGTCGTCAAGCCACGCTGGAAATCGTCTCGGCTGTAACCTGGTCAAACTTAGCGCGGACTGTGTTGTCGATCAGAGCACCGTTTCGGCCACGATACGCATGACCTCGATCGAAGCGCCGGTCAGCACCATGGTGCCGATATGCCCGGCTTTCGCCGCCTCCTGCCAGGCGGCGAGCCGATCCTTGATCCTTCGGCCGGACCGCAGAGGGAAATCTCATCCACCAGCTTATCGGGCACCGCCGCGGCAGCCTCGGTCTTTTTGCCGTCGAGAAACAGGTCCTGGATCGACTTCGCCTCGCCCTCAAAGCCAAGTTTCACCGCGACATCGTTGTAGTAGTTCTTCGACCGCGCACCCATTCCGCCGATATAGAGGGCAAGTCCGGGGCGAATGGCGTCGCGACAGGCCTGAACGTCCGGTCCCATCTTGGCGCGGACATAGGGGGCGACATCGAAGCCGGCCATGCTGTCGCCGCGGCCGGCTTTTTTGCGCCCGGCCAGGATGGGCGCGGTAACGATGTCGGGCTGCTCCGGCGAGTAGAAGATCGGCAGCGTCCCGTCGGCGACCTCGCCGGCCGTTCGCAGGCCAGCCGGGGTGATCGAGGCGGTGTAGAAAGGCACGTCCGGATTACCGTGGGCGATACTGCGGAGCGGCTTGCCCAGACCGGAGGCGTCAGGCCCAGCGTAGGGGATATCGTAGACCTCGCCGTGAAACTCCAGCGGCTTTTGCCGCGCCAGGACCTGCTTGATGATCGCAATGTACTCTTTCGTGCGCTGCATGGGCTTGCCGAAGGGTAGGCCGTGCCAGCCTTCGACCACCTGAGGGCCGGACGGGCCGACACCGCACAGGAACCGGTTGCCGGACAGCGCCTGCAGCGCCAGAACCGTCATCGCGGCACAGGCTGGGGTGCGTGCCGACATCTGCATGATGCCGGTTCCGGCTTTGAGCCGCGTGGTGCGGGCAAGGATCCAGGCGACCGGCGAGACCGCGTCCGTGCTGTAGGCCTCGCCGACCCAGGCGTGGGTGAAGCCCAGCCGTTCCGCCTCGAGTATGCGTTCGAGATCAAGTTTCGGATGTGGCCCCGACATATCAACCGTTATGCCAAGCTGCATGGTATCTGCTCCCAGTATCGCCCATCGGTGGAGTGCCGGACATCGCGCTCGGTTCGAGGGTGCCCATTCACGAGGCGCTCGAACCGCGTCAGTACCAGCGGAGCCGTATCAGCCACTGCCTTCGCCGATCGGCGGCAGCTGTCCCGTCATCCCGGCCAATACCTCGGCGACGTGGCGCACATGCGTCGGACGCCCCTCGCGCTTCAGCCGTCCGGCAATGTTCAGCAGGCACCCCAGGTCACCGGCGAGCACCGTGTCGGCGCCGGTGGCAACGATATCGCGCCGTCTTGTCCGAGACCATCCGCACCGAAATATCGGGATACTTCACGCAGAAGGTGCCGCCGAAGCCGCAGCAGATTTCCGGGTCCGTCATCTCCAGGATGGTCGCCCCGGCCGCCTGCAGCAGATCGCGCGGCTGCTGTTTGACCCCAAGCTCGCGTAGGCCGGAGCAACTGTCGTGATAGGTGACCGTGCCGTGAGCTCGGGCGGCACCGACATCCCGCACGCCCAGAACATCGGTCAGAAAACTGATGAGTTCGAACACCCGCGACGCCATCGCATCCGCTTGCGCCCGCAGATTGGGGTCGTCGTCGAACAAATGCGGCAGGTGGTGCTTCAGCATGCCGGCGCATGAGCCGGACGGCACGACGACATAGTCGTAGCCGCGAAATGCCGCGACGATCCCGGCGGCCAGGTCGCGGGCGGTGCGCCGGTCACCGGAGTTATAGGCCGGCTGGCCGCAGCAGGTCTGCGCTCGCGGGATCTCGACCTGACAGCCCGCCTGCTCCAGCAGCGCGATCGCCGCGAAGCCGACCGAGGGCCGGTGCAGATCGACCAGGCAGGTCACGAACAGACCAACCCGCGGGCTTCACTCAGGCATGCCACGGTCCGACGAAATGACGGGAGATCAGCCGCTGCGCGCGGCGACCAGCCGCCAGGCCGGATCCTGCTTGGACAGGTCGCGCTCAAACGTCCAGAGGTCGGTGATCTCGGTCACGGCGTCGGTCCCGGTCAGCGGCTTCTCGTCCATGTCCTTGGTGTAGCTGATCTGGTCGGACACGAATCTTGACGGTGATCAGCCCCGAGCGGCCCTTCAGCTCCGCTTGCTCGATCGCGAGCGCTGGATGGCCTTGATCTCGCTGACCTGGATCTCGCCCGCGGCCTCGCGCGCGCTGATCGCCTGTTCGAAGGCCTGATAGGTGTCGTCGGACAACAAGGTGCGCAGGCTGGCGCGGTCGCCCGCCGCAAAGCGCCGCCACGATCATGCGGAATGCCTGATCCACACCGGCCAGGAAAGCGGGCCGGATCGAAGCTGGGATCGATTTCCCGCATGCGGGCCAGCGCCTGCCCGCCGGCGACCCGAGCATCCGGCACGGTCTGCGGCGCCGCGGGTCCGGCCGGCTCTGCCCGGCCGTCGATCACCGGCCGGCGCCGCGGCGAGCAGGCTGCGGCGGCTGATAGGGTGGTGTCTGCCGCTCAAAGCCGGTACGACGGCCCAGAATGCCGCGCAGCCGCAGGACCAGAAAGGCCGCGATCATCCCAAAAAGGACCAGATCGATCGGAAATCTGCTGCTCGCACCCATGCTCCAGAGCCTCCTGCTCGCCTACAGATAGGGGCGAGCGCCGGCCCTGACAAACAAATCCGCGACGTCGGCGATGGTCTCGCGATTGTTGGCCGCCGGCGTCGCCGGCCGGCCGATTTCCCGCCGGCTGCCTGTTCCTTGGCGGCCAAGCTGATATGGCGCGCGCATGATCCTGCTGCGCCACGGCCAAAGTGAATTCAACCTGCATTTCACCGCGACCCGTCGCGATCCTGGCATCGTCGATCCCCGGCTGACCGAGCTCGGCCACATCCAGGCGAACGAGGCCGCCCGGGCGCTGTCGGATCAGGGGATCGAGCGCATCATCGTCTCGCCCTACACCCGCGCCCTGCAGACCGCCGGTCCCGTCGCCAGCGCCCTGGGCGTGCCGGTCATCGTCAACCCGATCGTGCGCGAGCGCTTCGCATTCGCCTGCGATATCGGCTCACCACGCCGCGACCTCGAACGGGATTGGCCGCAGCACGATTTCTCGCGAATTGAGGACGTCTGGTGGCCGCGGCAGGAGGAGCCCGAAGCCTCCATCGTCGATCGCGCCGCCCAGTTCCGCTCCGAAATCGCCGCACGGCATGACTGGGCCAGCACGCTGGTGGTCAGCCACTGGGGCTTCATCCTGTCGATGACCGGACAGAGCGTGACCAACGGCCAGTGGCTGCGCTGCGACCCGACCGCGCCGCGCCCCGAGCGGCTGGTCTGGCAGGCGTAGCTGACCGCTCCGCGCGAAGCTGGTGGAATTCAGCCATCAACCGTGTTACCGGGCGGCCCGTGCTTCTCGCCGAGGGGGGCGCGGCACCGCAAACGGAGGCACCTATGTCCGAGACCAGTCCGGCCCCGCAAGCCGACCGGCCAGCAGCCTCAGCCGCTGGTGGTCAACATCCAGTATGTGAAGGACCTGTCGTTCGAAGTGCCTGGGGCGCCGCAGATCTTCACCCAGCTTCGTTCCCAGCCTCAGGTCAACATCAACCTGGATGTTCAGGCGCGCCGGATACAGGAAGGCCAGACCGTGTTCGAGGTCGCCATCGTGATCCGCGCCGAGGCGCATGACGGCACCGCGCCGGCAACGGCCAAGCGACCCCGCCGCCCTCGCGCCGACCCCGGTCGTGTTCGTCGCGGAATTGACCTATGCCGGCGTGTTCACGCTGAACGGGATGCCGGAAAACACGATCGAGCCGGTGCTGCTGGTCGAATGCCCCCGAATCCTGTTTCCGTTTGCCCGCAACATCCTGTCGGACGTCACGCGCGACGGCGGCTTTCCGCCGGTCCTGCTGCAGCCGATCGATTTCGTGGCGCTTTGGCAGGCCCGCCGCAACCAGGCCGCGACATCGGGCGGAATGATCGCCTGAGCCGGGGCTGACCGGCTCGGGACCACGGCGCGATCCCCTGCGTTCGCCGTTCAGGCGGCGATTTCCGGGGAAGGAATCGTCGATCCAGCCGACGACTTTTGACAATTGATGCTATGTTCCTGGACATGGTCGGCCCACCTGAGCGAATGGTCTGTGCTGAGCATCACCGAACCGGAAGGAAACGGCGGTGGATGTCGCGGAGTGGCTGCGAAACCTGGGCCTGGAACGCTACGAGGCGGCATTCCGCGAGAATGGCGTCGACGCCGACGTGTTGCCCGATCTCACCGCCGAGGATCTGGATGCACTCGGCGTTGCCGCCGTCGGCCATCGGCGCCGGCTGCTGGTTGCAATCGCCAGGTTGCGTGAAGCCGCTGCCCCGCCACCGGTAATCAGGCCAGACGGCGATAACCCGGTCGATCTCGGCAGGGCGAACGCCGCCAGCTCACGGTGATGTTCTGCGACCTGGTGGGCTCGACGGCGCTGAGTGAAAAGCTCGACCCGGAAGAATTGGGAAGACTGCTGCACGCGTATCGAATCCGCTGCGGCGAAGTGATCGCGCGCTACGACGGGTTTGTCGCCCGCTACGTCGGTGATGGCATCCTGACCTATTTCGGCTGGCCCACGGCGCACGAGGATGACGCCGAGCGAGCGGTGCGGGCAGCCTTGGAGATCGTTCTTGCGGTCAAACGGGCATCGTCCACCGAGGACTCTGTCGGTCCGCATCGGCATCGCCACCGGTCCTGTCGTCGTCGGCGAAACGGCCGGCACGGGGGAACAGTCCAGGCTGGCGGTGGGCAGCACGCCCAATCTGGCGGCGCGTCTGCAAGGACTGGCCACCGCCGATCAGATTGTCATCGCCGCTTCGACCCGCCGGTTGGTCGGCAACGCGTTCGAACTGACCGATCTCGGTGAAAATGACCTGAAGGGCATAGCGGAGCCAGTCCACGTCTGGCGTGTGGAACGGGCCTTGGTGACGGAAAGCCGTTTCGACGCCAGTCGCGGCGGGGGTGACCTGACGCCTCTGGTCGGACGGAACGAGGAACTCGATCTGCTGCTTCGCCGGTGGTCACAGGCGAGGGACGGCGAAGGCCAGGTGGTGCTGCTGTCGGGTGAACCCGGGATCGGCAAGAGCCGCATCCTCAGTGCTCTGCGTGAGCGGCTTGAGGCGCAAGGCGTGCAGACGCTGCGTTTCCAGTGCTCGCCCTACTACGTGAACAGCGCCTTCTGGCCGATCATCGACAACTTCGAACGAACGTTGAAGTTTGCCCGCGACGAAACCGCGGACGTCAAGCTCGACAAGCTGGAGGCGCTGATCGTTACAAACTACGACCGACCGCTGGCCGACGTGCGGTTCGTTGCGTCGATCCTGTCGATACCATGCGAGGACCGCTACGGCGCCCTGGCGATGACGCCGCAGAAGCACAAGGACGAGACGCTGCGGATGTTGGTGGATATCAGTCGAAGCGGCCGCCCGCCGGCAACCCAGCGTCATGCTGTTCGAGGACATGCACTGGGCTGACCCGACAACGTTGGAGGTGCTGGATCTGCTGATCGACCGGGTGAGAACCATGCCGCTGCTGGTCGTGCTGACCCACCGGCCGGAGTTTCAGTCGCGCTGGTCGGAACAGGGTCATGTCGGCGCGCTGAACCTGTCCAAGCTGACCCGGACGCAGAGTGCGGCGATGGTTTCCGCGCTTGCAGGTGGCAAGGCGCTGCCTGAAGGGTTGCTTGAGCAGATCCTAACCAGGACCGACGGCGTGCCGCTGTTTGTCGAGGAGCTGACCAAGTCCATTCTGAATCGGGCGAACTGACGGAGGCAGGCGATCATTACGAGTACGGTGGCTCGGCTCACGCCGTCACCATTCCGGCGACGCTGCGGGACTCGCTGATGGCGCGGCTGGATCGTTTCATGCCGGTGAAGGAGATCGCCCAGATCGGGGCGGCGATTGGCCGCGAATTCAGCTACGAACTGATCGCCGCGGTCGCGCCGATGCCGCAGGCCCAACTCGACGACGCACTTGCGCGGCTGAGCGAATCGGGGCTGGCCTTCCGTCGTGGCACGCCGCCTGATGCCGTCTACACCTTCAAGCACGCGCTGGTGCAGGATGCGGCCTACAACTCGTTGCTCAAGAGCCGCAGGCAGGAGTTGCACGCCAAGATCGCCCGGGTGATCGAGGAGCGCTTCCCGAATATCAAGACGACCGAGCCCGAGGTGCTGGCGCATCACCTCACGGAAGCGGGCCTAGCCGAAGCCGCCATTCCGCTCTGGCAGGCCGCTGGCGAGCTGGCGGTGAAGCGCATGGCCATGACCGAAGCCATCGCCCATCTCAACCAGGGGCTCGAACTGGCCTCCGGCTTGCCTCGGTCATCGCCGGAACGAGACGCCAGCGAACTGGACGCTGCGCACGCTCCTTGGCACCGCGTGGCTGGCGCTCAAAGGCTGGCCAGCCCCGGAAGTCTGGACCAGCCTGCATCCCGCACTTGCTTTGGCGAAGTCGCTCCAGCGCCACGACGCGCTGGCGCCCATCCTGTGGGGACTGGCGATCAACGTCCTGACACAAGGGCGCGTAGCGGAGTCACTGCAGTGGGCGCGGGAGATGCTGGACCTCGCGCAGGCGACCGGCGATGCCGACATGCTGATCACGGGACATGGTGCTGCGTGTACCAGTTACTGTTGGGCGGGTGAGTTCACCAAGGGCATGGAGCACGCCGACAAGGTGCTGGAGCTCTACGATGACGAGAAGCATTGCCATCTCGCGGATATCGCTAACAGCGATCCCAAAACTCAAGCCGGTATCTACGGCTCGATTAGCACCTGGATACTGGGCTACCCGGACCGGGCATTCGCGGCTGAGCAATGAAAGGGACGCGCATGCCCGCCGGCGCGGTCATCCCTTCGATCTCGGATTTGCACTGACCATGGGGGCGCATGAGTTCGATCGCCGCTTTACGCCCGAGGATCTGCGCAAGCGTGCCGAAGAATGTGAGCGGCTGGGCCGGGAGAACAGCCTGCCCGTTCTGTGGGCGATTCAGGCACCCTTTTCGTATGGCCAGGCGCTCATTCGGGAAGGCAAGCTCGCCGAGGGAATTGCCTTGCTCAAGGTCCGGCATCGCGGCTTGGGAAGCGAGCGGCGGCAAGGTCCGCAGCCGACCAAAAGCGTTCCTGGCCGAAGCCATGGCGTTGACCGGCGATCTCGACAACGCATTGGAGCTGATCGACGAGCAGATCGCCCAGATCGAACGCCCCGGGTGGGAGGAACGCCTGTCACTACGCCGAGATCCTGCGCCTCAAGGGCTGGATGCTCTCGCTCAAGGGCGATCTCGAAGGTGCCGAACGGAACTTTCTCGCCTCGCTCGACTGGGCGCGGCGCCAGCACGCGAAAATGTGGGAGCTGCGCACATCGACCAGCCTGGCGCGGTTGTGGCAGGGCCAAGGCAAACGCCAAGACGCGTATGAGTTGCTCGCCCCGGTTTACGACTGGTTCACCGAGGGCTTCGACACCAAGGATCTGCTGGAGGCGAAGGCGCTGCTCGCTGAACTCGGGTAGTGGCTGGACAGACGCCGCATTGGCCGAACACGATCGGCCGCTGCAGCTCTCGGGGGCGCCTCGGCAGGCGTCGCCTCCGGTCTCAAACCGTGTCTATGACTTCTCCGAAGCGCACCCACGATTTGCCGTCGAAGCGCGCCATCTGCCTTTGGCTGATTGGGTTGAAACGCGTGGGGCTGGTGTTTATGCGGATTCCAGGCAATAGCATGGGCACTTCCAGGTCGTGAAGATTGGCTGCCTGGCGCATGACGTTTTCACGGGTCAGATCATCACCGCATTGCTTGAGCACCTGCATCAGCGTGCTTACGACCGCCAGTGCGTAGGTGTAAGCGAGATCGTTCACCGCACCGTCCGGGACGTATTTTTTCATGAAATCTAAATAGAATTTCACGTCATCTGTGTCTGCAAACGCCGGATCGTTGATATCCTTGATCGAGCATGTGATGTAATTAGCCCGATCGACTTATCGATCCCCGCAGGGACAAGCGTCATGGCTATGGAACTGGCCGGGCTGTTGAGGAAATGCGTAGGGTGCCAATCCAGATCAGAAATCCTACGGATCGCCTGGGCTGCGAATTTCGACAATGATGCATTGAAGAAAACAGTGGCGCCAGGTACTTTGCAAGGTAACTATCTGCGAGTTGATCGTTGGGTCCGTCGGTTCGTAGGTTACCTCCTTGACGACCAGCTTCTGGCCGGTCTCGCCGAGTCCCTCCTTAAATCCGTTGAGGAAATCCTTGCCATAGTCGTCATTCTGAGAGAGAATCGCAATCTTCGCATCCGGAATGTTTTTCAGGATATATTTGGCATAGGAGACCCCTTCGGCTCGGTAAGTAGGACCCCACCCCATTGTCCAGGGAAAGTGCTCAGGATCGCCCCAGCGCGATGCACCTGTAGCAATAAAAAGCTGCGGCACGCCCTTTGCGTTGAGATATTTCTGCACCGCCGCGTTGGTTGGCGTGCCGATGGAGCTGAAGGTAAATAGCACCTCCTCCTCCTCGATAAGCTTGCGTGTCTGCTCGACGGTCTTGGGCGGGGAGTATCCGTCGTCAAGGGAGATCAGTCGCAGCATGCGGCCGTTGATGCCGCCCTGCTCATTGATCATCCTAAAGTAAGCCATTTCAAACCTACCCACTACTCCGTACGACGACGCCGGACCGGAATAGGGAACCGTCTGACCGATTTTGATTTCTCTATCGCTGGCGCCGGGGCCATACCTCTTTTCCGCGCGCGCCGACCGAGCGCCGGCACCCGAGGCAAGCAATCCCAACCATGGGGCGCTTTGCACAAAATTCCTTCGGCCCATTGTCATATTTATTTTCCCCTGTTTGCGGACCGTCCACCGCTGGTATGAGGAGTCCTAAGTTTCGACCGCGCTGCGGTTTGCAGCCCTCAGTTGCCGGACAGCTGCGGCTGCTTCCAATTAGCCTTGAGGGACAAGGCACCTCGGTCGGCCCTGTCGTTCATCACTGTTCTTGGATCGCCGGTTACAGCGCGTTATTGTCCCCGGATACGAAGGATCTATGCCTTTGGCCATAATCCTTCACGCAGCTGCCAATTGGCTCGCTGTTTTGCGGATTGTCAATACGAAATCACCGGGGAGGTGGTAAGGTCTATCCGGCAGCGCGAGAGTCCGTCGGGGGCAACAATGGGTGTCGGCGATTTCCTGCGGGAACTGGGACTTCAACAATACGAGGCGGCATTCCGCGAGAATGACGTCGACGCCGAGGTGTTGCGCGATCTCACCGCTGAAGACCTCGAGGAACTCGGCGTTGTTTCCGTCGGCCATCGGCGCCGGCTGCTGGTGGCGATCGCCGCGTTGCGCGTCGGAAGACCCCCCGGCCGGTGGTTCCGTTGCGTACGTCCGACCCGCCGGCCGGTCTGACCGGCGACACGGCGCCATCGAAACGACCGCCGAGCGCCGCCCGCTCAGCGTCATGTTCTGCGATCTCATCGGTTCCACCGCGCTGTCGTCGCGGCTCGATCCCGAGGATCTGCGGCGAGGTCATCCGCACCTACCAGACCTGCGTCGCCGACACGATCCGCCAGTTCGACGGCTTCATCGCGCGCTACGTGGGCGACGGGGTGCTGATCTATTTCGGCTGGCCGGAAGCCCGTGAGACCGACGCCGAACGCGCGGTGCGCGCCGGCCTTGCCGTTGCCACCGCGGTCAGCGCGACACCAGTGCGGCGGCGAACCGCTGCAGGTTCGGATTGGCATCGCAACGGGACTGGTGGTCATCGGCGAACCGATCGGCTCCGGTGATTCTCGCCAGCAGACCGCGGTCGGTGAGACGCCGAACCTCGCCGCACGCCTGCAGGGCCTCGCCGGGCCGAATCAGGTGGTGATCGACGCAGCCACGCGACGGCAGATCGGCGGCCTGTTCGAGTGCCAGGACCTCGGCACGGTCGAACTCAAGGGCCTGCCGGCGGCGGTGCCGGCATGGCGAGTGTTGGGCGAGGGAATGCTCGAGAGCCGCTTCGAGGCCCGTGAAGGCTGGCTGACGCCGTTCATCGGCCGCGAGCACGAAATGGCGCTGTTACAGGAACGATTTGAGCGCGCCACACTGGGCGAGGGCCAGATGATCCTGCTCTCGGGCGAGGCCGGGATCGGCAAATCGCGTCTCGTGCAGATGCTCTGCGATCAGTTGACCGGCACCCCACACACGCGAACGCGACTGCAATGCTCGCCGTTCGGCACCACGAGCACGCTCTATCCGATGCTGCGCCATCTCGAATTCGCCGCCGACTTCCGGCAGGACGACGAGCCAGAAACGCGGTTGCGCAAGCTGGAGGCGCTGCTCGGCCGAAGCACGGACAACGCGACCGAAGCGCCTCACCGCGCTCGCGCCGCTGTTCGGGCTATCGAACAGTGCTCCCCGTGCCGCCGACGATCTGATCCCGCAGCATGCCGCGCATGATATTGAGCCCGGAACAGCGTGAGGCACGCGCTCTCGATACCCTGGTCGATCTGCTGCTGGGGCCCGCGGACCGCAACCCGGTGCTGATCATCCTGGAAGATGCGCACTGGAGCGACCCGGCAACCCAGGACCTGATCACACGCGCGCTGGCACGTATCGCCAATGCTCGGGTGCTGATCTTGATCACACATCGTCCGCAATTCCAGTGCGAGTGGATGCGCCATCCTGAGGTTACCGCGCTGACGCTCAACCGCCTCAGTCGCGGGCAGAGTGCCGAGGTCGCGCGGGCTGCCGTGGCGGCGACACTGTCCGAGGAAATCGTCGCGCGTATTTTGCGACGTGCGGACGGCGTGCCGTTGTTCATTGAGGAACTGACCCGCTCGGTCCTGGATCTGGGCAACCGCCGGTGAAAGCATTGTTCCGGCAACGCTGCAGGCGTCGCTGCTGGCGCGGCTCGATCGCCTGGGCGGCGACGTCAAGCAGATCGCCCAGATCGCGGCGGTTATCGGGCGCGAGTTCGGCGTCGAACTGCTTTGCGCCGTGGTCGGCAAGCCGAAGGAAGCACTGGCCCCCGCGCTCTCGCAACTGGTTGCCTCGCAAATCGTACTGCCCGTGGGCGCGGCGCAAAGCGACAATTATATGTTCCGGCATGCGCTCATTCAGGATGCAGCCTATCAGTCGCTGCTACTGAGCCGGCAGCGGCATTATCATGCCGAAGTCGCGCGGGCGATCGAGAGCCGATTTGTGCGACGTTGCCGAGAACCAGCCCGAGCTGATGGCCCAGCACTACGCGGCGGCAGCCGAGCCGGAGCAGGCGATTCCCTATTGGGTGAAGGCGGGCGAACGCGCGCTCGAGCCGTTCCGCCTACCTGGAGCCGATCGCGCATTTCGAGCGTGGTCTCAGTCTGGCCCGCGCATTGCCGGAAAGCCCAGGTCGGTCCCAGCAAATATTGAACCTGCTCTTGTTGCTCGGCGAAATTCGCTACCGGAACAGGCACCTGGAGCAATCGCTGTCGACGTTCAAGGAGGCTTTTGAGCTTGCCCGGACGGCGGGATCGCCCGCCGACCTGGCGCGGGCGGCATTGGGTGCGGAACTTGCCGAAGCGTACTCGGGCGACTGGATCGCCCACATCGGTCGGGTTGATGGAGGAGGCGCTGGCTGCCTTGGGCAGTACCGAATCCGCAGAGCGCAGCCGCTTGTTGGCCCGGCTCGGCTACGCACTGCTTATGTCCGGCGCTCGCTGAACGGGCTACCGCGTTGATCAGCCGAGGCTACAAATCTGGCGCGACGGGTCGGAGCTCCGCTTGCGCTCTTCTACGCGCTCAATCTGGAGGAGGTCATCACCGTGTTCCTGCCGCAGCAAAGGCGCCAACTCAGGGTGCGTCGGCAGCGGCTCGAGGAGGCGTTGAAGATCGCTGTTCAACTCGGTGACCCCGATTTGCTTCCATTCCTGTTCTCCGCGTCCATGCCGGCGTTTCTCGAGATGGGTGATCTCTCCGGCTTCGAGACCCAGCTTTCGCAATTGGAAGAGCTTTTGGATAAGACACAAATTCTCGGGGGGCAGAACAAGTATCTGATGACGAGCGCCAGCGCGATGCAGGCGATCCTGCACGGCGACTTCGCGGCCGCCGAGCGCCTGTCGGAACAGGCGCTTGGGCTTGCGCACGACGTTCAGCCCGAGATCGCAACGGGCATTTATGGCGTGCAGATGTTCACGATCCGCCGTGAGCAAGGGCGCCTCGCCGAAGTCGCTCCGCTGGTCAGAAGATTCATTGATGAGAACCCGGGAGCGGCGGCCTGGCGGCCCGGCCTCGCCTTGATTGCGATCGATCTCGGCTTTGAGCAGGCGGCCCGCAAGACGTTCGAGGAAATGGCATCGGACGGCTTCGATTTCCCGCTCGATGCCAAACGCAACATCACGCTCTGCTATCTCGCCGAGGTTTGCACCCGCCTTGGTGACGCCGATCGCGCCGAGCAGCTGTACAAGCTGATGTTGCCGTACCGGGATCTGACCGTGGTTGTTCCTTCGGCAACGATCTGCTGCGGGGCAATCTCGCGCTATCTGGGTATGCTGGCCAGCGTAACCGGCGATCTGAGCGCGGCGGAGCGGCACTTCGAAGCAGCGCTCGTTATCGATGAGCGTTTGCGGGCCTGGCCTTGGCTCGCTCACACCAAGCACGAATTCGCCCTGATGCTGTCGGTCCGCGATCGGGCAGGCGATCGGGACAGAGCGGAAACGTTGTTCGCCGAAGCCGCCGCCAGCGCCGAGCGGTTCGGCATGGCGTCACTGCAAAGCAAGATCTACGGGCGATTGCACGCGAAATGACAAGCGCGTAGGAAGTGATGTTTGTCATTTCGGACTCCGCGTCCCACGAAGGGCGCTGCGGCCATGTGAGGAGGGTTCTATGGCTCGGTTCCTGATCGAACGGAATTTCGCGGAACAACTCGAAGTGACGAGAGAGGCTGTTTCAGGGGTCGTCCAGGTCAACGATGAGGAGGGCGTGAAGTGGCTGTTCTCGTTCTTGAGCCCCGACAAGCGGAAAACCTATTGCCTCTACGAAGCGCCCAACGCCGAGGCGATCCGCGCCGCCGCGCGACGCGCCAATCTTCCCGCCGACGTGGTGATCGAGGTCAGCGAGATAAGGCCCGAACTATTCGCCTAGACACCGGAAGCGTGTCCGGCGCTCGGGCGCGTTCCTTCTGGCTGAGCCGGAGGATCTGGAAGCGGAGAATAAATAAGAACTGAAACTAGGGGGTGGCCATGAGCGAGCAGAAAAGCGCCGATTTACTTGTCGAAAAGGCAAAAAGCATCGCCGCTGTCATTCGGGCGCATGCCGCGGAGGCGGAGCAGCAGCGCCGCCTTTCCCGTCCGGTGGTCGATGCGATGCTGGAAGCAGGCCTCTACGGCCTAACTCGCCCGAAATCATTCGGAGGGCTGGAGACAGACCCCGTCACCTTGTTTCGCGTGGTTGAGGAAATAGCGCGAAACGACAGCGCCGCGGGCTGGAATTTGCAGACTCTCGCTTGCGGTGGGTCCATTTCTGGCTTGGCTGGCAAACGAAGGCGCGTCGGAGATTCTGAACAGCCATCCCGTAACCGTCCTAGGCGCCTCGTTCTCGCCTAGTCCCCCGGCGATCGCCGTCGAGGGCGGCTATCGCTTCAGCGGACAGCGGCCATTCGTCAGCGGTGCGCATCATTGTCACTGGTTCTTGTTTCTTGTGCAGGTCCAGGATGGGGACAAACTTCGAACCAACGAGCAAGGCGTCCCGCTCAGTTGGTTCATGTTCGTGCCGAGCGGACGAGGTCGAGGTCCTGGACACCTGGAACCCCCTCGGGATGCGCGGCACCGGTAGCCATGATGTTTCGGTCAAGGACCAATTCATTCCTGAGCGACATACTGCCTTGGTGAAACCGCTCGAGACACCCGCCGAGGCTTTCCAGGGTGCGCTCTATCGTCTGACGGTATGGGTTCCGATAGCCCTGCTTGCAGCCCCCGCGCTGGGGGTCGCGCGCTCCGCCATCGACGGATTGATAGAACTGGCCGGTGCGAAGACGCCCAGTTTCACGCCGTCCACGCTGGCACGCCGCCAGGTCGTGCAGCGGCAGGTGGCCGAGGCTGAGGCTACGTTGGGCGGAGGCCGGTCCTATCTTTTTGAAACGTTTCGCGAGACCTGGGCAGCCGCGATGGCGGGCGAACAGATTACCCAGGCACACAAGATCAAAATGCAGCTTGCCACCTCGCATGCGGTCGCTTGCGCGGCCAAGGCAGTCGATCTCGTGCATGCAGCGGCCGGAACCTCGGCGATTTTCCCGGAACAGATGTTCCAGCAGCATTTCCGGGACGTGCATACGATGACGCAGCACGCTTTCGCTTCCGCGAGTCGCTTCGAATCTGCTGGTGCACTCATGGTCGGCGCCGAGACGGACTGGGGATTCTTCCCGCTGTAATCAGCACGATCCCGGGAGGAGGTGGGGCTTGGGCTGGACCAGGCTCGCCGACAATCATTCCCGGCCGAAGTCCTGGTCAGTGATCTCGGTCGCCGCCTCCTGGTCGGAGAGGTACGACCGGCCGCCCGTCGCGTCGGGTGCTTACGCTCGCGTCGAGCCGGCGTGCACGCATTCCGGCCGCGAAGGTGTTGCACGCCCTGCTCCAGAACTCCCCGATCGCGAATTCTGCCCGAAAACTGCCCTCGGGGATATCCCACAGCTCCGTATGACCGCCAGGTCCGAGGAAAACCGACAGCGCGATCCCCCGGAAGCGTCGCGTAGCTTGACCGCGGCAGGCTGGAGCGTGCGGTTCTCAAGCCTGATGGTTCCGCTGCCCTTTCCACGTTCACCAGCAGTTCGCCGTCATAGGGAGCGGACCCGGCGTTGTATTCGCAATAGGCTCGGCGAGCAGTGTCGGCGTCGCCGCGGATCAGTCGCTTGGAGTCGACGAAACCGGTCAGGGTGCCGTTTATCAGCACTTCGGTCAGACCACTCTGACGGTGCGGATGGACCGCCTGGACCGCGCTGAACGGCGGCAATTGGCCGAATGGAACATAGCCGTCCAAGTCGGTGTCCTTGCGCCAAAGCACCGTGGCACCGACCGCCGGATTTACGTAGAAGTCTCGGCGTGCCCGCCAGCCGCACCGGGTCTGGGCCGTACAGTTCAGTCCGCTGCGCACTTGGCGAAAGCGGCGTGACGGGTGCCGCGTTGGGCCTGATTCCCGCATTGACCACCGGCGGCGATGCGCGCAGGTGAAGACCGGCCTCAAAGATGCACAAGCCCAGGAACGCACCCAGCGCGACCCAGACCGCGATGGCCGAGGCCGGAAGGTCCCGCCATCGCGAAAAGTCCGGTCGGCGCAAGTAGCCTCGGATCGTCTGATAGGCGGAGCGGCAATCGACGTTCACCGCGGACCCGTCGTGCTCAGCCGGCTGTCGCGGCGGAGGTGGGTGCCAGGCGGTATACAGGCTTGGTCCGCTCGCTACGGCTTGCCGCGCCGCCTGATCGTAGCTTTCCCTGCGCTTCCCATTCGAAAGCACGTCGTAGGCCCGCTTCACGGCAACAAACGCGCCTGCATCGCCAGTGCCGGGAACGTCGGGGTGCACCTCCCGTGCCTTGCGCCGAAACGCAGCCCTGATCGCTGCCGGGTTCGCTGCCGGATCCAGCCCAAGAACAGTATAAAAACCCTCGGGGTCCAGGCGTGTGCGGGGTGGCAGCATGTCGCTTGGGTGTTAGGTCCGGGGATTGTGGCAGCGTCGCGCGCCCAGGTCGAGCCAGACCATAGCAGAGCGTCCGGGCGCTGGCTTGTTTTTTGAGCTATCGACTCGGGGCTAACCATTCGCGGGGGTCGCAGCCGCTCATGTTGGGTTATTGCTGACTTTTACGGTGCGGCCCGGCGTTACCGTCGCATGCCAGGATGTGGTGGCTGGCCAGCCCCGCTGGTTGCGGTCCCGCTTCCGGCGGTGGCGTGGATTGCCGGGTCGGTGGGCCACCGACTTAGTCTTTAGGCGTGCTTGCAGCGTGCATAGGTCCGTGTTTAATGCAGCAACATGGAAACTGTTGTGTCCGAGTTGCGTGTCCTGAGCGTTGTGCTGCTGTCCGGCGGATTGTTGATGCTGGCCGGGTGCGACACCGGCGATCTGACTCGCACGTTTGGGCTGACCCGGGATTCCCCGGATGAGTACACGGTCACGACCCGGGCACCGCTGTCGATGCCCCCTGGTACAATTTGCGACCGCCCCAGCCCGGTGCGTCTCGCCCGCAGGAGCAGACTGAGCGACAGCAGGCCGAGGAAGCTTTGGCGCCGCAGCTTGCTCTTGGCGGTCAACCGGCCGGCAGCGTGAGCCAGGGGCAGACGGCCCTCACACAGGAAGCCGGCCCCGCCGCGCCCAATGACATACGCCGCCGCGTCGATCAGGAGGCTCACGCCGAAACCGACACCGGCTTCGTCGACAAATTGTTGTATTGGCGCAAGCCTGATCCGCAGAACGCCCAGGTCGACGCGCAGAAGGAATCGCAGCGTCTGCGGCAGAACGCTGCACTCGGTGAAGCTCCCAGTGTGGGCGAGACTTCAATCATACAACCGCGCAAGAAGGGCTTCTTCGCCGGTCTGTTCTCCTGGCTGTAGACCGAGCTTCCCTCGCGCCGCGCGGCCACGTGGGGTCAGCGGACATTTCGGATATCCAGGCCGATGCGACGCCCATCAAGCTCGGGTGGGATTGCTCCCAGCCTGCGGTAAGGGCGCGGCCGGCGCCGGTGCTTCGATGGCGCCGCTACGCTTTGGCGGTCATTGCCGCCATGCGGCGTTCGATTTCATCCGGCGCGACGTCCTCGATGTGCGTGGAGATGTGCCAGATATGGCCGAACGGATCGAGCAGAGTCCCCATCCGGTCGCCGTAGAACTTGTTCTCGACCGGGCGCTTCAGTTCTGCACCGGCGGCAACGGCCCGGCTGACGGTCGCATCCACGTCAGGCACGTAAAGGTGGAGACTGACGGGAGACCCGCCAAACCTCGCCGGACCTTTCGCCTCCCACTCGGGCGATTCGTCGGCAAGCATCACATGGCTGTCGCCGATTTGGATTTCAGCATGACCGACCGTTCCCTCCGGGCCTGACAGCCGCATCAGCTCACGCGCCTCGAATGCCTCCACTTACCAGGCCAGCGCGCGCGACGCGCCAGCCACGATGAGGTATGGCGTTACACTGTGATATCCGGCCGGAATTGGCGAAACCGACATTTTCTGCCTCCGTTCGGGTTTGGATTTGCCCTGTCGTCCAAAAACGAGCGCGCCGCGGGGCTAGTTGCACCTGAATAGTGTGAACCCGATAACGCCAGGGCAAACCCCTCAATGGACCGTGGTCAAGCGTATTAAAGACGATCCTCCTCAAGGGCCAGTGGCCATCGGGTGCAACAGGGATGGCTCGGGTCCAGGAGTGATCGCTTGATCATCGTCAGCAACCGCTGGATTATGCCCAAACGCAGTGGAACAAGCTGCAACAGGAAGGAACGCCCGGGATGTCGGACCATGATGCTGTCATCAAAGGGATGAGTGGAGACGGATCTCCGCTCACTCGGAGAAGCTTGCTGCAGGCCGCTGCCGCCGGCGCAGCGATCGGCTCGGGAGCGGTCACCGGCTTCCCCACCGTTTGGGCGCAGAACATCAAGGACGTGAAGCTGCTGCATGTCGGCGGCTCCTTCTCCGCGATCAAGGAGATCGGCGCCCAGGCCAGCAAGGATCTCGGGTTCACCGTCGAAATGCAGGCCGTCGACCCGCCAACTCAGATCAGCCGTTCACTGACGCAGCCGAAGACCATCGACATCAACGACCTGCAGGCGACGTCATTGCCGTACCTGGCGGGCAAGGGCGTGCTGGCGCCGATCCCGGTCGCGAAATACAAGCTCTGGGACAAGACCGTGCCGATGTTCACCAAGGGCCAGTTCCCTGACGGGCAGAGTCACCTCGGCGCAGGGCTACTCGCCGGTGAAGACCACATTCTGGGAAGGGCCGGACGCCAAGAAGCTCGCGACCAGGCCGACCGAATATCTCACCATGATCCCAACGATCTACAACGCCGACACACTCGGCATCCGCCCCGACCTGGTTGGCGGGCGCGACAAGGTCACCAGTTGGAAGGACCTCATCGACCCGATCTACAAGGGCAAGGCGGCGCTGGTCGACTACGCTCCGATCGGCATAATGGACGTGGCGATGGCGCTGGAGGCGCGCGGCGACATCAAATATGTCGACAAGGGCAACATGACCCGGGCGGAGATCGACAAGACCATCGACGCCATGATTGTTCTCAAGCGGGCGCAGCATTTCCGCTCGTTCTGGAGCAACTTCGACCAGTCGGTGAACCTGATGACCGCCGGGGAAGTGGTGATCCAGTCGATGTTCTCGCCCGCCGTCACCGCCGTCCGCAGCCGCGGCATCGACTGCTACTACGTGCCGCTCAAGGAGGGCTACCGCGGATGGACCGTCGGGCTCGCGCCGATGGCGCATCTCACCGGCCTGAAGGCCGACTGCGCGATGGAATATCTGAACTGGTTCAACTCTGGCTGGCAGGGGGGCTTCATCGCCAAACAGGGCTACTATTCCTCAGTGCCCGAGACGGCGAGGCAGTTCCTTACGCCGGAGGAGTGGGACTACTGGTACGACGGCAAGCCTGCCGCGGTCGACATCAAGGACCCGTACGGCGCCCTGATGGAGAAGAAGGGTGCCACGCGCGACGGCGGGGCGGTCTGGGATCGTATCGGCAACGTCTCGTGCTGGAACACCGTGATGGACGAAGACCGCTACCTAACGCGTCGCTGGAACGAGTTCATTGCCGTCTGACGGCGCAAGGACAGCCTCGCTGGCACCCCCCGTTGAGGCTCATCGGACGCCGATTGCGGTCCCCGAGCCCGACCTGACACCTGAACTTCTGGTCGAGCGCGCGATCGCCCTGCGAGGACTGTTGCGGGAGCAGCAGGAGGAGAACGACGAACGAGGCGCTTACTCTCCCGAGCTGCACGAGGCATTCCTCAAGGCCGGATTCTACCGAATAACCCAGCCCCGCATGTTCGGCGGCTATGAATTCGATATCCCTACCTATTACCGGGTGATCGTTGAAATCGCCCGTGGGCACCCTTCCGCCGGGTGGTGCCTGTCGCTCGGCGCCTCGCATGCCTGGGTCATAGCCTCGCATTGGCCGGAGCAGGCGCAACGCGAGGTTTTCGGCCCCAATGGACATTTCATCGCGCCGCATCGGCCGGCCCCGATGGGTAAACTTAAATCGGTCGCCGGTGGTTATATCCTGAACGGCCAGTGGGACTATCTCTCTGGCATTCCCTACGCAACGCACATGCTTTGCGGCGCCATGCTCGAGGTGCAGGATGGGCCCCTGGTCGGGCGTCAGGCCGTGGTGCCGCGGGCGGATTTCCATATCATCGATGACTGGGGCGGCGACCGCACCCTCGGCATGCGCGGGAGCGGTTCGAACTCGGCGCGGATCACCGACACCTTCGTCCCTGAGCATCGCGTGGTGCAACTCGACTGGCTGGGTGCCCGACCGGACGGCATGGAGAACGGCACGCCAGGCACCCGCCTGCACGGCAATCCGATGTATCTCGGACGCATGATGGGGCCGTACCGCTGTTCGCTGGTCTCGGTGGTGGTCGGCGCCGCGTGGGCCGCACTCGACGAGTTCGAGGAGCTGATGCTGCGGAATCGTTCCCTGGCCGATCCGGCGGTGCTGTGGGTGGATCATCCCGACTACCAGCGTCCGTTCGGTCTCGCAGTGTCGATGACCGAGGCAGCGGAAACCGTGCTGCATGGCGTCGCAGGGAAATACATGGACTACTGTCGCCGCTGGCAGCGTGATCGCACGCCGATCAGCGTCGAAGATAATCTGCGGCTCTGGGGGCTGGCGCAGCAGGCCGGTGGCCTCGCGCGCGGGGCGGTGGAACTGCTGTTTCAGCACTCACTCTCGGCGCCGACCAGGAAAGGCAGCCGGCTGCAGCGCTATTTTCGCGATGTCGCGATGTACAACTCACACGTATCGGCGCTGCAGAACAATCACGCCAACTACGTGGCGCGCGCCCACTTTGGCCGTCCTACTGGCTTTCGCGGCCTGTGATTACCGATACCCCGCTCGCGCCGGCCAACGCCGCTACTCCGTCAATAATCGACCGGTGTCCTGCCTGCCGGCGGGTCCCGAGCGAACCGATAGGGTGCGAGGCTGGCCGGGACGCTTCGGTCAGACCTCGACTTCCTGTTCGCGGTCGGTGCCGCCCTCATCGTCACCCTCGGGCTTCGGCAGGGCCGGCAGGGCCGCTTCGGTGAACTCGAAGTCCAGCTTGTTGTCCTTCAATGTCACCTTGACAGAGCCACCCTTGACCAGCTTGCCGAACAGCAGCTCCTCGGCGAGTGCCTTCTTGATGTGCTCCTGGATCACGCGGGACAGAGGCCGAGCACCGTAGAGTCGGTCGTAGCCGCGTTCCGCCAGCCACTCCTTGGCAGCCGAGGAAAGCTCGATCGTGACATTGCGGTCAGCCAACTGGGCTTCGAGCTGCATGACGAACTTTTCCACCACCCGGCCGACGATCTCCTGGGTCAGGCCGGCGAAGGTGATGGTCGCATCCAGCCGATTGCGGAATTCCGGCGTGAACAGGCGCTTGATGGCGTCGTCGTCCTCACCCTGGCGGACCTCGCGGCCGAAGCCGATCACCTCCTTCGCCATATCCGAGGCTCCGGCATTGGTCGTCATGATCAGGATGATGTTGCGGAAATCAACCGTCTTGCCGTTGTGATCGGTCAGTTTACCGTGGTCCATCACCTGCAGCAGGATGTTGAACAGATCCGGATGGGCCTTCTCGATCTCGTCGAGCAGCAGCACGGCGTGCGGATGCTGGTCGATGGCATCTGTCAGCAGGCCGCCCTGATCGAAGCCGACATAGCCCGGCGGCGCGCCGATCAGGCGGGAGACGCTGTGCCGCTCCATGTATTCGGACATGTCGAAACGGATCAGCTCGATCCCCATGGTGGCGGCGAGCTGGCGCGCCACCTCGGTCTTGCCGACGCCGGTGGGGCCCGAGAACAGGTAGTTGCCGATCGGCTTCTCCGGCTCGCGCAGACCGGCCCGCGCCAGCTTGATCGCCGCGGCGAGCGCATCGATGGCCTTGTCCTGGCCGAACACCATCGACTTTAGATCGCGTTCGAGATTGCGCAGCGTCTCCTTGTCGTCCGCCGACACCGACTTGGGCGGGATGCGGGCGATTTTCGCGACGATCTCCTCAACGTCGCGCAGGGTCACGGTCTTGCGCCGCTTGTGCTCCGGCAGCAGCATCCGCGAGGCGCCGACCTCATCGATCACATCGATCGCCTTGTCCGGCAGCTTGCGGTCGTTGATGTACTTGGCCGAAAGCTCCACCGCGGCGCGGATCGCCTCGTCGGTGTAGCGAACTTTGTGGTGCTTCTCGTAGTTCAGCTTCAGGCCGCGGAGGATCTTGATGCTGTCTTCCAGCGACGGCTCATTGACGTCGATCTTCTGGAAGCGGCGCACCAGTGCGCGATCTTTCTCGAAGTAGTTGCGGAACTCCTTGTAGGTGGTGCTGCCGATGCAGCGCAGGGTGCCGGAGGCGAGAGCCGGCTTCAACAGGTTGGAGGCGTCCATCGCTCCGCCACTGGTGGCGCCGGCGCCGATCACGGTATGGATCTCATCGATGAACAGAATGGCTGCGGGCTGGCTCTCCAGTTCGTTCACCACGGCCTTCAGCCGTTCCTCAAAGTCGCCGCGATAGCGTGTGCCGGCCAGCAGAGCACCCATGTCGAGGGCGAAAATTGTCGACTTCGCCAGCACTTCCGGAACGTCACCCTCGACGATGCGCTTGGCCAGCCCTTCGGCGATAGCGGTTTTGCCAACGCCCGGATCGCCGACGTAGAGGGGATTGTTCTTGGTACGGCGGCAAAGGATCTGGATGGTGCGTTCGATCTCCGAAGTCGCGACCGATCAGCGGATCAATTTTTCCCGCCATCGCCTTTTTGTTCAGGTTCACGCAGTAATTCGATAGCGCGTCCTGATTGCGTCGCGCCGGCTTTTCCTCACGTTCCTGCTCCGGCGGGGTTTCCGGCTGCTGCCCGTTGGTGCCGGACACCGGCCGCTGCGCCGAGCGGCCTGGCGCCTTGGCGATGCCGTGGCTGATGAAGTTGACCGCGTCCAGCCGGGTCATATCCTGCAACTGCAGGAAATAGACCGCGTGGCTTTCGCGTTCGCTGAACAGCGCCACCAGGACATTGGCCCCCGTAACCTCGTCCCGGCCAGATGATTGCACGTGGATCGCGGCGCGCTGGACCACGCGCTGGAAACCGGCGGTGGGCTTCGGATCACCGGGACGATCGGTCGCCAGGCCGGCCAGATCCTTGTCGAGGAATTCGGTGAGATCACTGCGGAGTTTGTCGAGGTCGACGCCGCAGGCGCGCAGCACGGTCGCGGCGTCGGTATCATCCGCCAGTCCGAGCAGAAGATGTTCCAGGGTAGCATACTCGTGTCGCCGCTCGCTGGCGAGCGACAAGGCGCGATGAAGCGTCTGTTCGAGGTTCCGTGACAGCATATCCGACGCTCCTACGCGCTAACGTCCGTAACCAGGACCCTTTCGAACCCGACGGCACGGCCGCCTGGCATAGCTGACGCGCATTGTGCCTTGGCGGTGGCAAACACGGTCATCATTCCTTCTCGATCGTACACTGGAGAGGGTGCTGATTCTGGCGGGCCAGGTCCATGACCTGGGTCACTTTTGTCTCAGCGACTTCATAGGTGTACACCCCGCACACGCCGACGCCGCGGCGATGAACATGCAGCATGATCCGGGTCGCCTCCTCGCGGGTCTTCTGGAAGAAGCGTTCGAGCACGTGTACGACGAACTCCATCGGCGTGTAATCATCATTCAGCATCAAGACCTTGTACATTGCCGGCTTGCGGGTTTTTGGACGCGCCTTTACCACGACCCCGGTATTGGGCCCTTCCGTCGTGCCGCCGCCACGTTTGTCGTTGTCGCTCATCGTGTTCGCATCCATTCGCCGTCTTGCGCCCGACCGTCATGTGCGGCCTGTCGCCTGTGGCTGCCCGAGCGTCCAGCCCGCAGCCTAGTTGTTCCTGCATCCGCGTCCGTTGGTCTTGAGGGGCCTAAGCATATTGGATGGCCGCACCTTGATGAAAGAGCTTTGCTTCGCCGAGCAACGACGGGTCTGCCGGAATGACGATTGCGCCGTCCGGTCGCCGCCGCAAGAGGGCGATTGGTCTGGCGATTGGATTCTTGATTTCCGCACCTCGGCGGGTGGTTTTTAGCTCCTCAAAACCAGATGGGCCGCGACCCGCAATAGCGAAAGGCCCGGACGAATGCCCGGGCCTTCTGATAGTCTTTCCAAGTGGTTTCCGTAGGCTGGCCTTAAGTATGAACCAGCTTTGGGGACGCTTGGCCAATTCGTCTGCTGCTCATGACTATCAGGGTCTTGATCAGGCCGCCTTGGCAAACTTCTCGACAGCGACACTGACGCGCGCGGTGATGGGCGCCAGCGTCTGCTCGGTCAGCTTGAACGAGGCATCGGTCAGCTTGCCCAATTCGGCCATTGCCTTCTCCAGCGCGGAGCGGGCGAAACTGGCCTGCAGTTCGAACGCGTCCTTCAGGGACCTGACGCCCGCGAGCGCCTTGAAGGTCGCCATTGTCTCGTCAAACGTCGCCTGGGCTGATGCGGCCACCTGCTTGGACAGGTCCTGGACGCCCGCGGTCCAAATCTGGCCGGACTTCACGACCGCCTCCACGTTACCTTGGCTGAACGTGACAAATTCCTCGGCTGATTTCATTGCCATTTCCATTCCTTCTTTCACTTTAGCTTGAGTCGGTTCAAACGTGGCTGACGCCTTTGCGGCGTCATCCCTGAGCGTCGACAGCGCGACCTCCATGCTCTTTGAAGCCGGGGCTTCGGTCGTCACGGCGATCTCGGTTGTTTTCGGCTTTGTTGTCATTGTCATTACCTCCAAAACAGCGTAGAGCGCGTCAGGCGGCGCGTTACGCCCGGGTCGGCCAATGACGCACCCAAATCCGGACTTCTGTTACGCAGATGCGGCTTCGTTTGCTGCATTGCAACACAAATCCGATATAGCTCCCTCGCTCCCCCTTATCAAGCAGATTTTTGTGCAGTGCACAAAAATTCTCTTTGCGTTGCTTCAGGCGTCCCTGCCCGAACCATCCAACGACCCGGGTCAAGCGGCCGTGTGCTACCCGTTCCGGATGCGCACGGTGAGGGTCTTCCCGTAAGGCGTTCACCTTTTATGGTTTTCCGGTCTTTTTTCGGCTGGACATCGCTGGTTAAGGACTCTTAAGGTTGCGCCAGGGGCTGGAGGGGATTTCACATGGCTGGGTTGGCGTGCCAGCGACGCAATTTCCTTCCTTGCCAGTCGCTTCCGGATAGATTGCTGGCGCCCTGGCTGATCGTCGCCCCTCTGCTTTTGGCGCTGCTGTCGCTACAACCGGCGCAGGCGCAGATTGGCTCCGCCCGTTACAGCTCGATCATTGTCGACGCGGCCTCAGGAGAGGTGCTGGAGGAGGTAAGCGCGGATGAGCCCCGCTATCCCGCCAGCCTGACCAAGATGATGACGCTCTATCTGACGTTCGAGGCACTGCGGGACCGCCGCATTGTGCTCGATCAGGCAGTTCCCGTGTCGGTCCATGCCGCTTCGATGGAACCCTCAAAGCTCGGATTGCTGCCCGGGTCCCGCCTCAGTGTCGAGCAGGCGATCCTGGGTCTGGTTACGAAGTCGGCCAACGACGCGGCCGCTGCGCTGGCTGAACTGCTTGGCGGCAGCGAGGACCGCTTCGCCCAGATGATGACCTTGCGCGCGCGCGCGCTCGGCATGGCCCATAGCACATTCCTCAACGCCTCCGGCCTGCCCGATCCCCAGCAATGGACCACGGCACGGGACCTGGCGATCCTGGGCCGCCACCTGATCAATGACTTTCCCTCCTACTACGGGTATTTCTCCACCAAGAGCTTCCCCTGGCACCGGCAGGTTATTTTCAATCACGACAACATGCTGCGATCCTACCCAGGCGCGGATGGCTTGAAGACCGGCTATACGGAGGCGTCGGGCCATAACCTGGTCACCAGCGCGGTCCGCGGCGGCGTGCGCCTGCTGGGCGTCGTGCTAGGCGCGGCTTCCAACGGCGAGCGTGACATCCATATGGCGGCGCTGCTCGATCGCGGCTTCGAGCAGATGGATGTCCCGATTTCCCGGGGAGCGACCCAAACCGCCGCTCGGGTGACCCTGATCTCATCGGCCCACGCGGCTGAGGTCGCCCACCCCGTCCCTGCCTCGCGGTCGCGCGCTCTGTCGCCGACCTGGTCGATCCAGGTTGGCAGCTACCGAACCGAGCAGGCGGCACGGTCCGCCGCGGCCGCGACACGCCGGGCCGTCGATGGCGGGGAAGCCCGGGCAGAAGCCGCCAACGTCGGGCGAAAAGCCGTGTGGCGGGCCGTTATCACCGGTCTGACCGCGGCCGACGCTCAGGAAGCCTGCGCCAGCCTCGTCCGCCGCAAAGGTTCCTGCCTGGTGATCCGCCCCGACACGCGCGACGTGGCCAGCCGCTGAGGCGGACCGGGGCGTCGACCAGACTTCGGCGCTTCGGATAACTGGAGCTGCACTGCCCCAGCCGGCGCGAAATTCAGGCACCGCGCTCCAGCCGAACCACCCCGTCCGCCGCCGCCACCAGCGCGATATTTGCCATGCCGATGAAAAGGCCCGTCTCGACCACACCGATGATTGCTCGACAGCGAGACATCCAACCGCTGGGGATCGTCGATCGGGCCGAAGCCGCAGTCCAGAATCATGTTGCCGCCGTCGGTCCGGAAGAACTGGCCGTCGGAGCCCTGGCGCGGCGTCACCTGACATCCGCCCAGCGCCTTGATTCGAGCCGAGGTGGTCTCCCAGCCGAAGCTAACGACCTCCACCGGAACCGGCGTGGTCTCGCCGAGTCGGCTGACCAGTTTCGCTTCGTCGGCGACGATGACCAGGCGATCGCTGGCGGCGGCGACGATCTTTTCACGCAACAAAGCGCCACCCAGGCCCTTCACGAGATGCAGCGTCCCGCGAGCGATCTCGTCGGCACCGTCGATGGTGAGGTCGAGGCGGGGATGACGGGTAAAGTCGGTGAGTTCGATCCCTCCGTCTCGCGCCTGCCGAGCGCTGCGTTCGCTGGTGGGAATGCCGACGATGCGAAGGCCCTGGCCGACCCGCTCGATCAGACCATCGATGGCAAAGGCGGCCGTTGAGCCGGTGCCGAGGCCGACCACCATGCCGTCCTGCACCATCGCCACCGCCGCCAAAGCCGCCTCACGCTTCAAGCCATCCCTATCTGTCATGACAGCCACCCGCTAACCACCTGGGACGAAATGCCGGAGTGCATTTTCAACCTCCTCCTACTCGCCGCCGCCGGCCTGGGCAAGGTCGCATGGCGGGATGACGGCAGGGCCAGTGTGCCCCGAACCTGAAGGTCCGCGTGACCGGCGAACCTCAGTCCGGCGCGACTACTTCCTTGTCTTCAGTGGTCTGCCGGGCGCCTACAAGCGCCCAACAAAGCGGTGAACTTCGGGGGCAGGGCCCCGGTCAGTCTTTTCGACCCTCACTATCCCTTCTGCTCGCCGAGTGATACGGCGAAGTTTCGCGGCCTGTTCGGCAGGGCAAGCTGGCCGCCTGAAGCACGTTTATCTTGCGCGTGGCAGGGTGCTTGCTCATGTTGCTAGTTTGTTGAATGCCTAGGCAGGCGGGGGCGGAGCAAGACTATGGACGGCGGAGCAGACTCAAGGCGCATCACGATCCACGCGCCGGAAGATTTCGCCGGCATGCGGACCGCCGGACACTTGGCGGCGCGCACCCTTGACATGATCGGAGCGCACGTGAAGCCCGGCGTTTCGACCGGCACCCTCGACAAGCTGTGTCACGATTTCATCCTCGACCATGGCGCGGTCCCGGCGCCGCTGAACTACCGCGGCTATCCAAAATCGATCTGCACCTCCATCAACCACGTGGTGTGCCACGGCATCCCGAGTGAACGGAAGCTCGAGAACGGTGACATCCTCAACATCGATGTCACTGTCATCCTGGATGGCTGGCATGGCGATTCGTCGCGGATGTATGCCGCCGGCGTTCCCAGCACGCGCGCCCGCAATCTGATCGACATAACCTACGAGGCGTTGATGCGCGGCCTGCGGGCGGTGAGGCCGGGAGCGAGCCTGGGCGATGTCGGCCACGTTATCCAGACTTACGTCGAGGGCCATCGGTTCAGTGTGGTGCGTGACTTTTGCGGCCACGGCATTGGCCGGCGGTTCCACGAGCCGCCCAACGTTCTGCATTTCGGGCGCCTCGGCGAGGGGCCGATTCTGCGGCCCGGCATGTTCTTCACTATTGAGCCGATGGTGAACGCCGGGCGGCCCGAGGTGAAGGTGCTGGACGACGGCTGGACCGCGGTCACCCGGGATCGCAGCCTGTCGGCGCAGTTCGAGCACATGATCGGCGTCACCGAGGCCGGCTGCGAGATTTTCACGCTGTCGCCCGCCGGCCTGGACAAGCCACCGTTCGGCGTTAGCTGATTGGCAATGAACCGGGCCTAGTCTTCGACGGATCACTCCGTCGTGGGCGCCGATGTTCAAGCCGTCAAGTTGCAGAGCCGCGAAGAGGCGAGTCGCCGGGAAGCGGGACGCCAAGAACCTAGGCGCAAAGCCTGGGGGCCTGGCCGAGGTGGCAACCTTGCCTGGCCTGATGCTCGACGAGTGCGAGGATGAGAGCTCGACCGGTGCCAACGGCCATCGCGCCCGCATGCGGCTGCGGCTGCTGAAGGCTGGCCCCGACTCGCTGGCCGATCACGAGATGCTGGAGATGGTGCTGTTCCTGGCGCTGCCTCGTCGCGACACCAAGCCCATGGCGCGGACGCTGCTGACAAAATTCGGCAATTTTGGCTCGGTCATCGGCGCGCCGGCGGTGGAACTTGGCGCCGTCGAGGGACTGGGCGAGGCCGGGGCGGCGGCACTGAAGCTGGTGCAGGGTGCGGCGTTGCGCCTGTTGCGGCAAGACGCGGCGGCCGAACCCGTGCTGTCAAGCTGGGATCGGCTGATGGACTACGTCTCTGCCAGCATGATGCATGAGAGGATCGAGCAGTTCCGCGTGCTGTTCCTGGATACCCGCAACCGACTGATCGCCGACGAGGTGCAGGGCCGCGGTTCGATCAACCACACGCCGGCTTACCCGCGCGAGGTGGTGCGTCGGTGCCTCGAACTGCATGCCAGTGCCGTCATTCTGGCGCATAACCACCCAAGCGGCGAACCGGCGCCGTCGCGTGAGGACATTGCGATGACCGCTGACATCCAGCGCGCCGCGGCGACGATGGGGATCGTGGTGCACGACCATATCATCGTGGGTCACACCAAATGCGTGAGCTTCCGGCAGGAGAAGCTGCTGTGAAGGCGACGCTCCGCGGGCGGCCGCGGACCGCGAATTGGCGGCGGGCGGGGATCAGCGGCCGAGCGTCGGCATGACGAACTCCGGTCCGCGGCGCTTGCCCGAAGTCCAGCGCTGGGTGATCGCCTTGTAGCGGGTGTAGAAGCGCACCCCTTC
>CAVWZM010000017.1:0-84670 GCA_963759425.1 uncultured Alphaproteobacteria bacterium
TCGACAGCCGAACATGCTGCCCCTGCCCTGTTCGCTCCCGCGCGAGCAAGCGGCGGTGATCGCCTGCGAGGCGCTGATCGCGGTCAGCTTGTCCGGCACGATGGTTCGCACCAGGCGGGGCCGTTCGGTGTCGGCACCCGCCTGGATCGTGGCGAGGCCGGAAACGGCCTGGATCAGGGGATCATACACCGGCTTCTGGGCGTACGGCCCGGTCTCCCCGAAGCCGCTGATCGAGACGTAGACAATCCGTGGCGAAACCGCCCTTACCGCCGCTTCCCCCAGACCCATGCGCTCGGCGACGCCAGGGCGGAAATTCTGTACAAACACATCCGCCGTGGCGGTCAGCCGCAGCAGAGCCCGCAGCGCCTCGGGGTTTTTGAGATCGAGCGCGATCGAGCGCTTGTTGCGATTATTGTTCAGGAACGACGCGGAGAAGCCAGCCCTGCGGTTGTTGGCGGCCCGTGTATGGTCGCCGCCATCCGGGTTCTCCACCTTGATCACGTCGGCGCCCTGGTCGGCCAGGATCATCGTCGCCAGCGGTCCCGAGATCATCGAGGTGAGATCAACGATCCGGTAGGATTCGAGCGGTCCTGGCATGGCGTTTCCTTTGGCGGTCTTCCGGCAGGATATGGACGGACGCGGGTGGGTGCAATTCGGCGAACGTTAACTGTCCGGCAACCAAAGATTGATAGGCTGCCGGGCATGGACCTAACCGTCTGCATCTGTACCCAAGACCGCCCGAGCTATCTGCGCGACTGCCTCGAGGGACTACGTGCCCAAAGCGTGGCCCGGGAGCGCTTCGCAATAGTGGTCGTCGACAGCGCTTCCCGGCCGGAGGCCGCTGCCGGCATCGCATTCCTGGCGGTCCAGCACGATGCTCGGCTGATTCGTCTCGACCAGCCTGGGCTCAGCGTTGCACGCAACGCCGGCGCCTGGGCTGCACGCACCCCGTTCATCGCGTATATTGACGACGACGCGGTTCCGGCAGCCGGCTGGGTGGCTGCAATCTTGAACGCGATTGCCCGGTCTGACCGCCCTCCGGCTTTGATCGGCGGGAGGATACTGCCAAAGTGGGAGGCTCCTTTGCCTCCCTGGTGGCCCGCCTCACTCCGCGGCGTGCTGTCGATCATCGAATATGAGGGCGAGGGCGAATGCCGAACCCTGGCGCTGCCGAATGGGTTGGAGCCCTACGGCGCCAATATGGTCGTCCATGTGCTGTCGCTACTGGCGGCCGGCGGTTTCGGCACCACTATCGGACGCCGCGGCGACTGCATGCTGTCAGACGAGGATGTGAACCTCGCCTGGACGTTACAGGATGCCGGCTATTCGGTGCGTTACGACTCCCGTATTGTCGTTCATCATCAGATTCAGGCACGCCGCCTGGAGCCCGAGTGGCTGCTGACGCGGCTATACTGGCAGGGCGCATCGACGGTACTCACGCGGCGGTTGCTGCACCAGCCCAAGAGGGTGCGGGGCGAGCTGCCGCGGCGCATTCTGGTGGCGGTGTTGCTGGCCCCACTGGCCCTTGTCCCAGGACGCTGTACCTGGCTGCTGGCGCCGCGCTGGCGGTTTGCCTATTCACTCGGGTTCGTTAGGGCCGCCTTCGGCTGGCATCGCCCGAGCCCGGTCGATAGAGGCCCAGCTTTGACCATAGCTGTGCCGCCCGGTATCCCCAGGAAACAGCGGCGAACTTCGGCAATGAACAGAACGTGAGGCTTCTGGAAGTTCGTGCCGGCTTCGAGAGGGAAGCCAAAGCCCGCTTCGGGATTGCGTCGCGTCTGCAACTATAGGGATCCCTCAATAGCCCAATGGCCTACCCATGGGCGTGATCGCGCTTGCGCAGGTGCGGCGGTTCCGCGTAGCAGGGGAGCCTACCGGCTGACCACGCCGGCGCTCCGCCCGGGCTCATGCGGGATACCGGCACCGACGATGCAGCCTTTGCCTGATCCTGACCCGGAATTGCTTCGCCGGATCCCGTTGTCCGCTCGGACCATCCTTACTGTCGGCCGCGGCACCGAGGCCTTGACGGCAGCGTATCGGCTGAGGAACCCGTCAGCCAGACTGCTGGGAATCGATCTCACGCCGAATGTCGGGACCAACAGCCGAGAAAGCGCGACGTCAGGCGTGGAGGCCGACCCGTTGCCGTTTGACGTCCCGGGCGGAATCGACTGCATTATCTACGACGGGATACTTGAGCAGGTTGGTAACCCATGGGGGCTGCTTCGCCGCCATGCTGAGGCCCTCGGTCAAGACGGAATGATGCTGATCCGTGTCCAGAACAGGGAACGCAGTATCCCTCCGGGGACGACCGCCTAGTCCCGACCGGACTGACACCTTAAGGCGCTGGTTAAGGTGTCGGTTAAGGAGTGGCGATGGATGGGGTGGTTGAGGTCATCACCGGTCGGGAGCGTCGGCGTCGATGGAGCGCTGAGCAGAAGCTCCAGGTTGTAGGCGAGACGCAGGAGCCTGGCGCGCGCGTCAGTCAGGTCGCGGCGCGACACGGTGTGTGCGAGAGCCTCGTGTTCTCCTGGCGCCGTCAGGCCCGCGAGGGGGTGCTGGTTTCGCCGGACGTGCCGGTTTTCCTACCTGTGCAGATGAGCGAGGCGGCGCCCCAGACCGTAGTCAGCCCATCCTATCCGGACGAAAAATCGCCCGCAGGTTTGTCTCGCCGGTCGCAATCCGGTCTGATCGAGATCGAGCTTGGTGACGGCCGCCAGGTTCGCGTCGGTAGCGACGTCAATCTGGCGGCGCTTCGGCGTGTCTTGATTGCGTTGCGCGGGTGATCCCGGTCCCATCCGGTGTCCGGGTCTGGCTGGCAACGGGGACGACCGACATGCGCCGCGGCATGAACAGCCTCGCCCTGCAAGTTCAGCAAGTCCTGGAACGCAATCCGCATGAGGGTGATCTCTATGTTTTTCGGGGACGCCGCGGTGATCTTTTGAAGATTCTCTGGCATGACGGTCTCGGCATGTCGCTGTATGCGAAGCGGCTTGAACGCGGGCGGTTCATCTGGCCAACGCCGACGGATGGGGTCGTTTCTATTACGGCGGCGCAGCTCGGCTATATGCTCGAAGGGATCGATTGGAGGAATCCGCAACGAACTTGGCGACCAGAACTGGCTGGATAATAAGCTTGGCCGGCACGTCGTTTTTCTGAAAATTTTGCGTGCATGACTACGGGCGACTGTGATTCGCTCGTCGCGTGAACACTACCTCCGACAGCCTTCCCGACGACATCGATGCGCTCAAGGCGGCGCTGCTCGCTGAACGTGCGGCACGGCGTGAGTTCGAGGCTCGCGCCTCCGGCGCCGAGGCGATGGTTGCGCATCTGAAGCTGCTGATTGCCAAGATGAAGCGCGATCGGTTCGGCGCCTCGGCGGAGCGTGGCCGCAAGCTGCTCGACCAGTTGGAGATGCAGCTCGAGGAACTCGAGACCGCCGCGGCCGAGGATGAAGTCACGGCCGCCACCGCGATGCCCGGGAACACGACGGTGCGTCCGTTCACCCGTGCCAAGCCGGTGCGCGCACCGTTGCCAGCGCATCTGCCGCGCGAGCGCGTCGTGTTGCCATCACCGACGAACTGCCCGTGCTGTGGCGGCACGCTCTCCAAACTCGGCGAGACGATTACGGAAACGCTGGAGAGCATCCCGCGCAGCTACAAGGTGATCCAGACGGTGCGGGAGAAATTCTCCTGCCGGTCCTGCGAGACGATCACACAGCCGCCGGCCCCATTCCATGTCATTGCCCGCGGCCGCGCCGGTCCGGATCTGCTGGCGACGATCATGCACGCCAAATTCGGCGAACATCAGCCGCTCAACCGCCAGAGCGAGCGGTTCTTTCGTGAAGGCATCGACCTGAGCGTCTCTACACTCGCCGATTGGGTTGGTGCCTGCACGACGGTGCTATCACCCCTGGTAACGCTGATCGAAGCCCATGTACTCGCCGCCGAGCGGCTGCACGGCGACGAGACCACGGTGCCGGTGCTGGCCAAAAACAAGACTATCACCGGCCGACTATGGACCTATGTGCGCGACGACAAACCGTTCGGCGGTCCGGCACCGCCAGCAGCGATCTTCCACTACTCGCGCGATCGCACCGGTGAGCATCCGTGCCGCCATCTCAAGGGTTACGCGGGAATCCTGCAAGCCGATGCCTATGCCGGGCTCAACGAGCTCTACCATCCCGCACGCAAACCCGGTCCGATCCTTGAAGCCGGGTGTTGGGCGCACGGGCGACGCAAGCTGTTCGTGCTGGCCGATGTCGCCAAGGCGCCGCTGGCGATCGAGGCGGTGCGCCGGATCGATGCAATCTTCGATATCGAGCGCGACATCAACGGTCTGCCAGCGGCTCACCGGCAGGCGTTGCGCCAGATCCGCGCCGCCCCTTTGGTCACTAGCCTGGCGACCTGGATGCGCAGCGAACGCGGCAAGCTGTCGCGGCATGCCGATGTCGCAAAGGCCATGGACTACATGCTCAAGCGCTGGGATGTGTTCTCGCGGTTCTTGGATGACGGCCGGATTTGCCTGACCAACAACGCCGCCGAGCGAGCGTTGCGCGGCATTGCCCTGGGACGAAAGGCATGGCTTTTTGCTGGTTCTGATCGTGGAGGCGAAAGGGCGGCGGCCATGTACTCGCTGATCATCTCGGCAAAATTGAACGACGTCGATCCGCGCGCCTGGCTGGCCGACGTGCTGGCCCGCATCAGCGATCATCCGGCGTCGCGGATACACGAACTGCTGCCCTGGCATTGGGCCCGGGCCAAGCGAGTTGCTCTCGCGGCCTGACGATGGCGGCACCGAGTTACGTCTTCACCATCGCCCGCGTCGCCAAGCTTCTCGGTGAACCCGAGGAGCTGCTCCACGACATTGCCATGGACATGGAGCCGGAAGACGGCTGCCTCTCCGTCCTAGGCCTCGGTGACGTATCCACCGTCGCCTTTACATCGCAGGGGGTCGAAAACCTCAAAGAGCTTCTCGCCGACCGAAAAAACTGAGCGGCACCGGCGATGCGTCCCGCGAAGATTCTCGGTCGGACTTCACCGCGGCACTCGGCGTAGGCTTACGCACGAGCATCGCCGACCACCTTCCGCCCAGCAGCTGCGAAGCCGCCAACGGCGGGACGCGAGATGAATGTGACAAAATATGGTTCACTCTCGCGGGCATGCACCGCGGATTGCTCGACGCGGGTCTGGTGCCTTGCGATGTGATTCGCCAGGAGTTGGGTGCGGACCCGGGGGGAGGGAGCCGATTCGCGCAGGCCGTCGCCCCCTCATTGTCCACACCCGGCATCGCTGTGGACGACCGCGCATCGCGGGCCACGGAAGCACGCCTGATCTGGCGGGTGCGCAGGTTCAAGCGACCCCATATCCTCATCTCGGGCAACATGCTGACACCGGTGGGTGGCGTGTCGCACGTTCGGGTTGTGCACCCGCTGCAGGCAATCGGCACCGACCCTCTGGTCAGGGTCGGCGTGACCGACACGGTCGACGCGGTCCCGGCATCCGACGGTACCGCACGTATCTTCATACTGCACCGCCCGGCGCTCACGCGGCTACACGGAAAGGACATGCTGCGTGGCCTGATCGCAGCCGGCCACCTCGTTGTCACCGAGTTCGACGATCATCCGGATTTCTTTCCGATGATGCAGCTGGGCGGCGAGTTATCATTCCGCGGCGTCCATGCGCTTCAGACCAGCACCCCGGCGCTGGCTGAAATCCTGCGCCAGTACAACCCGGAAATCGCGGTGTTTCCGAACGCCATATCCTCGGTGTCGCCGCCGCATAATTTCGACGACCCGAACACGATCACCTGCTTCTTCGGCGCCCTCAACCGGGAGCAGGACTGGAGGCCGCTGACACCCGCGATCAACGCCGTGGCCCACACAGCCGGCAAACGTCTGAAATTTCAAGTCGTCCACGACCGAGGGTTCTTTCGTGCGCTGGAGACGCCGCACAAGATCTTTACGCCAACCTGCGACTACGACACCTACCTGCGGCTTCTCAGCGGCTGCGAGATTTCGCTCATGCCACTCTCCGACACGCCGTTCAACCGCGCCAAATCCGATCTGAAGTTCATCGAGGCGGGTTCATGCCGGGTCGCGCCACTGGCCAGTTCGGTAGTCTACGGCGATACGCGTCGAGGATGGCCGGACCGGCCTACTGTTCCGCGACGCGACCGAACTCCATAGCTGCTTGCTGCGCCTGGTTGCCATCCCAGACCTGGCCCGAGGCTTAGGGGAAGCAGCGAAACACTACGTTCTGCGCGAGCGTATGCTGGCTTACCAGGTGGCACCTCGGATCGTTTGGTACCGCTCACTCTGGGAGCGTCGCCACATTCTGACAACGGCGCTGTACGCGCGCATGAACGGGGCACGGCGGACGGCCTCGCAGGCGGCGGGTTGAGCGCATTCAAACGATCAGGCTGGGTCAGGCGGCCACTGATCAGCCCACGGCAACACTTTCTCATAGCTCGCGCCAACCGCCAGCAGGCCGGCGTCGGTGCCTGCAGCCCCAACGAGCTGGAAGCCGATCGGCAGCCCGGCGCCCGACGGAGCACTCGGCAACGCGAGGCTTGGCAGTCCGGCGACATTGGCGAAGGCGGTAAAGACGGCGTGGCCGCGTGGGCCCACCGCGTGGCCGTCGATGACCGGCGGATGCGATTGCGTCCTAGGCCACGGCAGCGCCGCTGCCGCTGGGGTCAGAATGAGATCGGTGCTCTCAAAGAATGCCGCCATCCGGCGGCGCAACCTCGCCGTCGTGTCCAACGCCTCGAACAAGGTTCGCGCCGGCATGGTCCCGCCCGACGCAGCCAGGGTCCGCAATGCTGGCGAGTTCCGGAGGGATGTCGTGATGCCGGTTGATCAGCCACGCCAGTCCCGCCTGGCTGATAGCGGCCTGCGCCGCCGACACTGCGTCGAGGTCGAAGGGTGCTTTCCCCTCAACTACTTCGTGGCCGAGCGATGCTAGGACGCGGGCGGCGCCGGCGACGCTGGTCGCGATCTCAGGGTCGACGGGATGGGTGCCGAAGTGGGGCACAAACAATATGCGCCGCCGCTTCAGTTCCTCGGGAAGAATAAAGGCAGGCAGACACAAAGACACCGGATCGCGCGGATCCGAGGCGGACAGCGCCTTGGTCACCGCGACCAGATCGGCCACTGTGCGGGCGATCGGTCCGACCACCTCGAAATCCAGCAGGATCGCCGGCAATCCGTCACAGCGCGGGATCCGTCCCGGGGTCGGTTTCAACCCAACCACCCCGGTGTGCGAGGCCGGGCGCCGGATCGACCCGCCGCCGTCGGTCCCTAACGCGACCGGGCCGATCCCGGACGCCACCGCGGCAACGGCGCCGCCGGATGAACCGCCCGGGGTCAGCGCGGGGTTCCACGGGTTGCCCGTCGGTCCGAAAAGAGCGTTGTCGGTATAGCCCTGGGAAGCCAGTTCCGGCAGGTTGGTCTTGCCGATCAGCACCGCGCCTGCATCCGCCATCCGCGCGATCGGGAGTTCGTCGACGGCCGACCGATGGTGGCGAAACAACGAGCTTCCCCAGGTGGTCGGCAATCCGGCGGTGACAATGTTGTCCTTGACCGTGAACGGCACGCCATCCAGCGGGCCGAGCGGGGTGCCCGCACGCCATCGCGCCGCGCTGCCGGCCGCAGCGAAGCGCGCCCCCGTCGGATCCTGCGCGATCACCGCATTCAACACCGGATTGACCTTGTCCAGGCGGGCCAGACAGGATTCCAGCACGTCCACCGGCGAAACGCTGCCCCGGGCGTACGCGACGGCCAGCGCGGCGGCGTCCATCCGATACAATTCGGTCATTTCGCGGCCGCCCATGGGTCCAGCACATCCACGCCGGTATCGACGAAATCGGCGATATTTCGAGTGACCACAACCTTGTTGTGAACCCTTGCCGTCGCGGCGATCAAAGCATCCGCCATCGGTCTGGTCCGCTCGGCCATCAGCCTGCCCCACCCCGTCGCGACAGCGTCATCGATCGGCAGAATGCGGCCCGAATAGACAAATCGCAGTTCATCGAGCCAACGCAGCAGACCGGCCGCGACCGGCGGATCCGAGCGGGCCTTGATCATCACGCCCTTCATGATCTCGCCGACCGTGATAACGCTCAGGAACAACGTGTCGGAGTGCGATGCCCGCAACCAGGCAACGGCCTGAGGCGTGCGCCGGCGTGCCTCCGACACCACGCAGGTGTCCAGCAGATACACTAGAAGGCGATGTCGCGGCCGGTATCCCCGCCGCGGTCATTGATCGCATCCACCACGTCGTCCGGCCAGGGGCCGGCATCCGGCGCATCGCTCAGCAGGAAATCGACAAACGACATCCGTGGCTTGATCAAGGCGTCAAATTCCAGGGCGGAGACAACGACGGCGGCACGTTGGCCATGTACCGTCACTGTCTGCGGGCCTTCCTCGCGGGCACGCTTCACCACCTCGCTGAAGCGGTTCTTTGCTTCCTGTAACTGCCAGTCCTGCACGGCAACCTCTCAATCCAGACCGGCTAGATTTACTATGGTAAATAGTCGCCGTCAAGGTTTTCCAGGTCGCGCGCAACTTCTGGCCTGTGCAGCAGATGCTCGATCTTCATCGCGTAATCCAGCGCGGTATCGGGCTGGAAGGTCAGGTCGGTCGCGAACCGGAGCCGCAGCTTTTGCGCGACCAGCCCGCGCAAATAGTGCGTGGCCCGTTTCAGGGCCGGCAGCAACACCTCGACATCCGAACGTCCAAGCCTGGTGACGAACACCACCGCGTTCTTGAGGTCAGGAGTAATCCGCACCTCGGTAACGGTCACCTCGGCCTCCGCAAGTTCGGGGTCACGGAATTCGTGACGGGCGAAGACCGCCGGCCAGCACGTGACGGATCTCCTCCGCCACGCGCAGTTGCCGTTGACTTGGACCCGCCTTGACCCGTTTCTTCAAGCCGCGACCATCTCCGTCTCAAAGCACTCGATCACGTCGCCTTCCTGCAGGTCGTGGAAGTTGGCGAAGGACAGACCGCACTCGTAGCCGCGCGCGACCTCGCGGACATCGTCCTTGAAGCGCTTGAGCTGCGACAGCTCGCCGGAATGGATCACCACGTTGTCACGCAGGACGCGGACACCGGAGCCGCGCTTGACCAGGCCCTCGGTGATCATGCAGCCCGCGACCTTGCCGGTCTTGGTGATGTTGAACACTTTTCGAACTTCGGCGTAGCCCAGGAACTTCTCGCGCGCTTTCGGCGCAATCTTGCCGCGGACCAGTTTCTCGATGTCGTCAGAGACCTCGTAGATGATCGAGAAGTAGCGAATGTCGATACTTTCCCGCTGCGCTAGCTCACGCGCCTGAGACGTCGCCCGCACATTGAATGCGATGATCACCGCGCCTGACGCCTTGGCGAGCTGGATGTCGCTTTCAGTGATCTGTCCGACGCCGGCGAGCAGCACACGAACCTTCACTTCCTCATGCGCCAGCTTCAGAACCGTGGCCTGGATCGCCTCGGCGCTGCCCTGAACGTCGGCCTTGATGACAACGGCGACTTCCTTCTGCTCGCCGGCCTGGATGCGGGCCAGCATCTGGTCCAGCGTGCCGCGTGCGCCCGCCGCCGCGCCTGCCAGCTTGTCGCGCTGCCGCCGTTCGCGGAATTCGGTGATCTCTCGCGCCCGCCCCTCGTTCTCGACCACCACGAACGGCTCACCTGCGGACGGAGCACCGCTCAGGCCCAGCAGTTCCACCGGCGTCGACGGGCCGGCCTCGGACATCGGCCGCCCCTTGTCATCCAGCATCGCCCGCACCCGGCCCCATTCGGAACCGGCCACCACGATGTCGCCCTGCCTCAGTGTGCCTCGTTGCACCAGCATGGTGCCAACCGGACCACGGCCACGATCCAGCCGGCTCTCGATGACCGAGCCCTCAGCCGTCCGGTTCGGATTGGACCTCAGGTCGAGAATTTCCGCCTGCAGCAGAATCGATTCCTCGAGCCTGTCGAGGCCGGTCCGCTTCAGCGCCGACACCGGGACATCCTGGGTTTCGCCGCCCATTTCCTCCACCACGACATCGTGGCTGAGCAATTCCTGACGCACGCGGGCAGGGTTGGCGTCCGGCTTGTCCATCTTGTTGATGGCAACGATCAGCGGAGCGTTCGCCGCCTTGGCGTGGCGGATCGCCTCGATCGTCTGCGGCATGACCCCATCGTCGGCGGCGACCACCAGAACCACGATGTCGGTGACCGACGCGCCACGCGCACGCATCGCGGTGAATGCCTCATGACCCGGCGTGTCGATGAAGGTGATGCGGTCGCCCGTCGAAAGATTGACCTGATAGGCGCCGATATGCTGGGTGATGCCGCCGGCCTCGCTCGCCGCGACGTCGGTCGACCGAAGCGCGTCGAGCAGCGATGTCTTGCCATGGTCGACATGGCCCATGATTGTGACCACCGGCGGACGCACGATCAGATCGGTATCGATATCGGCCAGCCCTTCCAGGCCGATTTCCACATCGGACTCGGACACCCGGCGGGCACGGTGGCCAAACTCCTGCACCACGAGTTCCGCCGTGTCTGCATCGAGCGTCTGCGTGATGGTTGCCATGATGCCCAGCTTCATCAATGCCTTGATGACCTCGGGACCGCGAGCGGCCATGCGGTTCGCCAGCTCCTGCACGGTGATCTGCTCCGGCAGGATGACGTCACGCACCACCTTGACCTGATCGGACCGCAGGCGGTCGAGTTCCGCCTGGCGCCGCTCCCGCTCCCGTTGCCGACGTACCGAGGCGAGCGAGCGGACCTTCTCGTCCTCGCCCTCGATCGCCGCCTGAACGTCGATACGGCCAGTGCGGCGGCGGTCGCCGGCACCCTTGTTCGGGGCCACGATCGGCGGTTTGCGCGCCGCCAGACCGCCGGCTCCGGGACGGCGAACCGGACGCGCTTCATCGTCATCCTCGGCCCGCGCGGCTCCCGTCCGCAGGCGCAAGGTTTCTGTCGCCGGCGTGGCCCCCGGAGCGCCAGCTTGCTGAGGTGCCCGAACCGGTCGCCCGCCTGGCTCCCGGGCAGAAGGTTGCTGCGGCAGTTCCTGATGCCGCCTGGGCGACCGAGGGTAGCGGCGCCAGCGATGGCGACGAAGAGGAGGGCGCGAACTCTTCCGAGGTAGCCGCGGAATCTGGCGAGCGGTCTCAGCCGGTGGAGGCTGCCAGCCCCGGGCAGCCGCTTCTGCTTCCTCCGCGCGTCTCGCCTGCGCTTCAGCCCTGGCCTGCTCGGCCTGCTGGCGCGCCTCTTCCTCGGCGGCGCGACGGGCATTCCTCTTCCCGACGACGAGCTTCCTCGGCCGCTGACAGGATCGAGATCTTCTCCTGCTCGCGGCGTTCTGCATCGCGCTTCGCCGCGTCTCGCTGTTGTTCCACCAGGGCCCGTTGCCGCGCCGCCTGCTCGGTCGCGGTCAGCGCCCGACCGGCACCCGGCGCCGGCCGCGTGCCGGGTACCGGAGCCCGCGGTGCGGGGTGCCACCGCGCCGGCGTGGGTGATGGCGCCCCGCAGCCGCCGAGGGGGTGGCAGGCAGCGGCGCGCGCTTCTTGCGCACTTCCACCTGCACCACTTTCGACCGCCCATGGCTGAAGCTCTGCCGGACGGACCCGGCATCGACGGTCCGCCCCAATTCCAGCCGTCCTGCGGGACGTAGGGAGAGCCGACCCTTGCCGCCGTCCTGATCGTTGCTTTCGCTCATGCTTTATCCGTTGGCATCCACTGCTTCGTTCACCGCGACGGTCTCCCGCCCCGTGGTCCGTTCGGACCCCATGGCCCTTTCGGACCTGTTTCTCAATCCGGCCAGCCTGCCCGCTTCCATCGCGAGCACTCGCCAGTCTGCCCGGCGCGACCGCGACGTGCACGACATGGTCCCGCCCAAAAATCCGTCCCAAGCCTACCCCGGCAGCGGGTCAAAAACCATCGTGTCCGGCGGCGGCACCCGGAGAGGAATCGCGCCCGTTCGGCCACGCTGCCATCAGACGCCTGCAGGACCAGCCGAGACCGGACTGGTCCGCAGGTAGTTCGCGCGCCTTTTCGAAACCGGCAACCGCCTGTCCGGCGCGCCGGGTCAGACCCAGAAGTTCGGCTATCCGCCGTTCCAGAGCCGCCTGAAGCAACGGCCGAAAGATCAGGGGGAACCGAAACGGGACCGCGTGCGGCCCGGGAAAATGCGCGGATCAGGCGGCGACCCGCAAGTCCGTCGCCGACGCTTTTCTTTTCGTTCTCCGTCTTCGCTGACCGCGCTGCAACTGTATCACATCACCCGAGGCGCTCAACCAAATTCCCCGTCCTGGCAGCCGTGCGCGACAGGTCCGGCACCAGCTGGCGGTCAGGACCCATGACGAAGCGGATCATCCGCTCCTTCGGCAGTCGCTCACGTGTCACAATGCACTGCCGAAGCGGACCGGTCTCCGGCACCGGTCCTCGGCGCCCCCATCGTCGCGCGCTCATCGTCGCTCGGTCCAGCTGATCGCAACGACGTCGCCTGATCCCACTGCTTCAGCAAGTTGACCAGTCGTCGATTGTCATCGGCGGCTCCTGCCAGGGGCGTCTATATCAGTCGTTGCTCGCCTCCTCGGTCGCAACCGGCTCCTCGCGCGCCGTCGAACCAATGGGCACGCGCGGCCATGATCACATCGTTCGCGGTTGCCTCGTCCATTTTGTCAGCGCCGATGATCTCGATCAGCTCATCCGACGCCAGATCGCCCAGGTCGTCCAGGGTCTTCACGCCCTTTTCACCCAGCGCAACGAGCATGGCCGGCGTCAGTGTCTCGATGCCGGCGACATCGTCGCCGACGCCCAACTCAATCCGCCGATCGTTCAGGTCGTTGTCGCGCTTCGCCAGGAAGCCCTCGGCGCGGCGAACCAGTTCCTCGGCGACGCTGTCATCGAAGCCCTCGATCGCCGCAACCTCCTCGACCGGCGTGTAGGCCAGTTCCTCCACCGTCGTGAAGCCCTCGGTGACCAACAGTCCGGCGATCATGTCGTCCACATCCAACGCCTCAACGAACAGGCCGGAGCGGCGGCGGAATTCATCCTGGCGCCGCTCGCTCTCCTCGGCTTCGGTCAGGATGTCGATGTCCCAGCGGGTCAGTTGCGAGGCCAGCCGCACGTTCTGCCCGCGCCGGCCGATCGCCAGCGAAAGCTGCTCATCCGGCACCACGACCTCGACCCGGCCGGCTTCCTCGTCCAGCACCACCTTGGTGACCTCGGCCGGGGCCAGCGCATTGACGACGAAGGTGGCGGCCTGGCTGCTCCAGGGAATGATGTCGATCTTTTCGCCTTGCAGTTCCTGCACCACCGCCTGCACGCGCGAGCCACGCATACCCGACGCACGCCCCCACTGGGTCGATCGAGCGAGTCGCGGCTGATCACCGCCATCTTCGCTCGGCTGCCCGGATCGCGGGACACCGCCTTGATCTCGATGATGCCGTCGTAGATTTCCGGCACTTCCTGCGCGAACAGTTTCGCCAGAAACCCGGGATGGGTGCGGGACAGGAAAATCTGCGGCCCGCGCGGTTCCTCGCGCACGTCGTAGATATAGGCGCGCACCCGGTCGCCATTGCGGAAACTCTCGCGGGCGATCAGTTCGTCGCGCCGCAGCAGTGCCTCGGCGCGGCCGAGTTCCACCATCAGGTTGCCGTACTCGGTGCGCTTGACGACGCCGTTGATGATCTCGCCGACGCGGTCCTTGAACTCGTCGTATTGGCGCTTGCGCTCGTATTCGCGCACCCGCTGCACGATCACCTGCTTGGCGGTCTGCGCCGCGATGCGGCCGAAATCGATCGGCGGCAGCGGATCGACCACGAACTCGCCGACCTTCTTGTCGGGAAACAGTTTCGCGGCGTCGGCCTTGCCCATCTGGGTTTCTTCGTTCTCGACCGCCTCGACGATCTCGGTCCAGCGCGACAGCCGGACGTCGCCGCTCTTGCGGTCGATCGTGGCGCGAATATCCTTTTCATGCCCGTACTTGGCGCGGCCAGCCTTCTGAATGGCCTGCTCCATCGCCTCGAGCACTTCCTCGCGGTCGATGTTTTTCTCCCGGGCGACGGCATCGGCGACCAGCAGCAGTTCGGGGCGTGCGATAGCGGTATCCATGGCGACCTCGATGATTGGTCCGGTTCGGCGGAGTTTAGGTTCAGTTGGCGCGCGGCGGCGTTGCCGTGGCTGCGATCAAAGCGTCAGTCAAGACAAGTTTGGCCCGTCGAATGTCGGCGAGGCGAAATAAAACCTCCGAGCCGTCGTCCAACCGCAGCCGAGCGGCGGTTTCGTCGGCGCCGAGAACCACTCCGGAGAAGCGCTTGCGGCCGTTTTGCGGCAAGAACGTGTCCACCCTCGCCCGATGACCGGCAAAGCGGTTCCAGTCCTTCGATCCGTGTCAGCGGGCGGTCGATTCCCGCGGAACTGATTTCCAGCGTCCAAGCGCCGGGCAACGGATCATCCACGTCGATCGCGGCCCCCACGTCGTGGCTGATATGCTCACAGTCATCAACCGAAATTTGCGATCCGTCAGCCCGATCGGCCATCACCTGGACGGTCGGCCGGTCGCGACCCAATACCGCCACCCGCACCAGCTCAAATCCCATCGCGCTCGAGCCCGAGGCGCTATGATGGCCGCCAGCTTGGCTTCCAGAGTGGTGTGATTGGGTTCGTTTCCGTCCAAAGCAGGCCGTCCAAGCAGCAGTCACACGTCCAAAACAAAAAAAGGCGGCCCGCGAAGACCAGCTTCGCGAAAGCCACCCCCCGTGAAACCGCGGAGAATGATTTCGCCAAAAGGTAGCGCGCGAACCGGATCCGATTGCAAGGCTTCGCTCCTTGTTAACCTGTTGCTGCTATGCTGGTCGCCATGAAGCGGCTGGAATGCCTGGATGGCTTGCGTGGCGCTACTGGCCGTCTACGTGGTGCTCGGCCACATGGCCCCGTTCGCCGTGCTGCCCCGCATGGATCGAGGGCGGCGTATCCCATGGCAATGCCGCGGTGGAGGTGTTCTTCATCCTCAGCGGCCTGGTGATCACTCAGTCGCTGTACCGTGCCGGCGGCCAGCGCGGGCCCTTTCCTGACAGCGAGGGCGGCGCGCATCTTCCCGTGTTCCTGCCGGTGTTCGCATTCGCCGTCCTGGATCCAGGGGACTACCATGCGGCTTCGATCGAATGCCCTGGGTGGGACCGGACAAGGCCGCGAGGACCATTTGCTCGGGCGCGGTCTGGCCCGACAACTGGCCGGTCCAGATCCTGACGCATCTGACGATGATCCATGGCATGTTCCCGAGCGGGGTGCTGCCCAATCTTTGGCTCGGCTTCCTCGGCTCAGCCTGGAGCCTGTCGACCGAATGGCAATTCTACGTGCTCATGCTGATCGGCTTTGCCGGGCCGGAAAGACTGCGAAATCACCTGATGTTGCTCGCCGTCGCCGGCGTCGCCTGGCAATGGCTGACCCCGGACGCCTGGCAGTTCAGCCGCGCATTTCCTGGCGAATAAGGCACATTTCTTCGCCCTGGGAGTGACGAGCCTGGCGCTGGTGCAGCGACGCCCAGGTGCCTTGCTGGCCTATTGCGCGACGCTCGCCGCCACCCTTGCGATCTGCGCCACCCGGGGCTCGCTCGGCAAGAATGTTGCCACCGCTGGTCTGGACCCTGTGCCTCGCGGCGCAGCTTCATCCTGACCGGCGGGCTTGCGGCAACTCTCGCGTTTGCTGCGCAGCGGCTCGATGCAGTATCTGGGCGCGATCTCCTATGGCATCTATCTGGTCAACGAGCCAATCCACAAGCTGATCGCGAACGGCCTCAGCCACCTCGCGGACGGTAACGGCACGCTGTTCACGGTGCTGTGGATTCCGAGCGCAATAGCTGCTGCCGATACTCGTCGCGCCTGGTTGCACGGTCTGATCGAGCAGCCGGCGATAGGCTGGGGCCACGGCGTCACCCGTGCCTGGTTCGCCTGACCCGTCCTCCGCGTGCACGGCCACGCAGTCGCGGCTGTGCAGGCACGTCGGGGCGGGCTATACCGACGCGATGAAACCTCCCCACGGCAATCGTCCCGGCGGCTCGCCTCGACCACCTTCCGACCGCGGTCCCTACCGGGGTCCCGGCGGCGGCGCCTCCAGGTCATTCGGTCCCGGCGGCTCGGGTCCGCGATTTGACGCGCGCCCCACCCGTGGTGGCGGTCAACGACAGCGCGGCCAAGGTGAAACCGGCTCGCGGGAGCAGCAGAAGCCGCGGCCGCAGGGCGCGTTTCCACCGCGTCCTGGCCGCGAGGCGCCAGCGGCGGGATGGCGCCGGTCCACACGCAGCGATCCGATCAAGTTCAGCCGCCCGGCGGGACAAAGTCCCAGGGCTTCAAGCCGCGTCACGGTGACCAGTCGCAACCGGCCGCGACGAGGACGACGCCGCACGGCGCACGCCCGAATTCACCCAAGGGCACCGTATGGCTGTACGGCCATCACGCCGTCGCCGCGGCACTGGCCAATCCGTCCCGTCGTCTGCGTCGCCTGCTGCTGACGGAAGAGGCCGAGGCCAGCTATCAGCGCTGCCGCTGTCGCCTCCTTGGGCGGTATCCCCTGAGCGGGTCGACCGGGCCCGTCTCGACCACCTGCTTGGCCGCGATCTGGTGCATCAGGGCGCGGCGCTGCTGGCCGATCCGCTGGCCCCGCCAAGCCTGCAGTCGGTGCTGGAAAAGCCCGGTGTCATCGTCGTGCTGGATCAGGTTACCGACCCGCGCAACGTCGGCGCGATCCTGCGCTCGGCCGCTGCGTTCGGCGCCGCGGCGGTGATCACTCAGGACCGCAACGCGCCCGAGGAAACCGGGGGTCTCGCCAAGGCCGCCTCCGGCGCGCTGGAGACGATGCCGCTGCTGCGAGCGGTCAATATCGCCCGCACGCTGATCGCGCTGAAGGCCGCGAATATCTGGTGCATCGGCCTCGATGCGGCGGGACCGGCGCTGTCCGGACCGGCCTTCGCGGACCGGCGCGTCGCCCTGGTGCTGGGTGCCGAGGGCGAGGGGCTGCGGCGGCTGACGCGGGAAACCTGCGACGAGATCGCCGGCCTGGCCATCAAGGGCGCGGTCGAAAGCCTGAATGTCTCCGCCGCGGCCTCGGTCGCGCTCTACGAGTTGGCGCGCCGCTGATGCCGTTCGATCCTGCTCCGGCGGCAGCGGCTCTCCGACAGGTCCGGCGGGAGCGGGTGATGCTGACGCCACTGCCCGCCGAGATCGCGCCGCTGACCGAGGCCCAGGGCGCCGCGATCCAGCACGCGCTGGCCAGCATCGCCAACGCCCTGCCGCCGTTCGGGTTCAAGATCGGCGCGACCGGCCGACGCATGCAGGAATATCTCGGCATCGATGCGCCGATCGCCGGCTTCATGGAAGGCAAGGACGTCTACCCGGGGCACGCCGACCTGCGCTTCGCGGACTACATTCGGCCCGGGGTCGAATGCGAGGTGGCGGTGCGTCTGGCACGCGACCTGCCGCCCGGTCCATGCTCCGCCGAGCAGGCGCTGGCCGCGGTAGGTGACTTTGTCGCGGGTATCGAGATCGTGGAGAATCGCTACGGCGACCTGAAGCAACTCGGCACGCCCACGCTCGTGGCCGATCAGATGTACCACGCCGCCGCGGTGATCGGCGATCAGGGTCAGGTCGACTGGCGGACGCTGGACATCGGCGCGCTGCGCGGATCCATCAGTCTGGCCGATGGAACTCAGGACAGCGGCGTCACCACGGACCTGCTCGGCCATCCGCTGAACGGATTGGCGCTGGCTCGCGGGATCGCCGGTGGCCGCGGCGTTTGGCGGCCTGAAGGCGGGGCAGGTCATCATGCTGGGCAGCGTTACTCCGCCCATCTGGCTGACCGGGCCGGCGACGGTTACCGTCGCGTTCCCGCCGCTGCCGCCGGTGACGCGTCCGGCTGGCCTGATGGTCCGACTGGCCTGACGTCCGCTACGCTCTTGCGCGTCTCGCGCAGCCCGCGCAGCGCGAGGTAGTAGCCAAAGACGCCGAACCCCGTGACCATCCCGAGGCTCACCTGCGCCGTGTCGGAGATCGGCCCCCGGCGCACCGGATTGGAAATATGCACCTCGATGACCGGGAACCTCACCTGGCTGATCGCCGCCGTCAGTGCCGGATAGCCGCGCGAATAGCCGGCCGGGTTGACCAGCGCGCCATCGAAGTCCTGATCGTTCGCGGCATACAGCCGGTTGATGACCTCGCCTTCGATGTTCGAATGGAAGATTTCGACCTCGATATCGAGCTCGGTCGCATAGCTCAGAATATGCCGATCGTATTCCTCCATGGTCATGGTGCCGAAGATCTCGGTCTGCACCTTGCCGCGCATGTTCATGCCGGCGCCTTGGACAACCAGAATTTTCATGGCGACCGCTTCCCCCGAGACTAGTGTTCGACGCAGGCTGGACGCTAAGGGTCGCGGAGGCGACTGACAAGCCAGCGTCCCAGGGGAGGAATCCGGATGAGCAGCGACGACGACAGCATGATCGATGCGTTCTGGCAGGCTCAGCGCGAGGGGATCCACTTTCCGCCCGCCTGGTTCGGCAAGCTCGATCTGGACCAGGCCTACCGCGTGCAGCTCGGGCTGATCGGGCGACGCTGCGCGGCAGGCGAGCGGCAGATCGGCTGGAAGGTCGGGCTGACCGCGGTGCCCATCCAGCAGCAGTTCGGCTTCCACGAGCCGGTGTTCGGGTGCGTTCTGGAGAGCAGGCCATCGGGTCATGTGTTCGCGCCCGGGGACCTCATCAGTCCCGGCTTCGAGAATGAGTTGTGCATGCGCCTGGGCCAGCGATGTTACCGGCGCGATCGATCTCGAGACGGCGCGGCAGGCAATCGATGTGGTCTATCCGTCACTGGAGATCATCGAGACACGCGGGCCGTTCACCGAGCAGATCGCCCTCGCGCTGGCCGACAACGCCCAGCAGAAGACGGTCATTCTCGGCTCGCCGGTTGCTCTGCCCGGGGAGCTGGCGACCATCGAGGCAGTGCGTCTCGATCAACGGGCAACAGGTGGCGACGGGCATGGGCGAGGCCGTGCTGGGCAATCCGCTGAACTCGATCGTGTGGCTGTCGCGCAAGCTGGCGGAGTATGGGCGGACCTTGAAAGCCGGGGAGATCGTGATGACCGGTTCGTTCACCCGCCAGTTTCCCATCGCGCCCGGCGATCGGATCGAGACGGTGTTTTCCGGCATCGGCAGCGTGGCCACCTCGATGACCCGATGACGCTTCGCAAGACACGACCCGTCGCCAGGGATTGCCCTTCCGCCGAACCCTGCTAACTGGGCAGCCCATGAACCGTCCTGGAACCCTCGTCCAATGGCCATGATCCGCGCCCTTCGGCTGCTCGCGGACCGTCGGGCCGAACTGATGGAGATCGATCCGCCGGGGCCGCCCGCCGCGGACGAGGTACAGCTTCGGGTCCGCGTCGTCGGACTGAACCACATCGACCTGTGGGGCTTCCGCGGCATGGCGTTCGCAAAGCGCCTCTACCCGCTGACCATCGGTGCCGAGGCCGCCTGTGAGGTCGTCGCCGTGGGAGCGGCAGTCACCAACTTGACGCCTGGCGACCGGGTCGTGCCGTATGCGGCGCTGGTCTGTGGCACCTGCTCCCAGTGCAGGCGGGGCCGCGACAATCTGTGCGAGAATGTCGGCGGCATACGCGGCTTCCACATCGACGGCTTCGCACAGGACGTCACCAACCATCCGGCCCGCCTGACGGCGAAAATCCCCGATGCGGTCGAACTGCACGATGCCGCCTGCGTCGCGGTCGCTTACGGCACGGTCGAGCATATGCTGTTCGACAACGCCCAGCTCGAGCCGGGCGAGTGGGTCCTGGTCCACGCCGGCGGCTCCGGGATCGGCAGCATTGCGATCCGCATCGCCAAGTCGATCGGCTGTACCGTCATCACCACCGTCGGTTCCGCCGACAAGGCAGCCAAGGCCCGCGCACTTGGCGCCGACCACGTCATCAACTATCGCGAAGACCGGTTCGAGGGCGTGGTGCGCAAGCTGACCGGCAAGAAGGGCGTCGACGTGGTGTTCGAGCACACCGGCGCCGACACCTGGGCGGGTTCGCTGCTGTCGATGAAGCGCGGCGGCCGGCTGGTCACCTGCGGCGCCACCTCGGGGCCCACCGCCAGCCTCAATCTGATGCAGTTGTTTCAGCAGCAGTACCGCATCATCGGCTCGTTCGGCGCTCCGCTCTCGGCGCTGGCGCGCGGCCTGGACCGCATCGCGTCGGGGGTGCGGCCGGTGATCGACACGGTCTATCCGCTGCCGGAGTTCCGCGCCGGCCTGGACCGGCTGGAAAGCCGCGACGTGTTCGGCAAGATCCTGATCGAACTGTAACCCGGTGCGACAACCCGGCGGATACGACGGACGCTGATGCTCTACGGCGACCGGGTGCTGGGGCGTCTGGTCAAGTGGTTGATATGCGCTGCTGCGGCGCACCCGTCCCAGCCGCGCATCGGACATCGGCGGCGCCATCGCACGGCGGCTTGGCCCGCTGCTGCCCGCCCATCGGATCGGCCAGGCCAATCTCCGTGCCGCATTTCCCGACAAGGACGCCGCCTGGATCGAGACACACGCTTGCGGCAGGCCTGGGACAATCTCGGGCCGAGTCGCCGGCGAATACGTTCATATGGGGCGGATCTGGGACTACGACCTGAACCACCCGAATACCGGGCGCATCCTTACCGACCAGCGGCCGCTGTTCGAGATGATCCGCGACGACGGCAAGCCCGCGCTATGCTTCGCCGCCCATCTCGGCAACTGGGAGCTTCCGGCGATCGCCGCCGCCGCCCATGGCATGGCCTCCGCGGTCGTCTACCGGATGCCCAACAACAAGGCGGTCGCCAAGGAGATCACCCGCATCCGCGCGCCGCTCATGGGCCGGCTGATCCGCACCCGGGCCCAGGCGGCGCTGGAGATGGCGGCGGCACTGCAGGCCGGCGAGCACCTCGGCATGCTGGTGGACCAGCATTTCTCGCGCGGCGTCGACGTCACCTTCTTCGGCCGCCGTTGCAAGGCAAACCCGTCCATCGCTCGCCTGGCCCGCCAGTTCGATTGTCCGGTCGTCGGGATGCGGGTGATTCGCCTGCCGGACCACCGCTTCATGGATAACCGGGGACGGCCCGTTACGAACTGCCCCGAGACGCCGATGGACAAATCGACGTAGCGGCTGCAACGCAGATGATCACCTCTGTCATCGAGGGATGGATCCGCGAGCACCCCGGCCAGTGGCTGTGGTTCCATCGGCGCTGGCGTTGAGCGTCGTCAATGTCCTGTTACCGGTGTTTGCAACGGTTTTGTCACGCCGGCTGCGTAACCATCTGCTGGCGTGAGATTTCCATGCGGGAGATTGGTTCAATGCGCCGGTTTATTCTGTCTGTTCAGTTCTGGTCGCGACTTCGGTTGCCGTGCTGGCCCAGCCCGCCCCCGCGGGGTCGTCCTCAGATGACCGAGGACCGGCGTGCCGCAGGGCCGATCAATCTGGCGCAGGACGGTCGTGTCCTCCGTTGTCCCCGCGCTGCCTGCGCCGCCGGGCGGAGACGAGCAGCGAGCGTCGGATTATCTGAAGGCCGCACAGGGCGCGTTGGCCGCGGGCCGCAACGCCGAGGCGCGGCAAGCCCTGGAGATGGCTCAGACCCGAATGCTGGATCGGTCAGTGCCACTCGGGCAGACGAACAACCCGAGCGACAACCCGACCGTATTGGAGATTTCCCGCGCACTGCAGGCGTTGGCAGCCCGTGACCGCGCGACCAGCATGCAGTTGATCCAGGCCGCGATCGGCAGTGCCAGCGCCCAAGGCCTGTAGATCGCACCCGGGCTCCAATCGCAGCAATCCGGAACAAGCCGAGTCGCGGCGCCCTCTGGTGGCTGACCTGGCGACGAGCCGTCACTGGCGTTCGCCTCGCGTCGGAGCTCATCGATCTATCGGCCCGAAAGTTCGGAAAAATCCTCCTCGCGGAACTCGGCCGAGCCGCGCTGTCCGGCGGCGGCACGCGCGGCTTCCTCGCGCCGCAGTTCCACCCGGCGGATCTTGCCGGAGATGGTCTTTGGCAGCTCGTAGAACTCCAGCCGGCGCACCCGCTTGAACGGCGACAGCCGGGCGCGCAGATGCTGGAAAATGGACAACGCGGTGGCGCGGTCGGGTGTGGCCCCCGCCACCAGCGCCAGATAGGCTTTCGGCACCGCCAGCCGCATCGGGTCGGGCGCCGGCACCACCGCCGCCTCGGCCACCGCCGGATGTTCGATCAGCACGCTCTCCAGCTCGAACGGACTGATCCGGTAATCCGACGCCTTGAACACATCATCCGCTCGGCCGACATAAGTCAGGTATCCGTCCGCATCGACCGAGGCGACGTCGCCGGTGCGATAGGCTGCTCCCGGTCAGCCCGGCGATCGAGCCGTCGTCCTGCTGGTAGCCGCGCATGAGACCGGCGGGCGGCGGGTCGAGCGCGATGGATACCTCGCCCTCCGTCGCGTCCTGATCCTCGTTCGTCCAGCAAGCGGATGCGGAAGCCCGGCAACGGCCGCCCCATCGAGCCGGATTTGACCGGTTGGCCCGGCGGATTGCCGATCTGCGCGCTGGTCTCGGTCTGGCCGTAGAAATCGCGGATGGTCAGGCCCCAGGCCGCGCGAACCTGATCGATCACCTCTGGATTGAGCGGCTCTCCGGCGCCGAGCACCTCTCGCAGACTGTGCTGGGCGGATTTCAGGTCCTCCTGGATCAGCATCCGCCACACCGTCGGCGGCGCGCACAGCGTGGTGACCTTGTTGCCGACGATGGCGTCCAGCAGCGTCCGGGCGTTGAACCGGCCGGTGTTGTTGATGAACACCGCGGCCCCGGCGTTCCACGGCGCGAAGAAGCAGCTCCAGGCATGCTTGGCCCAGCCGGGGGACGAAATGTTCAGATGGATGTCGCCCGGCAGCAGGCCGAGCACGTACATCGTCGACAGATGCCCCGCCGGATAGGTGCGGTGAGAGTGCAGCACCAGCTTCGGCTTCGCGGTGGTGCCGGAGGTGAAATACAGCAGCAGCGGATCGTCGGCGAGGGTTTCGCCGTCCGGCTGGAACTCCGCCGATGCGCCAAGCAGCGTGTCGTAGCGCGTCCAGTTGGGCATCGGATCGCCGACCGCGATCATGTTCAGTCCCGGATCGAAGCCGTCGAACTTGCCCGCCTCGGTGCTTGCCGCGACGACGTGCCTGGCGCGGCCGCGCTCGAACCGGTCGGTCAGGTCACTGGCGGTCAGCAAGGTCGTCGCCGGGAATCACCACGGCGCCCAGTTTCATCGCCGCCAGCATCACTTCCCACAACGGAACGACATTGCCCAGCATCAGCAGGATGCGGTCGCCGCGCTTGACACCCAGCGCGCGCAGCCCATTGGCGACCCGGTTCGATCGCTCCGACAGTTCGGCGAAAGTCAGCCGAGCGGCGCCGTCACCGGTGATGATCAGCGCGGGCTGGTGCGCGGTCTCGCCGCGAGCCAGTTCGGCGTCGAACCAGTCGAGTGCCCAGTTGAAGCGCTCGAGCTCCGGCCAGCGAAAATCCCGATAGGCGGTCGCGTAGTCGGTGCGGTGTCGCAGCAGGAAATCACGCGCCGCCTTGAATGCCTGGTCAGTCATTGTCTGGCCCCCTGCCCCACGGCGCTATCAGCGCGGCACTGGCGTCAGTCACGCGGCTGCCCCGCCAGCCAGCGGAACACGACGGAGAAATCCTTGGCGCCGTCGCCGGCGTCGACCACCTGCTGGTAGAAAGCAAGCGCTTTCGCGGCGAGCGGTGTCGGCGCCCCGGTTGCCTCCGCCGCTGCCTGCGACAGTTTCACGTCCTTGACCATCAGCGCCGTCATGAAGCCCGGCGCGTAATCGCGGCTCGACGGCGCCGTGGCGACCGTTCCGGGTGCCGGACAATAGCTCGACAGCGCCCAGGAGTTCGCGGTCGCGGTGGAGCAGATCGCGTGCAGCTTGGCCCAGTCCAGTCCCAGCTTCTGGGCCAGCATGAAGCCCTCGGACACGCCGACCATGTTGATCGCCAGCATCATGTTGTTGCAGATCTTCACCGCCTGCCCGGCACCCGGCCCGCCGGCGTGGAAGATGTTCTTGCCCATCGCCTCCAGGATCGGCTTGCCCCGCGCGAAGGCGGCATCGGAGCCGCCGACCATGAACGTCAGCGTGGCGTTCAGCGCACCGATCGTGCCGCCGGAAACCGGCGCATCCAGCATCGCCAGGCCCGCCTCTTCGGCCGCTGCGGCGACCGCGCGGGCGCTGTCCACGTCGATGGTGGAGCAGTCGATCAGCAGCGGGCTGGCGTCCTGCGTCACCTCGATCAGGCCGCCCTGGTTGAGGAAGACCTCTCGCACGTGCTCGCCCGCCGGCAGCATGGTGATCACGACATCCGCGCCGTGCGCCGCTTCGGCCGCGCTGGTCGCCGACATGGCCGCCGTTGTCCGAGAGCGTAACGAGCGACGCGTTGTTGAGGTCGTAGCCGATGACTTCGTGGCCTGCCTTGACCAGGTTGGCGGCCATCGGCCCGCCCATGTTGCCGAGGCCGATGAAGCCGATTTTCGCCATGACTACAGTACCTCGAAGATTTCGTAGATGGGACCTTCCGGCGGACGATTGCCGGTGCCGATGGCGATGATGCGGTTCAGCCAGTCATACTTCGGCGACGCGGTCTCGAAGTTGACCGCGGTGCGGAAGTAATACTCCGACGGATCGACCGGTTGACCGCTGTTGACCTTCTCCATGACCGCCGCCGGTCCGTGGCGCATGCCCCGATAGGTCATCCCGATCGTTGCCTTGTCGTCGGTCTCCAGGACGAGCCGGACGTCCAGCGTGGTGGCGCCATCCGGCCGGCCGATGATCCAGTCCGCGCCGCCAGGCAGCACGGTGCCGCGCAGTTTCGCGCCCTCGAAGCTGCCGCCGGCCACCAGGCCAACCCGCCGGTTGCCCGCGGGCGTCGCGCCGATCGGTTGCAGGCCGCTGACGGCGAGCTTCAGGGTCATGAGATGGGTGGTCCTGATTTCGGCCATGCTGGCTCCTCCCTTGGCGGGGGCGGATCAGACCCGATCCGGGATGGGGAAACAAGGTGGTGGTTGGCCTATCGCTTGCCTGGCATACGGTCGATGTGCAGTTCCTCGATCACGAGCCGCGCGATGCGCAACTCGTCGACCCGTCCGCTGCGCAATCTTGCCCGGCCCAGCGCCAGCCGCCCGATTGCCAGCTTTCCGATGGCTACGGCGCCGATCGCGAGTGCGCCGACGGCCAGGGCGCCCATCGCGGCCGCGCCAACCGCAACGGCACCTTCTTGTCGAAACGCTGGTGCCCGGCGCGCCGACGGCACCGGGACCTGGGCGGATTCCGCTGCTTTGCTCTCTCCGTCGCCGTTCATGTCGCGCTCCTGCCAGGTGAAACCACCACAATAGCGCAGATCGCAGCCAATCGCTTGGTCGATGGCGCTGCTCTTCTTTCCGCTTGGAGCCCGACTGGCGACGCGCAGCGGCCTTTATCCGCCACCCGGGCGCGCCGTTCACCGGATCGACCCGATCGCGCTGATGGCTGGCCCGCGCTGATGGCTGGCCTGGAAACGCGGCTTCGGGTTGTCACTCCTCGCCGGCGATGACAGAACCAGCAGGCGCGTTCGCGCGGGAGGAGACAACGGATGGCGAACGCTGCTGGCGAAAGCCAGATCAGTGCACAACCTCATTTGGCGGATCGACCGAACCAGGCGGGACGCCGGCTGGTCCTCGCGGCTTGCTTGATCGCGACCTTCATGGCGGCGGTCGAAAGCACCATTGTCGCCACCATCATTCCAACGATCGTCAGCGACCTCGGCGGCTTCAGTCTGTTCACCTGGGTCTTCACCGTTTATCTGCTGACCCAGGCGGTCACGATCCCGGTCTACGGGCGTCTCGCCGATCTATACGGCCGCAAGCCGGTGTTCTTTGCCGGCGCCGCCTTGTTCCTGACCGGGACCATACTTTGCGGCGCGGCCTGGAGCATGGCGTCACTGGTTTGTTTCCGCGCCCTCCAAGGCTGCGGCGCCGGCGCCATTCAGCCGATCGCCGCCACCATCCTGGGCGATATCTACACGCCCGCCGAACGTGGACGGGTGCAGGGTCTGGTCTCCTCGGTGTTCGGCGTTTCGGCGGTGGTCGGCCCGTCTCTCGGCGCCTTTCTGGTCGCGCACCTGAGCTGGCGCCTGGTGTTCTGGGTCAATGTCCCGATTGGCATCGCCGCCGTCATCATGATCGCCGTGTTCCTGCACGAAGAGGTCCGCCATCGCCAGCACCGCATCGACTGGGCTGGCTCCCTGCTGCTGCTGCTCGCATTCAGCAGCCTGATGCTGGCCCTGGTGCAAAGCGGCAGCCTGAGCGGGCCAGCATTGATCGCCTTGACCACGACCGGGGTCGGCGCAATGGCCGCCTTGTACCTGCATGAGCGCAGCACGCCGGAGCCGATGCTTCCGCTCGAACTGTGGCGCAACCGGGTGATCGTCATCGGCAGCACGGGAAATTTCACCGCCGGAGCCATGATGATGGGCGTCGCCGCGTTTCTGCCGACCTATGTGCAGGGGGCGATGGGGCGAAGTGCGGTGGATGGCGGACTGGTCCTGGGCGCGATGTCGGTAACCTGGGCGCTGGCCAGCATCGTGGCGGGGCGGCTGCTGATGCGAACGAGCTACCGTGTCGTCGCGGTCCTCGGCGGCTTTGCGATGGCGACCGGATGCGCGACATTGGTGGCGCTCACGCCGGCGGACGGACCGTGGTGGGCGGCGGTGGGATCGCTGGTGATCGGCATCGGCATGGGGTTGACCAGCACCGCATTCATTGTCTCGATCCAGGCGACGGTGCCGTGGCGCCAGCGCGGTGCGGCGACCTCCTCATCGATGTTCATGCGCTTCGTCGGACAGGCGACCGGAGCCGCGGCGTGCGGCGCGGTATTGAATGCGACGATGCTGCATCTCGATCCCGGCGCGGTGCATGCGGTGGACAGATTGCTGGACGCTCCCACGCGCATGGCCCTGGCGCCGGCTGAACTTGTCCATCTAACCGCGGTGATGGCGAAATCCCTGCACAATGCGTATTTGCTGGCGACAGGTTTCGCGTTGCTGACGTTGCTGATCGCGTGGCGGTTGCCGGCGCGCCTCAGCCCGGCCCATCACGCCAGGCCGTCATGATTTCCGCCGCGGGCAAACCCCTCTCGTTGCCTTCCGCCCTCATCGACTATAGCTGAGGCGTTCGATAGCTAATGCATGGCGTGAGGCCTTACCGATGACCGCACTTGATCCGATCCCCTACTCCGACGCCAAGCTGCGAAATATCCTGTCGACGGTGCGCACCATCGCCATGGTCGGGGCCTCGTCAAACTGGAACCGGCCCAGTTACTTCGTGATGAAATATCTGCAGGGAAAAGGCTACCGGGTGATACCGGTCAACCCGGGCACCGCCGGCAACGAATTGCTCGGAGAGCGGATTTACGCCAGCCTGCGCGACATCCCCGACCGGATCGACATGGTGGATGTGTTCCGCGCCTCGGAGGCGGCCGGTCCGATCGTCGACGACGCCATCGCCATCGCCGCCAAGGTGGTCTGGATGCAACTCGGCGTGCGCAATGACGAGGCCGCCGCGAAGGGCCAGGCCGCCGGCCTGGACGTGATCATGAACCGCTGCCCGAAGATCGAGTTCGGCCGATTGGGCGGCGAACTGTCCTGGAGCGGGGTGAACTCCGGCATCATCCGCAACCGCCCGGCCGAACCGCCGACGCCGCGCATCGGCAAGCGGCGGCCGCAGCCACCGAACAATGTCAGCCATGGTTTCGAAACCCGAGCGGTGCACGCGGGAGCCGCCCCCGACCCGACCACAGGCGCTCGGATCACACCGATCTACCAGACCACGGCGTACGTCTTCGACGACGTCGACCACGCGGCGTCGTTGTTCAATCTGCACAATTTCGGCTACATCTACTCGCGTCTGACCAATCCGACCGTTGCGGTGCTGGAGGAGCGGGTGGCGAGCCTCGAAGGGGGACGTGCGGCCGTTGCCGCGGCGTCGGGCCACGCGGCGCAGTTCCTGGTGTTCGCCACCATGCTCGAGCAAGGCGACGAGTTCCTCGCCAGCCGCAACCTCTACGGCGGTTCGCTGACCCAGTTCGGCCTCTCGTTCAAGAAGCTCGGCTGGACCTGCCATTTCGTCGACCCGCTGGACCCGGAGAATTTTCGCCGAGCGCTGACGCCGCGCTGCAAGGCCATATTCGTGGAGAGCCTGGCCAATCCGGGCGGCATCATCGTCGATCTGGCGGCGATCGCCGAGATCGCCCACAATGCGGGGATTCCCCTCATCGTCGACAACACCCTGGCGACGCCGTTTCTGTGTCGGCCGTTCGAATGGGGCGCCGACATCGTCACCCACTCGACCACCAAGTTCCTCGGCGGTCATGGCAACTCGATGGGCGGGATCGTGGTCGAGTCAGGAAAATTCGACTGGGCGAGCGGCGGAAAGTTTCCCTCCCTGACCGAGCCGGAACCAGCCTATCACAGGCTACGGTTCTACGAGAACTTTGGCGACTTCGCCTTCACCACCAAGGCGCGGGCGGTGGGTTTGCGCGACTACGGCCCCACCATGGCGCCGATGAATGCATTCCTGACCATCACCGGGATCGAAACGCTGCACGTGCGGATGGAGCGGCATTGCGTCAATGCGCAGGCGGTGGCGGAATTTCTCGCGGCGCATCCCCGAGTGGCCTGGGTGTCCTACGCCGGCCTGGAGAGCAGTCCTTATCGGACGCTGGCCCGCAAATACATGCCCGGAGGTGCGGGTTCGGTGTTCACTTTCGGTGTCAAGGGCGGCTATGAGGCGGGGATACGGCTGGTGGAGAGTGTCGGGCTGTTCTCCCACCTGGCCAATATCGGCGACACCCGCAGCCTGATCCTGCATCCGGCATCCACCACGCACCGGCAGTTGACAGACGAGCAGCGCGTGGCTGCCGGTGCCGGACCCGATGTGATCCGGCTGTCGGTCGGGCTGGAGACGGCGGCTGATCTGATCGCCGATTTGGATCAGGCGCTGGTCGGAGCAACGGAGTAGCTGCCTTCCGGACGCGGGCACCTGCCAATAGCGGCTGAAAATGGCACTTCAAACTTGCGCCGGCTGCATGGCGAGACGGCCGACCAACCAAGTTCCGCCTGCTGCAGCCCGCGTCACAATTCCCCTGACACCAAGACGATAGCGACGGCGGACAGCCCACCTTTGTGCTACGACGCCGAGCGGTCGGGCGATAGAGCCTAAGCATCGCGTCCGCGGCCTCAATCAGGCTGGTTACGCTGCGCATCAATATCGCGCCGCCCAGGCGTTCTGCCACGACGACGTCCCCGTGCCGGAGCGCCAGGGATTCCGTGGCAATGCGCCTGCCGCAGCCAACTTCGGAATGATGGCCCGGTGATGACTGATCCTGACGCTATCGACAACGGGGGGTGATCTGTCGGCCAGCCGGAGTCAGCTCGCGCTGGCCTGGAAGATCAGAAGGCTTCACCGAATTAACGCTTTCTTATGCTTTTGGTCCGTAAGCACGAAAGGATCGGGCAAAGCCATCTGGAAAGAGCGCCATGAAAAGATTCCATTCATACTCGGAACGGTAGTCACCATCGGATGGGTCATCGGATCAATTGCCACTGCACAGGCCGAAGGCATCAACGCGGATGTAAAGCAGCTTCTGTATAACGAAGACATGCTCGATCCTCAGCAGCCGGTCGAACCGAGCGTGTATCGGGGCTGGCACGCACGAAAGGGGCCGCCCTGGACCATTGGCTATGCGAGTTCCTATGCGGGCAATACCTGGCGCGCCGCCGCGATGGAGCGGATGCAGAATGATCTGGTGCCGAAGTGGCAGAAGTTGGGGTTGGTCAAGGAGCTGATCGTTACTCAGTCGAAGTTGGATGATAAACTTCAGAGCACGCAGATCCGCCAACTCGCCGACCAGGGCGCGGATGCGATCATGGTCTGCTGCTCCAATCCGACCGGGCTCAACGAAGCGATCCGCTACGCCTACGACAAGGGTGTGCCAACCTTCTCCTTTACCGGTTATCTCACGAGCGAGTTCGTGGAGAATTCGTCGGTCAACTATCAGCTTGCCGGTTACCGGTTAGGGGAATGGATGGCTAACGAAATCGGCAAGAAAGGAAATGTCCTGGTGGTCGAAGGGATACCAGGGACCTCCGCGTCCGACAGTCAGGATCGCGGCGTCAAGGAGAGCCTGGCGAATTATCCCGAGATCAAAGTTGTCGGCGATCTCGCCGGCATGTGGACCGACAGTGTGGCCGAGGCGGAGGTTGCGAAGTGGCTGACCGCACATCCTGGCAAGCTCGACGGGGTGATCGTCCAGTCAGCGTCGGAGCTCGGTGTGCTGCGCGCCATGCAGAAATCGGGTCGTGACATGGTACCCGTGACCATCGGCGGAGAAATGGGTGCGTTGTGCTACTGGCGGAAGCATCCGAATTTTATCAGCGCCGCCTTCCATGTCTGGCCTCCCGGAGACGATACCGAGCTTTCCTGGAACATCATGATGCGAACCCTGGAAGGCCAGGGTCCAAAGCTACAATCGATATTGGTGGAGCCGCTGCGATTTGACCTCGCTGCCGTGAATGCGGCCTTGGCGGAGGATTGCAGCCCGGACAGTGACAAGTGGCTGGATCCCGGCCCGGCCAAATGGGGCAGCGATCCGACCTATCTGAACAGCTTCTTCGAGCGTCCGGCAGACCCGATGATCTTCAAGCACTGAGCCGTCGATCAGGATCTCGGTGCGAGTGGAGACGTATTCTTATGACTAGGCTGGTTGCCGACCGGGCGTTTTGGCGCCTGGGCATCAGAGAAAAGGTGTTGGCTGGGTTCGGTGTCGTGCTGGCAATACTGGTGATGGTAGCGGCACTGGGCACTTTCTCGCTGCTGCGTGTGTCCAGCAGTGTAGACGCGATGGATCAGGTTCTGGTCTCCACACTTGGCGTGCAGGAAATTGACGGCACCCTGCGTGACCTGACGTGGCTGGTACAGGCATACAGCGAAAACGGCAACAAGGCGCTGCTTGATCAAATAGAGGAACAGCGATCGGTTCTGACGAAAGCGCTGGACGCGCCAAGCACTCGGCGGCGTACCGAAGCCGCTGCTGGTCTCGCCGTCGTACGCGAGAAGATCAACGCCTTCGTCGGCGGTTTCGCCCAGACGACCGATCTCAAACTGCAACAGACAAGCCTGTTCAAGGACACCTTTTTACCGCTGGGAACCGACCTCGCGGCAAGGCTCGAAGTTGCGGCGGCGCCTAACTCGAACGGCGACCGAAAGCTCATCAACTCAGCGTGGCGGACCCTTCAGCGTTTTCTGGAGGCACGCCAATGGCTGCAACAGGCGATCGTGAACGATGACAAGACGATGCGCGGCGCGGCTGAAAAGGCGCTGCGTATGCTGGATTCCGCGCTACCGGGCTTTGAGGAGAACGTCGCCCCAAATGTTGTCGGAGGCGACAGCCTGGCTGCCAATCTACGCAAATTCCTGGCCGTCAGCCAAAGCATCATGGCCCTCAGCATCCAGTTGCGGGATTTGATCGAAACCTCCATTCGCCAGCCGGGTCAGGAGGCGCGAGCGCAATTGAGGAGCTTTGTTCAGACCCAGATCACTGCCACCACGGAGCGGGCCTCACTCGTATCTCAGACGATTGGACGCTCGTGGCGAACCGTGGTTGTTTTTTCGGCGGTCGGTCTTTTAATCGGTACGGCGGCCGCACTATTGATCGGTGGTGGGATCTCCAAGAGCATCCGGCGGGTCACCGCGGTGATGGTGCAGTTGGCGGCCGGAGACAAGACCGTCTTTATTCCGCACACCGACCGACATGACGAGGTCGGGGAAATCGCACGCGCTTCTCTGGTGTTCAAAGATCACCTGATTCAGGCGGACGAGCTTACGGCGGGCAAAATCAAGGAGCAGGCGGCTCGGGACCGCCGCCAGAAAGCGATGGATACTCACACCCAGGATTTTGGCGCTTCGGTTTCGGGAGTCATGACGAGCCTGGCACAATCCGCCAGCGAGATGCGCGCCGCGGCTGATGAGATGTCCGTGGCCGCAAAGCGTACCCGAGACAGCACTTCTGACGCGGTCGAAGGCGTCAAAACGTCCGCTCGCGACCTCAATTCGGTTGCAGTGGCGACGGAACAGATGGCCGCCAGTATCAGCGAGATCAGCCGGCAGGTGACGCATGTAACGACTTCGGTGCACAGCGCCGTTGATCGGGCGTCGGAAACCGACGCGAAGGTGGCCGGTCTGGCCACGGCGGCGGACAAGATCGGCGACGTGGTGCGGCTGATATCGAACATCGCCGCGCAGACCAATTTGCTGGCGCTGAATGCAACAATCGAGGCAGCGCGGGCCGGAGACGCCGGCAAAGGCTTCGCCGTGGTCGCCAGTGAGGTAAAGGCGCTCGCCACTCAGACCTCCAGGGCAACCGACCAGATCGGCAGTCAGATCGTCGCCATTCGAGCGGCGACCGACGACGCTGTCGGCGCCGTGCGTGAAGTCGGCCTGGCGATCGGTCAGGTTGAGGCCGCCACGAGCGCGATCGCCACCGCGGTCGATCAGCAGGCGACCGCGACCCATGAGATCAGCAGCAATGTGCAGAACGTCACCATGTCCACCGCGACCGTGGCTGACGCAATGGGACGGGTCTCGGCGATCGCGCGACAGACAGATACGGCCAGCCAATCAGTGCTGACCGCGGCCGAGGATGTAGGTCGGACCGCTGGAACCTTGCGTGGCGAAGTCAATGACTTCCTAAGCTCGGTGAAATCGCTCGACAGCGAAGATCGCCGGTCGTACGAGCGCATACCAGGGGCTGGCGCCATGGCATCGGTGAGCGTTCACGGATCCAGCGAAATTCAGGCTGTCATAAGGGATATCTCACGCGGAGGTGCCGCTCTGGCGTCTGATGCCAACCTCCCATCCGGCACCGAGGCGCGCATAGGTCTGCCCGCCGGGGCGAGCGTGCCTGGCAGGATCGTGCGGTGCGCCGACGGGCTTCTCGCGGTGGCGTTCCGCCAGGATGAAGCGACCTTGACAGAGGTGGATCGAGCGCTCAACGCCATCAGAACAGCGGACACTCCCCGCCGCGGCTTAAAGTCCAGCGCGTTCGGATAGCGTCGGCGTCGCGTTGTGATTGATCCAACGGCCAGCCGAGCATCTGGCTAGCCGCTCAATCAGGGCCGTGCCACCCGCCACTTGCGCCCAGCGGGCGGCTTCACTATCCGCCCCCTCATGCCCTGCCCTACCGCCTCGGCCGAAGCCGAACTCCGCCGACTGCTGAACATCATGGCCGCGTTGCGCGATCCGGCTAACGGCTGTCCATGGGATAAGACGCAGAGCTTCGACACCATCGCGCCCTACACGATCGAGGAGGCCTACGAGGTCGCGGCCGCCATCGCCGAGCGCGACTTCGATGCGTTGCCCGATGAACTGGGGGACCTGCTGTTCCAGGTCGTCTATCACGCCCGCATGGCCGAGGAGGCCGGTCTGTTCGATTTTGCCTCGATCACTAAATGCATCAATGACAAGATGATACGCCGCCATCCTCATGTATTCCATGATGCCGCCGCCCGGGATGCCGCCACCCAGACCGTGGCGTGGGAGGGGCAGAAGTCGGCGGAGCGCAACGCCAGGAAGCAGTTCGGAACGCTGGCCGGGGTGCCGACCGCCCTACCTGCCCTGACCCGCGCGGTGAAGCTGACCAACCGGGCCGCCCGGGTCGGCTTCGACTGGTCAGAAGCGGCGCAGGTGCTGGCCAAGCTTGACGAGGAAATCCGGGAGCTTCGCGCGGAGCTGCCGCCGGCCGATCCGGTGCGCCTTACCGACGAGGTTGGCGATCTGTTGTTCGTTGTTGCCAACCTGGCCCGCAAACTGAAGCTCGACCCCGAGGCCTGCCTGCGCCACGCCAATGATAAATTCTCACGCAGATTCAATGCGATGGAAAGGGTTTTTGAGCAGCAGGGCAAGCATCTGTCGGAGCTCTCGCTGGAGCAGATGGAGGCTGGCTGGAAGCAGGTGAAGGCCGCCGAACAGCCCTGACGCCGTCGCCTACCCTCCCCCCGCAGGGCAGCTTCGTCCGACATGCTGACGAGCTGCCATTGATGTGTCAGCCGTTCGCCATGACGATATCGAAAGTGACCGCGATGGCGCCAGGCTCCTTGTCCGCCACCGGGGCCGGATCAGTAATCAGCAGGTCCTTGCCGCCGGCACTGTTCAGCCAGGTGTCGCTGTCGTTGTGCGGCTCGCCCTTGAAATACATCTGGGTCACCAGCCGCTCCAACTCTCCGGTGACGCTGAAGTGAATGTGGGCGGGTCGCCAATGGCCCGGGGCGACCGCGTAAGCGGCCGGACGCACAGTCTTGAAGGCGTAGCGGCCCTCGGTGTCCGTCGTAGTGACAGCGAACCCGTGAAAATTCTCGTCCAGTGGCACGGAGCTGGTATCGTTCGGGTGAGCATAGCGGCCGGCAGCGTTGGCCTGCCAGATTTCCACCGAGGCGCCGGCGACGGGCTTGCCATCCCCGGTCAGGACGTGGCCGGAGAGGTACAATATCGTGCCATTCGCCTCGCCGCCGCCGGTCAGATCGCCGCCCTGAACCGGCGTGTGCATGAATGGATAGAAAGGCCCCAGAATCTGTGGCGGGGTCCGCCGCAGGCTGGTCGCTGGGCCAGGGGTCGGGTCGGCCAAGCTTGCATTGTTCTCGGTGGTCGCAACATCCTGCATGGCTTCTGTTCCTTGTTGCCGCCTCGGCGCCCCTCTGACCGGGTCGCACGTTTGGCGCGCTGCTCAATATGGTGACGCTGTGCTGACCGATATGCAACGCCGTTTCCTGGATGCAAGCAGAGTCGCCCATCTGGCGACAGCCGACCGAGACGGTGTGCCCCACCTGGTGCCAGTGTGCTTTGGCCTGAGCGACCTGTCGCTTTATGTCACGATCGACGAGAAGCCGAAGCGCGCCGATGTTCCATTGAAGCGGCTGCGCAACATTCAGGAAAATCCCGCGGTGGCGGTCAGCGCCGATCGCTGGGACGAAGATTGGACCCGTCTCGGCTGGATCATGCTCCGAGGCCATGCGGACATCCTGACCGGCGGCGACGAGCACGACCGGGCGCAGGATCTGCTGCGAGAACGCTATCCGCAGTACCGCTTGATGGAGCTGGCACCGCTGCCGGTGATCGCCGTGCGGATCGGCCGCGTGCTTTCGTGGGGTCGGCTCGAACCTTGATCGCAGTGATGGCCCCTGTCCCCGTTCATCCCCGTGCTTGGCACCATCAGCGCCCGATGTAATCCGTCCGCCCACCGTCAACCGCCAGCACTTGCGCGGTGATCCAGCCCGATGCGGGCGAGGCCAGAAAAGCCACCGCGTTCGCAACGTCATCCGGCTCGCCAATCCGCCGCATCATCGCCAGTTCGCCGATCGTCTGCCGCGCCGTTTCGTCCCTGCTGGCGCGCGTCATCTCAGTCCCCACAAAGCCGGGCGCCACGGCATTGACCGTGATGCCGTGCGGGCCCAGTTCCATCGCGAACCGCAACGTGAGGATTTGTGCCTCAGCCTTGGTGGCGGCGTAGAACGCATTGCCAGGCAACGCCGTGCCAAGGGCGGCGATCGACGTGATGTTGACGATACGGCCGTATTTCTGCCGCCGCATGTCGTTCATCACCGCGCGCGTGGTGTGGATCATACCGTCCACGTTGACCTGTCGCATCCGCGTCAGCTTGTCGGCGTCGTAACTGTCCAGCGTGCCCTTGATCGATATGCCGGCATTGTTGACCAGGATCGTTACTGGCCCAAACGCAGCGGCGACGCGGTCCACCATGCCCTCGACCGCGGCATCATCCGCCACATCGGCACCGACCGCGATGGCGTGCCCGCCATTGTCTCTGATGCCAGCCGCCAGTTCCTCCGCGGCTGCGGTATTGGCATGGTAGTTTATACAGACGGACGCACCTTCATGCGCAAGCCGAAGTGCTATGGCGCGGCCAATTCCTCTCCCGCCACCCGTCACCACCGCCACCTGATCCCGCCACATCGCCATGAAAGCCTCTCCATCACTGCGAATTATTGCGCCATGCCCCTTTTTTGCAGGCCAGGGCAGCAATCGCAGGGGTCATACACCTCACGTGAGCGGATGCGGAGCAATTGACCGCGATCACGCTTTGCCCGCACCATCCGCCCCGAGGAAAGGTCACAAAATCACATCGATGGCTACCACTGCAGGACCCACGGCAGGCACGACAGCCGTTCAACCCGACGCGTCCCCGGCGATCTCCCACCGAGCGATGGTCACAGTCTTCACAATCGGCGCGACACTATTGCAATCGCTTGACCAGACGATCGCCAACGTTGCACTGCCGTACATGCAAGGCAGTTTCTCGGCCAGTTTCAATGAGATCACCTGGGTCCTGACGTCCTACATCACGGCGGCGGCGATCATGACCGCGCCGGTCGGCTGGCTGGCCATCCGCTTCGGCCGCAAGCCCCTTTTCGTCGGCTGCATCATCGGCTTCACGGTCGCGTCGATGCTGTGCGGCGCGGCGCAGACGCTGGGACAGATCGTTGCCTTCCGCCTGCTGCAGGGCATGTTCAGCGCCGCCCTGGTGCCGCTGGCCCAGACGACGCTGTTGGACATCTACCCTCCCGAGCGGCAGGGGTTTGCCATGGCGGTCTGGGGCATGGGGGTGATGATCGGACCGATCATGGGGCCGACCCTCGGCGGCTTCCTCACCGAGCACTACAACTGGCGCTGGGTGTTCTACATCAACCTGCCGTTCGGTGTGGTTGCCGCCGTCGGGCTGTGGGCCTTCCTGCCTGGCGTTCGGGTCTCAACCGGCTGCGCTTCGACTGGTTCGGATTCACGGTGCTGTCGGTCGGATCGGCGCGCTGCAAATCATGCTGGACCGCGGCCAGGACCTGGACTGGTTCTACTCCCGCGAGATCATCATCGAGGCGGTGCTCGGCGGTCTGGGTATCTACCTGTTCATCATCCACCTGCTCTCCGGCGCGGCAACCGCTGATCCGCCCCGCCCTCTTCCGCGACCGCAACTTCGCCACCGGGCTGGTGCTGATGTTTGCCGTGGGAACGCTGCTGGTCTCCAGCCTGGCACTGATGACGCCCTGGCTGCAGGGGCTGAGCGACTACCCGGTTGAAACCGCCGGCCTGGTAATGGCACCGCGCGGGCTGGGCAACCTCGCCACGATCGTGCTCTGCGGGCGGCTCACCACCCGGACCGACCCGCGCCTGCTGGTCGGCGCCGGACTGATGCTGATCTGCGCGTCGTTCTACATCATGACGGGCTGGACGCCGGACGTGTCCCAGCATGACATCGTCATGACGATCGTCCTGCAGGGCGCCGGCATGGGGCTGGTGTTCACGCCGTTGCAGGTCCTGGCGTTCGCCACCCTGCCCGCGGCGCTGCGAACCGAGGGCGCGTCACTGTTCAGCCTGCTGCGAAACATCGGCGCGGCGATCGGCGTGTCCGTGACCTCCGCCGTTCTGGCGCGCAACACCCAGGCGCTGCACGAGGTGATCGGCGCCAGCGTGACCCCCTTCAACCGGGCGCTCGCGGGGTTCGGCGCGCTCGATCCGGCCACGCGCCAGGGCGCCGCGCTGCTGGATCAGGTGGTCAATCATCAGGCGCAGATCATCGCCTACATCGACGACTACGTGCTGCTGATCTGTACTACACTACCGGCGATACTGTTGCTGTTGCTGATGCGCCGGCCGAACTACCGGGCGATGGTGGCGAAGCCGGAGCCGATCGAGTAACGCGGGTCGCTCCCACCGAGAGGAAGGCTGTTCCAGTTCTGTGGACTTTGTGGCGGGTGGCAGTTGCGATCTTCCACGCCGAGCGCGTAAGCTGATCCCAACCCGGGCCTTGGCCTAAGGGGGGACCGATGACACCGTTCGGGAAGTGGCTGGCCGAAATCGGGTTGGAAAGCTACGACCCGGTCTTTGCCACCAACAAAATCGACTTTGATGTCATTCGCTCCTTGAGCGATACGGATCTGCGTGAGCTTGGCCTGGCGCTCGGTGATCGCAAGCGTCTGTTGCAGGCCGTTGCACGGTTGGACCCGCAACCCGTCACCGACACCACTCCGCCTATCTCAGAACCGCTCTTGCCCAGCGGAGAACGCCGCCAGCTTACGGTCATGTTCTGCGACTTGGTCGGGTCGACAGCGCTGAGTGAAAAGCTTGACCCGGAAGAACTGGGACAACTGCTGCACGCGTATCGAACCATCTGCGGCGATGTGATAGGGCGTTACCACGGTTTTGTCGCCCGCTACGTGGGCGATGGCATTCTGATCTATTTCGGTTGGCCCACCGCGCACGAAGATGATGCTGAGCGCGCCTTACGGGTAGCGCTGGAAATCGTCCTCGCGCTCAAGCGTGCATCGTCCACCAAGGGCTTGTCGGTCCGCATCGGCGTAGCCACCGGCCCGGTCGTTGTTGGCGAGCCGACCGGTGCAGGCGAGCAAGCAAACCTGGCGGTTGGCAATACACCCAATCTCGCCGCGCGGTTGCAAGGACTGGCCACTGCCGGCCAGATTATCGTCGCCACTTCGACCCGCCGCCTGGTCGGAAGTGCATTCGAACTGACCGATCTTGGCGAACACGACCTCAAGGGGATTGCCGAACCGGTTCACGCCTGGCGGGTAGAACGTGCCCTGCTGACGGAAAGCCGCTTCGATGCCAATCGGGGCGCTGCGCTAACACCGTTGGTCGGCCGTGAAGGCGAAGTCGATTTGCTGCTGCGCCGCTGGTCGCAGGCAAGGGACGGCGAAGGGCAGGTCGTGCTGCTGTCCGGTGAACCCGGGATCGGCAAGAGCCGCATCTTAAGTGCATTGCGTAGGCGGCTCGAAATCACAGGGTGTTCAGGCTATCCGCTTCCAGTGCTCACCCTACTACGTCAACAGCGCCTTCTGGCCGATCATCGACAACTTCGAGCGGGCGTTGAAGTTCACGCGAGACGAAGCAGCCGATGCGAAGCTCAACAAGTTGGAAGCGCTGATCGTCACGCAGTACAGCCAACCACTGGTTGATGTTCGCTTCATCGCTTCAATGTTGTCGATCCCATGCGAGCAGCACTACGGACCACGTCCGATGACACCGCAAAAGCACAAGGACGAGACACTGCGGAGCTTGATCGATGTTATCGAAGCGGCTGCCCGTCAGAAGCGTAGCGTGCTGCTGTTCGAAGATGCGCACTGGGCCGACCCTACCACGTTGGAGGTGCTGGATCTCCTGATCGACCGGGTGCGAACCATGCCGCTGCTGGTCGTGCTCACTCACCGGCCGGAGTTCCACTCGCGTTGGTCGGAACAAGGCAACGTGGGCGCCCTGAACCTGTCTAAGCTGACCCGGGTGCAGAGTGCAGCAATGGTTTCCGCGCTGGCCGGCGGCAGGACTCTACCAGAAGCGCTGCTCGACCAAATCGTGGCCCGGACGGACGGGGTGCCGCTATTCGTGGAAGAGCTGACCAAGTCGGTCCTCGAATCGGGCAAGCTGAAGGACGCAGGTGATCACTTCGAATATGGTGGCTCGGCTCGCGCCATAACAATTCCGGAGACGCTGCGGGGCTCGTTGATGGCGCGACTGGATCGGTTCATGCCGGTCAAGGAAATCGCCCAGATCGGTGCAACGATTGGACGTGAGTTCAGCTACGAACTGATTGCTGCGGTGGCACCGATGCCACAAGTCCAGCTCGACGACGCATTGGCGCAGCTATGCGAGTCGGGGCTTGCCTTCCGCCGCGGGACCCCGCCGGATGCACTCTACAGTTTCAAGCATGCGCTGGTGCAGGACGCCGCGTATAACTCGTTGCTCAACCGCCGCCGACAGGAGTTGCATGCCAAGATCGCCCGCGTGATCGAGACGCGCTTTCCGAAGGTCGAGGCGACCGAGCCCGAGGCTCTGGCCTACCATTACACGGAGGCGAAACGGCCAACGGCGGCAATTCCGCTCTGGCAGAAGGCCGGCAGCCTGGCACTCAAGCGGCTGGCGCTCAATGAAGCGATCACCCACCTAAACAAGGGTCTGGAGTCGGTAGCCGTGATGCCATCTTCGGCGGAGCGCGATGCGAGGGAATTGGATCTGCGCAGCTTGTTGGGCATCGCCTGGACAGCGCTTGGCGGGTGGTATGTCCAAGAAGTTTGGGACAGCCTTCATCCCGCACTCGCCTTGGCGCACACGCTTCGCCGTAGTGATGCACTATTATCGATACTATTCGGACATTGGGCAAACGTATTGACAAGGGGACTGTTGGCCGAGTCGCTTCACTGGGTGACTCAAATACACGAGGCTGCGAAATGGTCACCGTGACCAGGAGCTACAGATCCTAACGCACTACACTGCCCAGGTTTCCTATTTTTTGCTCGGGGAACTAATCAAGGCACGGGAACATGGAGAGCAATTGCTGGCGAACTACTCCGAAGAGGGAATTGGCCATGTGGTCGATGTGATCCACCAAGACCCGAAAACGGTAGCGCTGTGCTATAATGCGCATTTGACCTGGATGCTCGGCTATCCCGACCAGGCGGTGAAGATAACCGACACCGCCGATGCGCATGCGCGCCGGCTTGGACATCCCTTCGATCTAGGCTTTTGGCTCACTATTGGAGCATTGATATTCGACTATCTTGGCACCCCCGAAGAGTTGTTGAAGCGCACTACAGAGGCCGAACGACTGGGTCGTGACAATAGCCTGCCTGTGCTGACGCAGGTGCTGGTGCCCATCCATTCTGCAATCGCATTAATACGGCAGGGTCGGTTCGCCGAGGGAACCACATTGCTGGGGGGCGGCCTTGCGGCTTTGGAGGCAGGCGGCGGACGCGTGATGTTTCCCTGCTGGAAGTCGGCTCTTGCCGAGGGTTTGGCGAAACTCGGTGATCTTGAAGGTGTGCTTCATCTGATCGACGAGATCATCAAGCAGGTCGAACGGCAGGGCTGGAGGAGCGTAGTTACTATGCCGAAACCATGAGCCTCAAGGGCTGGATGCTCTCGCTCGACGGCGACCTCGGAGGCGCCGAGCAAAACTTTCTTGCCTCGCTCGAATGGGCGCGGCGGCAGCAGACGAAATCCTGGGAGTTGCGCACCTCGATCAGTCTGGCACGGCTGTGGCAGGGTCAGAGCAAATGCGAGGAGGCGTCTGAGTTGCTCGCTTCGGTTTACGGCTGGTTCACCGAGGGCTTCGACACGAAGGACCTGCTGGAAGCGAAGGCGCTTCTGGCCGAACTGCAACGCGGAACCTGACACGAGCTCCAGCCTGATCCGCGGTGATCGCAAGCGTCTAGTCCATGCCTGGCGTTGGCGTTGAACGGCACGGCGAGGCCGGGGTGCGCCCCTTCTCGTCCCCTGTTCATGCGCCAATGGCCCGTCGACCCACATGTGCAATGTTGTCGCCGATGCCAGCGGCAGCGAAAAGACTTTCGCCGGCGCCGGAATAATGTCCCTCCCGAGCGTCTGTTCACTGAGGTCGTTCGTGACGCCGGAGCGCTTTCGATACCACTGTGCTGCGGCCGCTCCATGTGCGGCTCCCGGTGGACTGACGAACACCTGCAGAGAAATTGGGAGGAGAGAGCAGCGCCATGAGCCACGATATCAGTCCCGACCAGCTGCTTGCGAGCCGCGACACTGACGCGCTGCCGCGCCGACGATGGGCTTTTTGCGGACCTCCGACGCCCTGCTGCACATGCATCTGGCAAATGCAAGACAGGCGTTCAGCCAGGCCAATCTGGTGTCCGATAACCAGCCCGGCCACGTTTCGGCACAGTTGCAGGACCCCAACCTCATCAATCCGTGGGGTATTTCCTTCCCGCCGACCGGACCGTTCTGGATTGCTAACAACATCACCGGCACGTCGACCCTCTACAGCGTCGATCCAAGCACCGACACCGCAACCAAGCTGCCGCTCGTGGTCACCATCGCACCCGCCGCCGGCCACACCGGCCCGGCGGGTCCGACCGGCACGGTCTTCAACAACGATCCGAACCCGGGCTTTCTGGTGAACGGCAAGCCGGCGCTGTTCATCTTCTCGACCGTGGACGGCACGATCTCGGCCTGGAACGGCGGCACCGTCACGACACTCGAGGTCGACAATTCCAGTAACCCGGCGCACGGCAATTCCGCGATCGGCCCAACCACCGGCGCGATCTACACCAGCCTCGCGATCGGCACGGACAGCGGCGCGACGCTGCTCTACGCGGCAAATTTCCGTCATGGCACGGTCGACGTATTCAATGACCAGTGGCAGCAGGTGATGAGCCTCACCGACGGCAGCCTGCCTGTCGGATATGCGCCTTTCAACACCCAGGTGCTCGACGACCACCTGTTCGTCACCTACGCAAAGCAGGACGCAGCCAAGCAGCGCGATGTTCCCGGCAGTGGCAACGGCTTTGTCGATGAGTTCGACCTCGACGGCAAGCTTATCGGCCGCATCGCATCGAACGGACCGCTCAACTCGCCCTGGGGACTCGCGATCGCTCCGTCGGATTTCGGCAGATATGCCGGCGATCTCCTGGTGGGAAACTTCGGCGACGGAACGATCAACGCGTTCGATCTGGCCCATCACGATCGTTACATGGGCAAGCTCCTCGGCATCGACGGCTCCGCGGTGACCATCGGTCATCTTTGGGCGCTGACACCGGGCAACGACGGCGCGGCCGGATCGAGCGGCGAAATCTACTTCACCGCCGGCCTCAAGAACGTGGCGCAAGGGGTTCTCGGAAGCCTCTCGGCCGTTCCCGGAACGGACAGGTTCATGATCTCGGGAACGCCTCCCCACTCAGCGCCTGGCTGACAGGCGTGTCACGCGACGGCGGCGGCGATATGAGAGCCCGGCGCCGTCGCGACCTCCGCGCGCGCGCAACTGGAAAACCAAGTTCGCGGCACTGCTCCTGATTTGACCGACGACCTACTGGGTCGCCACCGCCGCCGGCTGTCTGTCCGTGATCGCCTGATACACAAGCTGCTTGATTTCACGCCGGTAATACTGCCGGCTCGGCCCGGGCGCCTGGGTCATCATGATCCCGACGAGTTCCTCTCTCGGATCGATCCAGAAATAAGTGCCGGCATAGCCGCCCCACATGTACTCGCCCTGCGATCCCGGAACAGCAGCGATGCCCGCCTCCTGCCGGATCGCGAAGCCGAGGCCGAATGTGTAGCCCTGCGTGCCGATGAGCGCTTCGCCTGGTTGCACGGTGCGCGCCATCTGCGGGCCGAGCTGATCCGAGGTCATCAGGCTTACCGTGGTGCGGCTCAAGATCTGCGCGTCATCGAGCCATCCGCCGTTCAGCATCATCTGTGCGAAACGAAGATAGTCAGCCGCGGTCGAAACGCCGCCAGCACCGCCCAAATCGTTGGCCGTAGGCGCCGAGACGTCGTGCAGCTTGATCGGCGTGCCCGTCGCCGGGTCCACCGCGAGCGGTTGCGCGAACCTATCCACGTTCGATTTCGGTATATAGAAGCCGGTATCGACCATCTTCAGCGGCTTGAACAGACGATCGCCGAGAAACTCGGCGAGCCGCTGGCCGGAGACTTTCTCGATGACGCGCCCGAGCACATCGGTCGAGAGGCCATACTCCCACGTGGTGCCGGGTTGATGCGCCAGGGGAACCTTCGCAAGTCGCGCGATCTCGTCCGCCGGCGTCAGGTCCCGCACATCGTAGGTTCCGTCGCCCGGCCTGAATAGGACCTCCTTGGCATAGGCTTCCTTGACCTGAGCCTGCGAGCTGAACTCCGCATAGACCAGTCCCGAGGTGTGACGCAGCAAGTCCTGGACCGTCATGGCCCGATCGGGCGGAACCAGCGCGTACGTGAGCTTTCCAGACGTCGGATCGAGCTTCGGGACACTGACCTGAAGGCCCGCGAATTCAGGCAGGAACTTCGTGACCGGGTCGGTGAGCTGAAGGCGGCCTTCCTCGACCAGTATCATCGCGGCCACGGACGCCAGTGGCTTCGTCATCGAATAGATCTCGAAGACGGCGTCGTTCGTCATCGGCGCTCCGGCGGATTTATCGCGAAAGCCGAAGCTTTCGAAATACGCCACGCGGCCCTTGCGAGCGACAACCACCACGGCGCCGGGTAGTTTGCCCTGCTCGATCTCGCGATTGAGGACTTGGCCGATCCTTTGCAGCCGCTCGGTCGAAAGCCCGACCTCCTCGGGCTTCGCCATTGTCCCGGATTGGGCCCATGTGGGCACGGTCGCCACGAGGCAAACAATGCATGCAAGAGAGCCGAGCGCACGCCTCATATGGACGCGGGGACGCTGATGGCTCGCAGCACGGGGCGACAGAAAGCGCGCGACGCTTGCCTGGGACAACGGATAATCGTTGCGTGACGCGTGGCATGGCATTTCTCTCCCTCTGCCGGCCAATGGCTTGGTTCCGCCGGTAAAACTCGCCATCGACTTTACACCCGGGTCCGCCGAAGGTGCCATCGATCATTCGGCCTTCGGCTGCCCCCGATCCAGCGCTGACTTCAGCGGCACGCGTGCCAGCGTCGTCTGCCAGCCGATCGCATGACGCCGACCACCCTCTCGGCAAAACCCGCCGATCATCGGGCCTGCCGCTTGGGCATTGTCCTGAACGCCTGCGTCATGCTTATGTCCTGCCATGGCAGGAACAATACCGGAACCCTTCGCGGGCTGGTTCGCGGCACAGGGATGGACCCCTCGGCCGCACCAGCTTGCGATGCTGCAGGCCGCGGAAGCCCGCGAAAGCGTGCTGCTGATCGCGCCGACCGGCGGGGGCAAGACGCTGGCGGGCTTCCTGCCCAGCCTGATCGATCTCGCCGCCAATCCCCGCCCCGGCCTGCACACGCTGTATGTCAGCCCGCTCAAGGCTCTAGCCACCGATATCGCCCGTAACCTTTCCCGACCGGTGCAGGAGATGCGCCTTCCGGTCACCGTCGAGGCCCGCACCGGCGACACCCCCGCCAACAGGCGAGCGCGGCAGCGTGCCGAACCCCCGCATCTGCTGTTGACGACGCCGGAAAGCCTGGCCGTGCTGATCTCGCTGCCGGACGCTCCCGATCTTCTTCGGGACGCTCGCATGCATCGTGATGGACGAGGTGCACGCCCTGGCCGGCACCAAGCGTGGCGACCAACTGGCGCTCGGCGTTGCCCGCCTGGCCGTGCTCGCACCGACCGCCCGCCGGGTCGGACTATCCGCGACGGTGGCCCATCCCGGCGCGATCCAGGCCTACACCGGGGCCACGCGCCTGATCGAGGTCGCCGACGGCGCGCCACCCGAACTATCCATGACACTGCCGGAGGGGCGGCTGTCCTGGTCCGGCCACATGGGCCTGGAAGCCGCGCCACAGGTGATGCAGCAAATCCGGGCCGCCGGCACGACGATCGTCTTCGTCAACACCCGGGCGCAGGCCGAGCTGATGTTTCAGGCATTGTGGCGGCTGAACGACACGACCTTGCCGATCGCGCTGCATCATGGGTCGCTGGAGGTCGCGCAGCGCCGCAGGGTGGAAGCCGCCATGGCCGTCGGCAACCTGCGCGCGGTCGTGGCGACCTCGTCGCTGGACCTGGGGATAGACTGGGGCGGCGTCGATCAGGTGATACAGATCGGCGCTCCAAAGGGCGTATCCCGGCTGCTGCAGCGGGTTGGGCGGGCCAACCACCGCATGGACGAGGCGTCCCGCGCCATCCTGGTGCCCGCCAACCGCTTCGAGGTGCTGGAATGCGAGGCCGCAATGCTCGGCGTCGCCGCGCGCGAACTGGATGGCGACCCGCCGCGGCCCGGCGGCATGGACGTGCTGGCGCAGCATCTGCTGGGACTGGCGTGCAGCGCTCCGTTCCGGCCCGACGACGTATTCCACGAAGTAACCAGCGCCGCCCCATACGCCAACTTGACGCCGCGCCGACTTCGACGACGTCCTGGGCTTCGTCGAGAACGGCGGCTACGCATTGTCCGCCTACGAGCAATGGAAAAAGCTGTTCCGCGACAGCGAGGGGCGGGTCCACGTGCGCAATGCCCGCACCGCTGTCATCCACCGAATGAACATCGGCACCATCGTCGAGGCGCCACTGATAAAAGTTCGGCTCGCAGGCAGGCGCCGCTCCGGCCCGGTGCTCGGCGAGGTAGAAGAATATTTCGTCAACATGCTGCGTCCTGGCGACACCTTCATGTTCGCCGGCCGGTTGCTGCGCTTCCTGCGCATCCACGAAACCGCCGCCGAATGCGCCGAGGGCGGCGACGGCGAGCCCATGGTGCCAGCCTATGAAGGCGGCCGGTTGCCTCTGACCACCAACCTGGCCGACCGGGTGCGCGGCTTGCTTCAGTCGCCATCCACCTGGGACCTGTTTCCGGACCAGGTGCGCGACTGGCTTCGGCTGCAGCGCGGCATTTCCCGCCTGCCCGGCCGCAACGATCTGCTGGTGGAAACTTTTCCGCGCGGTGATCGATGGTACCTCGTCGCCTACTGCTTCGAGGGACGCAACGCGCACCAGACCCTGGGCATGCTGCTGACCAAGCGGATGGAGCGCGCCGGCTACGCACCTCTGGGCTTTGTCGCCACCGACTACGTGCTGGGGATCTGGTCAGCCAACCAGCCGCGCGACGTCGCCACTCTGTTCGATCAGGACATGCTCGGCGACGACCTGGAAGCATGGATGGCGGAAAGCTCCATGCTGAAGCGGACATTCCGAAATGTCGCTGTGATCGCGGGGCTGATCCAGCGCAATCACCCGGGAGCGGAAAAGTCGCGCCGGCAGGTGACGGTGAACAGCGACCTGATCTATGACGTGCTGCGCCGCCACCAGCCGGATCACATTCTGCTGCGCGCAACGCGGGCCGATGCCGCCTCCGGCCTGATCGACGTGGGCCGCATCGCCGGCATGCTGGCGCGGGTAAAGGGACGCATCGTGCACATGGTGCTGTCGCGGGTTTCGCCGCTGGCGGTGCCGGTACTGCTGGAGATCGGACGCGAAAGCGTGCGCACAGATAGCGACGAGGATGCACTGCTGGCCGAAGCCGAAGCGATCATAGCCGAAGCCACCGGGGCCGCCGAACCGCCGCCCGTGCCGGCGATCCACCGGGCAACGCGGCCCGCCGCCCGGCCGGCACGAAGGTGACGCTTGGACGAGCGCGGCCGCCTCGCAGGTCCCAGCAGCACGACCTGTTTTCGTGACCGCGGCACCGATCCACATCGCCGGCGAGCGGCTGATGCTCGATCCGATGGGCGCGCTGTTCTGGCCGGCCGCGCGACTGCTCGCCGTGTCCGATCTGCATCTGGAAAAAGGCACCTCCTTCGCTCGACGTGGAATGCTGCTGCCGCCGTGGGATACTCACGCGACACTGGACCGGATGACCCTGCTGCTGCGCCGATGGTCGCCCGCCATGGTGGTGGCGCTGGGTAACTCGTTTCACGACGCAAATGGGTCAGCGCGGCTGCCGGCCACCGAGTTGCACCGACTGAACGCGATGACCGAGGCGCATCGTTTCGTCTGGGTCCAGGGCAACCACGATCCAAAGCCACCCACTGGCGTCGGTGGAACCTGGGTGGAAAGCTACGCCTCAGGACCGATGATGTTTCGTCATCAAGCCGTTGCTTTGGCCGAACCAGGGGAGATCGTCGGTCACCACCACCCGAAGGCGCAGGTCCGGGCTCGCACCGGCACCGTGAGCCGCCCGTGCTTCGTGGCGGACGCGCAGAGACTGATGATGCCGGCGTTCGGCGCCTACACCGGTGGCCTCGATGTCCGCGACCCCGCGATCACCCGACTGTTTCCGCGCGGCGGCCGGGTTTTTCTTCTCGGCAAGGAACAACTCTTCAGCTTCGAGTTTGGGCGGGCGAGCGTGTCGCGGGTCGGCTGAGCACCTAACGACGCTGACCAATTCCCAATGGCACCCCCTTCCCCGTGTCATCCTCGTGCTCGGCACGAGGACCCACGTCTTAATGTGCTGATGCATCATCACGGAGATAGGGCAGCGCGAGACCGGGGCACCCTTCATGCCTCAAACGCAGCCGCATCAGCCCCGCCACCACCAGCACCGCCGGGATTGCCGCCGCCACCAGGAACGTCTGCTGGAATGCACTCACAAATCCCTCGGCCGGTGGCAAACCGCTTGCCGCGCGCAGCGACTGGAAGATCAGCATGAGCACGGTCGCCCCAGTCACCGTGCCGACGGTCCGGGTCGCCATGCCCAGCGCGCCGGCGACACCGCGGTGGCTCAGCGGGATCGCGGCCGTCACGATGTCGAAATAGGCCACCTGAAACAGCCCCATGCCGAAGCCCTGCACGAACATCGACGCCGTCAGCCAGATCGTATCCGGCGTACGCCCGACCAGCGAAACGCCCGCCAGGCCCGCCGCGCAGCCGAGCATGCCCGCCAGTGCGACCAGCCGTGGCGGCGACGAGGTGGCCAGCCGTCCGGCCAGCGGAGCCGCCAAAATCGTGCCGAACGGAGACGCCGCCAGCACCAGGCCAGCCACAGGAACCGACAGGCCAGAGACCTGGCTCAGGTAGAATGGAACCAGCAGCATGATGGCGAACGCCGCCAGATTGACCAGCGCGAAGGCCAGGTTCACGGCGGAGAAGCCCGGATCACGGAAGTACCAGACATCGATGATCGGCCGGGCAAAGCGGCGTTCCTGGCGGTAGAAGCCCACGCCGCCCGCCAATGCCATGATCGCGAACAGCCCCAGCCATCCAGCCCCGCCCGGTAGATGCCCCAACTGGTTCAGCGCCAGCAGCATGCAGCCCAGGGTCAGCGCCAGAAGCGCGCCCCCCGCCGCATCGAACGCCTCCCGCCGTTCGGCCCCGACTATCCCCGGGCAGCGTCCAAGCCAGCAGAAATGCCGCCAGAGCGATGGGGGCGCGGACACTGAACACCGCCGACCAGCCCAACCACTGCACCAGTAAGCCGAACACCGCCGGACCCAGCGCCCCGCCGATGGCGAACATCATCATATACTGGCCCAGCACGCGGGCGCGCAGAGCCTCGGGGAACAGGCTGGTGGCGAGCGCCGGCCCGCAACTGAGAATAAGCCCGGCGCCGACACCTTGTGCCACCCGCCCGGCCAGCAGCAGCGGGTATGACGGGGCCAGCGCGCAGGCGAGGAACGCCAGCGTGCTCCAGCCGGTGCCGAGCAGGAACACGCGGCGATAGCCCAGCATGTCGCCGAGGCGCCCGAAGGTCAGCATCAGGCACGTCTGGGTCAGGACGTAGCTGACCACGATCCACTGGATCATCGGAATCGGCAGCTCGAACCGGCCAACAATGGCCGGGAAGCCGATATTCACCGCCGAATCGAGCGGCACCACCGAGGTGCCTAGTCCGACGATCAGCAGCGGCCAGAGCGACGAACCGCCGATGACCGAGGCTGTGGGTCTCAGCCCAGATGCCGCCTGAAGAACGCCGAGGTTGGATCATGCGATGCGGCGGACCCGCGTGTCGCATTGTCGATATACAGCAACTCCAGCGAGCCGCCGGCCGCACGATAATTATGCGCGAAGCGCTCCGGCTCGTTGCCGTCGAAGCTGCCGACCGGGTCACGGTAGTCATGCGCCGGGTCGGGCCTGCCCTGGATCCACAGTGCCGGGGGCTAATGCGACCTTCTCACCGCGCTCCAGGATCAGCATCGGGTTGCCCTCCTCCATCGCGGCTTCGGTCTTCCAGTAAAGGTCGTGACGCGACTGGGATGTCGCCCACCCAGGCCGGCGGCTGGCCGGAAGTCTCGCAGGCGGACGGCGTTGCGATAGCGGGACAGCGGGTTGATCACCGGCCACTGCATCACCACGGCCTGGACCGAGGCATCCAAAACAGCGCCCGCCGGCGCGCCATCCGGGGATGGGACAGCGGTGTAGCGCGGATCGGCCGGCCGCATCGCCGCCAGCATCGCTAGGTGGCCGCCGCTGCTCTGCCCCGAGAGCCCAACCTTGTCGGCGCGGAAACCCAGCCGGCCCGCGTGCGCCTTCAGCCAGCGGATCGCATAGTTGATGTCGACCAAAGAGGCAGGATAGCCCGACCCGGCATGGCGGAAGTTCAAGGCGGCGACGGCAAAGCCATCGCGCACGAGCGTCAGGTCACGTTCCTCGCAGTCCTTCAGATCGCCGTTGCACCAGGCGCCCCCATGCAGGTCCACGACCAACGGGAACGGGCCGTTGCCCACGGGCATGAACAGCCGGAGTCGTTCCGGCTGGCCTGCATGTTCGATATAGTTGAAGTCGGCGACCGTGTAGTCGAATGGCTGACTGGTCATCGGGACGCTCCTGGTGATTTTCCCCGAATGTAGAGCCCGAGGCCCACTCCCGGCAACCGTCGCGACATCTCAGAGGTTGCACGGGAAACACCTGCTGGGTGATCCGGACAACGCCGCCACCGATGTGGGGTGTGCGCCGCTCGGAGGATTGCCTCGCATCGCCACCGGCCGGATGTTGCACCGGATGGCTGCCGTCGGCTCAGACCCCTCCTTTCGTTCGGTCGCTCGCGTGCGACTTGGTGCCGTGCTGGGCATCAACCAGACCTTGTCCTGGGGGACGACCTTCTATCTGCCCGCCATTATCGCGGAACCCGTCGCCGCGAGTCTGGGCCAGTCCCTGTTTCGCGTCCTGGGGGCGTTTTCCTGGTCGCTTCTGGTCGCTGGCATCTGTGCCCCTCGGGTCGGCCGGTGGATCGATCAACATGGGGGACGCGGCGCCCTGCTTGCGAGCATCCTGGTCATCGCACTCGGCCAGGCCATGCTCGCGATCTCGGCCAATATGGCGCTTTGGTACCTCGCCTGGACAGTGATCGGCGTCGGTATGGCGATGGGGCTCTACGATGCGGCTTTCGCAACCCTCGGAGGGCTGCTTGGCCAGGAGGCCGGACCCACCATCACCGGCGTCACCCTGGTGGCGGGTTTCGCCAGTTCCATCTTCTGGACCCTTGGTGCGGTGCTGCTCGGTGCGTTCGGTTGGCGAGGGCTGCTGCTCTCGTACGCCGGCCTCATGCTGCTGGCGAACCTGCCAATGGTCTGGCTTCTGGTGCCGCCATCCCCAGCCCGCCCACACGAGCGCGGGCTGACCGCCTTCTCAGGTTCGTCAGCCGCCCGGCGCGTGGCAATACTTCTCGGCGCCTTCTTCGCACTGCGGTGGTTCATTACTTCGGCAATCGCCGTGCATGTATTGCCCCTGCTGCAAGGCGTCGGCCTTACCAGTCGCGAGGCGGTGGGCATCGCCGCCTTGATCGGCCCGGGTCAGGTCGCCGGCCGCATTTTGGAATGGACCATCGGTCCCCGCATCAACATACTGGTCAAGGCTCGCCTCGGTGCCCTGCTCTTGCCGCTCGGCGTCGCCATTCTGGCGCTGGGCGGAGCGTTGGAACACTTTCGCTGCCGCCATCAGCTTCGCGCTGCTCTACGGCATGAGCAACGGCATCATGACGATCAATCGCGGCACACTGCCGCTGGCGCTGTTCGGGCCTGACGGTTACGCGCGAATGCTGGGTTGGCTCGCTGTGCCGGTGCTGTTGGCGCAGGCGACCGCACCCACCTTGGCCGCGCCTCTGGTCGGTGCGCTGCCGGCCCGACGACATTTTCCTGATCTGCGGCGCCGGTGGTGCTGTTGCGCTGCTGTTCCTGCTGCCGCTGCGTCTGCCGGCGCAGGGACGCGCCGGCCGCTCCGGGTAAATGCGCACGGATTTCCCCGTTCGTGCCAAAAACGGAGTGTCGATTCTCGTTCCGTCGATCAGCCCGCTGGCACAGATGGTTCGGAGCAGCAACACTGCCGCGTACGCCCGCTGCCCCTCGTCGCCTCCTCGTAATCCCGGCGGAGACCGGGCAGGTCTTCATCGGCACGACGCCCCGGCTCCGAGAGTTCCGAATTGGCAGCTAATTTAAAAACGCGGGGGAATTACCGGTTTCCAGCTGTCGCTCCCACTTTGCGACATCATCGAGAAGACTCCAGATCAGCTCTGGCTGTATGGGAACGTCGGGATCGTTAAGCAGACGATCCAGTTCATCGAGCGTGCGGGCATACTCGCTGGCAGTCATGCTTCGTCTTTCGTTCCTTAACTAAAGAATTGTCCCACGAAATGCCAGACTGATAAAAACACTGTGGCTGACAGGCCGAGGACGATCGCCAACTCCCAGGGGCTCCCGGTCACCGCACTTTCCCCTCTTTCTGAAACAATTTCGCCGCCGCAGCGGAACGAGTCACTTTGTCCGCGCCAAAAGAGGCCGATTTCACCATTGCCTTTTGCCGGTCTCATGAGCCATTCGCCGACCGCGTGATGTGGAATGGTTTTCGCCGCGAAATCCTCTGTCTCCCTATCCACGGGAACCTGTATCGCTTTGTCAGATTGCCCGGGAAAAGCGGATCTTGCCGGTGCCGGAACCATTGAGCGGGAGCATAACTCGCGCTTCACGATACACCTCGAGCAACTGTATCCGCATCGACGCGTCCGACCTTGCGGTCCCCCTCCCACACTTCAACGGCTGGATGGCCCCTGCAGTTAGCACGGGCGGCCTGCAAGGCGTCGCCGTCGGTCAGACAATCCACGACCTCGGCCTTCATGATGTGGTCATCGCGCCCGATGAAAAACAACCGGTAGCTGGCCATCGAAATGCTTCCCAGCACATGACGGGGCGTAAACGCCCTCTGCCAAGCTATCCTGACTCCAGATCGACCGCTTGACGGTCGGGTATCGTACCGTGGCCGTGGTCATCCAAGAAGATAATCGAAGCAATTCTGCACCGTCCTGTAGCAATCGCACGCCGTGGCCTCGAGCGCATCGCGGTCGAGAATAGTGATATTGCCCTTGGAGTACCGAATTATGCCCGCCCTCTGCAGAACGCCCGCAACCACCGTGACGCTCGGCCGGTAGACGCAGAGCATCAAGGACAGAAATTCCTGGGTGATCAAAAGTTCGTCACCATCCGTCCGGTCGTGCGCCATGAGAAGCCATCGAGCCAGGCGCTGTTCCAGATCGTGGCGCCCGTTACAAGCCGCCGTTTGCGCGGTTTGAGCATGCATCGCCTCGTTGTAACGGAACAGTTGCCGTCGCAGGTCGGCATTGTTATTCGCTTCGCGCTGAAACGCCGTGGCTTCCATTTGCAGGCCCGTGCCGCCGGCCTGCATGTAGGTTTCCGCGAAGGCCGTCTCGACGCCGCCAAAGAGCGGAAGGCCCACCATGCCCTCCCGTCCGACAAGCCCAACCTCGGCCTGCATGCCGTCACTCAGCGGGGCGACCACCGACGCCCATCCACTCTCGATGAAGTAGACCGCCTCGATACGCTCATTCGGAACCAGAAGGGTTTTTCGGAGAGGCAGGTCTACAGCCAGCATCCTGGGCAGAAGCTGCGCCAGATTATCCGAGGGCAGCGCTGAAAGCAGGCGGTTCCGCACCGCCGGACGTGAGGCTTGGGCCATGATGGCTCCCGCTTGAGTATGGCGGGAGCACAGACCTCTCTCAGGCACTCACTGCCTGGGCGCTGTGAGTGATGCCACGTTGGTAGCGGCCCGGGCGTGAAAAGGCCAGCGCTTTCGACGACCGGACAGAGCGTCGCCTGCGGATCGGGTGATGAATAGCAACAAATGGTATGATCTCCGCCAGTGGCGGGCAATTGACCATAGATTGCGACTACGCAACGCTTCGGGCGGTCCCGAACTGCTCACCCGGATCGCCTTGGGGGGTCGCCGTGCCAGCCTGTCAGGGCGGTATAGTCATCCGCTCCTTGTCAACGCACCGGAACGGACGCTACCGTTCGAGCCGGCCACGGAAACCGTGAGCCCGGGAGACGTCAAGCAAGGAGATTTCCAATGACCGAGAGCAAGTCTGAACGCGACGCACGTCGCAATGCCGGCCTAGGCGATATCTACGTCAATACTTCGTCCGAGCCCTGGATCAATTTCTCGCCGGGAATCGACTTCAAGCTTCTTCGCACGAGCCAGGAGACCGGGGCTTGGACTGTTCTTTTCAAATGCGCCGCTGGATCGAGCTTCGCCCGGCACGAGCATCTGGCCGCCGGCGAATACCTGCTCGTCTCCGGCAAGATGGAGCTTCGTGGTGGTATCGAACAGGGCGGCGTGACGGCGTTCCCGGGCGACTACGGCTTCGAGGCAAACGGCACCTGGCATGACGAGACGAATTTTCCGGAGGAGACCGTTCTCTACTTCACCAATTTCGGACCGATCCGATTCGTCGACGACGATGACAACACCCAGGTCGTGCTCGACTACAAGATGTTGCGCACCGTTGCAGCGGCCGGGCAGGCGAAACTGGCCGCCTGAGTTCTGTCTTTTTTGATCGGCCGGACACAATTCGGCGACTGCCCATTCGCCTTGTGTCCGGCCGATGACGCCTGGTCGGTACTCGCTCCCTGGCGCAGGCTCGGGGTAGACCCGCTCATGCGGCGCGAACGGTCGCGAGGAACTCATCGACATCGCGCCTCAGCGTCTCGGACTGCTTCGATAATTCGCCCGCGCCGCTGAGCACTTGCGCCGCGGCCGCGCCGGTATCGCTCGCGGCCCGGCTGACGCCCTCGATGTTGGTCGCGATGTCGTTGGTGCCCTGCGCCGCCTGGTGCACATTGGTTGCGATTTCGCGTGTCGCAGCGCCCTGCTGCTCCACGGCCGATGCGATCGTATCTGGCGATTTCGCTCATCTGCCGGATCGTTGCGCCGATGGTCCGAATCGCATCGACCGTCTGGCCTGTTGCCTGCTGGATGCCGCCGATCTGGGCCCGAATCTCCTCGGTGGCCTTCGCGGTCTGACTGGCGAGCGATTTGACCTCGCTGGCGACCACGGCGAAGCCCTTGCCCGCATCACCCGCACGCGCCGCCTCGATCGTGGCGTTGAGCGCCAGAAGGTTGGTCTGGCTGGCGATCGTCTCGATCAGTTGGACCACCTCGCCGATGCGCTGGGCCGTCTTATCGAGCCCCTCGACGGTCGCGTTGGTCTTGTTCGCCTCGACCACGGCCTGGCCGGCGATCTTGGAGGACTGTTCCACCTGCCGGCCGATCTCCAGCACCGACGTGGACAGTTCCTCGGCCGATGACGCGACGGTCTGCACGTTGACCGAAGCCTCCTCGACCGACGCGGCGACCGCGGTCGCCTGATGCGTCGCCTGCTCGGCCGTATGGGTCATCGCCTGCGCGGAGGACTGCATCTCGGTAGCCTGCGACGCGACCGAGTTGACCACGCCCTTGATGCCGGCCTCGAACGTTCGGCCAAGCCGTAGCATGCCTTGCTTGCGTTCCGCCTCGGCCGCGGCCTTGTGCTGCTCGGTCTCCGCATTCAGCCGGTCCGCCTCGATCATGTTGTTCTTGAACACCGCACTGTTTCGGCCATCTGGCCGATCTCGTCCTTGCGGCCGACGCCGGGGATCTCGACGCGTCTTGTCGCCGCCGGCGAGCAGCCCGCATCGCCGCGCACATGCCGACCACCGGACGTGAGATGCCGCGGCCGATCAGCCAGGCCAGCACGGCGCCGGCGAGCAGTCCGCCAATGGACAGATAAAGGATCAGTGAACTCGTCCACTCCATTATGGCCATGGTGTCATGCTCTTGCTGCTTCTCCTCGGCGATGCCGCTCGCCTTGATCGACTCGGCATCTGCCTGCACTTGCTGGCCGATGTCCCGCATCGTGGAATTGGCCATATCGTTGATAGCTGTGCTCAAGGTCAGCGGCGCGATGGTAGGCATCTCGATAGTTGGTCACGCCGGCCTGAAGATCATCGAGCGTTTTGCGGAATTCGGCGCCCTTGGTGGCGGCGTCGAGCCGCCTGCAACGCCGCGATCAGGTTGACGAACGATTTCTCGGCAGCTTCGGCGGCGCCCTGCTCATGCCGTCCGAGGAACTTGTTGACGTTGAGCCGGGCGAGCATCAGTTGCTGCCGGCCCTCATAGGCGAGCACCCCGGCGCTGCTGTTGCCCGCCTTCACGGCGCGCCGAAATGACTGTATCGAAATCTGTCTGCAGGCTGGCGCCCAGCGGTCGAGCGTGCCCTCCACGAGCTTCTTTTGCTCATGGGTCTGCATGACGAGTTGGTCGAAATCCTTGGAGTATGCTTCGAAGTTGCGGACGATATCCTCGAGTAAGCGATGCCGCTCAGGGTTCTTGATCTCGGCCAGTCCTTGCGTGCAGCAGCTGCTGCAGTGACGAGTTCTCCTTCTTCGCGCTCTCGACGTTGCTCTCGGCCCCGGTATTCGCGTAGTTGCGGGCGAAACGGCGAAGATTGAGGAAGCTCCGGTCGACCTCGTGGGCGATCCCACCACCGATACCCGTTGCACATAGGTCGCGAACCCTGCCGCGGAGGTGTCGAACGCGAAATAGGCCTGCCCGCTGACGATCGCCAGAATCGCCAGCACGCAGGCGAAGCCCAGGGTAACCTTGGTGCCGATTGCTCGATTGGCGATGAGCGACATGGCACGCGGTTGGCGTTCATTGACGGGTTCTCCGAGTGTGAGGGTGCATCAGCTTGACCGCAGCAGGAAGCGGCGGTTCGCGCCTTGCGACGGGCGGGCGTTGTCGGCGTACAGCGCGGCGAACTGCCTGATCTGGTCGGGCGATGCCTCGATCGGCTGCTGGAGCAGCGTCCAGACGATGCCTTGCGTGCACGGTGGGGTGGTGAGCGAGCCCATGTAGCGGAACAGGCCGCGCTCGGCGGGCAGCAGCGTGCCGGGATCGATCACTGTCCCCGCGTCGTGCTCCGGGTCCCTCCTGTCGCGGCATCGCGCTCCAGATCGGCTGCAGTGCCTGGTTGGCCTCGCCGGGTCTGACGAAGACGCCGATGACGGCGAGATCGCCGGCCGCCGAGCGATGCACGAAATGGCATTCGAGATCGAATGGCTTGCCCGAGAGCAGATGTTCGCTCGGATGGTGGAAATGGAACTGCTGCAATTCGTAACTGGTGCCACCAATGACGCAAGGACGAGCCGGGCGCGGCATTCACCTGGATCGTATGGCCATTGTTGATGACCCGGAGTTTCATCGGCTGATAGGCGATCTCCAGGCCGCCGGGGTCCGCCGCGACGGCGTCGGCGAGGTCGATCGGCGACTGTTCGAGGCCTAGCTGGCAGACCTTGAATGCCGGTGTGAGTTCGCCCCAGTTCGCGGCTTCGCCTTCATAGGTCCAGTGGGGCGATACCGCGCCATTTGGCGTGTGGGAACTCTCTTCGGCGACCGCACGCGACGCCAGCCCGCAGCACGCGCAGGCAATTGCCGGCCGAACTGAGCAAACGACCGCCGCCCCAGCCGCAATCCAGCGGCCCGCCACATGTTCATCGGACTTCCTCTGCACCGAATGAAGAGGCGCCGGACCATTGGATTAAAAAGCTGAATAATTCGTTAAGCCGCCAAGTGCTTCTCCGGCACGGCTACAGTGCCAGCTTCAGATACGCCCCGAGTTCGCCGATGATGCCGCGGCGGAAGGCCAGCACGCAGACCATGAAGATCACGCCCTGGGTCACCGTCACCCAGGCGCCGAACTGCGCCAGGTAGTTCTCCATCGAGGTCACCACCACCGCGCCCACCGCCGGCCCGAACACGGTGCCCAGGCCACCCAGCAGCGTGGTCAGCACGACTTCTCCGGAGGTAGAGTAGTGCACGTCGGTCAGCGTGGCGATGCCGAACACCAGCGCCTTGGTGCCACCGGCGACGCCGGCGATCATGCAGGACAGCACGAAGGCGATCAGCTTGTAGTCGTCGGTGCGGTATCCCAGCGAGGTGGCGCGCGGCTCATTCTCGCGAATGCCTTTCAGTACCTGGCCGAACGGCGAATGGATGATACGGTGGACCAGCAGGAAGCCGCCGACGAACACGGCCGCGGTGACCCAGTACATCGTCATGTCGTTGGACAGGTCGATGAAGCCGAACAGGTGGCCGCGGGGCACCTGCTGGATGCCGTCCTCACCGCCGGTGAAGGGCGCCTCCAGGCAGAAGAAGTAGACCATCTGCGCCAGCGCCAGGGTGATCATCGCGAAATAGATGCCGGAGCGGCGGATCGCCAGATAGCCCAGCACCAGGCCCAGCACGGCGCCGGTCAGCCCGCCCAGGATGATCGCGATCGAGGCATCGACATGCCAGTTCTTCATCACCCAGGCCGCGACGTAGCTGCCCATGCCGAAGAACGCCGCCTGACCGAACGACAGCAAGCCGACATAGCCGATCATCAGGTTGAAGGCGGAGGCGAACAGCGCCGCGCACAGCACCCGCATCAGGAACACCGGGTAGAGCACGAAGGGACAGACCACGATCAGCGCGACCATTACCAGAAGGCGATGAACTGCGCGCGGGAAAATCCGAACATCTCAGGCGGCCTTTCCGAACAGGCCACGCGGCCTGACCAGCAACACGATGACCATCACCAGGAACACCACGGTGGCGGACGCCTGCGGATAGAACACCTTGGTCAGCCCTTCGACCACACCCAGGCCGAAGCCGGTGATGATCGAGCCCAGGATGGAGCCCATGCCGCCGATCACCACCACGGCGAACACGATGTTGATGAAGTTGGTCCCCATGTTGGGGTTCACCGAATAGATCGGCGCCGCGAGCACGCCGGCAAAGGCGGCCAGCGCGACCCCGCCGCCATAGGTCAGTGTAATCAATCGCGGCACGTCGACGCCGAAAGCCTGCACCATGGGGGCGTTTTCGGTGGCCGCCCGCAACGTTGCCCCAGCGAGGTCTTCTCGATGATGACCCAGGTGGCGAAACACACCACCGCGGCTGCGAGGACCACCCAACCGCGATAGTTCGGCATGTACATGAAGCCGAGGTTGGTCGCGCCCTGCAGCACCGCCGGGATACGGTAAGGCATGCCCGAACTGCCATAGGCGTTACGGAACAGGCCCTCGATGACAAGTGAGAGGCCGAAGGTCAGCAGCAGGCCGTAGAGGTGATCCAGTTTATACAGCCGGCTGATGATGGTTTGTTCCAGGATCATGCCGAAGATGCCGACGATCAGCGGCGCCAGGATCAGCGCCGGAAAGTAGCCGATACCGGCATAGTTCAGCAGCATCCAGGAGACAAAGGCGCCCATCATGAACAACGCGCCGTGCGCGAAGTTGATGATGTTGAGCATGCCGAAGATCACCGCGAGACCGAGCGACAGCAGGCATAGAAGATGCCGTTGATCAGGCCGAGCAGTAGCTTGGCCGAGCATCGCCGAGAGCCGGGGATGCCGAAGATCGTGAAATGGGCCCAGCAATGCGCTCATCCTGCTCTTGCGGTTTCCGCCGGCCCGCGGTCAGGCCTTGATGAAGCCGCAGTGGCCGTCGGCCAGCGGGCGGTACGCTTCATCACCCGGCGTCGTCACCTTTAGTTTGTAGTAGTCCCAGGGACCTTTGCTTTCCGCCGGGGTCTTTACCTCGAACAGATAGGCCGTGACCATGTTGCGTCCGTCCGCGCGGATCTTGCTCTTGCCGAAACAGTCGTCCTCGACCGGCATCGCCTTCATGCGGTTGATGGTGGCGACGCCGTCTTTCTTTGCCTCGGCCACGCCCATGTCGGCAACGGTCTTCAGGTAGTGCAGCGTGGCCGAGTAGCAGCCGGCGTGGATCATGTTGGGGTAGTTCTTCGGCGTCTTCGGCAGCACCCGCTTGGTGAAGGCACGGGTGCCCGCGTTCAGGTCCCAGTAGAAGCTTTCCGTCAGCACCAGACCGCCGGCGGTGTCGAGGCCAAGGGCATGCACGTCGGTGATGAACATCAGCAGCGCGGCGATCTGCATCGATGCGTTGCAGGCCGAACTCGTGCGCCTGCTTGATCGAGTTCACCGTGTCGCCGCCGGCGTTGCACAAGCCCAGCACCTTGGCGCCGCTGGATTGCGCCTGCACCAGAAACGACGAGAAATCGGTCGTGCCCGGGAATGGATAGGGCGACGCGCCCATCACCTTGCCGCCCGCGGCCTTGACCAGGGCAGAGGTGTCGCCCTGCAACTGCTTGCCGAACGCATAGTCGGCGGTAACGAAATACCAACTGTCGCCGCCGGCCTTCACCATCGCTCCGCCGGTGGATCTGCGCCAGCATGTAGGTGTCGTAGCACCAGTGGATGAGGTTCGGAGAGCACTGGCCGCCGGTCAGTTCCGAGCGACGCCGCGCCCACGTTCAGATAGACCTTGTTCTTTTCCCGCACCACTGACTGCAACGCCAGCGCGACCGATGACGTCGGCACATCCAGCAGGACATCGACGCCGTCGCGGTCGAACCACTGACGCGCGATCGAGACGGCGAGGTCCGGCTTGTTCTGATGGTCGGCGGAGATCACCTCGACATTGATGCCCTTGGCGGCGGCGCCAAAATCCTCCAGCGCCTGTTTGGTGCAGACAACGGAGGTGGCGCCGCCGGTGTTGGTATACGGGCCGGACTGGTCGTTCAGCACCCCGATCTTGATGCTCGGCGCCGACGCCTGGGCGCGGGCTCGGCGCGGCCCCGGCAACACCAGCGGCAGGCTGGCGGCGGTCGCCTTGAGCGCGGAACGACGGGAGAGGATTATCGGCAATCCGTTATGCCTTCACCAGTGGACAGCCGCCCTTGTCCAGCGGGCGGAATGCCTGATCGGCCGGCGTGGTCGCCACCGGCTTGTAGTAGTCCCACGGACCTTTGCTTTCGGCTGGTGTCTTGACCTGCCACAGATATGACGGGTGGATCTTGCGGCCATCCGGCCGGATGCTGCCGGGACCGAAACAGTCGTCATCGGTCGGGATCGTCTTCATGCGGGCGACCGTCGCGGCGCCGTCGACCTTTGCCTGGTCGACACCCATCGCCACCGCGGTCTTCAGATAGTGTAGCGTGGACGAATAGACGCCGGCCTGCACCATGGTAGGACGCGTACCGCCGATCTTCGGCGACAGCCGGTCAGAGAAGCCGCGGGCGCGGTCGTTCATGTCCCAGTAGAAGCTGTCGGTCAGCACAATGCCCTGTGCCGTTTCGAGCCCGAGCGAATGGACGTCGCTGATGAACAGCAGCAGGCCGGCGAGTTGCATCTTGGTGCCGAACTCCTTCGCCTGCTTGATCGAATTGATCGTGTCGGCGCCGGCATTGGCGAGGCCAAGCACCTTGGCGCCGCTGGCCTGGGCCTGCAGGAGATAGGACGAAAAGTCCGACGTGCCGGGAAACGGATAGGTGACGCTGCCCATCACCTTGCCGCCCGCGCTGGTGACAAAGTCCGTCGTATCGCGCTGCAGCGCCTTGCCGAAGGCGTAGTCTGCGGTGATGAAGAACCAGCTGTCGCCACCGGATTTCACCATCGCCCCGCCGGTCGATTTCGCCAGCATATAGGTGTCGTAGACCCAGTGGATGGTGTTCGCGTTGCAAGCCGCCGCAGTCAGGTCGGAGGTCGCCGCGCCCGAGTTCACGTAGACCTTGTTCTTCTCCTTCGCGACCCCTGCCACCGCCAGCGCCACGCCGGAGTTCGCGACCTCCACGATGATGTCGACCCCGTCTCGATCGAACCACTGACGGGCCATCGTGGCGCCGACATCGGGCTTGTTGAGGTGATCGGCCGACAGTACCTCCACCTTGAAGCCCTTTCCCGCAGGGTTGAATTCCTCCAACGCCTGGTTCAGGGCGGCGACCGCGCGTGGTCCGGCCAGGTCCTTGTACGGCCCGGACAGATCGGTCAGACAGCCGATCCGCAACGTCGGCGTCGTCTGCGCGGCGCTGCGCCGGGCACTCAGCACGGCCGGGGCACCCAGCAAGGCGCCCGTTGCGATGCTTCCGAACGCGGCGGATCGGCGTGAAAGAGTCATGCCAGCAATTCCATGCAGGGATTTGGAAGGCTCCCCGGTTGACCTGCCGAACATGAGAGGGGCGGGACGGCGCCGCCGAAACGATCAGGTGCCCAGCGCCAGCAGCCTATGGGGCTGTCTGGCGCGCGGGGTTGGTGGGGCGAGCGAGCACGCGAGTGAGGGGGCCGGCGCAAAATCAATAACATACCAACGGGCCGACCGTCGCGAGAAGGTCAAGGGTCCGGGCCGTTGGTAACTACACGCCTAGATACTCGTGCAGCTTGTCCATGCTGCTTTCGAGCCGATGGTTCGGGATCATATCGACTATTTTGCCGTGCTCCATGACGTAGTGGCGGTCGGCGACGGTCGCCGCGAAACGGAAATTCTGTTCCACCAGCAACACAGTAAAGCCGCGGTTCTTGATCTCTCGGATGGTGCGACCGATCTGCTGCACGATGACCGGGGCCAGCCCCTCGGTCGGCTCGTCCAGCAGCAGCATCTTGGCGCCGGTGCGAAGAATGCGCGCGATCGCCAGCATCTGCTGCTCGCCGCCGGACAGACGGGTGCCGTGAGCAGTGCGGGCACGCTCCTTCAGATTTGGGAACAAGGTGTAGATGGTCGGGATATCGAGGCCACCCGGGGCGACGATCGGCGGCAGCATCAGATTCTCGGTGACCGAAAGCGAACCGAAGATGCCGCGCTCCTCCGGACAGAGCGCGATGCCCGCCCGGGCGATCTGGTTCGGCGCGCGCTTCACGATCTCAGCGTCGCGGAACTTCACGCTGCCCTCGCGCCGCGGCACCAGCCCCATGATGGATTTCATCGTCGTGGTCTTGCCGGCGCCGTTGCGTCCCAGCAAGGTCACCACTTCGCCCTCGCGCACTTCGAAGTCGACGCCATGCAGGATGTGGCTCTCGCCGTACCAGGCGTTCAGGCCGGAGATTTCAAGCATCTTGGGTCTTGGCCGTGCGGGTTTCAGACATCGACGGTGCCCAGATAGGCGGCGATCACCTCGGGGTTCTTGGATACCGTGTCGTAGTCGCCTTCCGCCAGCACCTTGCCTCGGGTGAGCACAGTGATCCGGTCACAAAGTCCTTCCACCACCGACAGGTTGTGCTCGACCATCAGGATGGTGCGCCCGTCGCGGATGCGCCCGATCAGTTGGACGATGCGGTCGACATCGCCGTGCGCCATTCCGGCGGTGGGCTCATCCAGCAGCATCATTTCGGGTTCCAACGCGAGTGTAGTCGCGATCTCCAGCGCGCGTTTGAGGCCGTAGGACAGGTTGGTGACGACGGTGTCCGCGAAGCCGGTCAAGCCGACGTCGAACAGCAGTTCCCTCGCCCGATCGTCGTAAACCTTGAGCGCCGCCTCCGACCGCCAGAAATCGAAGCTGGCCCCGCGGCTGCGCTGCAAGGCAAGGCGGACGTTCTCCAACGCCGTCAGGTGCGGGAACACCGCCGAGATCTGGAAGCTGCGCACCAGCCCGAGGCGAGCCACCGCGGCCGGCTTCATGCCCGTGATGTCGCGACCGTTGAATTTCATCGTCCCGCGGGTGGGCGGCAGGAATGAGGAGAGCAGGTTGAAGCAGGTGGTCTTGCCGGCGCCATTGGGACCGATCAGGGCGTGGATCGTACCGCGCTCGACGCGCAGCGTCACGTCGTCGACCGCGAGGAAGCCGCCAAACTCACGGGTCAAACCTTCTGTCTCCAGGATGGTGTCTGTCACCCCCGGACGTCTCCTTGTTCGAATTCGTTCAGATGTGCGGGCGCGTTTTGCATATACTTGCACCCGGTGCAAGGCCGCAATGCCGAAATCGCCGGAATTTCCATGCCCGCGGGAACCTGACGGCCGCGATTGGCGATTGCAGCGATCGCAAAGGGATCGCGATTTGGTACGAACCGATTCACGACCTCGCAACCTGGTCGTTCGGCGGCCGATCATTCGCTGGTCAGTCTGCGGCGCCGTGGCGCAAGGCTGGCGCATCCGCAACCGGTCATGCAGTAGGGGGACTTGTTGCAGCGCTATCCACCCTTTTCGCAATTTTTTACGCCGTTGCCGTGCCGCTCGCCGGCTGCGACGTGGGCAAGAAAGTATCAGCGCCCTGCGCTCGATGTACCGCTCGGCCTACCTGGCCGCCGCCGCAAGATAGCGGGGCGGCGTGGCCGTCAGCCGACTGGTGGCGTGGCTTTCGTTCGGCCGAACTGAACGCCTTGGTCGACGAGGCCAGGGCATTGAACTTCGATATCGCGGCGGCGATCGCGCGGGTGCGCCAGGCCGACGCGCAGGTGCGGATCGCCGGGGCGGCGCTGCTTCCGGATTTCACCGGGACTTCCGCCGCCACGTGGCAGCATGCCGGCCTCGCCACCGGGACCTTCGGAAATCCCGCGCCGCACCGGCAACGCCAGTGTCGATCTCCACAGCTACAACGCCGTCCTGAACGCCGGCTACGAGCTTGACTTCTGGGGCCGCAACCGCGCCGCGCGCCAGTCCGCGGTTGCGTCCGCGATGTTCAGCCGCTTCGACCAGCAGACCGTGGCACTGACAGTGGTAACGGACGTCGCGACCACGTGGTTCAACGCGCTGGCATTTGCCGACCGGCTTGCGGTTGCCCGTGGCAACCTCGCGGCCGCTGAACAAACCCTTGCGGTGATCCGTGGCCGTTTCGATGCTGGCACCGCGAGCGCACTCGACGTCGCGCAGCAGGACGCCTTGGTTGCCGGTGAACGGGCCACCATCCCCAACCTGGCCAATCAGATGGAGCAGCAGGTCATCGCCTTGGGCATCCTGACCGGTCGGCCGCCCGAGCGGATCGCTGTTCGCCCGAACACGCTGACCAAGCTGACGTTGCCGCCGGTGGCATCCGGGCTGCCTTCGGAGCTGCTGTCGCGCCGCCCCGACATCGCCTCGGCCGAGGCACTGCTCGTGGCGCAGAACTTCAACATCACCGTTGCCCGCGCGGCGTTCTTTCCCAGCATTACCCTGACCGGCAGCGCCGGATACCAGGCCGCGGCGCTCAACCGGCTGCTGATGCCGGGCGGCGCCCTGGCGTCTGCTCACTGCGGGCCTCACCCTGCCGATCTTCGACGGCGGCACCTTGCTTGGCCAACTGGAGCAAACCAAGGGCCGCTACGATGAATTGCTGGCTGACTATCGCAAGGCGGTCGTGCAGGCCTTTACCGACGTGGACGCCGCGCTGACCGCGTGGCGGTTCGCAACCGAACAGGAGGCCCTGCAGGTCGTCGCGGTCGCGGCAGCCCAGCGCGCCGCCGATATCGCGCGGGCGCAAATGGCGGCCGGCACAGTGGACATCACGACCGTGCTTACCAGCGAGACGACGCTGTTTGCTGATCAGGACGTGCTGGTTCAGGTGCGGCTCGCGCGAGCTCAGGCGCTATTGAACCTATATAAGGCTTTGGGCGGTGGCTGGATGGCGTCCGGCAACCCGGTCATCGACCAGTTCCCGGGTCTGCGGCCCGGCACCCTGCCCGGCGGCGTCGCGCTGCCGATCGGGGCCAACCGCCAATGACACGGTGGCCGCAAAGAGCCGGGAATAATCGCGGCATTGGCAGGCCGCTCGAGGGCAGATTACGCCAAACCGTACGACTGCCCGATGCGACTGTCCGCCCGGTGCAGACACATTGAGGATCGGGTGTATGGTTGGAGAGCTCTGGGTCTCAGTTCCCCAGGGCGCGATCCAGCTTGCGACCAGCCGACTGCGCCGGTCCCTGCGGCGGATCGAGTGCGTCGGATACGCTCTGTCCCGCATTGTCCACGCTTCTGCCAGCCTTTTCGGCTGGTCCCGGCTCGTGACAGGCGGCCAGGCCAACCAGCATGAGACCGCAGACGGTGACGAAAATGAAATTACGCATCAGGACCTCATGAACACACAAGACCGCCCTAACGGGACCGGCCTGCGTGGGTTGCGTCGCAGCGGTAACGTTTGTGTTCGCATCGAGCCTGCGCACCGGCGCACGGCGGACGTAACGCGTGGGCTTCTCGACGCCCTTCATCAACCGCCCGGTCGCCACCGTTCTGCTGTCGATCGGACTGCTGCTGTCCGGACTTGTCGCCTACCGTTTCCTGCCGGTCGCCGCGCTGCCGAGCATCGACATTCCGACCATGGTCGTGTTCGCCGCGCGCCCCGGCGCCGATCCCGAGACCATGGCCAATTCGATCGCCGCGCCACTGGAGCGACGGCTCGGCGAGATCGCCGGCGTGACCGAGATCACCTCCACCTCGTCGACCGGCAACACCTCGATCGTCATCCAGTTCGACATCGATCGCGATATCAACGGCGCCGCGCACGATGTTCAGGGGGCGATCAACGCCGCCACCGCCGACCTGCCGCCTGACCTTCCGACCCGCCCGTTCTACCGGAAATTCAATCCGGCGGACGCGCCGATCCTGCGGGTCGCGCTGTCGTCCGCGACATTGTCCACGGCGCAGATCTATGACGCAGTGGACACCATCCTGGCGCAGCGTCTTTCCCAGGTGCCTGGCGTGTCGCAGGTGACGGTAAACGGAGCGGAGAAGCCGGCTGTGCGGATCCAGCTCGATCCGACCCGGCTGGCGGCGGCCGGACTTGCGGCGCAGGACGTCTACACGGCAGTCCGCGGCGCCAACGTGCTGCAGCCGGTGGGCAGCGTTCCAGGGCAGTCATCAGGCTGAAACCATCGGCATCAACGGCCAGATGTCTCAGGCTTCGCAATACGCCCCACTGGTTATCAAGGTGGCGAACGGCTCGATCCTGCGCCTATCGGACATCGCGAATGTGGTCAACGCCACCGCGAATGCCCGGCTGGCGGCCTGGAACGGCAAGCAACCCGCCATCCTCCTCTCGATCAGCAAGCAGGCCGGTGCCAACGCGATCGAAACCGCCGACCGTATTCGCGCCCTGCTGCCGCAGCTGATGACCTGGCTGCCCCCGGAAATCCAGCTTTTGGTCATGTCCGACCGCACCGTCACCATCCGGGCCAGCGTCGAAGACCTGCAATACACCTTGTTGATCACCGTCGCCCTGGTGCTGCTGGTCGTGCTGGTATTCATGCGCCGGCTGGTGCCGACCATGGCGGCGGCGGTGACGGTTCCGCTGTCGATCAGCGGAACGCTCGCCGGCATGTGGTTCATGGGCTACACGATCGACAACTTCTCGCTGATGGCACTGACCGTTTCGGTCGGCTTCGTGGTCGACGACGCCATCGTCATGATCGAGAACATCGTCCGTCACGTCGACCGCGGCATGCCGCCACTGCAGGCCGCGATCGTGGGTGCGAAACAAATCGGCTTCACCGTGCTGTCGATCAGTGTCTCGCTCGTCGCCGTGTTCATCCCGCTGATCTTCATGGGTGGGCTGCTGGGCCGCCTGTTCCACGAGTTCGCCATGACCGTCACGATGGCGATCGCGGTTTCGGCTCTGGTATCGCTGTCGCTGACCCCGATGATCTGCGGCCGCTACATGCGCAGCGCGGACAAGCGGGGGACGCCGAGCGCAGTCTGGGGGTGGATCGATGGCGCCGTCGGTCGGTTCCTGGGCGCGGTCGAGCAATATTACGCTCGCAGCCTCGACTGGGCGCTGGCGCATCGCGCGTTCATGCTGCTGGTGACGCTTCTTACCCTCGTCCTGACCATACGAATGTATGGGCTGGTACCGAAGGGCTTCATGCCGGAACAGGATATTGGCATCATCCAGGGATCGACCGTGGCTGACACCGACGTGTCGTACCAGACCATGACGTTGCGTCAGCGCCAGGTGGTCGACGTCCTGCTCACCGACCCGGCAATCGCGACCGTTGCCTCCTATGTCGGCGTCGGCGCCGGCTGGGACACCCTCAATCGCGGCTGGGTCTCTATCGGCCTGAAGCCACGCAGCCAGCGCGGCGTTTCGTCGGAGCAGGTGATCGATCGGCTGCGTGACAAGCTGGGGGCGCTGCAAGGCGTCCAGACGTCGCTGTATTCCGCGCAGGAACTGCGGATGGGCGGGCGCCAGGGGGGGTCTCAATACCAGTATGTGCTGACCACCCCCGACCTGGCGGCGATGCGCTACTGGGCGCTGGCGCTGGAGGAAAAGCTGAAGCAGACGCCGGGACTCGTCGACGTGACCTCGGACCAGGACCGCGCCGGCCCGCAGGTCAATATCGTCATCGACCGCGACGCATCCGCCAGGCTCGGCGTCAACGCCACCGATATCGACAACGCGTTGAACAACGCCTACGCCCAACGGCAGATCTCGACGATCTATGCGCCACGCAATCAGTACAAGGTCGTGCTGGAGGTCGATCCTTCGCTGCAACGGGATCCGTCACTGCTCGACCGGCTGTATGTCGGTGCCGCCAGTGGCGCGCAGGTCCCACTTTCGGCGGTGACTCGGTTCGAGCGTGGGTCGGCGCCGCTGGCCGTCCGTCATCAGGGTCAGTTCCCCGCCGCCTCGATCAGCTTCAACCTGGCGCCGGGTGTTGCGCTCGGCACCGCCGAGGAAGCGGTCCGGGCCGCATCGGCGGCGCTGCGGATGCCCGACGACGTGCATGCCGAGTTCGCCGGCAACGCGAAGTTCATGCAGCAGTCACTCTCGACACAGCCGCTGCTGATCAGCGCCGCCTTGATCTCGATCTACATCGTGCTGGGGGTGCTCTACGAAAGCCTGCTGCATCCGCTGACGATCATCTCCACCCTGCCCTCCGCCGGACTGGGCGCGCTGCTGGCGCTCTGGCTGACCGGGACCGAGCTCTCGGTGATGGGGATTATCGGCATTATCCTGCTGATGGGCATCGTGAAGAAGAACGGCATCATGATGGTGGACTTTGCCCTGGAGGCGGAGCGCCAGCTTGGTCTGTCGCCGTTCGAGGCGATCCGCACCGCCTGCCTGGCCCGGTTCCGCCCGATCATGATGACGACTCTGGCGGCGCTGTTCGGCGCCTTGCCCCTGGCGCTGGCGTTCGGCACCGGGTCGGAACTGCGGCGCCCCCTTGGCATCGCCGTCGTTGGCGGGCTGATGGTCTCGCAGGTGCTGACGTCTGTACACCACACCGGTGGTTTATCTGGCGCTGGAACGACTGGCCGGGCGGCGTGGCGCGATCATCCGGCGCTTCCCGGCGGAGTGATTTGGCTCCCGTTGGCCCGCGCCGGTGGTCGCCTGGTCGCCGGCGAAGCGCGCGCCCGATCGCTTGCCTGACTGAGCGGGGGGCAAAAAATGCCCCGGCCGCGTGTGGCGTGCCGGGGCCAGGAAGGGGGGAGGAACGAAACGGACCGTAGCCGGCGCCGCGCTCGGCGGCAGTGGTCTCGGCCACAGCCTGATTTTTCTTTTGGGCCGGGGACCTTTCAGGCAAACCTTGGTGTGGCGTTCAGAGTCAACCGTCGAGCGAGGTTGCCCCCGGGTGATCCCGCCACGTCGCTTGCCGCCGCCCGGCACCGGCATCGCCTAGGGCGATAGCAGCCAGCAACGCCACCAGCAACGCGCAACCTGCAACGATGAAGCTCATGTCGGTTCTCCTTGCTGGATGACGTTTTCGTGCCGCTCAGCCCCAGCCAAATCCGACGGGGGCTGTCGCGTCCGAGGACGGCGACCAGGCGGCTGCGGACGGGGTGGGCTGTTCCGCGGCGGCTGGCTGGGCATAGTCAGCCGTCTGTACCGGGAGAGAGTCGAGCAAAGCTCGGATGCGCCGTTACCAGGATTGCTGCGAGGGCCAGGGCGGAGAGAGCAAAACGGAGCATGTGACGTCTCCAGTCGATGAATGCCGGAAAGCGGCTTTGTGCTGACGAGTGGAGAGTGCCTCGGGTGCTCGGCGATATCGCTGAAGCGTTTCACAGCACGAACGTGGTCTGGGGAGATGGGTCGGCGTCCGTGCCGGCCGGAGCCAATTTCCGGTCGCCGGAGAGCGCGCGGGAAGGTTCCGTTCCGCCTCACCTCGGGCGGATGCCCAACCGCGGTCCTGGACTTGCCCGCGCCCGGACGATACACCACCCTGAACTTCACCAAGCCGGAGAAACGGCGGTGGGTGTCGCGAAGCTGGCTGCAAGACCTGGGTCTGGAGCGCTACGAGGCGACATTTCGCGAGAATGACCGTCCGCTCTGAAGTATTGGCCCATCTCACAGCGGACGATCTCAAGGAACTCGGCGTTGCCGCCGTCGGCCACCGGCGTCAACTGCTGTTGGCAATCGCGAAGCTGAGGGAACACGCTGCACCATCGGCGGTCGGTTCGGCGACCGTTTCGGAGCCACTATCGCAGCCCAGTGGCGAGCGCCGTCAGCTCACGGTGATGTTCTGCGACCTGGTGGGCTCGACCGCGCTGAGCGAACAGCTCGACCCGGAAGAGCTGCGAAGTCTGCTGCACGCGTATCGAACCGTCTGCGGCGAGGTGATCGCACGCTACGACGGCTTTGTCGCGCGCTATGTCGGTGATGGTATCCTGACTTATTTCGGCTGGCCCTCGGCACACGAGGACGACCCCGAGCGAGCGGTGCGGGCAGCGTTGGAGATCGTTCCTGCGGTCAAACGGGCATCATCCAGCGAGGACCTGTCGGTCCGCATGGGCATCGCCACCGGTCCGGTCGTTGTTGGTGAAACGGCCGGCACGGGGGATCAGTCCAGGCTGGCGGTGGGCAGCACCCCCAATCTCGCGGCCCGTTTGCAAGGGCTGGCCACCGCCGATCAGATCGTCATCGCCGCCTCGACCCGTCGGCTGGTCGGTAACGCGTTCGAACTGACCGACCTTGGTGAAAATGACCTGAAAGGCATCGCCGAGCCGGTGCATGCGTGGCGGGTGGTGTGCGCCGCGGCGACGGAGAGTTGTTTCGACGCCAGTCGCGGCGGCAGCGACCTGACACCGCTTGGTGGGTCGCGATGAGGAACTCGATCTGCTGCTTCGCCGGTGGACGCAGGCAAGAGACGGCGAAGGCCAGGTGGTGCTGCTGTCGGGTGAGCCCGGGATTGGCAAGAGCCGCATCCTGAATGCTCTCCGGGACCGGCTTGAAGTGCAAGGTGTGCAGGCGCTGCGCTTTCAGTGCTCGCCCTACTACGTGAACAGCGCCTTCTGGCCCATCATCGACAACTTCGAACGGGCGTTGAAGTTCACCCGGGACGAATACGTCGGACGCGAAACTCGACAGGCTGGAAGCGCTGGTCGTTGCACAATACAGGCCGACCGCTGGCTGACGTGAGGTTCATCGCGTCGATCTTGTCCATTCCCTGCGAGACACGCTACGGCGCCCTGCCGATGACGCCGCAGAAGTTTAAGGACGAGACGCTGCGGACTTTGGTCGATGTCACCGAGGCCGCCGCCCGTCAGCAGCAGATTCGAGACGCCGACCCCACCCCTGGAGGTGTTGGATCTGCTGATCGACCGGGTGAGGACCGTGCCGCTGCTGGTCGTGCTCACCCACCGGCCGGAGTTTCCCCGCTGGTCCGAACAGGGCCATGTCGGCGCCTGAACCTGTCCAAACTGACCCGAACGCAGAGTGCCGCGATGGTCTGCGGACTCGCGGCCGGCAAGGCGCTGCGCCGGCGACGCTCCGAAACTTGCTGATGGCGCGGCTGGATCGGTTCATGCCGGTCAAGGAGATCGCCCAGATCGGCGCCGCGATCGGCCGTGAATTCAGCTATGAGCTGATCGCCGCGATCGCGCCGATGCCGCAGGCGCAACTCGACGATGCCCTCGTGCAGCTGGCGAATTCGGGACTGGCCTTCCGTCGCGGCACGCCGCCTGATGCGCTCTACACCTTCAAGCACGCGCTGGTGCAGGACGCGGCCTACGACTTGTTGCTAAAGAGCCGCAGACAGGAGTTGCATGCCAAGATTGCACGAGTGATCGAGCAGCGCTTCCCGGGCATAGCGATGACCGAACCAGAAGTGCTGGCGCATCACCTGACGGAGGCGGGCCTTACCGAAGCCGCCACTCCGCTTTGGCAAGCTGCCGGCGAGCGGGCGTTGCGGCGCATGGCGTTGAGCGAGGCCATAGCCCATCTTAACCGGGGACTGGAATTGGTCGCTACCTTGCCTGCCTCATCGCAACGAGACGCCAGTGAGTTGGAACTGCGCTCTCCTTTTTGGCTCAGCGTGGAGGGCGTTGCAAGGCGGGGCGTCGGCGGAAGCTTTGACCATCCTGCATCCGGCCCTTGCCCTAGCGAAATCGCTTAAGCGCGACGACGCATTGGTGCCCATCTTCTCGGCGCTGCTGACTAACGTCTTTTCGCAAGGGCATATAGCGGAATCCCTCACGTGGGCGGAGGAGATGCTGGACATCGCGGGACGATGACGCTGGCCGACTGGTCTCGGCACACAATATTTCATGATCCGCTGCACTGTACGCGGGTGAGTTTGCCAAGGGCTGGAGCACGCCCAGGAGGTGTTGCACCTCTACGATGCCGAAGAGACATCGCCACCTTGCGCGACATCCTTTTTCCACGATCCCAAAACTCAGGCCGGTGACCTAGGCGTCGATTTGCACCTGGATGCTGGGCTACCCGGACCGGGCATTGCTGCTGGAAAGCGAAGGGATCGTGCACGCCCGTCAGCTCGGCCGCCCACACGACCTGGGTATGGCGCTGATGTCTTGGGGCACATCTGTTCGCCGGACGCTATAGGTTTGAGGACTTGCGCAAATGCGCCGAGGAATGTGAGCGACTGGGTCGCGAGAACAGCCTGCCCTGGTTGTGGGCGATGTCTGCACCCATGACGTATGGCACGGCACTTATCTGGGAGGGCAGATCCGCCGAAGGTGTCGCCCGAGTCAATGCTGGTCTCGCAACTTGGGAACGAAGTGGCGGCAGGACTTGGGTCCCGACTATGAAAGCGATCCTGGCCGAGGGCATGGCGCCGGCTGGCGATCTCGACAATGCCCTCCATCTGCTCGAAGAGGCGATCGTCCAAATCGAACGCCCGGGGTGGGAGGAACGTATGTCCTACGCCGAGATTCTGCGGCTCAAGGGCTGGATACTTTCGCTCAAGGGCGATCTTGACGGTGCCGAACGGAATTTTCTCGCCTCGCTCGATTGGGCACGCCGCCAGCAAGCGAAAATGTTGGAGTTGCGGACGTCGACCAGTCTGGCCCGACTGTGGCAGAGCCAAGGTAAACGCAAAGACGCGTACGAGTTGCTCGCCCCGGTTTACGACTGGTTCACCGAAGGCTTCGACACCAAGGATTTGTTGGAGGCAAAGTCGTTACTTGACGAACTAGCGTAGTCAGCGAAGTTCTCATACGGTTGGCCGGGGTGGTGCCGGCCCGGATCGGGGTCCTATGCCACGGCCGCCGTGCGGCGCTCGCTTCGACGGCCCCCGCGGCCCAGCCATCGCCAACGCCACGTCGGCGGAACGATCGGCCAAGCGGTGGACCAGCCCGGGGGTTGGCTCGCAGCCATAAACCGTGGTCACGGGCCGGCCTCCGGTGTCCGCGGCGTGACACGCGCTATAGTCGGTCAAACACGGCCGAAGCCGCGCGGTGGCTCGATGCCGATGAGGTCGTCGGGATGGGATCGACGACGGTCGGCAGGGCGTCGCCGGCGATACCGTCGCGAGGCGGAATAAGTCTGGTGTCGGTACCTGGATCCTATAGACGCGGCGGTTTGGCAATTCGTATTTGCCGGCTCCGGACAACCCCCAAACCGGAGGAAAAAGGATGCATCGGCTTCTTGGAGCGACGACCGCATTTTGCGTGATGTCTTCACTGGCAATGGCCGGGGACAAGCCCGACCACGCCGTGTTCAAACTATATCCCAACCCCGCCTTTCTCAAATGCCTGAGCGAGAATGGCGAGGCGCCAAGGGCGGTGGTGGAGGTCAAGCGCGGCGACCTGAACGATACCGGCATTATTCGCGTCAAGGGATTGAAACCCGATCTGGACTTCGACGTGTTCACAGTGCAGCGCAGTTCGCTCGGCAGCACCGGAACCCTGCCGCTACCCGCCTTCAAAGGAAGCTTTGGGTTGGCGTGGTACCAGTCCGATCTTCACTCCGACCACCATGGCAACGCCCAGGTCATCATCAAGACCATCCTGCTCGACCAGATTTTTGGCTTTGACGCTGACGTAGTGGTTCCGGCGACCGCCACAACGCCGGCGACGACTGTTCTGAAACCGACCAATACCTTCCATCTGGGGTTCTGGTTCAACGAACCAAACGACGCGCAGCCTTGCGGTTCAGATCCCCCCAAACCCACACCGTTCAACGGCGAGCACAAGGCCGGCCCGCTGGCAATGATTTCCGTGCCCGTCGAGCCAGCGGACCTCGGGCCGCTCTGCACCGATCCGACCGGCCTCACGACAGCTGACGACAGCGGTGCCGACCCAACCGATTTCACCAAGCTCGCCTGCAATCCATAAGCCATACCAAAGCATTGTCGCGCTGTATGACGAGCCCAGGTTCGGCATCGTCATACAGCCGACGCCCTGATTGATCGCCTTGGCGCGAATGTCGCGCTTGCGCCGCCGGTCTGTCAGGACCGTCCGGTCTGCCCAAACAGCGCCGAGATGGACGCGACCAGTGACACGCCCACCGCCCGCTCCGTTGCCGGCGCCGTACCCGCCAGCAACAAAAGTTTCATGCTGGCACTTAAGCCTTTTGTCGAGCGGGCAACGGGTGCTCGCGGGCTCGAAGCCCTGAACTACCGGCCAATGACGTTGACCGCCAACGGGCTCTGCCTCAGCCCAGACCGAGCGCCGTCATTCAGGTCAGCAGGAACACGACGTAGCCAACGGCAAACCAGAATGCCAAGGATAGGATTGCAGCGTTAAGCAGGCAGCGCATGGGCGGTGTCCGGGATCGGCCACGGCTCCGATGAATGCAAGCGCGTTTCTGAGATTGTGGCCATCGGGTTAATACACTAATAAGTTGTATAATTGTCATATAAGCACGCAGAGGGAACGACAACCAAAATCAACAGCCGACAGCAAAAGGATTTCCCCCGGGCCATGGTATTTCGTTGGCTGGTGGCAATAATGCAGCGCAACAAATTTGCCCGCGAGGCAAATCCCAATGCGTACAGAGCGATCTTTAAAGTGCCTTTTTATCAATCACTTGCACGTAAGAGCCGCACTACCGGGCGGCGGCGCCCAACCACATTCATTCCGCTCATAACTTGGAGAAAACATTGTTGTTGCTGTCAATGACTTCCTTGGCGCATATAATCAAATGTCCGTGAGACTGGCGTCTTCGCCAGCGGTCCCAAGGAGGTCTGCCATGCAACTTCGTCGGACATCCCCGCGAATGTCGACCGGGCTTTCGTTTGAGGTCGCCGACCTTATGCTGGCGCAGGCCTGGGCCGACTTTCATGAGCTTCGCATGGAGATCGAACTCGACTGTGCCGCCGGCCTGGACGAGTACGAGGAGATGGTGGGACTATTCGCCCGCCACACAGGCTTCCGCCGCTGGATGGTGTGGCGTTCCTGCGACGGGATCGTGGTGCAACCTATGGTAGGCCGCGCGATGCTGTTCGATTCTGTTGCCGAGGCGCTAGAGGACCTCATCCCGCTGCGAGACTGACCGCCCTGCCCTGATGCAGGTTTTTTCAGGCGAAGCGTGCTCAACACCAGGGGAACCCGCGACCGGTCCCATAGAGTATCCGGACGAGACCTGGGTCGCCGAACCGAATCTGAACGATCAAGCGGCCCGGACTGTTTTGCCGCGGTCAGCAACGCCACCCCCCGGGTGAAGCCCGGGGAAACCTTGGCCTCATCGAAGAGAACTCCCATGCTGCCATCAGGATGAATTGACCGTACCTCGAACGGAGCGGTCGCATCCAAACCAGAGCCTCTGGCGCCCAGCGCGAGAATCCCACGGGCGCCGGACGGCACTTTTTCCTCCATCGTCAGCCGTCCGCCGCCCTGCGAGATGTCCAGCAGCCGTGCCTGATGTTGTGCGCCGTTGATCTCGACGGTGCAGAGTTCGTCGACTGGGGTCCGGGTTTCCATTCGACGGTCCGCATCGTGAGTGGCGGTGCGGATGGTGTGCACGATGCTGCCGCGCAACTCGGAAATGCTGGCCGTGATGGCAGCTGACCCCTGTCGAATGTGATCCGCGCTTAGCCGGCTCACGCCCGCATCGCGCGAGACATCGGTGATTTGCTCCGCGACATCCTGCATTGCGGCACTGCTCTGGGTGACGTTGCGGGCGATCTCCTGCGTCGCTGCGGCCTGCTCTTCCATTGCCGCGGCAATGCTCGTGGTGACGTGTGAAATCTCCTGGATAGCCTGACCAACTTCGGCGACAACATCGACCGCATTGCTGGTCGCATCTTGGATCGCCGCCACCTGCCGAGAGATTTCCTCGGTGGAGCGTGCGGTCTGTGCGGCCAGTCCCTTTACCTCCGATGCCACCACAGTGAAGCCTCGGCCGGCTGGCCCAGCGCGCGCGGCTTCGATCGTCGCGTTCAGCGCAAGCAGATTGGTTTGCTTGGCAATCGTGCGAATAAGCTGCACCACGTCGCCGATCCGGACGGCCGCCTGTGACAGCGACTGGATTCCCTGCTGCGCACGCTCCGCGCTGTGCACGGCGCTCCGCGAGACATCGGTGGAGCGGGCGATCTGGCTGGCGATCTCCTGGATGGATGCTGACAGTTGTTCGCTCGCCGCACCCACCGCCTGGGCGTTCGCCAGCGCCTGATCGGCCGCGGCGGACACACCCAGGGCGTTCTCGCTGACGCGCTCGGTCAGTTCCGCCACACCTTCCGCCTTTCGCGCCATGTCGCCGGTGTCCACGGCGACGCGCTCCACCACCTGACCCGCCTCACGCTCGACGGTGTCCGCCATCTCCCGCACGGCCTTGCGGCGGTCGATCCCCGCCAGGCGCTCGTTTTCCTTGCGCTCGTGCGCGGTGTAGGTGAGCTTGGCGCGCAATGCTCGCAACAGGCCGACAAGCTGCCAGAACTCCCGTTGCGCTGGAATTGAGATGTCACGCGTAAAATCGTCACGTGCCATTGCTTCGGCGCTGGTCCCGAGTTGATGCAACGGCTGCCGGATGGCCCGAAACAATAACCCGCCCGCGGCGACAACGGCAGCGCCACAGACCAGCACGACCGCCAGTTCGGTCCGAAAGCGAAAGCGGATGTCGTCCCTGGCCCCGGCGAGCGCCGCCTCGGCGCGACGTGTCTGCATCTCGACAAGCCTGCCGATCGTGGCATCTGCCGACGCCTGCAGCGGCACAATCTTGCCATACAGGTGTTCATTCAGAGCGGCCGTGTCGCCCTGCTGCTCCAGCGTCATGAGAGGGCCGAGCCCGTCCCGCACGAAGGCGGCTCGTTGTTCGACGAACCGGCTCGTCAGATCCCGCTGCTCCTGGCTCAGCGCACTGGCGGTGTAACTGCCGATCAACGCATCGATGCGGCTCACGTTGGCCTGGATCGCCTTGATCCTGTCCTGTGGCGCCCCCGGCTTTTTTCCGGGCTGTAGATCGAGCGTCAGTAGGGTGGCCTGCTGCAGATTTCCCCGCATGAGATCGCGCACTTCAGCGATTCGCGCCACCTCGACCGCGCTGCCGGCGTAGACCCGCCCGAGCGCCTCGTCTGACCCGTTCATGCCCTGCAGGCCGAACCAGGCGGTGAGAAAGATGGTGAGGACGGCGACGCTCAGAGTGATGGCCAGACGGCCGGTCACACTCGCCCAACTGGTGCGGCACCACTCTTGCCAGCCTCGCCGCACGAGAAGCCCATTGCGCAGACCAAATCCCTTGCCACGGCCGTCGCGCAGCAGGGCATACGCAGCCTCGGCCCCACCAATCTGCTGGCGCGTCGGCTTGGAACGGATCGAGATGTATCCTGTGATCGCGCGGCCCTCCATCACCGGCGTGACGTTGGCGCGAACCCAGTAGAAGTCGCCGTTCTTGGCGCGGTTCTTGACCAGACCCTCCCATGGCGTTCCGGCCTTGATTGTCGCCCACAGATCGGCGAACGCCGCCTGCGGCATGTGCGGGTGGCGGACGATGTTATGCGGCGCACCGATCAGGTCCTCGTGGCTGTATCCGCTCACATCGAGAAAGGCCTTGTTGGCGAAGACGATCCGCCCGCCCAGGTCGGTGCGCGAAACCAGCGGCTCGCCATCGGGCAGGTCGATCTCCCGGTTCGTGATCGGCTCGTTTACCCGCATGACAGCTTCCCGTACGGCGGCAGACGATACGTGCCGCGGGGCAACGGTTACAGGCTGTTTACTAATGCGGCGTTAAGACCGACGCTTCGTGCAACGCTCCGGCATCAGGCTGCCACGAGGCATCAGGCCCGGTCAGGTTTCGTATCGTCCGACTGGCCGCCCTGACGGCGCTGGTCGGCCGGCGGATCCCGGCTATCGAGGTTCAGTGCCGTGTTGATCAACGCCAGGTGCGAGAAGGCCTGTGGGAAATTGCCCAACTGGCGCCCAATTTCGCGAAATCGTGCTTCTCGACTTTGAGTTCAAGGCGCTGCCTGGCGAACGTGCCGAGCCGATCTGCCTGGTCGCCAAAGAGCTTCGCAGTGGACGTGTGCATCGGATCTTCCACGGTAGTTTCGGGAACAAGCCACCCTACCCGATCGGGTCGGATGTCTTGTTTGTGGCCTACTACTCTTCCGCCGAGCTCAGCTGCTACCGCGCTCTCAATTGGCCAATGCCGTTGCGCGTGCTGGACCTCTTCTGCGAATTTCGGAATCGCACGAACGGATTGCCGACGCCTGCGGGCGCCGGATTGCTCGGCGCCTTGGCGTATTTTCACCTCGACGGTATCGACGCCACGGAGAAGCACGATCTACAGGAGGCGCTCGGCACCGGCACCTGGTCGGGCCGCTACTCCGCGAAAGAGATCTTGGATTATTGTGCGTCCGACGTTACGGCACTTGAGCGCCTGCTTGAGGCCATGTTGCCCGAAATCGACCTGCCGCGTGCATTGTTGCGCGGCAGGTACATGGTTGCGGTCTCGGCGATGGAGTTCGCCGGGACACCGATCGACATGCCGATGCTCGCGAGATTGCGCGAGAGTTGGGATGGGATTCAGGACAGACTGATCGCCGGCATCGATACGGAGTACGGCGTCTATGACGGCCGCAGTTTTCGTGCTGACCGGTTTGCCGAGTGGCTGATCCGCCGCGGCATTCCCTGGCCGCGTCTTGAGAGTGGGCACCTTGACCTCAGTGACGACACATTCCGCCAGATGGCGAAATCGTATCCCGCGGTTAGCCCATTGCGCGAATTGCGATCAGCCTTGAGTGAACTGCGCCTTAATGATCTTGCCGTAGGGCGCGACGGGCGTAATCGCTGTTTGCTTTCGCCGTTTCGGTCGCGGACCGCGCGCAATCAGCCGTCCAATTCGCGGTTCATTTTCGGCCCATCCGTGTGGTTACGCTCACTAATCAAGCCGCCACCTGGCTACGGTGTGGCCTACGTCGATTGGGCGCAGCAAGAATTCGCGATTGCCGCCGCCCTAAGCGGCGACGTCGCCATGCAGGCCGCCTATCGCTCCGGCGATCCGTATCTGGCATTCGGGAAGCAGGCCGGCCTGATCCCTGAAGATGGCACCAAAGCCAGCGCCCTACGTGAACTCTGCAAGCAATGCATCCTCGGAGTTCAATACGGCATGATGGCTGAATCCCTCGCCGTTCGGATCGATCAGCCAGTGATCGTTGCGCGGGATTTGTTGCGTCGGCACCATGAGACCTACGCCAGCTTTTGGCGTTGGTCGGGCAATGCAGTGGATAGCGCGATGCTCGATAGCGTGATTCAAACTCGCTATGGTTGGACCCTGCACATCGGCGATCGCGTAAACCCCCGGTCATTGCGTAATTACCCTGTGCAGGCGAATGGCGCCGAGATGATGCGCATTGCCGCCTGCCTGGCGACCGAACGCGGCATCGAAGTCTGCGCACCTGTCCATGACGCCTTCTTGATCTGCGCGCCTCTCGAACGTCTTGATGCCGACATCGCGGCCATGCGCGATGCGATGGCCGAGGCCTCGCGGGCAGTGCTCAACGGATTCGAGATCCGCACTGACTGCCCTGACGAGCTCGACGAGGCCGGCGAGCGCAACGAATTCTCCCATGTGATCCGCTATCCGCACCGCTTCATGGATAAGCGAGGGGCCGTGATGTGGCAGCGGGTTCAGGAGCTGTTGCGACGTGCGATGGTGCCAGCATGAAGAACGTCGATCCGGCAGAGCTCTACCAAGAGCCGGCGAAGCTCACCAAACGCCGCAAGCATTTCATCATGCTGCCGTTCACCTGGTTGGAGCGACTCAGCGGTGCTAGCGGTCAGGTTTATAGGTTGGCAATCCTGTTGCTCTACCGCGATTGGAAATCCAACGGCATGCCGATCAAGTTGGGCAACGGCATGTTGCAGATTGACGGCATTAGCCGTCGCACCAAGTGGCGGGCGTTGGTTGAGTTGGAGCGTCGCGGCCTGATCGCGATCGAGAGGCGGTGCGGAAAGTCGCCGATGATTCGGCTGCTTTGAACCGTCTCGAATTCTGGCGCAGGTGACCTGTGCCGAATCTGGCGCAGGTTTTTGCCCAAACCTGAGCCGGATCTGGCGCAGGCGTTATTAAGTCTCTCTTTCTATGTCTCTCTTGTTGAGTCTCAAAAATCATAATTACGGAAAGCCAATACCTTCAATCGTACGAACCAAAGCAAGAGGAGAACGACCAGGCGTAAGACGTCGGGGATCACGCCCCACCGGCAATCGTCCCTCGGGTCACCGACGAGGTGTTTGCGTTCGGCATCGAGCTCGAGCGCGGTGTCGTGGAGGCGCGGTTTCCTGTCCAGAAGCCGTCGGAGCCGGAGCCAGAACCGAAGCCGCCAGAGCCGGAGCCAGAACCAGAACCAGAACGTGTCGAGGTGCCGGCGCCGGCCAAGCCAGCGGAGCGGAAGTTACTGACGCCACAGGTCTGGTGGGACGAGGTGCGCAAGGACCATCCGCGGCGGCGGAACGAACAACTGGTCGACTATGCCGGCCGCTTGCTCGCCTTGATGCAGAAGGCGGATGTGACCAAGGTCTGGTCGCTCTCAACCCTACTGCGTCGATTTCACGACAAATAGGCCGCGCAAGAACGCGCAAGGTTTCTGCGCGCTGTTCAAGTTGTTGCGGTTTTATGGGAGTGCAAAAAAGTGCAAATGCACTTTTGATCTGCACTTTTTGCACTCCCATGATCGGCGGCATGAAAAGACATGCCACCCCCACATGGTCCCTGGCTGATCTTTCACCGCTGGAACTTCGGCGGAAGATCACGACCAAGGAGGCCGCCGAATTGAACGGCGTCTCCGAGGACATGTTCAAGCGCCACTATCGGCACCTGATCCGGAGGATCGGGCCGCCGCCAAGTTGCTGGTCGTGATGAGCTTCCTGCCCGAGATCGAGGCCTGGCGCGCGGACCCTGACGCCGCGGCAGCGAGCGCGCATGAATCATCCGGGTGCCGTTCTGCTCAACTATCGGCGAGCGACCAGTATCAAGTCGGCTCCGGAGCCCGTCAGCTCGGATGTTCTCGTCTGGCCTGCGCCCTGACCCAGTAATGCCGATGCCCGTAGCTCATGAAAATACGCACCTTGCCGGCGCGCATCAGCTTTGCGTTGCGAACTTCGATTTGATTGATCTCCTGTGCAGGTTTAAAGGACGGTGACGATCAAATCCCGCCGCGGCCGGTTGTCGCTGGCGCAGGCCGCGATGCGCGAACATCTGAAGGGCTGCGGCTTTGCCTATCTGTGCACCGACAGCGTCGACGTAGCGATCGAGTGGCTGAAAGCGCACGGCGTCCTGCGCGGCGGGTTTACGGTGCAGTGATCGCCCGCGAGCCGCCTAAGTCTGACAGTGCTTGCAGATCCGCTTCCCACTCCTCGTCGGTTAACTCTGGCAGCAGCTGCGGTCGAAATCCCTGACTATCGCCATCGAAAGTCAGGTGGCCGCAGCGCACCAGATCTTCCAACGCGACCCGGATCGCCCGGTCGCTGTATCCCGGCAGGGAAATGCTCGCGGAAACGCCAGTATCGATGAAGGTATCAACGCAACTTTCCACCAAGCACCTGGCGATGCGTCCTGTCTTGGTCGCGATCTGGGCATTATCCTCGACTTGCGCCAGCCATATCCACGCCGGAGGCTCGCCCGGCTCGTCAGGAGCATCCCCGGCGCGGCGCCTCCGGTAGCTGGCCAACACCCTGTTCGGCTTCGCGGCGGCGCGGCGCTCGTTTCGGCTTATGCATGGCTCGATACCGAGATTGTCGCGATCACCCACCAGCCTTACGAACCCATGTTCGAATAGAGCCCACGTTCCTTCGTGCGCCTCCTCGAAGGTTACGCCCTCGCGACCGGCGGCCTCCTCCGCGAGGATGCGAAACAAAGCGTCGACGATTTCAACCATGCTGCTCAGGTCGTCATCGTTCATTGTTACGCTGCGCCCCGGGGATGATACGTTTACACTGGATGTAATGCTGCAGTAGCTCGGCGTCGGCCATTGGCGTTTCGGAATTTGCATGTCTCCGGCCGCCTATTTTGTGAGCTTATGGTGAATGATCCGTTAAGGATTGAGCGCAACGGCGGCCGCGCCCGGAGTCCACCCATGCGTTATTTTTGTCAGGCCAGTGGGGTAAACACCCGAGCAAAAAACGCCTCTGTACGGGCTCCGCTGCCCGCCCCATGATCGAGCTCGCCGATCTCTTCAAGCGCATCCGGCCTTGAGAACCGGCCCAAGGATTGGCAGCGCGAGTCACTGGGGCGTTTATTTTGCCGGGCCGGTAAGGGACCAGCCCTCAGAAAAAGACTCACCCACGGGCTCCCCTGCCCGCCCCACGCGCGAGTGGACCGTCGCCGTGGTGCCAAGGGTGCTGCATAGCTGCTTGCTGCCGTTGAGCCCCTCTCCGGCAGCTGCATGTCTGGTGCGATAAAGCAGGACCTAAATTAGCTCGAAAAAGGGGCCGCGCTCCTCCTGTTGCCCAGCGCGGCCCTGTGCGCAGTCAGACGTGGAAAAGAAAATCGCTGGCGCTGACGTGGTCGACGCCGAGCAGCTTGATGTGGTCTTGACCGATATCCACGAGCGTCATCGCCGGATTCGAGGTCACCTGCACGGCGCTGAAGTTAGTGGCGGGATCGACGCCGTGGATCTCCAACAGGTCGCCGGCATGAAAATCGTGCACATTCACTGTGGTCTGCGTACCGAAATCAAACACGAAGGTGTCGTTACCGCCGCCGCCAGTCACACTCTGAACGTTGCCGCTGGCCACCAGGGTGTCGTCGGCCGGGCCGCCCTGGATGTTGTCGCGAGCTGGGGTGCCGATGATGAGCTGCGGGGCGTCAGGGTCTTCCGCCTTGACGTCGCTGGCGTGCCGCTCGGCGGTGAGGAAGGCATCGGCCTGCATCACGTCGGTGTCGGTGTCGCGCTCCATGATGTCCGATAGGGAGGTGTTCGTCACCATCGCCGCGGTGGCCGGATCGAGCGCCTGTTCGTAGTAGAACTGGTCGCCATCGCGGAGTGCTTCGAACTGATGGGCTATGATGAGCCCAAACGTCTCGCCCAGCATCGCGCCGGGAACGTGATGCTCACTCAGGCCGCCAGTCCACAGATCCACCTGATCGACATTGGCGAAGGTGGCATAAAAGCCCGCCAGCGTGCCGGGATCGGTGGTGATCTGTTCAAAACTGGTATAGGGCGCGAGCCCGAGCGCCTCGCGGGTTTCGTTCAGGGTGCCGAGACCCTGATCATGGCCACGCTGAATGTTAATCGCAGCGAGGTCCATCCCAACCGGGGGATCGAACAGGAAGTTGCGCAGCCCATCGACAATACGACCGTCCATCGCCTGCGCCGGGTCGGCAGCGAGATGGCGCAGGAAACCATCGGTGCCACCGAGCGCGTTGAAGTCGGCCGCTTGCATGAAGAATACGTCGCGTAGCTCAAGCTCGCCGCTGGAGATGCCATTGTTGTCTACCCGCTCAGTGTCATCGGACACGATGGAATGACCAAACCGGAACGCAGCGCCCGCAAATTCTTCGGTAATGCGCGGATCAACGCTCGCATCAAAGCCATGGTAAGCAGGGACATTGAGCGAACCCAGAAGCTTCGGCAGGAACTCCTCGTAGGTGATATGCGCAATTTCGGCTCCCACAATCGCTCTTGCTTCCTGATACAAATGCTCGCCGGTCCAGTCGGGATGTTGCGCATGTAATTGATCGACTTGGTAATTATGCTCGCGCACGAATAGAGTTTGCAGCGCGGTCAACGCCGGATTCTCGGCGGCGCGAACGTCTCCGGCCTGTACGAGGCCCTCGGGACCAATGGGAAGGTTGTTACCGGCGGACGTGATCATGTGGCCATCGGGTTGACGCAGGCTGTCCGCGACCGCCTGCGTCGAACCGTAGACCATGCTGGCGTCGAGCCAGCCGGTAATCTGGTTGATGGTGTTATGGGTGACCGGATCAACAATGCTGCGGGTCATCTCGATGCTGGAGCCGTCCAGAAACACCGGATCGCCGTTCGGAATCGTGATGTCGATGTGATTGACGCCGTCGCTGTTGACCAGATCGAGATCATGGTCGAGGAACTGTCCCCACGCATACATGAACGCCGACAGGGTCGGGTCGGGGGTACTGGCATCACCCTCGCCGACGATGTTGTTGCTGACAGTTCTAGGGTTGACGGTTTCTATCGGCGTAAAATTGGCGTCGGCAAAATGCGCATCCCCGATGCGCGTCATGTCGGTGCCAGTCGCGTTGAAGGTTTGGTTGTCGCCGGTGCCGTCGATTGAGCGGTATGCTGTCATGCAGTGTTTCCCCTGGCTAAGTTTAAGCCCGGCCCCAACTCGATGATGACATGACGCGTGTCATTCGCGGCGCTAATGCGACTGGGATGCGCACCACTCGCGGCGCGAATGCGGAGTTTTCGATTGGAAAGCCAGTGGTGGACTTCGGCGCCATGAGGTCATCTTCAAGGCGCTTGGAAGACGATGTCTTAAAATTATCGAAACACCGCCTTCACCGCGGCGCAGATCGTCTGACGGTCGCAGTGAAGACGGACATCCGCCACATTGGGGTGGCCGTT
>CAVWZM010000018.1:0-30592 GCA_963759425.1 uncultured Alphaproteobacteria bacterium
TGGACGATCGTCCCCGGCGCCGGACGCCGCGGTCGAGACGGATGGCTCCTTGACGCCGGTAGGCCTGGCGGTTGACGGCAGGTCGCCCGCGTCCAACCAACCGCGAAGCCCCTGGTCGACGGATCGGCTGGCCGTCACGGACCGGCTCTGGGGCAACGGGTTCATCGTGCCCGGCGGCGAGATGGAGACACTACGGCTCATTCGTCCGCTTGGACTGTCGTCGGCGGCGGACCTGCTGCTGGTTGGCGTGGGCGGCGGCGGCGCGGCGAGCAGCGTCGTACGTAATACCGGCGCGTGGGTCGCCGGGGTTGAGGCAGAACCGGTCCTTGTGAAACGAGCCCAAGCGCTGATGAAGGCCGGGCAGTTCGGTAAACGGGCCAGCATCGAGCTGTGGGATCCCGAGCATCCTAAATTTGCCCGACGGCGACATAACCACTGCCTGGCTCTGGAACCATTGCGGAGCGGCGCACGGCCGGAACCCATCCTGGATGGAATGTCGCTCACTCTAAAGCCGAGCGGTCAGTTGGTGCTGACCGAACTGGTCACCGAAGCGCCGTTGCCCCAGGGAGATGCGGCGGTGTCACGCTGGGCCAGGCTCGAGCGGCGCAAGCTCGCCGCGATCCCGACCGGGAGTGCGGTCACCCGGATGCTGGCGAGGGTTGGTTTCGACGTACGTATCGCGGAGGATATTTCGACTCGTCATATCGAAAACGCGATGATCGGCTGGCGGGTGGCGGTGCGCGAACTGGGCGAGCAGCGGCCAGATGCGACCGCGGCGGCGCAGCTTGTCGCGGAGGCGGAAATGTGGCTGCTGCGTGTGCGACTGTTGCAAGCGAAGCAACTGAAGATGATGCGGTGGCATGCCATGGGACCGACGGCATCGCGCCCGGGGGCGGCACCGGTCCGCGCCCCGGACTGACGCCGGGCGTCGGATGTCCTCTGGGACTTCCCTATGGTGCTGAGTGGGGCGTCGCGCGCTGACGCCGCGGATGGAGCCGAGGCGCAGTTTGCCCGAAGGCGTGTCTGGATGGTTGCCGCTTCAGGCTGGCCTGCCGTCCACGAATGGCTTCAGGACTGCATAGAGGACTGCATGAACCGGTGTCGGAACCCCAAGTTCCTTGCCCAGTGCAACGACTTTGCCCGAGAGCCAGGGCAGTTCGATGCGATTTCCGCGAATCAGGTCATGAGCCATCGAGGCCATCATCGCCGGGGGCGCGGCGCGGGTGAAGGCAACCGCCTGCTGCGCCGCGTCGTCGGTCAGTTTCACCCCACGCGCCCGGCCGACCGCGGCAACCTCCGCCGCCGCCAGGGCAAACAGCGGTGCGATGTCGGGATCATCTCGCAGCTTGCCTATGGGGGTCCGGGTTGCCGCGGTCAGTGCGCTGTTGGTAGCGAGAAGAATGAACTTCACCCACAGTTCGGTCATGATCCGGTCACTGTGCGTGGCGTCGAAGCCGGCCTGTCGGCACAGCCCTAGGAAGGTCTCGCCGCGGGCGCTCCTGCCGCCCTCCAACTCGCCGAAAACCAGGCGCATGAAATCCCCGGTCTGACGGATAAGGCCGGGTTCGGCTATCGTGGCACTGATTTGCGCGACGCCGCCCATCACCGCGCCGCGTCCCAGGATCGGGATCAGCCGCTCAGCGGCATCTATGCCGTTCTGCAAGCGGTATCACCGCTGTTGTTGACCCGATAATCGGCGCAAGACGTGCGCCGGCGCTCTCGACGTCCCAAAGCTTGACGCAAAAGAGAACGAAATCGACTGGACCGATGGTTGCCGGATCGTCGGTGGCGCGCGCGGGGTTGATGGTGGTTTCGCCCCGGCCGCCTTCGATCCGCAGGCCGCTGCCGCGAATTGCTGCCAGATGGGCGCCACGCGCGACGAAGGTTACGTCAGCCCCGGCGCGGGCCAGCGCCGCACCGAACGCTCCGCCGACACCGCCGGCCCCGATGACTGCTATGCGCATGGAGCAAACTCCGTATCAAGGTATTCAAGGGTCAGGTAAATGGCGCTCGGCAACGGGCAACGCAGGAACTGGGAAGACGGAGCCAAGGGTCTTGCCGAACCGCGGCCACGACGCCTGATAAGGCGGCCGGCCGGATCACCACCGCCAGATGTAGGTCCGCATTTGCCATCCCCGTCCCCGGCGAGTCACTGACGTTACCGTGAGTGGATGGGGGCTGCAAATCTCGGGTGTCGCGCGGTCAGCCGCGACCGACTGCAATGCGAACGCCGCGCTGACGCGGGTGCGGCGATCAGTACCCTGGGCATCAGGCGGGGTCGCGACGACGTATGGGTCGGGACGCGCTGGCGGATTGCGGCGATGTCGTCGGCCGCGTAGGCAAGCGCGATCAGGATCTGCGCTTCGCTGCTCTGTCCCGCACTGGCGACGAGTTCGGCACGACCTATGATTTCTCGTGGCGACGGGCCAGGACCGCCGCCAAATCGCCGTACAATCTCGATCCGGCTGGAGATGAGATGGGCGTAGGCCCGCAGTCGCGAGGTCTCCGCCACGGTTAGTTGGTATGGCTTCGTATCCATCAGGTAAAACACAGCGATACAGCTGCTCTGCCGATCGAGAACAGTGCAGCCGGCGTAGGACCGCAGCGACAAGGTCTCGTCCATGTGGTGGGGGTGCACGATCAGATTTGGCACTGCGAAGACATCCTCGCTGGCCGCGGTGACCTCGCAGTGGGTGAAATCCTGAGGCATGACCAGTAAATCGCGAACGAAGATGGTTGTCGCCGAGGAGAAGCCAGGCGCAGAGAATGAGACGGCCGCGAGGGCAGCGCGCGATATTCCCCGCGCGGCCTGTGCGATGTCCCGCAGCGCTATGTCATCGAGCAGATCGCCCAGGACGGCGGCTATCGTGCGGTAGACGTGCGGCACTGCTGTCCAATGGTGATCCGACATGACGGTTCCGATGCCTCCGGCGCTTCATTCGCTTCGGCAATCCATTCCTTTTAAGCACAGTTCTATCTTGTTTTTTGCTAATTACGGAACCATAAAATTCTGCACCTGTCCAGCGCTAATCATCATGACGATGCGAGTGTTTTGAATGCTAATGCATTCACCAGGCGCCTGCGACTATCTACGAGTGACCCTGATCACAATCCCGATGGACCCCGTCTGATGTGTTTTCCGGTGCGCCAATCGGCGCGGTCGATGCCATATCGCATTTAGTGGGGTGAACGCATCCAGCCTCGTGTCCGGTAAGGAAAGCGAGGACCCGCACCGTTGTTGGATTTACGTAACAATAAGCCGCAGGCCACGTAATCTGGTCTTATGGGTCGCCGGACTCGTTCCGGGTGATGACGATCGGCATGCTGGTCCAGACTACGGCGGTCCGGCTCTAGTTTCGGCGCGGCGTCCGGTGCCTGTGGCCATTGGCGACCCTGATCATTCCTTCACGTTTTCTTGTGATCGCCGCAACGTCGTGACAAACCGGGAGTTCATCGGCGATCGAATTTTTGGCTGCGTCCGGCCCGGCCAGTGGCTCGATTGACAGGTGTCACGATGCGATGCCGAGTGGGGCCCCGATGGCGGGGCGCTGATCGCGCTCAGAGCGTAGGCGAGCCTGGCATTCTGGCGGGAGGCGGCGGGCGACCCGATGGCCTACGGCTGCCTGAAATTGGGCGGGCGCTTGTCGATCAGCGCTGCAATCGCCTCCCTGCCCTCGGCGGAAACGATCCGTGCCGCGAGCACGGCGTTTTCCTCTCGCATACGATCGCTTATCGATATGGTTTCAGATTTGACCAGGCGTTTGATCTGTCGCAAAGCTTCGGGAGGCTTTCCCAAGATCTGTTCGACCAGCGCATGAGCCGCCGGCAGCAGCGCATCCGGCTCGACCACCCGATTGACGATGCCATAGGCCCTTGCCTGCTCGGCATCGATCGGTTCGCCGAGCACCAGCATCTCCATCGCGCGTTGGTGGCCGATCAGGCGAGGTAGCAGCAACGAACTGGCCGCTTCCGGGACAATCCCCAGGTTGATGAAGGGAAGCTGGAAGGTCGCCTCGCGCGAGGCCAGCACGAGATCGCAGTGCAGCAGCATGGTCACCCCGACACCGATCGCCATGCCGTTCACCGCAGCCACCAGAATCTTCTGACTGCCGCTGAGCGCGCGCAGCATGTGAAACACCGGGGCATCCTCGGTCAGCGGCGGGGCGGAGATAAACTCCTTCAGATCGTTGCCAGCACAAAACGCGCCAGGGGCGCCGCGGACCAGGATGCAGCGAACCGCGTCGTCCGCCCCAGCCGCTGTCAGGGTCTCGGTCAATCGGTCGTACATCGCGTTGTTGAGAGCGTTTTTTCGCTCGCCCCTGTTGAAGACAATCTCGAGGCAAGCGCCGTTCCTCGAGGTCTGGATCAGTTCCGTCATGACTTGGTTCCTCCCGGAGAGAGTATTCGCTGGCCCATCCGACGCCGAACAATCGGCTAGGTCGTTGCATTGGGCAGCGATACTGCCTGATCCGTCTTACGATATCGTTGGGCCGCCGTGAACCGTGCCGGTCCCCAGAGGACCGAGGCGGCGTCGGGCCGAGGGCCGAATCACGGAGCGCCGGCCGACGCTCGCCAGGGCCGGTGATTCGCCGCCGCAATCAATGTCGGAGCGGCCGGCCGACGGTGAGGTAGATATGAATGATGGGTGGAACAACGGGTGGCTCTGGGTGGCGGGCCACGTAGTCCGTTGCCCGCCATTTGTTGCAGCGTCAATCGACCGAAAGCCCGCGGTTGGCGCCTATGACCTTCTGCTACGACGGCGTTGCCGTCCACGCCGCAACTGGAGGCCCCGAGCCGACGCGGTAGAACATGGTGCCTTGGACGCCTGGTCGATCGACCTCGACGGAATCGAAGAAACGGCCACTGCCATGAACCGTGGCCTGCGTCCACCCACTGTCGCCGAGCGCGGGTGTTCCAAAGTTCCGCCAGTTGAGAAATACAGGCTGGGTAGGATCGGATTCAGTGCCAAAGAAGTTCTGCACGCCGGCTGTGAGGTCGGCTGGCTGGCTTACCGTGACGGTGTCCCCGGTCGCCGGTCGATCCCGAGCCTCGCACAAAACTCAGATTTTCCGGGCCTTGGCTCTGTTCGCTGATCGTGGACGTCGGGACCGTGCTATTATCGGCCGAGACACCTGCCGGCGTCGCCGACCACACGGCGGTCAGCGCGCCGGCGTTGCCGACAAACATGGTGCCAGGCGTGCCAGCGTGATCCACGTTAACCGCTGCCCGGAAGTTTCCGTTGGAATTAACCGTTGCCTGAACGACGTCGTTGTCGCCTACGGATGGCGTGCCATTTGAGCGCCAGCTGAGATAGACCGGCTGAGTGGGATCCGTCTCGTTACCGACGATAACATCCGCGCCAACGGTGAGATTTGGCGGCTGGTTGACGAATATGCCGCTGGCCGATCCGCCATCGCTGTCTCCGCCAGCCGTTGCCGCCGCCGCCACCGCCATTGCGCCTCCAGCCTCCGCCGCCACTGCCATCAAGGGCCGTATAGCCAGAGGGCAGTCGCTCGGCGAAGGCATGGCTGCCGCCGTTGATCGTGGCCACCGGCCCGGACCGGAACCAGGAGTCGACAAACGGCAATACGGTCTTGCCTCCGAGGCCACTGATGTCGAACGGGCCACCTTGTGGACTGCCATTCAGCGTGAACTGGACGGTGTTGTTTATCCGGTCGACCAGAACGCCGATTACACTGCCATCGGGCCACCGGTTGGGTGCGCCGATACTGCCGGGATGGTTCCGTGCAAAGGTGGCATTGCCCTGCGGATCGTAGATGACGTTACCGCTGTTCGTAACGGTCAGGTTATAGGAGAAGCCGACAAATGTGGCGTCCCGAATCGTTGCTCCCGTCGGCGTTGATGTTCTTATTGCCAGGATCGAAGCCCGGCACCCCGAAACCTACGGTGAAAGCTGTTTGAATTGCGGCTCCTGATACCGTGTACTCGAAGTAGGTCCTGGCGTGGTCTGGAATAGGGGCGTTGGCGTATGCCACGAAGATGCTCTGTGGCGTATTGTTGTCCGGGCTGACGGCGGTAAGATTGCCGTGAGAAAGAGCCCAGCCGCCAGTGTTTGACGGATCCCAGGTGGTTTGGGTCATTAATAGTTCCTTGAATAATGGTGGCTGCTCAAGCTGTTGCCGTAGTCTATTACTCTACAATTAAAGTATAGTCGATCAGACAACGGTCGATGCTCGACGAGCCCGGTCTGAAGACGACTGAACGTGCAGCGCAATCACTGAGAGTATAGTATCCAGTCAAATATGACGAAGCAGTTCAGACCATCCGGGCGCGGCCATGCGGGTGCATGGGCGGGCAGATTGGCGAGCCGATCGCGGTGTGCTCGGAACGCCACGCGGCGCAACAGGTCGTTTTTGGGGGATTCGAAAGTCTATTTTATGCACGGCGGCCATATTGGGTCCGTCGTTGGCCGCTGGCTAGCATGGCGATCCCGGGCGGCGCAATATGTTTCTTGTGACATACGTCAAGAAGCCTGGCCGTCTCGGATTCCGCGATCGGGGGCTCGAATCGAATATCATTGCGGCTTGAGTCTTGACCGTGATTGGTCGTTGCACATTCGCTCCACTATCGAAAGAGATATGAACCAAGCTGCTGACCTCCATGCATGAGGGCCAGATTCGAAGGCGGCGATAAGCCTGGAAGCCGTACATTGACATATTGTCGAGTTTGCTCCGTCTGGCAGTGAGTGCTGCGCGGTGGCTGGGGATCTTCCCCGACCGTGCCGCCAACGGCCAACGCTTCCAGGGGAGCTGATGCAAGGACCTCTGTGCCTTCTGGTTTCAACCGCCATCGCGAATTCCTGTTTCTAATTCATTATGATTGGGCCTGCTTCTATATCCACATTGGATACGTTGCCGAACACGATCCGAATTAGGCCGCAGACCGATATCGATATGATTGTCTTACTGTCAACGAAGCGGTCAGTGCCCCGACACAAGGAGATAGAGAGCAACCGCGGTACTGCCAGGCACGTACTCAAGGTTTCCTGCTCAACTCGATCAAGCCCCGGCGGTCGGTCTTCCCGGGAGGCGATAACGTCTCGGTTCACCTGGTATCCCGCTCGCACCCATGATGCCAGCGCAACACATTCGCGCGTTGATCTTCATGCCGATGAAAATCGGCCAGTCCAGAGCCGCGACGGGAGACGACGGTGGCGGAAACAAGCAGTCCCCAGGCGAAGTGGTCTCGGAGGCCCAGCAAAATGTCCGTTTTCCGGCAGCCTCGACCCTTGGCACCCGACGGTGTAGTCTGGCGCAAAAGCGCGGAGACCGATATGCTGACCAAGAGCCAAATCGACACATACAATGATGTAGGCGCCATCGTCGTCCCTGACGTTCTGACGGCGGACGAAGTACGCCGCCTCAGCGATGTGACCGACGGTTTCGTCGAGCGCGCCCGCGGGCTGACCGGGCACACCGATATCTACGACCTGGAGGACAGCCATTCCGCCGACAATCCACGCGTCCGGCGCATCAAGGCTGCGCACCTGCATGATGCGGCCTACGCCGCATTGACCCGGCACCCCAAGATTATCGCTGTACTGCAGGACCTATGGGGACCAGATATCCGCTTCGATACCGCCAAGCTGAACATGAAGTGCGCCGGCTTTGGCGCGCCCGTCGAGTGGCACCAGGATTGGGCATTCTACCCCCACACCAACGACAATCTGGCTGCGGTAGGGGTGATGTTCGACGACATGGCGATGGAGAACGGCCCGCTGATGATCGTGCCCGGCAGTCACCGCGGCCCGATCTTCGACCACCATGCCGACGGCGCGTTCTGCGGCGCGATGGATCCCTCGCGTCACGACGTCGACTATGCCAAGGCCGTTCCGCTGACTGGACGGGCCGGTTCCATCACCGTGCACCATGTGCGGGCGGTGCATGGCTCCGCTCCCAACGTTTCCGATCGCGACCGCCGCCTGCTGCTGTTCCAGTTCCGCTCGGCCGACGCTTGGCCGATCCTTGGTTTTCCCGGCGGCATCGAGGCGTTCGACGCCCTGATGGTGGCCGGACAGCCGCGGGAGCCGAGGCTGGCGCCTGCCCCGGTGCGTCTGCCGCTGCCGCCCGCCGCGCTTCAAGGCTCGCTGTATGAGAACCAGAAGGGCATGAAGACCCGGTTCTTTGCCGACATCCGCCGCGGCACCGGCCGCGACGCGCGAACCGGTCGCCGCGAAATAAGGCCACATCGCCGCACGGACCCGCACAAGGAAACGCCGCCATGACCGTCCGCAACGTCGCCCGGGAAAAGCTCGAGCAGGGGCAACTGTCTCTTGGGGTCGGCATCCGCATGACCCGTAGCGTCGAGGTCGCCAAGGCGATGACCGTCGCTGGCTTCGACTGGCTGTTTCTGGACATGGAACACGGCGTGATGTCACTGGAGGCCTGCGCCCAGATTTCCGTGGCCGCGCTCGACGCCGGGATCGCACCGATCGCGCGGGTGCCGAACGGACAGTATTCGATCGCCACGCGGGCGCTGGACAACGGCGCGATGGGGATCGTGATGCCGCATGTCGATACCGCCGCTGAAGCGCGGGAGGTGGTGGAGAAGCTGAAATATCCGCCGATCGGCCATCGCTCGGTCGGCGGCTGGGGGCCGCACTATCAGCTTGGCAAGCTCAGCACGGGCGATGCCGTGAACGCGCTGAACGCGGCCAACCTGACGGTGGTGATGCTGGAGACGCCGACCGCGATCGCCAACGCCGATGAGATCGCCTCGGTGCCAGGGTGTGGACGTGCTGCTGATCGGGTCTAACGATCTGTGCGCCGAGATGGGCATCCCGGGCGATTTCGGCAACGACCGGCTGGCCGACGCCTATGGCAAGATGATCGCCGCCTGCCGCAAACACGGGAAGTTCCCCGGCATGGCGGGGATCTACAACGAGGCCATCATGCCGCGCTACATCGAGATGGGTGCGCGCTTCATCCTGTCGGGGCAGGATGGAGCGTTCATCATGGCCGGGGCGCAGGCCCGCACCGCCTTCATGCGCCGGACGTTGCCGGGGTAGATCACTCCGCCGGCAGCGGCACCAGGTCGGTGGTCTGAGCGGCCGACGCCCGCGCCGAACCGCCGCAGAACAGGCTGAGCAGCAGCACCACAGCCACCAGCACGAGCACCAGTTCAGGGTGCCCCCGGTCGATCAGCATGCCGAACGGCACCGGCGTGATCGCGCTGCCCAGCGGCAGGCCGGCGCTGACGAAGCCGAACACTTTGCCGATCTGGCCCGGCGGCGCGGCGTCCCTGCACCATGACGTCCCGGGGTGTCCGGCTCGCCCCGAGCGCCAGCCCGGATAGGAACGTCAACGCGATCACCATCACCACCGGCAGATCCAGCCAATTCACGCCCAGGATGAGCACGGCGGACAAGATCGTCAGGCCGGTCACGAACGGCAGCACGTGGCGCCTGAACGTGTCGGCGAACCAGCCACCCACCAGGACGCCGCAGGTCGAGCCGATCATATAGGCGGTCAGCGCCGTGGCGGCGACCGGCAGATCGATGCCTCGGACGGTGTGCAGGACGGTCACCAGCCAGGACTGGACGCCGCCGCCGGCCATCGCGCCGAGCATGAAGAAAAGGAAGAAGAGGATCATCGTGCGGCTGGTCAGCAGATCGCGGCCCGACAGGCTGGCGCCGGCCCGGGAAACCTCCGTGTGGGTCTGGTCATTCAGGATGCGGCTTTGCAGCAGGATCGAGACGACCACCGGCACGCCCAGGAGCCCGACGATCAGCAGCGCGGCACGCCAGCCGAGAGCGGCCATCAGGAACGCCGCGACCGGCGGGCCGGCGGAAAAGCCGAGGTTGCCGCTGAAGGTGTGCAGCGCGAAGGAGCGTCCGATGCGGTCCTTGTCCACCGATCCGGACAGGATGGCGTAATCCGCCGGATGGATCACCGAGTTGCCCACGCCCGACAGCGTCGCCAGGACCAGCACCTGCCAGAAAGCCGTGGCCAGCCCCATGGCGGCGATCGACAGCGACATCAGCAGCGCGCCGCCGACCAGGAAGCGCCGCGCGCCATGGCGGTCGACGAGAAAGCCGACCGGCGTCTGCAGCACCGCCGTGGTGCCCGACATCAGCGCAATCGCGAGGCCGAGCTCGGCGAAGCTCACGTTGAACGCGTTCTGCCAGACCAGGAACATCGGCGGCAGGCACAGGACGTAGAAGTGCGAGAGGAAGTGTCCGTTGCCAATGAGAATATTGACACGGGTGGAGCGGCTTAGCGCCATGCGCGAGGGATCCTGAATGAATAGTACGTAATCCTGGTCGTGGCATTGCGAGGCGTCAAGCGCGGCGCGCGGTGATGTTAGCGCCGGTCGGGGATAACGCTTGCAAATCCCGGCCGATTCCGCTAGGAACATAAAAAGAACATGATGCGTCTCGGCATGAGCGACAACCCGGTGGACCGTATCCATCCCCACGACCGCATCTCAATCCGCGCCGTGCTGGTGCATGATGGCGAAGACCCGGGTCCGGCGCTGGCGGCAGCCGGCATCTTCAACCCGATCGCCATCCGCGTAGTGCTGGGTGAGAACCTGCCCATGGCCGGCGGGCTTGGCGACGGCCTGTACACCGAATCTGATTGGTGTTCTGGAACCCGAAGGGCAGAATAATGACGACGCCTTGCCCACCAACCGGCCCCTTGACGTCAGTTCGGGACTCGGCGTGGCGCGACCCGCTGAACCGTTGACCACGACGGCGCCACCGGCGTTTGACATGCGCTCGTTTGCACCAATCGTCGGGTTGGGCGACAGGTCGTCCAGGCGCATCCGCGACGGCGCGGGGGTGATGACCGAGAGCGATCCGGATGCGGCCGGTCAGGGCACGGCAAACCTTGTGGCGGCACGGCCACGGACAGCCAGCGAGTTACCGAGCTGAGTTCGATAGCAGGGAATGTGGAATCATGTTGCCGATCCGACAAACATCCCCGGAAGAAGCGGCCTTTTCGCGTCCGCCGAAAGTGGCCCGATCGGCGATATTCGGCGTGCGCTGATTTCCACAGGTAGTGGGCTGGCCAGCAACGTGGTCCAGCGTGGGGCGACGATCGAGGGGTAGACGGCCTCGCTCGCCTGTCTCGTGTGGAAGCGGGCATGCAGCGCGCGGACTGCCATCCGGTCTGATCGCGCCTCTTGGGTTTCCGAGCGGGAGGTTTTTCGCTGGAGCAATACCAGCGCGCCGCCGCTCGCGAAGCACATACACGGTATGGGTCGCTTTGTTACTCGGCCAAGGCGTTAGATCCCGAACACGGAGATCTTGATTTCGCCGCCGGATATAACGGCATGTGCCCCGTGCCATTCACCGCTGCACGGCCGCTACACCCGTTCACCGAATGGACAAGACGCCAGGAACCCGCGCCGCGTGTTGCGCCCCTCCATACCCCGTGGTAGACGCGCCGCGCCGGTTCGGCCGGCCGCTCTCGACCTATGCCCGGGCCCCGCGGTTCGGCTCAACATATGGAAATGCACGTGGCGACCGAGGCTACTACGATCGCATCTGGCGGCGGCGGACTCACTGACCGCTACGCCGCCGCGCTTTACGCCCACGCCGATGAACACCACTGCCCTCGATACCGTCATCTCGGAGATGGAAGGTCTCGGCCGGCTGATCGACGCCAGCGCCGATTTCCGCCGGCTGATCGAAATCGCCGCTGATCGACGTGAAGACGGCGACCGCCGCCGCTCAGGCGGTGCTGCAGCAGGAAGGCTTCGGCAAGGACGTGCGCGACTTCGTCGGGGTCATCTCGGTCAATCGCCGGCTGCGGGCACTGCGCGACATCGTCAGGGCGTTCGCCACGCTGGTGGCGGAGCGGCGTGGCATCGTCACCGCCCATGTCGCGTCCGCGCACCCGCTGAATGACGTCCAGCGCCAGCAGCTTCGGGCCCGCCTGATCGAGGCCGGATACGGCAACGTCAACATCGACGAGAGTGTCGAGGCCGACCTGCTTGGCGGCCTGGTCGTCCGCATCGGCGCCCGACTTTACGACACCAGTTTGAAATCCCGGCTGCAACGGTTGCAGTACGCCATGAAGGGAGCCGCGTGAGATGGAGATCCGCCCAGCAGAGATCTCGGAGATCCTGAAGAAGCAGATCGCCGCGTTCGATACCGAAGCCAACGTCGCCGAGACCGGTCAGGTCCTGTCGGTCGGTGACGGCATCGCCCGGGTGTTCGGCCTGCAGAACGTCATGGCCGGGGAGATGGTCGAATTCCCGACCGCCGGCCTGCGCGGCATGGCACTCAACCTGGAAACCGACAATGTCGGCGTCGTCATCTTTGGCGACGACAAGGAGATCCGCGAAGGCGACACGGTGTCCCGCACCGGCTCCATCGTCGAAGTGCCCACCGGGCTCGGCCTGCTCGGCCGGGTGGTCGACGGACTGGGCAATCCGATCGACGGCAAGGGGCCGATACGGGACGCCAAAATGAGCCGCGTCGAGGTCAAGGCGCCCGGCATCATTCCACGCAAGTCGGTGCATGAGCCGATGCAGACCGGCCTGAAGGCGATCGACGCGCTGATCCCGGTCGGACGCGGCCAGCGGGAGCTGATCATCGGCGACCGGCAGACCGGCAAGACCGCTGTGATCATCGACACGATCATCAATCAGAAGACCGCCCACGCCGGCACCGAGGCGGCCAAGAAGCTGTTCTGCATCTACGTCGCGATCGGCCAGAAGCGGTCCACCGTGGCGCAGCTCGTCCGCACGCTCGAAGAGAACGGCGCGATGGAATACTCCATCGTCGTCGCGGCGACGGCATCCGACCCGGCGCCGATGCAGTTCCTGGCGCCCTACACCGGCTGCACCATGGGCGAGTTCTTTCGCGACAGCGGCCAGCATGCGGTGATCTTCTACGACGATCTGTCCAAGCAGGCCGTCGCGTATCGCCAGATGTCACTGCTGCTGCGCCGTCCGCCTGGCCGCGAGGCCTATCCGGGTGACGTTTTCTATCTGCACTCGCGCCTGCTGGAGCGTGCGGCGAAGATGAACGACGAACACGGGGCCGGCTCGCTGACCGCGCTGCCGGTGATCGAGACGCAGGCCGGCGACGTGTCGGCCTATATCCCGACCAACGTGATCTCGATCACCGACGGGCAGATCTTCCTCGAAACCGAACTGTTCTTCCGCGGCATCCGTCCCGCGGTGAACGTCGGCCTGTCGGTCTCCCGCGTCGGGTCCGCCGCGCAGATCAAGGCGATGAAGCAGGTCGCCGGACGCATCAAGCTGGAACTGGCGCAGTACCGCGAAATGGCGGCGTTCGCGCAGTTCTCCTCCGATCTCGATGCCTCGACGCAGCAACTCCTGGCGCGTGGCTCGCGCCTGACCGAACTGCTGAAGCAGCCGCAGTACAAGCCGATGCCGATCGAGGAACAGGTGGCGGCGATCTTCACCGGAGTGCGTGGTTACCTCGACAAGATCGACGTCGGCCGCGTCGGCCCGTTCGAGGCGCAGTTTATGGCCGAGTTGAAGTCGCGCGAGCCGGGGATCCTGGATGCGATCCGTGCCGATCTGGAGATCAAGCCGGACGTCGAGAAGCAATTGACCACGTTCCTCGACAACTTTGCCAAATCCTTCAGCTAAGGGTCAGTCGCCGCCATGCCCAGTCTGAAGGCGCTTCGGATCCGCATCAACAGCGTGAAGTCGACGCAGAAGATCACCTCGGCGATGAAGATGGTCGCCGCGTCTAAGCTGCGGCGAGCGCAACAGCAGGCAGAGGCCGCGCGGCCTTACGCGGAGCGGATGGACCGGATGCTGCGGGCGCTGGCGGTTTCGGTTGCCGGGTCGCCGACCGCGCCGCCGCTGCTGGTGGGGACCGGGCAGGACAAGGTGCACCTGCTGATCCCGGTGACCGCGGATCGTGGCCTCGCCGGCGCGTTCAACAGCAATGTCGGCCGCGCCACCCGTCTGCTGGCGCGCCGTCTGGAGTCCGAGGGCAAGACGGTCAAGATCCTCGCCGTCGGCCGCAAGGGGCGGGACTACCTGCGGCGTGAGCTCTCCAGCCGGATCGTCGACGACATCAGCTACGCCGGCCGCCGCCGGATCGAGTTCACCGATGCGCAGGACATCGGCACGCGGGTGTCGGCGATGCTGGCTGCTGGCGAGATCGACGTGGCGACGGTGATCTACAACCGCTTCCAATCGGTGATCGTGCAGGTCGTCACCGAGCAGCAGATCATTCCCGCCCCGCCACCGCCGGCGGACGAGATCGACACCGGCGGGGCGATCTATGAGTTCGAGCCTGACGAGGAGACCATCCTGGCCAAGCTGCTGCCGCAGGCGCTGTCGATCCAGCTCTATCGCTCGCTGCTCGAGAGTGCCGCGGGCGAGCATGGCGCGCGGATGACCGCGATGGACAACGCGACCCGTAACGCCGGTGACATGATCAAGCGACTCAGCCAGAACTACAACCGGGCGCGGCAGGCGAACATCACCCGGGAACTGATCGAGATCATCTCCGGCGCGGAAGCGCTCTGATCCCCGCTCGCATCGGTTCGACACCCGTCCGAATTTCAGAAGGAAACCATCATGGCCAGCAATATCGTCGGACGCGTGACCCAGGTTCTCGGGGCCGTGGTGGACGTGCAATTCGACGGCGAGCTGCCGTTCATCCAGAACGCGCTGACGACCAAGATCGAGAATCGAATCCTGGTGCTGGAAGTCGCCCAGGAACTGGGTGAGCGCACCGTGCGCTGCATCGCCATGGACAGCACCGACGGGTTGGTGCGCAGCCAGGAGGTGGTGGACACCGGCGGCCCGATCACCGTGCCGGTGGGCCCCGAGACATTGGGCCGGATCCTGAACGTGATCGGCGACCCGATCGACGAACGCGGCCCGGTGAACGCCAAGCAGCGCTACCCGATCCATCGCGCGGCGCCGTCGTTCGAGGATCAGGCGACGTCGAGCGAGATCCTGGTCACCGGCATCAAGGTGGTCGACCTGCTCGCGCCCTACCTGAAGGGCGGCAAGGTCGGCCTGTTCGGCGGCGCCGGTGTCGGCAAGACCGTCATCATCCAGGAGCTGATCAACAACATCGCCAAGGCGCATGGCGGCGTGTCGGTATTCGCCGGCGTCGGTGAGCGCACCCGCGAGGGCAATGACCTGTATCACGAGATGGTCGACGCCGGGGTGATCAAGCTGGGCGAGAACGGCTCCACCGAGGGATCCAAGGTGGCGCTGATGTATGGCCAGATGAACGAGCCGCCGGGTGCGCGTGCGCGTGTCGGCCTGTCCGGCCTGTCGCTGGCGGAGTATTTCCGCGACGAGGAAGGCCAGGACGTGCTGTTCTTCGTCGACAACATCTTCCGGTTCACCCAGGCGGGAGCGGAAGTGTCGGCACTGCTGGGTCGCATTCCCTCGGCGGTGGGCTATCAGCCGACGCTGGCGACCGATATGGGCGCGCTGCAGGAGCGGATCACCTCGACGAACAAGGGGTCGATCACCTCGGTGCAGGCGATCTACGTGCCGGCCGACGACCTGACCGACCCGGCACCGGCGACGTCGTTCGCCCACCTTGACGCGACCACCGTGCTGAACCGTCAGATCGCCGAACTGGGCATCTATCCGGCGGTGGACCCGCTGGATTCGACTTCGCGCTCGCTCGATCCGCGGATCGTCGGCGAAGAGCACTACAACGTGGCGCGCGAGACCCAGCGCATCCTGCAGACCTACAAGTCGCTGCAGGACATCATCGCCATTCTTGGCATGGATGAGCTGTCGGAGGAGGACAAGCTGATCGTGGCGCGCGCCCGCAAGATCCAGCGCTTCCTGTCGCAGCCGTTCCATGTGGCCGAAGTGTTTACCGGCTTTCCGGGCAAGTTCGTGGCAGTGGCTGACACGGTGCGCAGCTTCAAGGCGATCTGCGCGGGCGAATACGACCATCTGCCGGAAGCGGCGTTCTACATGGTTGGCACCATCGAGGAGGCCGTGGCCAAGGCCGAAGTCGATGAAGGCCAAGGCGTAAGACGGGCCAGGCGTAAAAAGGAACGTTCGATGTCGGTTGCGCTGGAGATCGTGAGCCCGGAACGCCTGCTGATGTCGCGTCCGGTGGACATGGTGGTGATTCCCGCCTCGGAGGGCGATATGGGCGTGCTCGAGGGCCATACGCCGATGATCGTCATGCTGCGGGGCGGCGTGATCGATCTGTACGAGGGTGACCGCGTGACCGATCGCCTGTTCGTCGACGGTGGATTTGCCGAGGTTACCCCGGAACGTTGCACGGTGCTGGCCGACCATGTGATGCCGCTGTCCGAGGTGAACCGTACCGACGCCGAACAGCGCCTGGCCGAGGCCGAGGCGGCATACGAGGCGGCGGACAAGAGTGACCCGGCGATCGAGGACGCGGCGCTCGACCGGGTGCAGTCGGCGCGTGCCCGGGTGGAAGCCGCGACCGGCGCTGCGTAGGCGTGCCCGGCACGTCCATCTCCTCGGACGACCAGTATGCGTCCCGGCTCTGTTTCCCGTGCAGCGCGGATCCGATCGCCCCGATAGGTGTCGGCCTGAAAGTGCTGACGGGCGAGACGTTGATCGATCGCGGCCCATTCAAATGGGCACCTTGTGCGTCGCGATTCGCTAGTCTTATGGCGGCCGGAAGCTCATTTTTCGGATACACTCCTGCCACTTCATATGAAAGCCTCATCTTGACACGTACGGTATAAACCCGTACATTACGGCGAGAAAGTGAGGCTTCGTGATGCCCCAGGAACCTAACCGCACTGCACGGATCGAGGCCAGAATTGCCCCGGAGGCACTGGCCGTCGTCAAACTTGCCGCAGAACTGCAGGGACGCAGCGTCAGTGATTTTGTCGTAGCGGCAGCCCAGGATGCGGCGCAACGCGCCATTGAGCAAACCCATATCATCCGACTGGTGGCGGACGATCAGCGGCGCTTCGTCGATCTGCTCCTTGATCCGCCACCTCTGGCTCCAGCCATGGAGCGCGCGTTTGAAGCCCATGCCCGGCTCATCCGGGAATAGCGATGCCGGTGCCGTATCGCATCGAGACCCTTGCCTCGCAGCACAAACGGGCTGGATTTTCCTGTGGCGTCGGACCGCTTGATCGGTATTTCCAGGATCACGTGACGCAGGATGTGCGCCGCCGCGTAACTGCCTGCTACGTGGCTGTGGATATCGCTACCGGCACGGTCGCCGGCTACTACACTCTTGCCGCCGCCGGCATTCCGCTTGGGGAAATGCCCGACGCCCTTGCAAGGCGGCTGCCGCGCTATCCATACGTGCCGGTTGCCCGTCTCGGCCGTCTGGCGGTCGATCGGGCGCACCGTGGGCTGCAACTCGGCGCGGCGCTGCTGTGGGATGCGGCCAGCCGTGCCGTGCGCTCCGACGTGGCCGTACTCGCACTTGTGGTCGATGAAAAGGACGACGAGGCTGAAGCGTTCTATCGCCATCACGGCTTCACTGCCTTCGGCAGCCTGCCCAGGCAGCTCATCCTGTCGCTGGCCAATATCGGCAAATCCAACGAGCGATAACGGCCACTATGGAAAGTGCGAGCCGGCCGCTCAATCTGTTGTTCACAACGGCCCGATACGCAGATGTTCGGCCCTGGCGCCCGCCTCCCGCGCAAGCGGCGCTCGGTTCCTTGCGGCTGTTGCGCGCGGGCCACAACCTGAGTATGACCACCGTAAACGCGGTAAATGTCTTATTATCAGTTAGTTGCCCACTATTATTTCCTGACCTCGGCAGGACCGGGCTTCTGCGGCGCAGCTCCCTCCCCCGCTTGCGTGCAGCACCCCTAGAGTGAGCATGATCACACCATGAAGCACTGGCGGATCGACGACGTTGCCTGGGATCGGTTCGATCGCACGGCCGTGGATCCGCAACTGGTGCCGCTGGTCAAGGCGGCTGCCATGGTCGAGCGCAATGGGACCGACTACGCGCTGTACCTCGGCGGCGTCTTCAGCGACGACCCCGATTTTCGGGCGGCAGCCGATCACTGGGCGTTGGAAGAGGTGCAGCACGGCGACGCCCTGGCGGCATGGGCCTCGATGGCCGACCCGGACTGGGATTATCCTGCGGCCTTTGCGCGATATCGCGACGGTTACAGCATCAAGACCGACGCCGGGGTGTCGCGCCGAGGCTCTCGCACCGGCGAACTGATCGCTCGCTGCATGGTCGAAACCGGAACCTCCAGCTACTACACCGCGTTGGCGGAGGCCACGGACGAGCCGGTGCTAAGGCAGATCTGCAAGCTGATCGCCGCCGATGAATACCGTCATTTCAAGCTGTTCTATGACCATATGCAGCGGTATCTCAGCCGGGAGAACCTGTGGATCATCAGTCGCCTGCGCATCGCACTCGGCCGGATCGGCGAATCCGAGGACGATGAGCTCGCCTACGCGTATCATTGCGGCAACGATCCGGAGTTGTTGGCGTACCAGCACGACCGTTGCATATCCGCCTATATGGGCCGGGCGATGGGGTTCTACCGTTACCGTCACATCGAGCGCGCCACCGGAATGATGCTGAAGACGGTGGGCCTGCCGCCGCGGGGCAGGCTGTCGGAGATTGCGACAAGGCTGGCGTGGCGACTGCTGCAATGGCGCCGGCAGCGCTTCGAACGGCGTGTTCGTGTGATGGGCGCCGCAACTACAGGTGTCGAAGCGACGGCTGCCTGAGCCGCCCGCGCGCAGCAGAAGCGTTTCGGCCCGTCCGTATCAGACCAGACCGCCCGATGAGTGACGCGCGTCGCCTGGCTCAGTGTTGCCGCCGGATTTGAGTTGCCGCTCGCGCTCCAGCAGCGCTTGTTTGCGGCGGACTCCCCAGCGGTAGCCTGTCAGCGCACCGTCGCTGCCGACCACGCGATGACATGGCACCGCGAGCGAAACCGGGTTTCTCGCACATGACTGCGCTGCCGCTCGAGCAGCCCCGGGATTCCCGGCCATTTCCGCGAGTTGAGTGTAGGTCCGGGTCTCGCCTGGCGGAATACTGCACAAGGTGCGCCACACCCGTTGCTGGAAAGCGGTGCCGCGCAGGTCCAGCGGCAGTTCCAGCGCTTGTTTTGGCTCGCGCAGAAAATTCACCACCGCGCATACGGTAGCGGCAAGCCCGGCATCGTCCATGGCGATCTGCGCCCTGGGGAAACGGCGTCGAAGATCTCGCATCAGCGCCTCATCCGGGTCAGCGAAGCCGATGAAGCAGACGCCTTTATCAGTGGCACCGACCAGCAGCCGGCCAAACGGACAGTCGGCGAAGGCGGTGCGGATCAACTCTCCCTGCCCGCCCCGTCGAACTGCGCCAGGCGTCATCCCCAACAAGGTGGCGGTCTTCTCGTAGACTCGGCTTTCCGAGCCGAAACCTGCCCCAGCCACCGCATCGACCACACGGTCTCCGTCCGTCAGTGCGGCATGGAGACGACGCGCGCGTAGGCCCTCGGCGTAGCGCCGGGGCGTCAGGCCGGTATGGTCACGAAACATGCGAAGAAAGTGAAAACGCGAGTAGCCGGAGCGCGCGGCCAGCGTGTCCAGTGACGGAAGGTCCTCCTGTGTCCCCATAAAGGCGCAGGAGTCGCGCACCACCTCCCGTGCGATGCGGGCGCGGTCCCCCTTCGGATCACAGCGCTTGCAGGCTCTGAAGCCGGCGGCTTCGGCCTCGGCCGGATCGGGGAAAAATCTGACATTCTTACGCAGCGGCCGTGGCGACGGGCAGCTAGGCCGGCAATACACCCCCATCGTGGTGACGGCGTAAAGGAAACCGGCATCGCCACGACGGGCGAGGACCTCATCCCAAAGATGCTCGTCTTGGGGCAGTTCGAGTGTGTGTGCATCTTCCATGGATTGCATGTAGTGCGGAACGGCGCAGCGAGGCCATCCGCCGATTGCTGTGACTATCGTGTCGCTACATCTGCGCCGCCGCCCCGTGCTGCAGGGCCTCACGGCTCGACGCCGAATTTTATATTATCCAGGACCGAACCCAGACGGCGGTCGACTTTCGCCGACCTGGCGGAGCGGAAAATGGCGACGCGATCGCTCCATGGGCGCCCGGGTCACTGCATGATGATCTCGACGCGGCGGTTTTGCGGCTCCCGCACGCCCCGGGCGGTCGCCACCAGAAGGTGGGTGTCACCAAACCCGCGGATATCGATGGCACTCTCCGGCACGCCGTCACGCACCAGTTCCGCGGCAACGGCCTTGGCGCGTCGTACCGATAAACCCTGATTGGTACTTCGGAGTGCCGGAAGTGTCGGTATAGCCGTTGACCTCGATAAGGGTGGTACTGAACCCGGGTGGAGTTGTCGGCGGCCTCCTTGACGATTGCGCGAGCCCGCTCGGTCAGGTTGGCCTTGTCCCAGTCGAAGAACACCAAATAGGAGCGTGCTGGTGCCGGTGCGGGCGACCCGACCGGGGCAGGTGCCACCGGAACCGGGGGCGGTGGGACGTTGAAGGCGTAGCGCACGCCGAGCACCGCGTCGTGATTGTATTGGTTGTGCAGCTTCAGGCTCGAGTTCATGGCAGGACCACCCGCCGTGACGACCTCTGTCCCGTCGAACTTCTCACCACCGAGGATATCCATGAAGCGGTAGTCCAAGGTCAGTGACAGGCCCGGCATATTTGGGATCGGGAACGACGCGCCGACAATGACCTGCATGGCGAAAGTGCCGGTGATCGAGTTCGTCGCGAAGCTGAATGGCCCACCGACCTGCACCGCGTTGACGTTGTTCAGCGCGGTCCATTGATATCCCGCACCGCCGCCAAGGTAGGGAAAGATGTAGGGGCTGCCGATATCCATGTCGAATACCGCGTTGGCCATGGCACCCCAGGTCTTGACATGACCGCCGCTGGAGGTGGTCGGGAACGGCGTGCTGCTGATCTGGCGCAGATCGCTGCGCATGAAGTCGCCTTCTAGTTCGAAGCGGAACCCGTTGCCGATCGCATAGCCGATCGCGAGGTTGGAGTTGAAGCCGAACCCCTCGTCAAGGTTGATCAGGCCGGTGCCGAAACTGGAGGTAGACGGTGTGGCGCCCGGATCCTCAGGGGCGTGCAGTCCGGCTCCTGCCCCAACATAGATGCCCGAAATAGGCTGCGCACGGGACGGTGTCGACAGTGCGGTCAGCATCGCCAGCAGGATGACGGCGAAGGCAGTGGCAGGCATCGCAGTGCGGTTACGCATGCGTGGTAACTCCTGGTTATGGTCTCGTTCGCCGCAGGCAAAACGGGGATCGAGGGATCGGGCCGAGACCAGACATTCCGTCGGCGTCTCCCGGATATTCGCCTGGCGCCCGAACGGCACGTCACCACGACTTGGGGGCAATGTACAAGCCAAGGAAAGCATGCATGATTTTCTGACACCTATGGCCCGAAATGTCGACCCGTCGCGTGATGCCCGACCATCGGCATCCTATTGCTTGCAGGCGACGCATCCTTTTGCCCGGGCCGCCGCTGGCAGGACCCGGCCTGCGCCGTGGTCCCGACACGCGTGTATGGTCAATCCCGCCACGCGTCGGTCAGCCGTTCGAATCGCAGGTGTCGTCCTCGCAAAGTCAGGTGGCGCAAATCTCAATGACCGTCTATCAATAGCGGGACAGATGCCATGACGATGCGGGAGCATCGACCGGTATCCTTTTCTGCCCCCGGAAAAAACTCCACGTGCCGTGCTCCGCGAAAATGGCGACCTTTCCGATTCTTCATCATTGCGCTGAAACCACAACGGCCAAGACAGTGCTATATCATCAGCGTAAGCCGTCGGTCTTGATTTCGCTCGCCGCTTCTTATCACCGACAGGGCTGACCAAGATCGTTGCCGTTGGCGGACGTCAGTCAGGGAGAGTTCCATCAGCCTTATGTGGTCATGGATCGATGCCGCCGTGGAATTCGTGGCCTGGTATCCCGGGTGCGCCCTCGGCGTGGTCTTCGCGGCGGCGATCGTCGAGGCGGTGGCGGTACTCGGTGTCCTGGTCCCGGGCACGCCGATCCTGATGGCTGTCGCTGGCGCCGCTGCGATGGCGGGACAGTCCATGCTTCCTTTTCTGGCATTGTCGATCATCGGCGCGGTGCTCGGCGATTTTCTCTCATTCTGGATCGGACGGCGCTTCAGCGCGCGACTGTTCTGCGTCTGGCCATTTTCTCGCCGCCCCGGCCTGATGGCCAACGCGGTGCACTTTTTCGATCGCTACGGCACTTTCAGCGTGGCGGTGTGCCGGTTCATTCCGGTGCTGCGGTCAACCGTGCCGCTGGTGGCGGGAATGGCCGGCATGCAGCAGAGGCGCTTCGTGCTGGCCAATGTCACATCTGCGTTCGTCTGGGCACCGATGCATATTTACCCTGCCCAGATGGCAGGTTTGTCCATCAGCCGCCTGAAGGACGGCGACTGGCATTCGTTTCTGCTATGGGGCGCCGCCCTGCTGGTCTGCTGCGCCCTGGGCTGGGCACTACATCGGGCTCTGGTGACGCGACTGCGCTGACCGAGTGCCGCCCGCCAGGGAAGGACAACTTGATCCTTTCGGCAGATCACCAGACCGGGGTCAGGACAGTCCACCGCCTTTGCAATATAATCAAAGGCATGATGGGCAGTCCGATCGCCCATCGTGCTGACAGTGATCCGGTTCCGCCCGACGTCAGCCGCCGGGAGCACCCTGGGTGTTGACGTAGAGAGCATAAAGCCCATGACTGGCCGCCATGAACAGGCGGTTGCGAAAGCGGCCGCCGAAGCACACATTGGCGCACCGCTCAGGAAGGGCGACATGGCCGATCGGCGTCGCATGCCGGTCGAACACGCGGACGCCGTCCAGCGCCGCATCACCCATGCCCCAGCCACACCAAAGATTGCCGTCGATATCCACCCGGAAGCCATCCGGGGTTCCGGCCCCGGCGTCGATGAATATTCGGCTTCTTCGCCAGTTTTCGTCCGTCGTCGATGACATCGAAGGCGCGGATCGAGCGGTTTGGCGTCGGCCCGCGACGCGACGACGTACAGTAGGCGCTCATCGGGCGAGAAGGCGAGCCCGTTCGGTCCTTCGATATCGTCCGCCATCATCGCTGGCTTCGCCGGTCTGGCCGTCGATGCGCCAGACGCTGGCCGGCAATTCGGCGTCGGCCTTCTCGCCCTCGTAGTAACCGCTGATGCCGAACAGCGGATCGGTGAACCAGATCGAGCCGTCGGATTTGACCACCACGTCGTTCGGCGAGTTCAGGCGTCTTGCCCTGATGGCTGTCCATCAGCGACGGTGATCGAGCCGTCGTATTCGGTGCGGGTGACGCGCCGGCCGCGATGTTCGCAGGTGACCAGCCGTCCCTGCCGGTCGCGGGTATTGCCGTTGGCGTTCCACGAGGTCTTGCGGAACACGCTCACGGCGCCGGTTTCTTCCTCCCACTTCAGGATGCGATCGTTGGGGATGTCGCTCCAGAGAACATAGCGGCCGTCGCCGAACCACACCGGGCCCTCGGACCAGCGACAGCCGGTGGCGAGCCGCTCCACCGATGCGAGCGGCAGGCGATAGGCGTTGAACCTGGAGTCCAGCACCTGAACGGACGGGTCAGGGTAGCGCTGGTTCGGTTCCCACATATTCTTGTTCCCGCTGTTTCCCGGGAATGGTAGCGGAGACGTGGCTATCGGCAAGAGCAGTGGCTCTCGCGAGCTATCCCTGGCGAAACGAAATGGATCAGCACGCCGGACCAAGCCGTCGAACAACGTTGCTCAAGCAGTGGCCCGGCACTTAACGCACCAGCGTCGGTCGGCCGATTTCATCGCATTGTACCAAATGACAACCTGGCGTAGATCGTGTGGTTGATCGGCAATCGGGCCAGGGTCGCCCACGCTTCGCTTTTGAAGCGGACGGCCACGCTGCTTGGCCCATTGGCAAGAAATGGCGGATCCCGGCGGTATCGCGGCCGCGTGATTGGCGCTGCGTTTGCTACCGCTTTGGTCTAATGACCGCGGACAGCGGTGGCCCACGCGCCGGTTTCATCAATGTCCGGATAGGTCTACACTATAGTCATCGGCCCCGCTGCCAAGCCCCCACTGCCAAGCCAGGAGAGTTGCCATGGCCCCGCCCCCGCCTTTCGGCGCGAATTCCGCCGCCGCGCGTGACATCGCCACCGTGTCTGCACCCCTATACCGACCTGCACGCCCATCAGGAGGTCGGACCCGTCGTCATCTCCCGCGGCAAAGGCGTCCGGGTATGGGACGATGCCGGCCGCGACTATATCGAAAGCGTCGCCGGCCTGTGGTGCGCCGCCCTGGGCTTCGATAACGAACGGCTGGTGCAGGCAGCGGCAAACCAAATGCGCAAGCTGCCATTCTATCACGCGTTCACCGCGAAATCGCACGAGCCGATGATCGATCTGGCGGAGATGCTGATCGCCCGCGCGCCGGTGCCGATGAGCAAGGTGTTCTTTGCCAACTCGGGCTCCGAGGCCAACGATTCCGCCATCAAGATGGTCTGGTATCTCAACAACGCGCTGGGGCGGCCGCAGAAGAAGAAGATCATCGGACGGCTGAAGGGCTACCACGGCATCACCATCGGCTCTGCCTCACTGACCGGGCTGCCGGCCAATCACCGCAGCTTCGATGTGCCGCTGCCGGGTTTCTTCCACACCATGACGCCGCACTTCTACCACGGCGCGCTGCCTGGCGAGTCCGAGGATGCTTTCGCCACGCGCTGCGCCGACGAACTGGAGAAGCTGATCCTCGAGCAAGGCCCCGACACCGTTGCGGCGATGTGGGCGGAGCCGATCCTTGGCGCCGGTGGCGTGATCGTGCCGCCCCGGGGCTATTTCCCGAAAATTCAGGCCGTGCTGCGCAAATACGACGTGTTGTTGGTCGCTGACGAGGTGATCTGCGGGTTCTGGCGCACCGGCAGCTACTGGGGTTGCCAGACGTTCGATATCCAGCCCGATATCCTGGTTTGCGCCAAGGCGTTGTCGTCATCGTATCTGCCGATCAGCGCGGTGATGGTGAACGAGCCGGTGTTCCAGGCCCTGGCGCAGGAGAGCCACGTTATCGGCACCTTTGGCCACGGCTTCACCTATTCGGGGCATCCGGTGCCCGCTGCCGTCGCGATCGAGACCTTGAAAATCTACGACGAGATGAACATCGGCGGCCATGTCGCCTCGGTGGGACCCTACATGCAGTCCGAACTGCGCCGGCGGTTTCGCCGACCACCCTCTGGTTGGCGAGGTGCGCGGCGCCAGCCTGATCGCCGCGGTCGAACTGGTCGCGGACAAGGCGACCCACACCAACTTCGATCCGAAGCAGAAAGTGGGTGGACGGCTGACCAAGCTGCTCGAGGACAATGGCGTGATCGGCCGAGCGGTGGCCAATGACAGTCTGTGCTTCAGTCCGCCGCTGATCATTACGCGGGACGAGATCGACGACATGCTGTCCCGGGTGTCGAAGGCGCTGGATGAACTCACGGTCCAACTCCGGCGTGAACAGCTCGCGCTGGTCGGCTAGTTATAGCTGATATGGAGGTTGTCCTCTGGGATGGGACAACCTCTTTGGCAATGTCACAGCTCCAGCTTCGTCTGGCTGAAGATGGTCCCGCGTCCCGATTGGGAAGTTCGTCATAGCTTGTTTCGGAATTTTTTGCGGTTCCAGACTTCGCCGCGACGGCCGATCCAAAGTATCGAGCGGCGGAGCGGGAGATCAACTCGCATCTGAAACGAAGAGTTCTTGGCACGAAACGAACGTTTCCGACCGCGCCGGCCATAGCCGCAATATGCCGCGGACTTCAGCGAAACCTGTAATGGGCCGCAGCACCCTCACCGGCAACCATCCATGCATCTCAAGTCCTAGAGCGCTTTCGCTTTGAGTGAAAACACTCCGGCTTTGGTTCGCGAGCAATTCCATCAGCCTGATTCGCTTCGCAATCCAGTCAGGCTGATATTGCTCTGGGCAATAATGATCTGCGGGTTTCGAGGGATGGCGTAGGTCCTCCCTTGCGCGCCGACGATACGCGTCAAAAATCGGTGGTACTTCAGTTTGGCTCGAACGGAGGCACCACCCAAACACCCCGGCTTGACTTCCCCCACCGTCCGTGCGCTCAATATTGAGACCGTCGCGCAAGAGCGGCAAGGGGGAGACAAATCCATGACAGGCGAATATCGTAGTCGGCGTGACGTGCTGCGTACGGCGACGGCGCTGGCGGCGGGATCCTCGATCGCCGGCCTTGCCGGCTTCCGCGCCGAGGCGGCGGACTCCGATCCGGCACTCAGCCCCTCGCTCGGGCAGGTCGACCAGGCGCTGCGCCAGGCGGTGAATAGTAGGACCGTGCCGGGCATCGTGGCCATCGGCGCCACCGACAAGGGCGTCGTTTACGAGGGCGCGTTCGGGCCATCGATCACAGCTGACAGCGTGTTCTGGATCGCCTCGATGACCAAGGCCGTGACCGCGACCGCCTGCATGCAGCTGGTCGAGCAGGGCAAACTGCAGCTCGATCAGCCGATGGGGAAGTTGCTGCCGCAACTGGAGTTGCCGAAGGTGCTGGAGGGGTTCGACGCCAACGGCGCGCCCAAGCTTCGTCCCGCCAAACGTGCCATCACGCTGCGGCATCTGCTGACTCATACTGCTGGTTTTACCTACAGTATCTGGAGCGATCCGATCGCGAAATATGAGAAGGTCACCGGGATCCCCGGCATCGGCGAGTGCAAGAATGCCTCGTTTACGGTGCCGCTGGTATTCGATCCAGGCGATCGTTGGGAATACGGCATAAATATCGACTGGGTCGGCAAGGCGGTCGAGGCGGTCAGCGACCAGTCCCTCGAGGTTTATTTCCGCGAGAACCTGTTTACCCCGCTTGGGATGACCGACACGGGCTTTCTCATCAGCGCGGCGCAGAAGGCCCGGGTGGCGCAGATGTACAACCGTGAGCAGGACGGTTCGCTCAAGCCGATGGCGTTCGAGATGCCGCAGCGGCCGGAGTTCTTCATGGGCGGCGGGGCGCTGTTCAGCACGCCGCGAAACTACATGCAGTTCCTGCAGATGCTGCTGCACGATGGCACGTTCAACGGTGCCCGGGTGCTGAAGCCTGAGACCGTCGCACTGATGCGCCAGAACCACATCGGTGATCTGAATGTCGTCACCTTGAAGACGATCAATCCGGCGCCTTTCCAATGATGCCAATCTGTTCCCCGGCATGGCGCAGAAATGGGGGCTGTCGTTCGACATCAACACCGAACCCGGACCGGCGGGACGCAGCGCCGGCAGCTTGGCCTGGGCCGGGCTGTTCAACACCTATTTCTGGGTCGATCCGAACAAGCGGGTGACCGGCACCATCATGACGCAGCTCTTGCCGTTCGCCGACGCGCCCGGTGCTGAAGCTTTTCGCCGAGTTCGAGCGGGGATGTGTACAGCGGCGGTGGCGTCGCCTAGGCGTGGGAGGAAGTCGCTGACTTGGGGTCGCGGGCGCGCTTGCCCGCGACGCTTCGGCGCCGTCAGGATTGATCTGACATCACAGTGACGGCTGGCCCGGGGAACGATTGTCCATCGCAACAGACGGGAGCAGCCGAGCAGCCGAGGCGGCGCCGCTTGGACAATCGCGGATACCCGTCCTAAGGTGACCTCGCGGCCGGATGATGTCCGGCGCGAGACGGTCTGAAATGCCAGACAATGGCACCTGAGACAGGGGAGAGAAATGCGAAAGCTTATGCTGGCGGCTGCAGTTGCCGCGCTTGTTCCGTTCGCCGGGCATGCCCAGACGGCCAGTGACCTGACCAAAGGGGCGCAACAGGACACCTCGAACGTCCTCAACTACGGGATGGGCTACAATCTGCAGCGGTTCAGCCCGCTGACGCAGATCAACCGTCAGACCGTCAAGCGATCTGGTTCCGGTGTGGAACTACAGCTACGACGACAACAAAAGCGAGGAATCGCAGCCGCTGATCTACAACGGCGTGCTCTACGTCACCACCAACGCGGCGACGATGGCGCTGGACGTGAAGACCGGCCAGCAGCTCTGGAAGACCAAGGTCGAGTATCCCGAGGAAGTGCCCCGCATCGTCTGCTGCGGCATCATCAGCCGCGGGCTGGCGCTGTATGAGGGCAAGATCTTCCGCACCACGCTGGACGCCAACGTGATCGCGCTGGACCAGAAGACCGGCAAGGAGCTGTGGCGGTCGCACGTCATCGACTTCAAGGACGGCTACTCCCAGACGGTGGCCCCGCTGGTCGCCGACGGGGTGGTGATCACCGGCATCTCGGGCGCCGAATACGGCATCCGCGGCTTCATCGACGGCTGGGATCCCAACGACGGCAAGCATCTGTGGCGGACCTACACCGTCGCCGGCCCGGACGATCCGAACGGCAAGACGCTGGCCGGGCGACACCTACCTGCACGGCGGCGGCTCGACCTGGATCACCGGCTCGTTCGATCCTGACCTGCACACCGTCTACTGGGGCACCGGCAACGCCGGATCGTGGAACCCGACGCAGCATCCGGGCGACAACCTGTATACCTGCTCGGTGTTGGCGCTCGATCCAAAGACCGGAAAATCAAGTGGCATTTCCAGTTCACGCCCGAACGATCCGTATGACTATGACAGCGTCGCCGAGATGGTGCTCGCCGACCTGACGATCGGCGGCAAACCGATCAAGGCGTTGATGGACGTGAACCGCAACGGTTTCATGTATGTGCTCGACCGCACCGACGGCAAGCTGATCGCCGCCAATCAGTACATCACCAAGCAGACCTGGGCGAAGGGCATCGATCGAGAGCGGACGGCCGATCCCGACCGAAATCACCGACAAGGTGCGCGAAGGCAAGGAAGTCGATGTGTGGCCGGCTGCGTTTGGCGGCAAGAACTGGAGCCCTGTCTCATTCAATCCCGGCACCGGCCTGATCTATGCCAACACATTGAACTTCGGCATGCATTACAAGCCGGATGACGCTGCAGTTCCGCGCCGGCCTGACCTACTGGGGCGCCGATATCAGTTGGATCTGGCCAGACGGAGCGCGCGGCGGTCCTCAAGGCGATCGACCCGATGACCGGCAAGGCGAAATGGGAAGCGCTGACCGACATCCCCCGCTTCTCGGGGGTGCTGTCAACCGCGGGCGGGGTGGTGTTCTCCGGCAAGCTGACCGGCGAACTTGAGGCATTCGACGCCGATAACGGCAACAAGCTGTGGCAGTTCAAGACCGGGTCCGGCATCGAGGGCCAGCCGGTCACCTGGCAGCAGGACGGCGTGCAGTACATTGCCGTCTCCAGCGGCATCGGCGGAGGCTATGACGCTGTTCTCCGGCGACGAGCGGCTGAACGCCGTTCCGGCCGGCGGCTCGCTGTGGGTGTTCGCGCTGGCGCAGCAGTAATCATGCGGCCCGGAGGCGCCCCGATCGGCGGGGCGTCTCCGGCGATCGGTCACTTCAATCCGATTGATAGACAATTGTCGAATCGCATCGGCCAGTCTGGACTATTTCTCGCTGGCCTCTTCAAACTGTCGACGCGCACCCACGCCCGGCCGAGCCATGGCGTCGCCCGGTGCGGCCGGCGATCGAACAAAAATTGGAAAGAGAGGAATCATCGGGAACACGTCATCGGCTGATGAACATCAGGCGCGATCAATCCACCGCCTGAAAATTCGACAATGTCCAGATGAAGGGTACCTAAGACAGGGGAGAGAAATGCGAAAGCTTATGCTAGCGGCTGCAGTTGCCGCGCTTGTTCCGTTTGCGGGTCAGGCCCAAACGGCCAGTGACCTCGCCAAAGGGGCGCAACAGGACACCTCGAACGTCCTGAATTACGGCATGGGGTACAATCTGCAGCGGTTCAGCCCGCTGACACAGATCAACCGTCAGACCGTCAAGCGGCTGGTTCCGGTGTGGAACTACAGCTACGACGACAACAAGAGCGAGGAATCGCAGCCGCTGATCTACAACGGCGTGCTCTACGTCACCACCAATGCGGCGACGATGGCGCTGGACGTGAAGACCGGCCAGCAGCTCTGGAAGACCAAGGTCGAGTATCCCGAGGAAGTGCCCCGCATCGTCTGCTGCGGCATCATCAGCCGAGGGCTGGCGCTGTATGAGGGCAAGATCTTCCGCACCACGCTCGACGCCAATGTCATCGCGCTGGATCAGAAGACCGGCAAGGAGACTGTGGCGGTCGCACGTCATCGATTTCAAGGACGGTTATTCCCAGACGGTGGCCCCACTGGTCGCGGATGGCGTGGTGATCACCGGCATCTCGGGCGCCGAATATGGCATCCGCGGCTTCATCGACGGCTGGGATCCCAACGACGGCAAGCATCTGTGGCGGACCTACACCATCGCCGGTCCGGAAGATCCCAACGGCAAGAGCTGGCCGGGCGACACCTACCTGCACGGCGGCGGCTCGACCTGGATCACCGGCTCGTTCGATCCTGACCTGCACACCGTCTACTGGGGCACCGGCAACGCCGGATCGTGGAACCCCACCCAGCATCCGGGCGATAACCTGTATAGTTGCTCGGTGCTGGCACTCGATCCCAAGACCGGGCAGATGAAGTGGCATTTCCAGTTCACGCCGAACGATCCCTATGACTACGATAGCGTCGCCGAGATGGTGCTCGCCGACCTGACGATCGGCGGCAAGCCGACCAAGGCGTTGATGGACGTGAACCGCAACGGTTTCATGTATGTGCTCGACCGTACCAACGGCAAGCTCAT
>CAVWZM010000019.1:0-131591 GCA_963759425.1 uncultured Alphaproteobacteria bacterium
ATGCTGCCGGCGGCTGTGTGTCGGTACGATCATCGTCGTGCTGGCCGGGCGCCCAGCCTGAGCCTTACACCAGCCACAGCACAAATAGAGAGAGCCCCGTTGCCGGGGCTCTTTCCGTAGCAGGCCTATAAGCCGGATTCTGTCGTGAGCAACCATCCATCTGAGCGGCCTACCTGGACCTTGGCGGGCAGCCTGCAAGCGGTCCTGCTTGGCCTTGCATCGGGTGGGGTTTGCCTGGCCGCCGCGTCGCCGCGGCGCCGGTGCGCTCTTACCGCACCATTTCACCCTTACCGGCGCGCGCTCACTGTGGCCGCACGCTTAGGCGGTGTATTTCTGTGGCACTTTCCCGCGGGTTTCCCCGGGTCGTTGTCAGCGACCACCCTGCCCTGTGATGTCCGGACTTTCCTCGAAGGCGAACCTCCGCGGCTGCTCGGCCTGCCCATCGACCAGTAGCGCGTGCCCGGCCGTGCAGCCGCCGCACGGCGGCGCGCCGACGGCCCGAGTCGCTACATCGAGCGCATCAGGCCGACGACGCGGCCGAGCACGCGGACCTCGCGGACTGCGGATCGGCTCCATCTCGTCGTTCTCGGGCTGCAGCCGCACGTGGTCGGCCTCGCGGAAGTAGCGCTTGACGGTCGCCTCCTCGCCGACCAGCGCGACGACGATGTCGCCGTCGTGCGCCGTGTCCTGCGGGCGCACGACGACGAGGTCGCCCTCGATGATGCCGACCTTCTTCATCGACTCGCCGCGCACCCGCAGCAGGTACTCGCCGTCGCTCGCCTCCCGCGGCCGCGGGACGGAGACGTACTCCTCGATGTTCTCCTCGGCGAGCATCGGCTGGCCGGCGGCGACGCGCCACGCAGCGGCAGCGCCCGGGCCGCACGATGTTGCGCACCTCCGCACGGCCCGGTCGAGCAGCTCGATCGCCCGCGGCTTGGACGGATCGCGTCGCAGCAGCCGAGCTGCTCGAGGTTCGCGAGGTGCTGGTGCACCGTCGAGGACGACGCCAGCCCGACCGCCTTGCCGATGTCGCGCACCGTCGGCGGATAGCCGTGGCGCGCCGAGTAGCGCTTGATGAAGTCGAAGATCTCCTGCTGGCGCTTCGTCAGATCCATCCGCGGTCTCCTTGCCGGGCTGACGACCGAATCTGCCGAACACGTGTTCGTCCAGACTAGCGCCCGGCGCGAGGACGGAATCAAGCGCCTATACTCGCGTTCCCTGCGCCCGTGGCGGAATTGGTAGACGCGCAAGGTTGAGGGCCTTGTGAGCGAATAGCTCGTGGTGGTTCGAGTCCTCTCGGGCGCACTGGAGGCATGGCTATTGGAGCAGCCGACGGATCCCCTCCGTAGCTCTGTGACAGCGGATTGCTAGCCTCCGCGCCGGTCTTGATCGCGCGCCCCCTTGGAGTAGCCGATGCCTGAGGAAACCGGTAACCGGTCGGCCGGGGAGCTTCGTGCGGTGCTTGATGTCGCCGAGAGCATCCTCGCAGAGCTCGACGTCGAGGTGGTGCTCAGCCGCGTGCTCGAGGCAGCGCGGACGCTGATGTCCGCACGCTACGCGGCGCTCGGCGTGCTGGATGAGTCGCGCACCAAGCTCGAGCGGTTCATGACCGCCGGCATCGACGATGCAGTCCAAAGAGTCGATCGGCAGCCTGCCCCAAGGTCGCGGAGTGCTGGGCGAGCTGATCACGAACCCGCGCCCGCTGCGCCTGGACGACCTCGGGAGCCATCCCCGCTCCTACGGCTTCCCCGCCGGGCATCCACCGATGACGACCTTCCTCGGGGTGCCCCTGGTGGTCGCGGGCGCACCGTACGGCAACCTGTACCTGACCGACAAGACCAACGGTGAGCCGTTCTCGGCCGAAGACGAGCGAGCCCTGCTGGCGCTCGCGAATTCGCCGGCATCGCACTGGACCACGCCCGACGCTTTGCCCAGGTCGAGGCGCAACGGTCGAGCTGCAGCGCGCGGTGGCCGCGCTCGATGCGACTGTCCGATCAGCCCGTGCCGTCGGCGGCGAGACGAACCTCGACGTGGTGCTCGAGCTCGTTGCAAAGCGAGGGCGCGCGCTGGTTGCCGCCAAGACGGTGATGATCGAGCGCGAGATCGACAGCGAAATGGTCGTGGTGGCCCGGCCGGCAGCCTCCCCGCCCAGGTGGTCGGCAAAGCGCTCGATCCAAGTGGCAGCGTGGCCAGCGCCGCGCTGCGCGAGCCCGAACGTGCGCCTCGAGGACCAACCGAACCAGAGACGCTTCGCGAGACCGTGGCGCCGGGCGCCTCGGCTTCGAGGCCGAGGCCGGGCTGGTCGTACCGATGCTGTTCCGCGGCCAGGGCTACGGGGTTCTGATCGCCCTCGATCGACTCGAGGACGGCCCCGAGTTCACCGCCGACGACGAGCGGATGCTCGAGGCCTTGGCCGCGAGCGCCGGCGACAGCGGTCGCGACGGCCGTGTCGGTACAGGCCGAGCGCGCCAGCCAGCGCCTGATGGCAACCGAGCATGAGCGCACGCGCTGGGCGCGCGAACTCCATGACGAGACACTGCAGAACCTCGCGGCGTTGCGGATCGCCGTCGCGGGACACCGCCGCACGCGCGACCCAGAGGCGATGGCCGCGTTCATGGGTGAGGCAGCCGAGCAGTTGCAGACCGAGATACAGAACCTGCGCTCGCTGATCCCGAGCTCCGTCCGCCAGCACTCGACGATCTGGGCCTTGAGGCCGCCATCGGAGCACTCGCGGAACGCCAGGCAGCAAGGCTGGAAGTGCGCCTGCAGCCTCGAACTGCGTCCGAAGCCGAAGGCCTCGGGCGGCTCCCGCGTGAGATCGAGACGGCTACGTACCGGATCGTCCAGGAGGCGCTGACGAAGCGCGCAAGCACGGCGACGCCACGTGCGTGAACGTGGATCTTTGGGAGGACGCCTCGAACATCCACTTGACCGTGCAGGACGACGGCAACGGATTCGACGCGACCTCCAGGGGTCAGGGGTTCGGCCTCATCGGCATCAGCGAGCGCGTGGACTTCTTCAAGGGGAGTTTGAGGTCAACTCGGCGCCCGGGAAGGGGACCACGCTGAGCGTGACCGTGCCGAGCAGCGCCGCGCGGCTAGGCCGTGGCTGAGGACGCGCCCAGCCTCCACGCCCTTCACGTCCCGAATGATCGCGGCGGTCGCAGCTGCATTCGCGCCCGCGCACCAGCGGTATCTGCTGGAAGCACGCCAGATGCAGGCGCTGTCCTTCATCGTCCACATCCCCTGGTCGTGTTTCGGGATCGCCTTCCCGGTGATGGTGCTGTTCGCCGAGGCCCGCTGGTTGCGAGAGGCGACCCGGTGTACCGAGAGCTCGCGCGCCGCTGGTCGCGGGTGATGATCGGCCTGTTCGCGGTCGGGGTCATCACCGGCACGATCCTCAGCTTCGAGATGGGGTTGTTGTGGCCCAATTTCACTGCCACGTTCGGTGGTGTCTTCGGCCTGGGCTTCGCGATCGAGGGCTTCTCCTTCTTCGTGGAGGCGATCTTCATCGGGATCTACGTCTACGGCTGGAACCGGCTCTCGCCACGTACGCACCTGCTCAGCGGGATCCCGATCGTGATCACCGGCTTCACCGGCTCGCTGATGGTGATCTCCGTGAACGCATGGATGCAGCATCCGGGCGGCTTCACCCTGCGCCATGGCAAGGTCGTGAGCTCGAGCCCCTGGCGCGCGCTGTTCGGCAACGACTACCTCTGGCACGAGCTCCTGCACATGTACGTCGCCGGCTACATGGTCACCGGCTTCGTGGTCGCCGGCGTGTATGGATTCGCACGGCTGCGCGGCCGGTGGGGTCGCTACGAGCAGGCGGCAATGGCGATCCCCTTGACGATCGCCGTGCTTGCCTCGGTCGTGCAAGCGCCGATCGGGGACTGGGCCGCGCGTGACGTCGCCACCAACCAGCCGGTCAAGCTGGCCGCGATGGAGGGTCTGTACAGGACCACCCGCGGAGCCTCGGAGCACCTGCTGGGCTGGTACGTGAACGGGAGGGTCAAGTTCGGGATCCCGATCCCGCACCTGCTCTCGCTGCTGGCGTTCCACAGCTGGAACGCCGCTGTCAAAGGCCTCGACACCGTGCCCGCCGCGCAGCGTCCGCCCGTCAACGTGGTGCGCGCGGACTTCCAGATCATGGTTGGGATCGGCACGGTGCTCGTGCTCTTCAGCCTGTTCACGCTCGCCGTGCGGCTGCGCTTCAAGCGCCTGCCGGAGTCGGCCTGGTTCTACCGAGCCCTGCTGGCCACCGGACCATTGGCCTTGCTCGCACTGATCACGGGCTGGGTCGTCACCGAGGTCGGCCGCCAGCCCTGGGTCGTGTACCACGTGATGCTCACCTCCCACGCGGTCACCGGTGCACCCGGGATCCCGGTCGGCTACGGAGCACTGATCGTCGCCTATATCGGGGTTGGCGTCGGCGTCGCCTGGATGCTGCGGCGGCTGGCCAAGCGTCCGCTCGAACTGGAGCCCGAGTACCGATGAGCTCCCCATTTCTCTCTGCGCTGCCAATGGTGTTCATCCTCGCGGGCTTGGTTCTCTACGCCGTCCTCGCGGGGGCGGACTTCGGCGCCGGGTTCTGGACATTGCTGTCGGGGCCCGGCGAGCACGGGGCCGAGATTCGCGACAGCGCACACCACTCGATGGGCCCGGTCTGGGAGGCCAACCACGTCTGGTTGGTCTTCGTGCTCACCGTCTTCTGGACCGCCTACCCCACTGCCTTCGGCTCGATCGCGTCGACGCTGTCGGTACCGCTCTTCATCGCCGGCCTCGGGATCATCATGCGAGGCGCTGCGTATGCGCTTCGCTCCGGCGCGCTTGGACCCCGCGAGGACGTCTTGATCGACGGGCTGTTCGCCGATGTCGTCGATCCTCACGCCATTTGCGCTCGGCACGATGGTCGGCGCGATCGCGACTGGCAGCGTGCCCGTCGGAAACGCCGCCGGTGCGCACTTCAGCAGCTGGCTCGGGACGACCCAGATCCTCGACGGGGTGATCGCGGTCGTGACCTCCGCCTACCTCGCCGCCGTGTACCTCGCGGCAGACTGCACGCGTCGCGGGGAACACGACCTCGCGGGTGACTTCCGCCTCCGTGCGCTGGCCGCCGGCCCGCTGGCCGGCGGCTTCGCGATCGCCGGGCTCGTTGCGCTCCATCACTCTGCCTACCCGCTCTACCACGAGCTGATCTACGGACGGGCGCTCCCGGCCGTGCTGGTCTCGGTTGTCGCCGGACTTGCCGCGATCGTGCTGGTCTACGCGCGGTTGTTTGAACCGGCTCGATACGTGGCGGCGCTCGCGATCGCTGCCGTGCTCGCCGGATGGGCACTGGCGCAGTGGCCGACGATCCTTCCCGGGCTCGACTTCCGCGCGGCGGCGGCCCCCCACGACATGCTCGTGGCGGTGACCGTCGCGGTGCTGGGCTGCGGCGCCATCATCTTCCCGTCACTGGTCTGGCTGTTTCGCCTCAGCCTGCGCGGAGGGTTCGATCCCATCTCCTCCACAGAGCAGGTGCCCAGCGGGGCACCTGCCGTAAAGAGACCACCACTGGTCAGGCGGCGCAGCCGCCGGCCGCGTTGCCGTCGCGACACTGATCGTGGGGGTCGGCCTGCTCGTGTTCGCGGATGCACGCGCGCTGCACGCGGTTGGGGCGGCGTCGCTGTTCGTGTTCGTCGTCGCCGGGTTCATGTGGGTCAGCCTGAGCTACTTCCTTGACGACGCCGAGGTGGCGCGAGAATCGGAGCAATGCATGGCGCTGAGAGTTGGGATCGGGATCGCCTGGTTCGTGTTCTGGGTGGGCTGGCTCGCGGCCGCCTTCACCGCCAAGGGCAGCGTGAGCCGCGGTCGGGGATTCGGTCCGCGGGGAATCGCCGCGGTGGCCGTCGTGATCCTGGTCCGCGGTTTCAGCGGCACCTCGCTCGCGGTTCACAGCTGGCCGCTGGTGATCGTCGGGACCGTTCTGTTCGTGTCGGGGCTTGCCCTCGCGATCTGGGCGCGGGTGATCATCGGCCGCAACTGGGGGATGCCGACCACCGAGCGAGCCGAGCCCGAGCTGGTGACCGCCGGCCCGTACGCGGTCGTACGGCACCCGATCTACTCGGGCATCCTGCTTGCCTTGGTCGGAACGGCGCTGGCCATCAGCCTGATCGGTCTGGCGATCGCCGTGATCGTGGGCGCCTATTTCGTGTGGGCGGCGCGTACGAGGAGCGCAATCTCACCGCCACGTTCCCGTCCGCCTACCCGGCGTACATGGCGCAGACGAAGATGCTGATCCCGTTCGTGCTGTGACGGTCAGCCGAGGAGCTGCTCGGTGGCGGCGTCCGGTTCGCGCCGTAGAACTCCTCGAGCACCGGCTGAACACCGGCGCGGCGTCCTCGACATGCGCGAAGAGCGTCATCGAGGAGCGCAGCTTCATCGCGTCGAGCCCTCCGAGGATCTCCGCAGGATCGCGCCCGGGCAGCTTGAGCAGCGCCTCGGCCACTTCGGCCAGGCGCGGCCCAAGGACCGGGTGCTGCAGATAGGCGGTTGCCTCCTGCAGCGACTCGATCGCATAAGAACCGTCCGCGTCTCGGTCGGTTCTTCTTATGCGATCGAGTCGCTGCCGGAGGCAACCGCCTACCTTGAGCACCCCGTCCTCGGGCCACGCCTGGTCGAAGCGGCCGAGGCGGCTCAAGCCGGCGGGGCGCGATCCTGCGGAGATCCTCGGAGCCCTTGATGCGATGAAGCTGCGGTCGTCGATGACGCTGTTCGCCCGCTCGAGGACGCTGCGCCCGTGTTCGGCCAGGCGCTCGAGCAGTTCTACGGGGGCGAACCGGACGTGGCTACCGAGCAGCGCCTCGACTGACGGTCACAGCACGAACGGGATCAGCATCTTCGTCCGCGCCTGTATGCCGGATAGGCGGATGGGAAGTAGCGGTCAGATTGCGTTCCTCGCACGGGCGGCGTAGACGAAATAGGTGCCGAGGATCAGCGCGATCGCCAGGCCGATAAGGCTCATGGCCAGCGCGGTTCCCACCAGGGCAAGCAGGATGCCCGTGTAGATCGGGTGCCGGATCAGCCCGTACGGCCCGGCGGTCACGAGCTCGGGCTCGGCGCGCTGGGTCGTCGGCATCCCCCAATTGCGGCCGATGATCACCCGCGCCCAGATCGCCAACGCAAGTCCCGCCACGAACAGAACGGCGCCGATGATCACGAGCGGCGAGCTGTGGACCTCGATCGAGCCCCCGCCGAAACCGCGGATCAATACGACGACCGCCACTGCCGCGATTCCCCGCCGAGGAATCCCCCACCCGACGCTGCCTTGGCGGTGAACGCGGCCACCAGCCAGCCCACCCAGAAGAAAACCAGGCGATCCCGATCCCAATCCGGAGCGCGTGCATTCTGCGCGATTCTCTCGCGACCGGAGGCGTCGTCAAGGCAGCAGCGCCGGCGCGGGCCACTTGAAGCCGGCGACGACGAACGCGAACAGCGACGCCGCCCCAACGGCGTGCAGCGCGCGGGCATCCGCAAACACGAGCAGACCGACCCCCACGATCAGCGTCGCGACGGCAATGCGGCCGGCGGCTGGACGCATGACCAGTGGTGCTCTCTTTACGGCAGGTGCCCCGCTGGGCACCTGCTCGGTCGAGGCGCCGGGATCGAAGCCTCCCCGCAGGCTGAGGCGAAACAGCCAGACCAGCGACGGGAAGAGGATGACCGCGCCGCCCAGCACGGCGACGGTGACCGCCACGAGCACGTCGTGGGGGCGCAGCGGCCTGACCGTGAGGCCGGGCAGGAAGATCGGCGACTGGGCGAGCGCCCAGCCGGCGACGATCGCCGCGACGGCCAGGGCCGCGGTGTAGCGCGCGGGCTCGAAGCGCCCGCGCAGACGAGCGCGAAGGTGGCGAGCCCGCGATGCCCGAGACGATCACGGCGGGCGCGCCGTCACCGTCGAGCAGCTCGTGGTAGAGCCGGTAGGCGTCGTGGTGGAGCACGACGAGGCCGGCGACGGAGAGGACGCCGGCAGCGGCCCGGCCCCCAGCGCGCGCGCCCGGAAGGCCGCGACGAGGTCGGCCTCGCCGCGACGGGCCGCGTCGGCGGCCAGGTAGACGGCGGCCAGGTAGGCGCAGAAGGCCACCGCGAGCGCCCCGATGAAGATCGAGGGCGGGCTCAGCCAGCGTGATGAGGTCGCCCGTGGCGTTCCGAAGGGCACGCGGCCCGTGGCCAGCCCGCCGATCGCGGCGCCCAGCGCGAAGGGCGTGAGGACCGAGGAGATCGCCGAGGCGGCGTCGATCGGGATCTCACGCGGATCCGTGGTGCCGCTGCGCAGGGCATAGGCCGCGCCGCGCACGATGATCCCGAGGCCCGCGATGAACAGGGCACGCACAGCGTCGAGGCCAGCGAGCCGAAGGCCGCCGGGTAGGCGGTCCACGTCACCGTCAGCACGAAGATGAGCCAGACGTGGTTGGCCTCCCACACGGGCCCACCGCCTCGTGGGCGTGCTCGCGGATGCGCTCGCCGCGCTCGCCCCGGCCGACGGCGAACTGCCACATGGCGGCCCCGAAGTCGGCCCCGCGAGCACGACGTAGAACACGAGCCCCCCAGGACGAAGACCATCGGGAGCCCTGCAGCGACATCTCACGCGTCAGTCCCCCGCCACCGGTCAGCGGCGCCGCGCCAGGCGCCGCAGGATCCACGCCACGCCGGCGCCCACGGCGAGGTAGACGATCCACAGCGTCGCGTAGCCGACCGGGATCCCGCCCGCGGCGGTGACCGCCTGCGAGGTCGGCATCACGCGATAGACGACCCACGGCTGGCGGCCGACCTCGGTGACGATCCAGCCGCAGATCAGCGCGACCACCGACAGCGGCCCGGCGGCGACCAGCCCGCGGTAGAACCAGGCCACTCCGGCAGGCGCCGGCGGCGCACGCGCAGGTAGAGCACGACCGCGCCGAGCGGCGCCAGCAGCGTCCCGATGCCGACCATGGTCTGAAAGCCGATGCGCACGACGTTGACCGGCGGGCGCTCGGCGGCGGGACGGCGTCGAGGCCCTCCACCGGGCGTTGGGGCCATGGAAGGCCAGCACCGAGAGCAGCTGCGGGATCGCCGATGCCGAACTTGACCCGCCGTCGTGGTACCAGCCGAGCACGTGATCCGCGCGCTCCGCGGGTGGTCTGCCCCAGCCCCTCGATCGCGGCGAGCTTGATCGGCTGCGTTGGCCACGTCGCGCGCCGCCCAGTCGCCGACCAGCACCTGCACCGGCGAGGCGAGCGCCGCGATGGTCAGCGGGACCACGAGCGCCGTGCGCTCGTAGCGGCTCCAGCGCCCGCGCAGGCGCGCCGAACGCGTAGGCGCCGGCGACGACGAAGCCGGTGACGATGTAGCCCGCCAGGTACATGTGGACGAGCTCGTGCCACAGGTAGGTGTTGCCGAACAGCGCCTGGAAGGGGTGGACGTCGACCGCCTTGCCGTCGCGCAGCGAAAGCCGCCCGGGTGGTTCATCCACGCGTTGACCGCGATCACCATCAACGAGCCGGTGAACCCGGTGAACACGATCGGGATCCCGCTGAGCATGTGCGCGCGCGGCGACAGGCGGTCCCAGCCGTAGACGTAGATCCCGATGAAGATCGCCTCGAGGAAGAACGAGAAGCCCTCGATGGCGAAGCCGAGGCCGAAGACGCCGCCGAAGGTGGCCGTGAAGTTCGGCCACAGCAGCCCCATCTCGAAGCTGAGGATCGTGCCGGTGATCACGCCGACGGCGAAGAGCGCGACCATCACCCGCGTCCAGCGCCGCGCGATCGTCCGGTAGAGCGGGTCGCCCGTGCGTGGCCGCGCCACTCGGCGAACAGCACCATCACCGGGAAGGCGATGCCGAAGCACACCAGCGGGATGTGCACGGCGAACGACAGCGCCTGCATCTGGCGCGCCTGCAGCAGGTAGTGCTGGTGTGCGGGCGCGAATGCGGCTGCGACCGCCGGGATCATTCGCGCGGAAGGGCGTGGAGGCTGGGCATGCGGCTCCTCAGCGTGGTGGCGCGTGTCTCAGCCAGAGCGTGCCCTGCGCGCCTGCTCGGCACGGTGACGCTCAGCGTCGTCCCCTTGCCGGCGCCGAGTTGACCTCGAACTCCCCTTGGAGAAGCTCCACGCGCTCGCGGATGCCGATGAGCCCGAACCCCTGCCCCTTGGCGGTTGGGTCGAATCCCTGCCCGTCGTCCTGCACGGTCAGGTGGATGTTCGAGTCGTCCTCCCAGAGGTCCACGTTGACGTGCGTGGCGCCCCCGTGCTTGCGCGCATTCGTCAGGGCCTCCTGGGCGATGCGGTAGGTGGCCGTCTCGATCTCCTGCGCGAGCCGCCCGGACGCCTGGTTCGACGTCAGATCGACGCTCAGGCGAACCTCCAGACCTTGCTGCCGGGTGCGTTCGGCGAGGGCCCCATCGCGGCCTCGAGCCCGAGATCGTCGAGTGCTGCCGGACGCAATTCAGAGATCAGCGAGCGCAGATTCTGGATCTCGGCCTGCAGATGCTCGGCTGCCTCGCCCATGAACTCCGCCATCGCCTCCGGGTCGCGCGTGCGGCGGTGGCCGGCGATCGCGATCTGCAAGGCGGCAAGGTTCTGCAGCGTCTCGTCGTGGAGCTCGCGCGCCCAGCGCGTGCGCTCGTGCTCGGCTGCCATCAGGCGCTGGTTGGCACGCTCTGTCTGGACCGACACCGCCGTCGCGATCGCGGTCGCGGCGCTCGCCGCAAAGGCTTCGAGCATGCGCTCATCGTGAGCGGTGAACTGGGGCCCGTGCTCGAGCCGATTGAGTGCGATCAGGACCCCGTAGCCCTGGCCGCGGAACAGCATGGGCACCACCAGGCCGGCTTCGGCCTCGAGGCCGAGACGGCCGGCGCCGTGCTCGGCGAAGCGTGTCCGGTTCACGTTGTCCTCGAGGCTCAGCGTTCGGCGCTCTCGCAGGGCCGCGCTTCCGACGCCGCCACTTGCGTCGATCGCCCTGCCGACAATCTGCCCGGGGAGGCTCCCGGCTGCGGCTACGACGACCATTTCGCCGTCGATCTCGCGCTCGATCATCAGCGTCTTGGCGGCAACGAGCGCCCGCCCTCGCTTCGCGACCAGCTCGAGCACCACGTCGAGGTTCGTCTCGCCGCCCACGGCACGCGCGATCTGGACGGTCGCATCGAGCGCGGCCACGGCCCGCTGTAGCTCTGACCGTTGCGCCTCGACCAGGGCAAAGCGACGGGCGTGGTCCAGTGCGATGCCGGCGAATGTCGAGAGCACCTGCAGGGCTCGCTCGTCCTCGGCTGAGAACGGCTCACCGTTGATCTTGTCGGTCAGATAGATGTTGCCGTAGGGGGCGCCGGCGACCACCAGGGGCACGCCGAGGAAGGTCTTCATCGGCGGATGGCCGGGGGGAAACCCGTACGAGCGGGGGTGGCCACCGACGTCCTCGAGCCGCAGAGGGTGCGGGTTCGTGATCAGCTCACCGAGCACGCCGCGTCCTTGGGGCAGGTTGCCGATCGATCTTTTGGTCTCCTCGTCGATGCCGGCGGTGATGAAGCGCTCGAGTTGGGTGCGCGACTCATCCAGCACGCCGAGCGCCGCGTAGCGTGCGGACAGCAGCGTCCGCGCCGCCTCAAGTACGCGGCTGAGCACTACCTCGACATCGAGCTCTGCCAGGATGCTCTCGGCGACGTCAAGCACCGCACGAAGCTCCCCATCCGACCGGTCACCGATTTGCTCAGGCATGGCTACTCCAAGAGGGGGCGCGCGATCAAGCCCGGCTCGGAGCCTAGCAATCAACTGTCTAGGACTACGGAGCCGATCCGTCGGCTGCTCCAATAGCCATGCCTCCAGTGCGCCCGAGAGGACTCGAACCTCCACGAGCTAATCGCTCACAAGGCCCTCAACCTTGCGCGTCTACCAATTCCGCCACAGGCGCCTGGGGCGCGGAGTATAGCCAGCACTGGCTTCCGTCCTGGCAGCCGGGTATCTTCCGAACACATGTTCGCCAGATTCAGTAGTCAGTCCGAGCAAGGAGCCAACGGATGGACCTGACCAAGCGTCAGCAGGAGATCTTCGACTTCATCAGGCGGTACTCCGAGAACAACGGCTATCCGCCGACGGTTCGCGACATCGGCAAGGCAGTGGGCTTGGCGTCATCATCGACGGTGCATGCTCATCTGGCCAATCTGGAGAAGCTTGGGCTTCTGCGACGCGACCCGACCAAGCCGCGGGCGATGGAACTGCTCGATCGTGCAGGCGCAATGGTGCGGCGGGCGGTGAACCCGGGCCTGCCACTGCTAGGCCAGGTGGCGGCCGGGCAGCCGATCCTCGCCGAGGAGAACGTTGAGGAGTACATCGAGACGCCGGCGGCGTGTGGAGGTGACAGCGGCGAGTACCTGCTGCGCGTGCGCGGCGAGTCGATGAAGAATGCGGGGATCCTCGACGGTGACCTCGTGGTGGTGCGACGGCAGGAGACCGCGCGTGACGGTGAGATCATCGTTGCGCTCGTCGAGGAGGAGGCGACCGTCAAGCGCTTCTTCCGTGAGGGCGATCACATCCGGCTACAGCCGGAGAACGAGACGATGGAGCCGATCCTGGTCCGGGACGTGAGCGTTCTGGGTCGCGTCGTCGGCCTGATGCGCAGCATGTAGTGACTCAGGGCACAACGGCACGCCGCCGTGCAGCGGTTGCACGGCGGCGCACGCCGCTATTCTCGACTCTGCAGGCTGAGCAGTCGCGGAGGTGTATGCCTTCGAGGAAAGTCCGGACATCACAGGGCAAGGTGGTCGGTAACGCCGACCCGGGGAAACCCGCGGGAAAGTGCCACAGAAATACACCGCCTAAGTCTGGGTCCGCTGCAGCGTCCCAGACCGGTAAGGGTGAAATGGTGCGGTAAGAGCGCACCGGCGTCGCGGTGACGCGGCGGCCAGGTAAACCCCACCTGATGCAAGGCCGAGCAGAACCGTTTGTAGGTTGCCCGCCAAGGTTCGGGTAGGCCGCTTAGATGGATGACTGCTCTCGACAAGATCCGGCTTATAGGTCTGCTACGGAGGGAGCCCCGGCGACGGGGCTCCCTCTATTTGTGCTGTGGCTGGTGTAAGGCTCAGGCTGGGGCGCCGCCAGCACGACGATCGTGCCGATCGCGCCGGCCGCCAGCAGCGTCTCGACGACGCCGCGCCGCGCCAGCAGCAGCGCGACGGCCGCCGCAGCCAGCACCGGGATCTGCCAGCCGTGCCGCAGTGCGCCGGCGAGCGGTATCGCCGAGCCGAGGATCGCTCCGATGGCAGCGGGCCCGGCTCCGTCGAGGAACGCCTGCGCGCGCGCCGAACCGCGGATCTGCTCAAAGCGCGGGCCGCCGATCATCACCGCGATGAACGAGGGCGTGAACGCGACCACTGCTGCCAGTACGGCGCCGAGCACGCCATGGGCGGCGTAGCCGACGGCTGCGACCGTTGCCACCACCGGCCCTGGTGTTACCTGACCGAGTGCCACAGCGTTCAGGAAGTGCGCTGAGGACATCCAGTGATAGGTGGTCACTGCGTCGTGCTGCATCAGCGGGATGATCACGAATCCACCGCCGAATGAGAGCGCGCCGACCTTGAACGCCACCCAGGCCAGTGCGCCTATCCCGCCAACGGCGCCGCGCTCCGGCAGCGCGACCGCGAGGGCGGAATGCGGACCCGGGTGTTCAGTCGATCGTTCCCGGGAGCCCGGTGGCCCAGACGAGCTCGGTCAGGCCACAGGCGAGCAGTGCGATCACGAGGTAGGGGCCGAGCCGGGCTGCGCTCGCGAGTCCCACGGCCGAATAGACGAGCCAACGGCCGACCCGCGCGTTCCCGACCCCGCGCGCCTTGTGCCAACTCGGTGTCAGCAGCGCCCAGCCTGCCGAAGCAGCCACAGCCGCAACGGCCGCTCCGGCTCCGTCGCCGGCACCGCGAATCCAGAGCGGTGGCGCCGACGCTAGGAACAGCAGCGACAGCAGGATGACGCATACAACCGCCGGGACGATGAAGGCGAGGCCGCCAACCAGAGCGCCGCGCCGGCCGGCAACGCGGTAGGCGCAGAAGATCGCGAGCTGTGTCGAGGCCGGGCCGGGCAGCAGGTTGCAGGCAGCGATAGCTGCCTCGAACTCCTCCGGGTCCAGCCAGTGACGCTGGTCGACGACCCGCTGCCGCAACAGCGAGATATGCGCGGGCGGCCCACCGAAGCCGATGACGCCGATCCTTCCCCACTCGCGTAGGACCGTGGAGAGCGGGAGCGCCCGTGGTCACGTCACGACGTCGGCCGCGGCCGCCACCGCCTGCAAGTGTCGGCCCGCTCAAGCGATGGTTGGTCCACTCCTCGAGCACGGTCGGCACCGATCTTGCGGTAGAAGCTGAGCGCCATCTCGTTCCAGTCCAGTGCCGTCCAGCCAAGACGGGTGTAGCCCCGCTCGAGCGTGATCTTGGCGAGCTGCGCTGAGCAGCCGGCCGCCGACGCCGTAGCGCCGGTGCTCGGGCAGCACGAACAGGTCCTCCAGCCAGATGCCCGGCTTGGCACTCCCAGGTCGAGAAGGTCCCGTGGAACAGCGCAAAGCCGGCCGGAACGCCGTCCACCTCGGCGACCAGCGCCTCGGCGGCCGGGTCCTCGCCGAACAGCCACTTGCGCAGCAGCTCGGGGTTCCGACCACCTGCTCGGGCGCCTGCTCGTACTCCGCGAGCGCGACGATCAGCGCGTAGACGAGCTCTACATCCGCCTCCTTGGCTGGACGAACGGTGACCTGGGCGGCTGCCGTCAATTCTCCACTGGCTCCGTGCTACCGACCGGCCCGCGCTCGTCGTGGGTTCGGCATCTGCAACCGGTCGCTTGATCTCCCGCTTGAGGATCTTGCCAGTCGGCCCCTTTGGAAGCTCATCCACGATCCAGATCGTGCGCGGGTACTTGTAGGCGGCGACCTGGTCCTTGACGAAGTCGCGGAGCTCCTCGGTGCTGGCCGAGGCACCGTCCTTCAGCGACACGGCGGCCGCCACCTCCTCGCCATATTCGTCGTGGGGGATGCCGATCACGGCCGCCTCGCGCACGGCCGGATGCTCGTAGAGCACCTCCTCGATCTCACGCGGGTAGACGTTGAAGCCGTTGCGGATGATCATGTCCTTCTTGCGATCGACGATGAAGAAGTAACCGTCGGCGTCGACCCGTGCCAGGTCTCCCGTGTGGAACCAGCCGTCCACGCATCGCATCAGCGGTCGCCTCCGGGCGGTTCCAGTAGCCCTTCATCACGTTGTGCCCGCGCACGACGATCTCACCGACCTCGCCCGGTGGCAGCTCGTGGCCGTCATCGTCGACGACCTTCATCTCGACGCCCGCGATCGGCGTCCCGATCGAGCCCAGGCTTGCGCTCGCGGTCGGGATGGTTGAACGAGGCGACCGGCGAGGTCTCGGAGAGGCCGTAGCCCTCGAGGATCTGGCAGTTGAAGGCCTGCTCGAACCCGCGCATCAGCTCGACCGGCATCGCTGCGCCACCGGACGCGCAGCAGCGCAGCGTCGAGGTGTCGTAGCGGTCGTGATCGGGCACGTTGAGGATGGCGCCATACATGCTGGGCACGCCCTCGAACACCGACACCTCGTCGCGATCGATGATCTCGAGCGCCTTGACCGGGTCGAAGCGCGGCAGCAGCGTCAGCATGCCCGCACGGCCACGACGCAGTTGTTCATCGCGCATGTCTGCCCGAACGAGTGGAACAGCGGCAGCGCGCCGAGCACCACGGTGCCGGCGCCGAGGTCGAACAGGTCGCGTGAGGCGCGGCAGTTGCGCAGCAGGTTGTCATGGGTGAGCTCGGCGCCCTTCGGGCGTGCCCGTCGTGCCCGAGGTGTAGAGCAGCACCGCCGTGTCTGACGGACTGGCGCTCCACGAGCTCTGCGCGCGGGTCGGCCTGGAACAGCGTCTGCTCGAACTCGCCGGGCGCGACCGAGATGCACTCGCAGCCGAGTCTCGGCCGCCGCGGGCTCGGCCTCGCCGGCGAAGTCATGCCAGACGAACAGCAGCTTCGCGCCCGAGTCGCGCAGGTAGTACTCCACCTCGCGCCGCTTGTTGAGCACGTTCATCGGAACCACGACTGCGCCCGCGCGCAGGATCCCGTAGTAGGCGACCACGAAGTGCGGGCACGTTCGGCAGCATCAGCGCGACGCGATCGCCAGGCTCGATGCCGCGCTCGCGCAGCATCCCCGCGATCCGCATCGCCGCCTGCTCGAGCAGCCCGTAGTTGAGCGCGAAGTCGTCGAGCTTGACGGCCACCTGCTCGGGGTCGCGCGCCACCGCCTCCCTGAGTATCTCGCAAGGTTCATGACTCTCTCTCCTCACTCCCCGGTGAACTCGCGCTGGTCGCTTCTCCAGAAATGCCCGGATGCCCTCGATGAAATCCGCAGAACTTGCACACTGCTGCTGAAGCTCAGCTTCGAGGTCGAGCTGCTCGGCCAGCCGCGGGTAGGCCGCCTGGTTGAGCGTCCGCTTGGTGGCTGCATACGAGCCCGGTGGGCCGGCGGCGAGCCTGCGCCGCCAGCTCGCCGGCTACGGTCGTCCAGTTGCGCGTCGTCGACCACCTGGTTGACGAGCCCCCATGACAAGCGCGCGGTCGGCGCCGATGCGCTCCGCGAGCAGGCCCATCTCGGAGGCGCGACCGTGCCCGACCCGTCCGATCAGCAGCGCTGAGGAGCCGCCGTCGAGCGTCAAGCCCGACCTTGGCGAAGGCCATCAGGAAGTACGCCGACTGTGCCATCACGACGATGTCTGCGGCCAGCGCCACCGAACATCCGAACCCGGCGGCGCCACCGTGAACCGCAGCGATCACCGGCTTCTCGAGTGTCCGCAGACGCAGGATCAGGGATGAAAGATCTCACGCAGCGGCGTCAACAGGTCCGGTGCCACCGTCGGCGCCCCAGGACGCCGCCTGCTTGAGGTCGGCGCCGGACGAGAAGCCGCGGCCCGCGCCCCGTCAGCACGACCGCGCGAACCTCGCGGTCCTCGCGCAGCTCGATCGAGCACCAGCAGCAGCTCGCGACCCATCTGCGGCGTGAAGCGCGTTGAGCGACTCGGGCCGGTTCAGCGTGATCCACGCGACACGCTCCTGCAACCTCAGTTCGACCGTCTCGAGCTCGAGTTTCGACGTCACGCAGCAGCATTATCCCCCCAGATGGGGGGGTGGTGCGACCGCGGTGTCGCGCTAGCGCGTGACCCAGCATCTCCGGGTCGTCGGCAAGCTTGTCGATCGAGCGCGGCAAGCTTGCCGCTGGCGACATCGGCGACCGTGACCTGCTCGACCACATTGCGCAGGTTCGCGCGGACGGCGATCCAGACGCGCAGCAGGGCCTCGGAGGCTCCGTTGTACTGCGACTCCTCCGGCGGGGCGCCGCGCACGCTCGCCAGCGGCCCTTCGACGGCGCGGATCACGTCGGCGACGCTGATCTGCCGCCGGGTCCTTCGCCAGGCGGAAGCCTCCTTCGGCGCCGCGGTGCGAGCGCACGAGCCCGGCGTGGCGCAGCTCCCCGAGGATGTTCTCGAGGAAGTTGAGCGGAATGCCCTGGGCGGTCGCGATGCGCTCGGCCTTGACCGGCTTCTCGCCGGCTGTGGCGGCAAGCTCGACCATCGCGCGTACCGCGTAATCGGCCTTTGCAGAAATCCTCATCGGTGCGGGAGTATTACGCGTCGGGCGGCCAAACGGCTCCGCGCAGCTCCAGCCGAGACGCCGAATAACTCTTATCACGCAAACGTATCGTGCAGGGCTGTTTACGTTTCGTTTACGGGTAAAGCTGGGTTAGGATGCCGTATGGCGCCAGCCACACGGCCATAACGGCCGAAGCACCTCTTCATGTGTCAATTCCGCACGAACGCAACCGCGGTCGTGCCGAGTCCGCGTTTCTGTTGGGTTCTGACCGAGAGCAGCAGTTAGGAAGGAGCAGTATCCAGACATGTCGCACACCGTGACCAAGCAGGCGGCCAGGACCGACCACGCGGGACTCCGCGCCTGGGTTGAGAAGATCGCCGCGCTCACGCAGCCCGACGAGGTCTACTGGTGCGACGGCTCCGACGAGGAGTACGACCGCCTTGCGCAGGTCCTGATCGACGCCGGCACCTTCCGCAAGCTCTCCGACGACCAAGCGCCCGAACTCCTACCTGGCGCTCTCCGACCCGAGCGACGTCGCCCGTGTCGAGGACCGCACCTTCATCTGCGCCGAACGCGAGAGCGACGCCGGTCCGACCAACAACTGGGCCGATCCCGCCGAGATGCGCCTGACGCTCAACGGCCTCTTCGAGGGCTGCATGCGTGGGCGCACGATGTACGTCGTGCCGTTCAGCATGGGCCCGATCGGCTCGCCGATCTCCTACATCGGCGTCGAGTTGACCGACTCGCCGTACGTGGTGGTCTCGCATGCGGATCATGACCCGCATGGGCCAGGCCGCGCTCGACGCGCTCGGCGACGACGGCGACTTCGTGCCGTGCGTGCACTCGGTCGGCGCGCCGCTGGCCGACGGCGCCCAGGACGTGCCGTGGCCCTGCAACGCCGACGACAAGTACATCGTCCACTTCCCCGAGACGCGCGAGATCTGGTCCTACGGCTCGGGCTACGGCGGCAACGCGCTGCTCGGCAAGAAGTGCTTCGCGCTGCGCATCGCCTCGGTCATGGCGCGCGACGAGGGCTGGTTCGCCGAGCACATGCTGATCCTCAAGCTGACCTCGCCCGAGGGCACGGTCAAGTACGTCGCGGCCGCGTTCCCGAGCGCCTGCGGCAAGACCAACCTCGCGATGCTGATCCCGACGCTTCCCGACTGGAAGGTCGAGACGATCGGCGACGACATCGCCTGGATGAAGTTCGACGCCGACGGCCGGCTGCGCGCCGTCAACCCGGAGGACGGCTTCTTCGGGGTCGCGCCCGGCACCGGAGCGATCGACCAACCCGAACGCGATCGACACGATCGGCCGGAACACGATCTTCACCAACTGCGCGCTCACCGACGACGGCGACGTCTGGTGGGAGGGACTGACCGGCGAGCCGCCGGCGCACGCGATCGACTGGAAGGGCAACGACTGGACGCCGGAGTCGGAGACCCCGGCCGCGCATCCGAACGCCCGCTTCACCACTCCCGCGGCGCAGTGCCCGTCGATCGCGCCCGGAATGGGAGGACCCGGCCGGCGTGCCGATCGACGCCTTCCTGTTCGGCGGTCGCCGCGCCACCGTCGTGCCGCTGGTGCACGAGGCGCGCGACTGGGAGCACGGCGTGTTCCTCGGCTCGATCATGTCCTCGGAGACCACCGCGGCCGCGACCGGCGCCGTCGGCACGCTGCGCTTCGACCCGATGGCGATGCTGCCGTTCTGCGGCTACAACATGGGCGACTACTGGCAGCACTGGCTGAACCTCGGCGAGCGCGAGGGCGTCCAGCTGCCGAAGGTCTTCTACGTCAACTGGTTCCGCAAGGGTGCCGACGGCAAGTTCCTGTGGCCGGGGTACGGCGAGAACTCGCGCGTGCTGGAGTGGATCTTCCGCCGCTGCGAGGGCACCGCAGAGGCCGTCGAGACCGAGATCGGTCTGCTGCCGCCGGTCGGCGACGGCGGCATCGACGACCGAGCGGTCTCGACCTCAGCGAGGCCGACCTGCGCGAGCTGCTGAGCGTCGACCCGACGGTTGGAAGCACCAGATCCCACAGATCCACGCGCATTACGCGAAGTTCGGCGCACAAGCTTCCGGCGAAGCTGCACGAGCAGCTCGAGGAGCTCGAGCAGCGCCTGAGCTGAGCCGACGCTCCCACTGATCCCATCCGACGCCGGTCTGCTTGCCCTGCAGGCCGGCGTCGTCGCTGCGCCCCGCGCGCTCGACGCCGCGTGGGCCGCGCGTCTGCGGCGACTGCGCGGGCGCGGCTGGGCGCTGATCCCGGTCGCCTCGATCGTCGGCGTGATCTTCGCGATCCGCTACGCGTCGGACACCGCAACTTGGCTGACATATCTGGCGCTGGTAGCGGTGCCGATGCTTGGCGGCAGTGGCCTTGGGATGGCTGGCTCGCGGCGCGCGGCCGTGGTTCGCGCTGATCGCCGTGGGGCTCTTCGTGCGTCGCGTGGCGGACGCCCTACAGCCTCTCTGGCGAGGCGGCTGCGGCGCTGCTCTCGGGGCTCAGCTGCGTGACGCTCGGGGTGCTGCTCGCGGCGGTGACGCCGAGCCGCTGGCTGAAGCTGGGAATCATCGCGATGGCCTGTGCCGACGTCTGGCTGATCGCCTCGGATCAGCTGCAGGCGCCGAACAACGTGCTGGTCGCGGCCAAGCCGAGCGGCGGTCTGCCGCAGCTGCAGAGCGAGCAGTTCGGCTCGATCACGATGGGCTACGGAGACCTCTTCGTTGCAGGACTGCTCGGCGGGGTCTACGCGTCGCGAGTGACGGCGTGCAGCGGGTGGCTGCGCTGCTGACCTCGTGATCGCGGCGCTGTTTGACCTGCTGTTCCTGGTGGTCGACAACCTGCCGGCGACCGTGCCGGTTGCGCTCGCGCTCTTGATCGTGGAGGTAGGGTTAGCTGCGTGGACGGCTCGGGGGAACGGACCCAGGCCGGCGACGGGCCGCGAGCGGCTCAGTGAGTGCTGCGACCGGTCGAAGCGGGGGGACGCGACTCCTCCGCCAGCGACGTGATCGCCAGGGTTCCGCGCGCGGCCTCCTCGAGCACCTCGGTGGCCTCCTCGGCGGTGCGCGCGTAGAGCTCCACCAGCAGGTGGACGACGATGCGGTCCTCGTCGTGCTTGTGGAAGCGCACATGCGTGAAGAACTCGCGGGTGCCGTTGTCGCCGAAGGCGGCATACGAGAGCGAGTCGCCGGCGTCGGGGCCGGAGCACGTCTCGACGTCGTCGGCGTCGACGGTGACCGTGCACGACGCGATCCACGGGGTTCCGGTGATCATCCGCTCCCAGCGGTCCTCGATCGGCTCGACGCGGCCGTTGTGGAAGCCGAGGTGCGGCTGGTCATGCATGCACTCGAGGCACTGCACGACCGCCTCCTGCATCTCATCGACCACGTCGGTGCGCTCGCCCGTCTCGGGATCGATGCGGTGGATGCCCTCGTAGTGGAGCTGGACCTCGAGGTTCTGGGACCAGCAGCGGTAGCAGCGAAGCCAGCTCCGAACCTCGGTTGAGCCCTCCATTGGGTCGATTCTAGACATGCGCTCACCGATAAACAGAGGCAGCCCGCCGGTCGGCCTGATCCTGGCCGGAGGCCCGGGCACGCGGATCGGCGGCGGCAAGGCCAACGTGGCGCTGCACGGGGAGCCGCTGCTCTCACTACCCGTTGCGCGCGCTGCGCGCGGTTCTCAGCGACGTGGCGATCATCACCAAACCGCAGATGGTGCTACCCCGAGCTCGAGGGAACGATGGTCTGGGTGGAGCCCGAGGAGCCGGTGCATCCGCTGCTCGGCATCTGCGAGGCGCTGGCGCTGGCGGGGGGCCGGCCGGTGTTGGTCTGCCCGGTGGACATGCCGTTCATCTCAGCCGCAGCTCTCGGCGCTCTGGCGGGCGCCGAAGCGACGGTCGCGCCGGCGGTGATGGCATCCTGCCGCGGCGACGCGCGGCCGCTCCTGGGCCGCTACCTGCCCGCCGCTGCGGGGTTGCTCGCGCAGGCGGCGGATGGAACGGTGCGCTCGAGGAGGCCTCGAACGCTCGAACCGAAGCTGTTGGAGGTCGAGGACGAGGTCGAGCTGTTCGACGTCAACACGCCTGACGATCTGCTGCTGGCGGCGGGGCTGCTCGACCAGCGCAGATCAGTGCGCGCCTGAGGGAGCGCGGCTGACGGCTACCCGAACGTGAAGTCGTAGGCCTGGACCCCGCGAGGAAGCTGCACAGTGACCGTGAAGTAGCGTCAGCACGCAGCTTGACGAGGTTGTAGAGGCGCTCGTGTCGCACGGTGAAGTAGCCGCTGCTCGAGAGGTCGCTACCGCGGTCGGCGGCGGTGATCGGCTTGCCGTCCATAAGCACGCGCCCGCGTCGCGGGCTGTTTCCGGTAGAGGTCATCACCAGATAGACGTCGCGGGCCTGCACGTCGCCGGTGATCGCGGCGCCGCCGGCGGCCGGGGTGATCGACTGCGAGCTGACCTTCCAGCTGCCGTTCAGCGCCCACTGGTTGAGCGGGAGGTCCGACGGGCGCGGTGTAGGAGTGCACGCCGGTGGTCAGCGGCTCGACGAAGCCGTTCTGGCGCTGCGGGTTCAGATAGGTCTCCAGGGTGCCGATGTGCCTCGACGCCATCTGCGCGTGGGCGCTCATCAGGGGTGGCAGCGCTGTGCGCGCCGGCGGCGCGCAGCAGCTCGCGCACGACTTGCTCGTCGCTGGGCGTAGCCGCCCTCGCCGAACTCGTAGTGGCGGACCTCGCCGGTCGCGTCGATGTAGTACTCGGCCGGCCAATACTGGTTGCCGTACGCGTCCCAGGTCCCGTAGCGGTTGTCCTGTACCACCGGGTAGGTGATGCCGTCGGTATGGATCGCCTGGCGGACGTTGCCCGCCTCCTGCTCGAAGGTGAACTCCGGCGTCTCCACGCCGACGACCTCCAGCCCGTAGCGGTGGTAGTGCTTGTACAGGCCCTCCACATACGGCAGCGTGCGGATGCAGTTGATGCACGTGTAGGTCCAGAAGTCGACCAGGACCACGTGTCCGCGCAGGCCGGTGATCGTGAGCGGGCGGTCGCCAGGGGTGTTGAACCAGTCCTGGGTGTCGGTGAAGTTGGGGGCCTTGCCGCCCTTGGCAGCGAGGCCGCCAGGAGCCGCCCGTCGCGTGACTGGCTGGTCGGCGCGCCTGCTGGCGCTCCGCGAACTTGGAGGCGGGCCGCAGCGACGCAAGCCTCTTCTGACCGCGCAGGAGTTCTCGAGCGAGCGCGTCGGGTCGATCAGGAACCCCGGCAGGCTGTGTCGTCCTCGCCGAGCACGTGCTCGAAGCGCACGTCGAGGTTGAACACCATCGCCACGCCGGTCGACGAGCAGCACGACTGCCGAGCACACGCTCGACGATCTCGCCGCGGGCTGAGCGCTTGATCCGATCGAGTACCGCACGTCCGCCGAACGCGTAGAGCAGCAGCACCGCGGAGAGTCCGATCGCGTACGCGATCGCGATCAGCGACGACCCGAACAGTCGGGCCGCTGGAGGCGCTGACGGAGATCACGCGCCGCGAGGATCGGGCCGGCGCAGGGTGCGCAGACAAACCCGAGCGCGGCTCCGACGCCGACCCCCGTCCAGAAGCCGTCGCCGCGGGTCTTCGGGCCGAACCGCGCGAGGCGGGACAGCGGCGCCTGCACACGCTGGGCGAGCGCCGGGATCAGCAGGATCAGCCCGAAGCCGATCAGCACGACGATCGCCAGCGTGCGCGTTGCGCCGCTCGCCAGGCCAACACCGTTGACCAGCTGCGCGAGCGCGACGATCGCGATCGTGAACGTCAGCGCCAGGCCCAGCACGATCCCGAGCGGCGGCGCCGTCCACCAACCGCGCTGGCCGCGAGCAGCGCCGGCAGCACCGGCAGCACGCACGGCGTGATCGCCGTACCGCGCCGGCGACCAGCGCGAAAAGCAGCAGCAGAACCATCAGCTGACTAGAGAGACGTCGATCTACCGAGAATCTTCCTCATCGGAGGTTGAGTCTCGGTTAAGCGAGTCTCTGTTACACCGAAGAAGCTGCCTCAGCCGCCGATCGCCGACATCGTGCGCGCCGGCTGGATGAAGCCCGGCTCGCCGATGTGGTGCTTGAGCTCCTTGCGCCAGACGGCGTCGCGGATCAGCTGCTCGAGCTCGTCGTCGTCGGCGCCGTCGCGCAGCGGGACGCGCAGATCGGTCTCGTTGAGCGAGAACAGGCAGGTCCGCAGGCGGCCGTCGGCGGTCAGCCGGACCCGGTTGCAATCGCCGCAGAACGGCTCCGAGACCGGGTTGATGAAGCCGATCTGGCCCCGGCCATCGGCGAAGCGGTAGACGCGGGCGGTGGCGCTGGGCTCGCGTCGACGCGGCTCCAGCGGGTAGAAGCGCATCGATCATCGCACGCAGCTCCGCTCCGGTGAGGACCTGGTCGGAGGTCCAGGACGCGGTCGGCGTCGAGCGGCATGAACTCGATGAAGCGCACCTCGTATGCGTTGCTGCGGGCGAGCTCGACGAAGGCGGGCACCTCGTCCTCGGTGAAGCCCGCGCAGCGCGACCGCGTTGACCTTTATCGGGTGTGCCTCCGGGAACTCCGCCAGGCAGGCCAGCCCGCGCAGCACCTGATCGAGGCGTCGCGGCGCGTGAGCGCGTAGAACCGGTCGCGCTGAAGCGAATCGATCGAGACGTTGAAGCGGATGTGACCGCCTTCGCGCTGGCGTGCCCGCCTGACGAGCGCCGCGGCGTCGCGCTCGAGCAGGTAGCCATTGGTGGTGATCGCCAGGTCCTCGACGCCGTCGATCTGCGGCGAGCATCGAGACCAAGCGCGGGAAATCGCGCCGCACCAACGGCTCGCCGCCGGTCAGCCGGATGTCGTGGACGCCCAGCTCGCGCGAACACGCCCACCAGCCGCTCGATCTCCTCGAAGATCAGCACCTCCGAGCGCTCGAGCCACGGCAGTCCCTCCGCCGGCATGCAGTACTGGCAGCGGAAGTTGCAGCGGTCTGTGACCGACACGCGCAGGTCGTCGATGCGGCGGCCGTGGCCGTCAAACAGGTGCTCAGACACGATCATCAGCTACCCCGATTCTAGGGTCGATGAGCTGGCGGTTGCGCCTGTAACGGGCCAAGTTTGAAACCGCACTCTCATTCTGTCGACACAGCAGTTAGCCTTCACGCGATGAGCGAAGAGCTGATGAGGAGCGGGGAGGGCTTGTTCAAGCCCTCGAGACGTGGGATACGACCGTGAAGAGGTCGACGCCTACGTGGCTCAACTGCAGCGTGAGATCCGTGATCTGCAGACGCGAAGCCAGACTCCGGATGCGGCGGTGCGAAGTGCGCTCGAGCGCGTTGGTCACGAGGTCGCCTCCGTCCTCAAGCAGGCGCACGACACCTCGGATGACATCATCGCGGCGGCAAAGCGTGAGGGCGAGGAGCACCGTGATCAGGCGGCGCGGGACGCCGCGCACGTGACAGCGGTCGCGGAGCAGCGCGTGCATGAACTCGACCTCGATACCGACCGGATCTGGGGTGAGCGGGAGCGGATCATGGCCGATGCGAGGGACCTCGCGCGCCAGCTGGATCAGCTCGCCGACCTGGCCGCGGAGCGCTTCCCGAGCGACGGCGAGCCGCAGCAGGTCAAGGGCAGCCGCGGCGGTGGCGCGGTCCGGTCCGGGTGAGAGCAGTGCCGGGGAGCTTGGCTACGGCGACGCGCCAGTCTCCGGCTTCGATGAGCTGAATGCGAGCCATTGACACGCTCCACCTGGGGCGGCGTCGCTGGATCTGCTGCTGGCAGGTCGGGCAGGTTCTTGTAGATCCGGGCCCGACTCTCTCGTTGGAGAATGTCCTGGCCGAGCTTGACGGCTGGCAGCCGCAGGCGATCCTGCTGACGCACATCCACTTCGATCATGCCGGCGGGACCGGCACGCTGATGCGGAGGTTCCCCGAGCTCGAGGTCTACGTACACGAGCTCGGCGCCGCGCACATGGTGGATCCGACGCGGCTGTGGGCGAGCGCCGCCCGGCTCTACGGCGAGGAGAACATGCTCTCCATGTGGGGGGAGTTCGCGCCGGTGCCCGACGACCGGCTACACGAGTTGCGCGGTGGCGAGACGCTGAACATCGGCGGCGACACGTTCGATGTGGCCTACACGCCGGGTCATGCCAGCCACCACGTCTCGTACCTGCACGAGGGCACCGCGTTCGTCGGTGATGTCGGCGGCGTCCGCATCGAATCCGGGACGCCGACGCTTCCGCCGACACCGCCGCCCGACATCGACGTGGAGGAGTGGCACCGCTCGATCGAGTTGATTCGGGCCTGGGAGCCCGAGCGCCTTGCAGTCACTCACTTCGGCGCCTACGACGATCCCGAGCAGCAGCTCGACGAACTCAGTGAACGACTCGACCTCTGGGCCGAGTCGGCGCGGTCAGCCGACCGTGATGGCTGGGTCGCGGCGGTCGAGGAGGATCTCCGTGCCGTGGTCGGCCCGGACGCCCTCGATTCGCTGCTCGCGGCGGTGCCGGTCGACCAGGCCTACGCCGGCCTGCGCCGCTACTGGGACACGCGTGAATCGTAGGCGCACACATCTGCATGCACGATGCCAGCGTGCGTGCACCCTGTAATCAAACGGCGTTTGCCGGTATTCTTGCGCGCCGATGTCGCTGACGGTTGAATTGCCCCGGCTGAAGGGGTCTGGAAGCGGTTTCGGCGGGCCAGTGGCGGGTGGTGGTGCTGAACGACCACCACAACACGTTCGATCATGTCGCTGAGACGCTCGCCTCCTACTCCCGGGTGTGACGCTCGCCGAGGGCTACCGGCTGGCCGACCGCATCCACAACGACGGCTGCGCGATCGTCTGGAGCGGCGGTCGCGAGGACGCCGAGAGCTACTGGGTCAGTCTCGACGGCGCCGGCCTGACGATGGCGCCGCTCGAAGAGGGCTGACCAACCAGCCCAGGCGAGTCGGAGGTCTGACCAACGGCCCGCTGACCCGCTCGGCCGTCAGCGCTTCGGGCCACGAGTTTCGCCGCCTGGCGTTCCGGACGGGTGGGGACCACGCTCCAGCGTGGGTTTCTTCGCAGTCATGCACCAGCCGGACGCGCAGATTTGTAACCCTGTGATGAAGATGTCGGTTCAACCTTGGCATGAGCTCCCGCCCAAGGTCGCCACCGTCGTGCGTCCGCTGTTGCCCGCGCTCGCCGACGAGATCATCGAGGCGGTCGGCACGGTCCCCGCCTACCAGCGCCCGCTCGAGGGCGATTTCGGGGTCGGCGTGCGCGCCGGGGTTGAGCAGGCGCTGAACCATATGGTGCTCGAGATCGAGGCGTCGGGCCCGGTTCCGCGCTCGGATGTCTACCGGCGCTTGGGGAGGGGCGAGATGCGAGCCGGTCGCAGCCTCGACTCGCTGCTGAGCGCCTACCGCATCGGTGCGCGGGTGACCTGGCGGCGCGTCGCCGAGGCCGGTGAGGCGAGCGGCCTCGAGCCCGCGACCCTCTATCTGCTGGCGGAATCGATCTTCGCGTACATCGACGTGCTGTCAGCCGAATCAGCCGAGGGCTATGCGCTCGAGCAGACCGCAGATCGCCGGCGAGACCGAGCTGGCGAGACGGCGGCTGGTGCGGCTGCTGGTGCGAGACCCGGCCGGCCGAGCCGGAACTGGTGCAGGCTGCTGCCCGCGAGGCCGCCTGGGAGCTGCCGCGCACGCTCGCCGCCGTCGCGATCGCGTGTCGACGGTCGCCCGGATGAGGGCGGTGACGGCCCGACGGCCGCAGGCTCTGCGGCTGCCGGTCGGAGCGATCACCGAGCGCGTCGGAGAGGTGATCTGCGCGATCGTGCCCGATCCCGACGCTCCCGGCCGGCGCAAGCAGCTCGAGCGTGCGCTGCGCCAGGCGAAGCTGCGCGCGGGGCTGGGGACGACGGTCGCCTGGGGCGATGCGGCGCTCAGCTTCGCGCGAGCGCGAGTCGGCGCTCGCGCTCGCGCCGGTCTGCGACGAGCCGCTGATCAGCGCCCGCGAGCACGCGGGGGAACTGCTGCTGGCAGCAGACCCGGTGCTCGCCGCCGAGTTCGCCGCGGTGCTGCTCGCTCCGCTGGCAGAGCTCTCGCCCGGCTCGCGCGAGCGGCTGACGGCGACGCTGCAGCCTGGCTGGACGAGCAGGGGCGGCTCGGTCCGGCCGCGCTCCGGCTCGGCGTCCACCCTCAGACGGCGCGCTACCGGCTCGCGCGCCTGCGCGAGTTGTTCGGCGATGCCCTCGACGACCCGGATCGCCGCTTCTGGCTGGCGCTGGCGCTGAGGGCCACGCGATGAGGTCGAGGGACGAGAACGATCGGCTGGTGCTGGTCGTCAGCGCCGCCATCTTCCTGGAGACGCTGTTCTACTCGGTAATCACACCGCTGCTGCCGCAGCTCAGCCACGAGCTGCACCTCTCGAAGCTCTCGGCCGGTGTGATGACGGCCGCCTATCCAGCGGGCACTCTTGGTCGCCTCGCTGCCCGCTGGCGCGCTCGCGGTGCGGCGTGGTCCGAAGTTCACGTTGATCACGGGTCTGCTGCTGGTCGTGATCTCGACCGTCGCGTTCGGGGTCCTGCACACTGCCGCCGGACTCGATGCTGCGCGTTTCGTCGGAGGGCGTTGGCGGGGCCTGCGTCTGGGCCGGCGGGTCTGGCATGGATCGTGGCGGCGACCCCGCCCGACCGCCGCGGCGCAGTGATGGGAAGCGCGCTCGGCACCGCGATCGCGGGCTCGCTGTTCGGCCCTGCGCTCGGTGCGCTGGCAACCGTCACCGGTCGCGCCGCTGCTGTTCTCGGTGCTGGCCGCGTTGCGCCTTCTGCTTGTGATCCCGGTGCGCGCGCTCCGCGTCGACAGCGAGTCCTCCGAGCAGCCGGTCATCGACGCGCTCAGGACCCTGCGCCGCCCGGCGATGGCCGGCGCGATGTGGCTGATGGTGTTGCCGGCGATCGCGTCCGGCGTCTTCAACGTGCTCGGACCGCTCCAGCTTCACCGCCTCGGTGCGGGCGCCGCGCTGATCGGCGCGACCTTCCTGGTCGGCGCCGGCGCTCGAGGCCCTGATCTCGCCGAGAGCGGGCCGCTTCTCCGATCGCCATGGCCGCACGCTCCCGCTGCGCGGGGGGTTGGTCGGCTGTCGCCGCCGGATTTGCGTGCTTTTCGCTGCCTGCCAGCGCCGCGGTGCTGGCGCTGCTGATCGTCCTCACTTCGATGGCACTCGGCGTCTTCTGGGCCCCGGTGATGGCGCTCCTCTCAGATGTCGCGGAGCGGCACTCGGCTTGATCAGGCGCATGCGGCGGCACTGATGAATCTCGCCTGGGCGGCGGGTCAGATCGTCGGCGCGGCCGGCGGCGGCGCTACTGCCAAGGCATTTGGCAACGGAGCACCGACGCTGGCGGTGGCGGCTCTATGTCTGGCTGACGCTGCTCGGACTCCGCGCCCGGGCAGCGGTGCCGGTTCAGGCGCCGGCGTAGGGCGTCGGTTCCGGCTCGGGAGCCGGATCCGGATCCGCCAACGTGATCGTCTCCGGCGCTTCACCGTCGGCGGCGTACTCGTCGTGCCAGGTGTAGGTGATCGGGACCTGGTACTTGCCGGAGTAACGGGCGCGGAACTCGCGCATCTCCGGACCCTCCCAGTAGCGATACCAGTCGTCCTTGGAGCTGAACCAGATCTGCTGCGAGGATCCTGTAGTGGTCGTCCTGCGAGCGCTGCACGCTGTAGCGCGTGGCTCCGTAGTCGAGCGCTGCCGGCGCTGCGAACTCGGACACCGCATCGACGAACATGTCGGCACGGAACACGGTTGCGTACCACTGGACGTGCATCACACCTTTGGCCATCGGCGGTGATCTTACCCGGAGACGGGTTGCTCAGGTCGCGACGGGACGTCCGCCTTCGGCTCGGGAGCGGCAGGCCGCCGCTCGATCAGCTTCCAGGCGATCAGCGACGCGACCAACGTCACCGCAGACCCGATGAGGAACCCGGTGCCGAGCGCCGACACGAACGCGTGCTCAACCGCGCTCACGATCTGCGCTGATGCGTGTGCCGGCGCCCGTGGCGCCGCTACCCAACCCGCTGACGATCGCGTTGCGTTGCGTCGCCGGCAGCTGCGGCAGGCTCTGATTGAGCTTGGACCGGCCGACGGTTGTGACGATCGCTCCCATCACCGCCACGCCGAAGGTGCTGCCGACCATGCGGCTCATCGACAACACGCCCGACGCCGCTCCCGCCTTGGTGCGGTCGACGGCGTTCATGGCGGCGGTGGTCATCGGTGACATCACGAGGCCCATGCCAAAGCCCATCAGGATGAACCCCGGCAGCAGTTGCAGGTAGCCGCTGTGGACGGTGATGCGGCTCTCGATGAAGATCGAAACGGCGACGATCAGCGTGCCCAGCGTCATCAGCGGCCTTGGTCCGATCCTGTCCGTCAGCCGGCCGGAGACCGGGCCCATCACCACGAGCACCACGGTCGTCGGCAGGAACCGGACGCCCGTTTCCAACGGCGAGAGGTTCAGGACGTTCTGCATGTAGAGCGTGAGGAAGAAGAACTGGGCGAAGAGCGCGAAGCTGACGATGAAGGCCACGAGGTTCACGCCAGCCGACGTGCGGTTGCGGAAGAACGCGGGGTCGAGCATCGGCGCCCGAACCCGCGCCTCGGTCCGGAAGAACAGCATCAGCGCGACCGCGGCGACGATCCACAGGCCAATGATCGCCGGCGAGCCCCAGTGCCAACGGTTGCCCTCGATCAGCGACAGGACGAGTGCGGTGAGGCCTACCGTCAGCAGCACGATGCCCGCGTGATCGCCGGTCACGATCCCCGCGACCCGACCAGTTCGCACGAGCCAGTGCCTGACTACGAATTGTTCATGACCGGCGACCTGAGGGGCGTGCGCATCGGCGTCCCGACAAATGTGTTTCTCGATGGCGCGGACGACCCGGTGGTCACGGCAATGGAAACCGCCCTCGGCGTTCTGGCGGAGCGGGGGGCAACGATCAGTCGCTTCGACCTGCCCCTGATGGACGCGGTCGCCGGCTATGGCGGCATCGTGTCCCGGGTCGAGGCCGCAACGATCCACAGCGAGTGGATGCGCTCCGACCCGCAGGCCTACGGCGCCCATATCAGCGGCCGCATGTATCCCGGCTACGCGATCCCGGCGCCGTACTACGTGGAAGCCCTCAGCCGTCGCGGCCCCATCCTGCGGGCTTTCGCGAGGGAGGTATTCGCCCGCGTCGACGTGCTGGTGACCCCCACGATCCGCACCTGCCTCCCGACCCTGGAGGAAACCGATATCGACCACGGACCGCCGGGCACCGAACATCGGTTCATGGCGGTGTCCGCCAACACCAGGCCGTTCAACTACCTCGGCTTGCCCGCCATCAGCGTACCTTGCGGATTCGATCCGAACGGCTGTCCGATCGGCCTGCAGATCGCCGGCCGGCCGTTCGCGGAGGGGCGCATTCTGAACGTGGCCGACGCCTACCAGCGTGACACGGCGTGGCACCGGGCGCGCCCGGCGACTGCTCGATGCCGAGGCGAAAACGGCCCGCCTGGAGTTCACCGTATGAGCCAAGCCGAAAGTCGCCTTCATCGGCACCGGCGGCACCATTTCGTCGCTGGGCCGAGGCCCACTGGACCTGCAGGAATACGCCACCTCCGGCGTCATGATGCACGCCGAGGAGATCCTGGAACGCTGGCCGGAAACCGCCCTGGTGGCCGACGTGCTGCCGGTGCGATACCGTAACATCCCCAGCCCTGACGTTGGCTTTCCCGAATGGAAGGCACTGTCGGCGCTGTGCTCGCAATTGGTCAGCGATCATCCGGACCTCGCCGGCATCGTCATCGGCCACGGCACCGCGACGCTGGAGGAAACCGCCTATTTCCTGCACCTGACCGTCAAGGTCGCGGTTCCCGTTGTCGTTGTTGGAGCGCAACGCCCGTCCAGCGCGCTGTCGAGCGACGCCGGCATGAACCTGGTCAACGCTCTTCGGGTGGCTGCCAGTCCGAGGCTCGCGGTCTCGGCGTGCTGGTCCTGCTGAACGACGAAATCCATGCCGCGAGGGAGGTGACGAAGACCTCCACCTTGCGCCTGCAGACGTTTCGCACGCCTGACTTCGGCGTTCTGGGCCACGCCGACGGTGACGCGATAGCCTTCTATCGCCGCCCCGTCCGTCGCGGCGCGCCGGATACCGAGTTCGACATCAGCAGCCTGGATGCGATGCCGAGGGTGGATATCTCCTACACCTACGCCGGCGGAGACGGCACCGCGGTGCGCGCTTTCGCGGCCGCTGGCGCGCGTGGCATCGTTTCCGCCGGGTTCGCACCAGGCTTTTGCACCCGGGACGAGATCGCGGCGCTGACCGAGGCCGTGCGCAACGGGGTCGTCGTCGTGCAATCCACCCGCGCCGGCTCGGGCCGGACCTTCCGCGGCAGCAGGCAGCGTGAAGCCGGCTTCCTCATCGCCGACAATCTCAACCCCCAGAAGGCTCGGCTTTTGCTCGCCCTGGCGCTGACCGTGACCAAGGATCCCGAGGAAATTCTGCGCATCTTCCGCACCTATTGACGGCTTCGATGAACGGCGCTGCGTAGCCTTTTCCGCCGGCCCACCTAGCGCATGACAAGGAGCAAGTGCGTGAACCGAGACGGCACCCCACCCTCCCATGTGGGCCAGGATGCGCCCTTGGCAACCGAGCTTCGGGTGAAGGCGCTGGAATCACTGCTGGTGGAGAAGGGTCTCGTCGACCCGGCCGCGCTGGACGCGTTCATCGACTACTACGAACACAAGGTGGGACCGCGGAACGGTGCGCGCGTCGTGGCGCGGGCCTGGACCGATCCGGCCTACAGGACCCGGCTGCTGACGGACGCGACGGCCGCCATCGCGGAACTGGGATATTCCGGGCGTCAGGGCGAGCACATGGTGGCGGTGGAGAACACGCCCGCGATCCACAACATGATCGTCTGCACGCTGTGCTCCTGCTATCCGTGGCCCGTGCTGGGACTGCCCCCGGCGTGGTACAAATCCTACGCATACCGCGCCCGCTCGGTGATCGAGCCGCGCGCCGTGCTGCGGGAGTTCGGCCTGGATCTGTCCGAGGAGATCGAGGTGCGGGTCTGGGATTCCACCGCCGAACTGCGCTATCTGGTGCTGCCCGAGCGGCCCGCCGGCACCGGGCACATGACCGAGGAACAACTCGCTGCACTGGTCTCGCGTGATGCGATGATCGGGGTGGCTCGGGTGTCCGCGCCATGAACGGCGTGCACGACATGGGCGGCATGCACGGTCTCGGGCCGCTCGCCCCCGAAACCGATGAGCCGGTGTTTCATGCGCCGTGGGAGGCGCGGGTGTTCGCCCTCAGTTCGGCCACCGGCGCCTGGGGACGCTGGAATATCGATGCGGGCCGGCAACAGATCGAGCAGATGCCGGCGGCCGACTATCTGCGCGCGACCTACTTCGAAAAATGGCTGTTCGGATTGGTTGAGAACGCGGTCAGGCACGGGCTGATCACGCGGCAGGAGGCCGAAACCGGCCGGCCGGACCCCGGCGCACCGAAGCTCACGCCGCCGCTGGCCGGAGCGGTCGTGGCGGAGGTCATGGCCCGAGGCAGCCCAAAAACGCGGACGGTCGAGCGGCAGCCCGCTTCAGGCCGGGCGATGCGATCCGAACCCGGAACGATTCATCCGGTCACGCATACCCGCCTGCCGCGTTATGCGCGCGACAAGGAGGGCGTCATCGTCGCCATGCACGGGGCGCACGTGTTTCCGGACACCAACGCCCAGTTTCGCGGCGAAGATCCGCAGCCGCTTTACACCGTCAGCTTCCAGGCGAGCGCCCTGTGGGGGGACGCCGCCAATCCGCGCGACACGGTGCGTCTCGACCTGTGGGAGGACTATCTCGAGCCAGCCTGACACTGGTGGTTCTGTCCAACCGCGCCGCGCTGACCTGGTCCAGTACTTCCGCGCGTTGTGGCCAACTGTCGTTACTCGGCTACACTGTCTCGAACACGCGCGCCCAGTCCGTGACCATGGTTTCGCAGCCGGGCGTGATCTGCACCACCGCCTCGTCATAGCCGGCGTCCCTCAAGCGCCGCATGCGGTCACGCAACTCGGGCACGGTGCCGGTGGCAGTGGTCGCGCGTATCAGATCGCCCGTCGCGAAACGCTCCTCCTCGGGCCGCACGAACATCAGGTGCCCCCGGTGCAACGTCAGATACCGGGCGTCGGCCGGCTGGTAGGTTTGATAGACGGCGCGATACTCACGTTCCAATTGGGCAAACGGCGAATCCGCCTGGGCCGGAGGTTCGGTCGGCGACGCCTTGCCCCCAGCCAGATTGCCATAGTCCCCGGCCTCCATCGCGTTGTGCAGCATCAGCATGGCCGCGGGGCCCGCTTCCGCCCTGACCCGCGCGCTGCCATGGGTCTCGCCGTCCTTGAGCACGGATCCGAACACAAAGATGGTCTTGCGCATGCTGGCGGGGTTCTTGCCGGCGGCACGGTAGGCCGCATCCATCTCCTTCGCCGTCGCCACCGAGATGTCCGGGCCGAAGTCCGCATTGACCCAATGTGCGCCCAGTTTCGCGGTCACTTGGCGGGCTTTGGGGCCGAAGGCGGAGACGTGGATCGGGATAGGGTCCTCGATATTGATCAGTTTGGTGTCCGGGTTGAGAAACCGGACCTTGCGGGTCTGGCCCTCGATCCGCAGTTCCGGCGTCTCGCCTCGCAACATCGCCGAAACGACGCCGATATAGTCCGCCATGTCCGACAATCTGTAGGCGCCAAGGCCGATGGTACGCCGCCCGGTGAAGCCGGTGCCGAAGCCGCCAAGTATGCGGCCCGGTGCCAGCGCATTGAGTGTGGCCAACCCATTGGCCGCGACCGGGGCAATGCGGTTCGACGGGATCAGCACGCCGGTGGCGAGGCGGATCCGATCGGTCTTCACCGCCGCCGCGCCCATCGCGACAAACACATCGGCGCTCAGAACCTGCGTGTCGTAGAACCAGGCCGTGACTGCAGCCAGTATCCTCCGCGAGCTTGACCGTCCTCCAGGAATGCGCGGGTGTTGGAAGTGCGATGCCAAAATCCATTATTCGTTCCTCCCTTTGGCGGTTCCGGTTGTCCCGTTTTTTTGCGCATGCAGATTACACTCTCTCCACGTAACGAGTCGAGCTTTCTTGCGCTCCCTGCCGCAATTGCCGCATTTCGCCACCCACCGCCGCGCTCATGTTGTCCAGTTCGTTGAAGCCGGTGCACGCACGCACGGGTAGAGGTGGCGGCCATCCTTTTTGGCGGGCTGGATAAGATACCGCGATGAATTCCACCTCGGCTAGGAAAATATCTTGACTTTTGGCGTTAGATATGATTTTATTCTTAGGACATATTTAGTCCGCGTTTCGCTCGTTCATTTCCCGGTAGCAAAGAATTTCCATTGCAATCATTTCATTGTCTCACCTCGGACGCGCCATGCCGGGCGTGCTAGCCGCCATCGCAAGCTTCTTCGGCCGGCTGATGCTCGATCCAGGAACCGCCGCCGCGGCCGCGGTCCTGTCCACCGAACCCCTGGCAGACCCACCGTTATCCGGCCTGAGGCGAGGCCTTGCGGCAGTTGCCCCACATATGTCCGACGCCGATCGAGCCCGATGGGTAGTGGCGATGACCGGACCGCTGTGCCGGTTCGCGATCACCACGCCTCGGTGCCTGGCTGCTTTCCTTGGTCAATGCGCGGTCGAAAGCGGCGGCTTCCTCGGCCTGGAGGAAAATCTCTCGTACACCGCCGCGCGCCTTTGCCAGGTCTGGCCCAGCCGGTTCCCGAGCCCAGCCACGGCGGCCGCCTGCGCCTTCCGGCCCGAACTTCTGGCCAACCAGGTATATTCGGAGCGGATGGGTAACGGCAACATTCAGTCGGGCGATGGTTGGCACTTTCGTGGCCGCGGCCTGATCCAACTTTCCGGCCGCACCAACTATGAGCGGTTCGCTGCCGCCATGAACCTCGGGTTGGATGACGCGGTGAATTACGCCTCGACCCAGGCCGGCGCCGCCGAAACCGCCGCATGGTACTGGTCGGTCAACGGCCTCAATGAACTGGCCGCCACGTGGTCAATTGACCTTATCACGCGAAAAATCAACGGCGGCGACGACGCCGCGGCGCAACGCAGCCAACTCTGCAACGCCGCCTTGCATGCGATTGGAGGTTGACGTGTTCGCAATTCTGCTCCCTCTCATTCTGGGCCTCGCACCACAGCTCGCGGGAATGATCTTCGGACCCAAGGGCGTCGACGTGACCAGCAAGGTCACCGGCGTCGTCCAGGCCGTGGTGGGTGATGCGGTCGATCTGAAGGCCCCGGGCGGCGCGGCGGCGGCAGTGGCGGCGGTCCAGGCCGATCCCCAGGCGGCCACCGAACTTGCGGCGAAACTTTCTGATTTGCATTTGCAGATGCAGAAGGAACAGGACCAGGAAGCCGACCAGATTCGCCACGATGCCATCGAGGAACTCAGCGCTCGGCTAGCCGACACCGCCTCCGCCCGAGGAATGGGCATCGAACTTGCCAAGGCGCATAGCGGTCTGGCTTACGGCAGCGTCATCATCTCGGTGGTTATCGTCGCCGGCTTCGTGCTCACCACCTACGCCGTGCTGACCAACCGCCTCAGCATGGGCGACGGCCAGTTCGGCTCGGTCCTCGTCGGCACGCTTGCCGCCATGGCGACGCAGGTCGCGAACTACTGGCTGGGCTCCAGCATCGGCAGCAGCACCAAGAACGCCTTGCTGGCCGATGCTCAGACCAACCTGGCGGCGAGCGTTCCGGCGAACTTTGCGCGGTCAGACGGTCGGAGCTGACCGCGAGGAAGTCAGGCAGTTCGCGCATGACCCTGGCTAGCACGCTGGTCCAGTCGCCTGCGCGCTCCTGTCGGAACAGGCGGAGCGAGGCATACCAGGGACTGTCGGTCGCCCCAGCAGCCATCGCCAGTCCGGGGCTGCTGGCAGCAGGACCCATGCCGGTATTCCCATCGCACCCGCCAGATGGGCGATCGATGTATCGACGGTGACCACCAGGTCCAGGTTCGCCACCAGCGCCGCCGTCTCGGCATAGTCCGTCAACTGGTCCGTAGAGGTCGGGCAGACCAAGGCCAGCCGCGGCGGCGCCGTGATGCAGGTTGATGAAGGTCGACGGCGGGGATTGACGGCAGCGGGAAGGCCGGGCCGGGCGGCACCGAACGGCGGCGGTCGTTGCCATGCGCACGGTTGCCGGCGAACACCACGCCCACCTTCCGGCCAACCGGCAACATTCCCGCCAGCGCCGCGACCCGTGCGGGATCGGCTTGCAGATAGCCGGTCGCGCCGGGAAGGGTAGCAAGCGTGGCGCCGAACAGGCGTGGCAGACTCATCTGATCGATCCAGGCGTCATAGCGCGGCGTGGGATCATGGTGCGTCAGGACCCGGATGCCCGGCATGCATCTGATCAGCGGCGCCATCGCCGGAGGACAGACAAAGACCGGCGTGCCGCCCGCCTCGCTGATCAACGGCAGATAGCGGGCGAACTGGATCATGTCGCCGAACCCTTGCTCCGCCCGCACCAGGATCGTCAGGCCGGCAGGGTTGGAGCCATCCCATTGCGGCCCCGGCAGCTCGGCAAAGTCGCGGCGATAGGGCAGGTGCCGCTTGCGCCACTCATATTCGGCAAACCCGCGCGTCAGGTCGCCTGACAGCAGTGCCGCGACCGCCAGATTCCAACGTGCCTGGGTGAACTCGGGGGAAAGCTTGATCGCGGCCTCACACGCCGTGATGGCCGCCGAAGGCTGGCCCCGCGCAGTGAGGATGAAGCCCAGGCTCGCATGCGCTTCGATCAGCCCCGGGATTTAGCCGAATGGCACGCCGGCAAAGGTCTTCCGCCACTTCCAGATCATCCAGGTCCACCCATGCGTTGGCCAAATTCAGCAGCGAGGGGGCATGACCCGGCCGGAGTGCCACGGCGCGGGTGAGCGACGCGCCGGCCTCGGCGGGCTTATTCAGCGCATGCAACGACGTTCCCCGAACGAAATGGAACTCGGCTTCGTTCGGGGTGCCGGCCAGAGCGGCGTCGGCTTGCGCCAGGGCTTCCTGGAACCAGCCGGCCTTGATCAACGCCCGCAGCAGATTGCGGCGCATACCCTGATGTGCCGGCCGCTGGCGCAATGCGGCCTGGAGCAGGTCAACGGCAACCTCCGCATCGCCGTCCCGCAACTCGAGCAACCCCCGGACATACAGGTCGCGTCCCTCGTTGGGCGTCGGATCCGGACTGTCGGGATCGGGACCGTTCCTGGGGAGCCGATCGCTGCAGGATCGTGCACCGGGCGATCCTGCCGCCGAAATGGTTAACATCCGCTGACATTCTGGGGGCCGTTCGCGGCGGCTGCGAATCCAGACGATGCAGGCCGAAGCGGGAGCCGGGTAACGGGTCACGGTCTGGCCGAACGGGGGAAACGGGGGCGGTGCGGTTAGGTAATGTGCGCCGGTGGCGGGCCCGACTCGGGAAACCCGCGGCCTTGTCGTGCACCTGGCATGTTCGATAGCCTGCGGTCTAAGAATGCGCGGGCGGTGAGCCGGCGCCATGGACCTGTGCCGCTAGCGCGCTACCTCGCCGGCCAAAATGGTTCGCTGGTCGGAGGCGGAGGCGGTTGCGTCTTGGCCAGATCGTAGGATTTCGACAATGAAACTTGGCGTCTTCGACCATATGGATCGCGGCCTGTCGCCGCTCGACGAGTTCTACGAGGAACGGCTGAAGCTGGTCGAAGCCTATGACCGGGCCGGTTTTCACGGCTACCACGTGGCCGAACATCACGCGACGCCGCTGGGGGTGGCGCCGTGTCCCGGCGTGTGGCTGGCCGCCGTCGCGCAGCGGACCCAGCGGCTACGGTTCGGTCCGCTGGTCTACCTGCTGCCGCTGTATCATCCGATCAAGCTGCTGGAAGAGGTCTGCATGCTCGACCAGATCAGCCGCGGCCGCTTTCTGCTTGGTGTCGGGCGCGGCATCTCGCCGATCGAGCTGCGCTATTATGGTCTCGACCCGGACGAGACCCCGGCGATGTATGCCGAGGCACTGGAGGTGCTGCTGCGCGGCATGACCTCTCCCGATGCTGAATTTCCAAGGCAAGCACTACACCTATCGTGACGTTCCGATGGAACTGACGCCGTTTCAGAAGCCGTATCCGCCGCTCTGGTACGGCTTGGCAAGGCCAGAGGCCATCCCCTGGGCGGTGCGACACAAAGTCAACATCGTCGGCAATCTGCCCGGTGCCGCCATGCGTGCGCTGACCGACCGCTACCGCGCGGAGTGGCAGGCGGCCGGCAACGATCCGGCTGACCTGCCGCTGATGGGCGTGGGCCGTCACGTGGTCGTTGCGCCGACGGACCAGGAGGCGCTGCGGATCGCCCGCCGCGGCTACGACAAATGGCGTGCCAGTTTCTTCAAGCTGTGGCTCGCGCACGGACATGATGCCGACGCCGCAGGCGATCTTTCCCGAACGGTTCGAGGATGCCGAGGCGCAGGGCCGCGCGGTCGCCGGGACGCCGGACAAGGTCCGCGCTTTCCTGCAACGAACCATCGATGACGGCGGGCTGAACTATCTGCTCTGCCGCTTCGCGTTCGGCGATATCACCGGCGACGAGGCGCTGCACTCGATCGACCTTTTCACCCGGCACGTGATGCCGGATATCGTTGCTCATAAGGAGTGAGACCATGACCGCGGAATACGAGCTGTTCGCGCTGCGCTACGCGACCCGTCAGGCGCGCCGGCCGGAACATTTCATCGGCGGCGATCCGCACGACGGCCCGATGCCGATGGACTACTTCGTCTGGCTGGCGCGCAACGCCGAGCGGGCGGTGGTGGTCGATATCGGGTTTACGGCGGAAAGCGGGGGCAAGCGGGGCAGGACATTGGAACGCTGCCCGATCGATTTGCTCGCGCTGCTGGGCGTCGATCCCGCAACCGTGGACGACGTGATCCTGACCCATATGCACTATGACCACGTGGGCAACTTTCACAAATTTCCCAAGGCGCGCTTCCATCTGCAAGAGCCCGAAATCCATTACGCGGTCGGGCGTTACATGCGGCATCAGCATCTGGCCCGGCCGTTCGAACCCGATGACGTGTGCGGCATCGTGCGACTGAATTTCGACGGCCGCGTGATCTATCACAACGGACCCGCCGATGTGCTGCCCGGCATCAGCATCGTGCCGACGGGCGGACACTCCGCCGGCCTGCAGTTCGTCAAGGTCAACACCAGGCGCGGCGTCGTCGTGCTGGCGTCCGACGTCTCCCACTTCTACGAGAACATGGAAACCTACCGGCCGTTTGCCGTTGGGCTGCATATCGGCGAGATGCTGGATGCATTCGATGCGCTGCGCGCCCACGCCGCCTCGCCCGAACTGATCGTTCCTGGCCATGATCCGCGGGTGATGCGGCGCTACCCGGCCGTATCGCCGCAACTGGAAGGGATCGCCGTCCGATTGGACGTGGCGCCGGCGCAATGACGAATTTGACGTCCCGGCGGGCCTAAGTTCCTGGATCCCCCGCCTTCGCAAGGCAGGCCCGTGCCAAGTAGGGGATGACACTTTCAGGACGCGCGCCGGCATTCAGTCGACGGCCGCACCCCGCGACGGGGACACTGCGACCTCCAGCCAGCCGCGAGCATCATACCGCGCCACGTCACCGTTGCGCAGCAGGATCGTTGTGGTGTCGGACTCAACGATCGCGGGTCCCGGAATTTGCTGGTCAGCGCCCAGCGTAGCGAAGTCGAACACCGGCACCTCGGTCCAGCCGCCAAGGTGGATCAGGCGCATCCCTTTTGCCGATGCTGCGGCCATTGGCGCCCGCGAACCCGGTGCCTCCATATGTCCCAGCCGCCCGATCGCCGACAGCCGGGCATTCACCAGGACCACATCCTGGTCGCGCAACGCATACGTATACAGGCCCTCATGTGCCGCGTGGAACCGCTCCGCCAGCGTTGTATCGAAGTCTGCCGCGCTCCAGTCGATCCCGTCCAGCGCCACGGCGATCTCGAACACCTGCTCGCCATAGCGCATATCGGCTGAGCGGAGCAGGACGATCTCGCCATCGAACCCGCCCAGACGCACTCGGCCTTCGTCCTCCATCGCCGCGAACGCTGCTTTGAGGCCTTCGACATCAATCGCGCCTGCCTGTCCCTGGCTGCGGCTGAGCTCGACCCGCAGGTCGGTATTCAGCATTCCCCACGCGGACAGCACCGAGGCGTCGAGCGGGACCGCTACCCGGGTGATGCCAAGTTCGGCCGCGACGGCGGTCACGTGCAGCCCGGCGGCGCCGCCGAAGGCCAGCAGCGTGAATTGCCGAGGGTCGACGCCGCGGCGGACCGTGGCAATGCGGACCCCGTCGGCCATGCGGCTGTTCACCAGGCGGTGAATGCCGCCGGCGGCGTCGGCGACTGCGAGTCCCAGTTCGGTTGCGAGTTTCGCGACGACCGACCGTGCCGCCTGCAGGTCCAGGCTGTGCCGGCCGCCGAGGAAGTTCGCCGGGTCGAGATAGCCGAGCACCAGATTGGCGTCCGTCACGGTTGCCGCGGCGCCGCCCTGGCCGTAGCAGGCCGGCCCCGGAACGGCTCCGGCGCTCTCGGGTCCGACCGTCAGCAGGCCGGAGCGGTCCAGCTTTGCCGATCGATCCCCCACCCGCCCCCAACGTAACGATGTCCAGGCTGGGCAGTGCGATCCGCGCGTTGCCGACCGTCTTGTCGCCCGACAGGGTCGGCCGGCCTGCACGCACCACGGCGATGTCGGTCGATGTACCGCCCATGTCGAAGCCGATCAGGTTCCCCGTTCCGCCAGGAGCGGTCAGGCCTTTCCGCGTCAGTGCCACCGCGGCCGCCACGCCCCCGGCCGGACCGGAAAAGCGGTGCCGGCCGCCAGCCGCGTCGCCTCCGCAACCGAGGCAACGCCGCCATGCGACAGAATGACCAGCAGTTCGCCGCCGTATCCGGCCTCCGCCAGCCGGCCCCGCAGGCGGCGCAGATAGTGCTGGATCACCGGCCCGACCGCGGCATTGGCCACCGTGGTCGAAAACCGCTCGAACTCCTTGATCTGCGGCAGCACATCGGATGACGTCGTGACGTAGGCCTCGGGCAGCCGAGCGCGGAGCGCGCGGGCGGCTGCGCTGCTCGTGGGCGGGATTGCACCACGCGTGCAGGAAGCAGATCGCGACGGCCTGGACATCCGCCGCCGCCAGCTATCGGTGGCGCGCTCCAGGGAGGCGAGGTCCAGCGGAATTTCGGGCGTTCCGTCGGAGCGCATGCGTTCCCGCACGGGAAGGCGCAGCCGGCGGGGCACCAACGGAGCCGGCGGGGTCATGCGGAGGTTATAGCGGTCGGGCTTAAGGCCTTCGCGCATTTCGATCACGTCGCGATGGCCCTCGGTCGTCAGCATGCCGACCCGGGCGGTCTTGCCCTCCAGCAGCGCATTGGTCGCGACAGTTGTACCGTGCACGATCCGCGTGGTGGCGGGAGCAGAGCCTCGGTGGTGAGACCGAGCCGCTGCGCGGCCAGCGTAATTCCATCCAACACGCCGTCGGACTGATCGCGGGGCGTGGTCGCCGCCTTGGCCGTGATGGTTTGCCCGCCGGCGCCGGAAGCAGCGACGACAATGTCGGTGAAGGTGCCGCCGACGTCGATCCCGATCGTGTAGTTCATGGGCCGGACGTCGCGCGGCAGCCGGCGGGCGGATTTGGTCGTTCTGCCACCTCCCGCCGCGGCGCCCCCGAGGGACGGCTCGCGCGACGGAGCTCTCGGATGCACTGATCGATGTCAGATTTCATCGGTCGCGTCATGCTGTTGCCCGTGTGCTGTTGTACCCGGGGCCAGCCTAGCCGACTTTGCCGAGCGGCGCAGAGAGCTCCCGAATGGGCCCTTTCCAAGGTATTTGCCTGGACGATTTCCGCAGCTCATCAGACCCCGACCATTTCCCTTGGGGCGTTTACCGAAAATTAGCGTTTTGCCTTTTACTTTCGCTCGCGCGCGGTTTTTGCCGCCGGGGGCTCTTCGTCTGAAAGTCGACAGGGTGCGGTGACGGCCCTCGTTCAGGTCGGCGATTTTACGCCGGAACAACGACCCGCCCGTTCCTCGCCCTCTCGGCGGCATGTCAAGCCAGCCACCAATCCAGTTTGCGGACCAAATTTCATGCGTTAAACGAGCCGATTACAAACCACGAGGTCGACTTCCCGGCCGACCAACCTCTCGTCTCCCGCACCGACACAGGCGGCCGCATCACCTTCGTCAACCGCGCCTTCATCGAGGTCAGCGGTTTCGCCCAGGAAGAACTGATCGGATCGCCGCATAATCTCGTTCGCCATCCACACATGCCAAAGGCGGCGTTCGCCGATCTTTGGGCGACCCTGAAGGCGGGACGGCCGTGGGAGGGGCTGGTCAAGAACCGCACCAAGAAGGGCGACTTCTATTGGGTGCGCGCCAACGCGACCCCGATCGTTGCGGATGGCAAAGCCACAGGCTACATCTCCATCCGAGCCAAGCCGACGCGGGCACAGGTGGCAGAGGCGGAAGCCGCCTACAAAAAATTGTCCGCCGGCACTGCCAAGGATATCGGGTTGCGGGACGGCCAGATCGTCCGCCGGGGACCGTATGCAACTCTGTCCCGCATTTACGCCAGCTGACCGGGCGGCTAGGCGCGACCTTCGGCATCATCATCCTGGCGATGATGTTGGTCGGCGGGCTCGGTCTGCAGGGAATCGGCAGATCGAACGAGGCACTCCGGACCGTCTACGAGGACCGCACCATTTGTGCCGGGCAGCTCTCGGATATTCTCAATACAATGCAGCGCAACGTCCGCCTGTTGATGCTCATCGCCGCCGGCGATCCGGGGCCGGCAACGCGCGCTGCCGAAATCCGCGCAATATCGGCCATATCGATCAGGTCTGGGGCACATATATGGCCACCTACCTGACGCCGGAGGAGACGGCGCTCGCCACTAAATTCGCCGAACGGCGGACCCGGTTCGCGAAAGACGGCCTCGAGCCGGGGATCACCATGGCTGAACGCGGTGATGTTGCGGCTTTGCAGACCCATGTCCAGGCTGCCGCGCTTCCGCTGTTCGCGCCGGCGGAAGAAACCCTCGGAGAGCTTCTGGCGCTGCAAATGCGCGTGGCGAAGGAGGAATACCGTGCCGCGAAAACCGCGTTCCAATCCGACCTTTGGGAGATCGCTGGGATCGTGCTGACGTGCTGTATTGCCTCCGCCGCGCACGGTCTGTTCAGCTGCGGACGGTACGCCAGCCGCTGCGGCAGATGGCGGCCGGATTCGAGGCGATCGCGAGCAACGAGATCACCTATGAGATTCCGCTTCCCGCGGCCGCCGAGTTCCGCCCGGTCGTCAATCAGTTGCGCGCGCTTCGCGCCCGGTTGGTGTTCAATTCGAACGAGCGAGCGGAGCAAGCATCCCAAGCGGATGAGCAGCGTAAATCCGCTGTCCAGGAAATGGCAGAAACGGTCGAGCGCAACACCAGCCAATCGCTCGATGGGATCGGCATCGAGACGGCCAATATGTCCCGCGCCGCGAAATCCATGGCCGACGTTGCGGGCCGCGTCAGCGACCATGCCGACAGCGTCGCCACGGCCGCCAATCAGGCAGTGTCAACGCGCAGGCGGTCGGCGCCGCAAGTGAGGAACTCAGTGCGTCGATCGGCGAGATTTCGCGTCAGGTTGCTCATGGCAGCCGCATGGCCCAGGGTGCCGTGGAAAGCGGGCAGCGCGCCCAGGCTCGGATCGAAGCTCTTTCGACCGGTGGCCGAAAAGATCGGCGCCGTGGTGCAGCTGATCAGCAGCATCGCCGGGCAGACCAATCTTTTGGCGCTGAATGCGACGATAGAGGCGGCTCGTGCCGGTGAGGCCGGCAAGGGCTTTGCGGTGGTCGCCAGCGAGGTGAAGAATCTCGCCACCCAGACCGCGCGGAGCACCGAGGAAATCGGCCGACAGGTCGTCGATATTCAGGACGCGACGCGCGGCGCCGTCAGCGTGGTCGAAGAGATCGGCCGCGCAATATCGGAGATCTCGGAGGTCTCCGTCGCGGTTGCCGCGTCGGTCGAGCAACAGGCTGCGGCCACCGCGGAAATCGCGCGCAACGTTGTCGAAAGCAGCCAGGCGATGCGGTCGGTGGCGGAACGGATCACCACGGTTTCGCACGACGCAGCCGAAAGCGGCAATCAGGCGACCGAGGTCAGCAGCGGCGTCGTGGCCGTCGAACGCGGCTTCAGCGATCTCCGCCAGAGTTTGATCCGTACCGTCCGGACCGCGACGAAAGATGCCGACCGCAGGATGGCATTCCGGGTCGAGGTGAACGAGCCCGCCACCCTGATCCTGGGCGACGGCACACGCCGCGTCGGGCGGCTATGTGATCTCTCACGCAATGGGGCACGGATCAACGTCGAGGGGGCGCCGTTCACCGCGACACGCGCGACCCTGATGATCGACGCGGGTGGCCCCGATGCCCGGACGGCCTGCGACATCCGTCGCGAGTTCGAATGGGACCGTCGGCCTGATGTTCGACGCGGCGGGCATGTCGCCTGGCTTCGAGCGGGCGATCAGCCGATTGCTGGGGGACGTCCGCCAGGCGGTCTGACCGTCGCGGCGGTCCCCGATTGTCGCCGGTCTGACGCCAAACTTTCTTGGATCTCTGGCCACAAGATGCTGACCGCGGATGGCCGTTGCCCATCTTCTGCGGCAGAGGGCGGATACCGCCTCCACGACCCGATTCTCATGCTCCTCGGCTACGGGGCCAACCGCGGTTGCCGGCAACGGCTTCGTCACCACGCGGCGGTTGCCTCAACCGCCGCCAGCCATACAAGATAAAATTGACCGCCGGTCAATTCCGGCGCATGCCATCCCACCAGGGGCAAACGCCGGTCATCTTTTCGTAGTTGCCATCAATGACCTGTACTGGCGCGTGCCGGTGTGTTTGAGCGGGCATGTTCGGATCGCCCAGGCCCTCAAACAGCCCCTGGTGACCCCACATGCTGCCCACGCTGCTCATTTCTTCCGGCTGCCACGTTGCGTCGTCCACCTCCCGTCCGCCCCAGCCGCACTCCACTAGGACGTCCCCAGGTGTACGCATGTAGTACGAGAGCATAAGGTCATTCGGATGCCGCCCGAGCTTCACCGCGATCCGCTCCGGTTCGGCGTGATACCATGTCGTAGCCCTGGCCGACATCGTCCAGCGAGAAGAACTCCACCATCAGATGGTGCATCGCGTTCACCGGCGCTCCCGCGATCGCTATGCTGTGGTGCCGCCCGTTGACATGCAGAAAATAGGCCTGGATCGGCGCGCGCATGTAATCGGTCACCTTGAAGCCCAGTAGGTCGCAATAGAAGGCGCGCGCCGCCTCGATGTCCTGCACGGCCTGCAGCGTGTGCCCCATGCCTTGCGCGCCGGTACGGAAACCCGCGATGTCGCGGGTCGGCCTGAAGGGCGTGTCAGCGATCATGGCACCGTGGAACGCCTCCAGCCGGTTGCCGGCGGGGTCGGCGAACGAGATCAACCCGGCCACACAGCGCTGGTCAGCCAATGCGGCCGGCTCGCGCTTCACCGCGACCCCCGCTTTCTCGAGGCGGGCCGCCAATGCATCAAGAGCCGCGGCGTTCGCCACCTCCCAGCCGAACACCTTGGCACCCGGCGCGATAGCGCGATCGACGAACAGACGCTGCTTGCGGTCATCCATACGGAACGCGCGCGTCCCGCCGCCGCGGTCCACCTCCTGCATTCCGAGCCAAGCAGGCGCAAACGCGCTCCAGTCCTCGACCTGATCCGATCCAATGCCTAGATAACCGAACGACTGTATTTCCATAGCAAGCCTCCCTTTTTTCGTCTTCTGGCGAATGCTTCGGAATACCACGCTAGACCGAAACGAGCCCGAACAAAAGGTCGGAAAACATCCGTGTCAGTCACTGGGTGGAGACCCGCCGCAGTGCATGCCGAGCAGTGGTGCGGCGGTGCAGGAAGCCACCTGCACCGATCTATCGTTGCACTCGGTATCGCGAGGACGGCGGGTCGGCGCGTCCGCCATGCCAGACACGGGCCGGAAACAGTCTTTTTACGATGCAGCTCCTCCGAACACCTGCCGAAGCGTCGGTTTATGCACCTTCCCCGTCGCGTTGCGCGGAAGTGCATCCGTAAACACCACCGAATGTGGCAGTTTATAGCGGGCAAGGTTCGCGGCGCAGTGCCCGACGACCTCATCCTCGTTCAGCTCACACCCCGCCTTCACCACCACCACCGCCCGGCCGACCTGGCCCCATCTTTGGTCCGAGACGCCAATCACCGCTGCCTCCGCGATCGACTGATGCTGATACAGAACATTTTCGACCTCCGCCGGGTAGACGTTCTCTCCACCTGAAATATACATGTCCTTCCAGCGGTCGACGATGAAGTAATAGCCTTCATCATCGATCAGCGCCGCATCGCCGGTATGCAGCCAGCCATCAGTGAACGCCGCGGCAGTGACCTCCGGCTGCCGCCAGTAGCCCTTGGTGATGTTCGGGCCTTTGACCCACAATTCGCCCACCGTGCCGCTCGGCGCGTCCGTGCCGTCCTCCGCGACCACCCGCATCTCCATGTTCAATACGGGTTTGCCTGCCGAACCAGCCTTGCGGACGGCGTCTTCCTTGTCGAGGATCAGCACCAAAGGACTGGTCTCGGTCATGCCGTAGCCCTTGTTGCAGCACTGCCCCCCGCTCCTGCCAACTGCTCAGGATCGTGTCGGGCGTCGGCGCGCCACCCACCCCGGCAAAGACCAGGCGGCTGAGATCGGTTTCACGAAACGTGGATGCTGCGCCATGAACTGGTAGTTCGCCGGCACGCCGAATATGTGAGTCACCCCCAGGCTGGGATCGCCGATCAGCCGCAGCGCCTCGCCCGGGTCGAAATCGCGCATGATCATCACCGTTCCTCCGGCCTGGAACGTCGGATATGAAAACACGTTCAGGCCACCGGTGTGGAACAGCGGCAGCAATCCCAGAAACACGGTGGAACGCTGGACACCGACCAGGCCCATGCTGTGCACCGTGTTCCAGAAATTCATCCCGTGCGTGATCATCGCCCCCTTGGGCAGTCCGGTCGTGCCGGAGGTGTAAAGAATGGTGGAGATGTCGTCCAACGTCGCCGCCACGGGCTGATCCAGCTTCGGTCCGTCCAGAGCAATCCGCTCGAACATCGGACCAAGCGAAACCAGACGGCCGATGCCGCTGCTCCGAGCAAGTTCCTCGGCACGGTCGGTGAATTCGAGATCGTGGATCAGCATCGCCGGGGCGCAGTCGGCCAGGATGGCGCGCAGCTCCGGGTTTGCCAGACGCCAGTTCAGCGGGACGAAAATCGCGCCAATGCGACCACAGGCAAATTGAATTTCAAACGTATCGGTCGTGTTCGGGGCCAGAACCGCCACGCGGTCGCCCGCGGCGATGTGAAATTGCAGACGCAACGACCCGGCCAGCCGGGAAATCCGGTCGTCGTAGTCACGGTAGGTGTGATGCCGTCCGGTCGCCAGGTCCACGGCGGCAAGTGACGCGGGCTGGCGCATCGCATGATGAGAGATGCAGTCATAATACGGTATCGACATAACGACCTCCGGGGCAGGGGTCATGCGGGCGCGGCGTATTGCGGCAGACGGCGCGGTGGGATCCATGCCTTCACGTATCAGGCCTCAACCGTCGTCAGCGTCAGCGGGTCGTCCGCCCACGCCGGTTCTGCTCTGAATTCCGGTTTTCGCGGAATGGTCGGCGCTATCGCTCGCGCGTTGCGGCGGATCGGTTGCTGTCATAACGGCCGGCGGTTGGTCCGCGGCGCCCATGCTGCCACCCTCCCAGGCTGAGGCAAGCCTTGGGGCGATCATGAACCAATCGACGGCGATACTTCAATCTCCCGGTGCCCTCATGGATCAGCACCAGAAACATGCCTTGCTGGCGGCCTGCGTGGCCGCGGCCCTTGCGGCGATGAACGCACGCATCGATGCTCCAATCAGAGCAATATCAGCCTGACTGGAATCGCGAAGCAAATCAGGCTGATGGAATTGCTCGCGAACCAAAGCCGGGGCGTTTCCACTCAAAGTGATGGCGCTCCAGTCAGCGGCGGAGTTGGGCGATAGGCGCCGCCGAACGCAGTGGAGGAAAACATGCGCATCGGGTTCAACCTGCCGGTCAGCGGACCGATGGCGACGCCGGAGACGATGGCGGCAACGGCGCAACTCGGGGAGGCACTTGGCTTCGACTACCTGACCTTGACCGATCACATCGCGCTGCCGGACACCAGCACACCGGGCTATCCCTATTCGACAACCGGTGAGTTCTACTCACCCGAACCCGGCCACCGCATGGAGCAGTTGACCGCGGCGGCCTGGGTCGCGGCGAAGACCAGCAAGATCCGGCTGGTGCTGGCGGTGATGGTGGTGCCGCACCGGCCGGCCGTCGTGGCCGCCAAGATGCTCAGCACGATCGATGTGCTGTCCGGCGGGCGTCTCGTGGTCGGCATCGGCGCCGGCTGGCTGAAGGTGGAGATCGACGCCGTCGCGACCACGCCGTTCGCCGAGCGGGGCGCCGTGACGGACGAATACATCGAGGCGATGCGGGCGATGTGGACGCAGCCGAAGCCGGCGTTTCGAGGCAAATACGTCAGCATCGATGGTCTGCTGATCGATCCGAAGCCGGTGCAGAAGCCGTATCCGCCGATCTGGGTGGGCGGCGAGAGCGGACCCTCGATGCGGCGTGCCGCGCGGGTCGGCGACGCGTGGTATCCCATCGGCAGCAACAATGCGCATCTGCTGGACACGCTGCCTCGGCTGCGGGCCGGCATCGCGCGCCTGCGACGACCTGGTCAAGGCCAACGGCCGCGATCCGCTCGCTGTCGGCGTGGTCTACCGGGTGAAGCAGCACGGCCGGCCGGCACCAGAGGCGACCGATGGACACCGAAAGCTGTTCACCGGCACCGTCGCGAACATGATCGAGGATATCGCGGCGCTGCGGCAGATCGGGGTCACCGCGCTGGACTTCGATTTTGAGGGGCGCGACGCAGAGAAATCCGCCACGGATATGAAAAAATTCCGCGAAGACGTCTTGTCAAGGATATAATCCTTCACAACCTGCGGTGGTATGAACCTAGACGAACCGCGGATCGAACATTCACGAGGGCTCGAGCTCCACCTCCGGGGTCTTACCGCCGAGGCCGAAGGTCACTACCGCGAGGCGCTGGCGCTTGATCCGGACTTCAAGGAAGCCTGGATGAACCTGGGACTGGCGGTTTTCTCGCTGGGACGCATCGAGGAGGCGCAGGAATGCCAGCGGCAGGCACTCCGTCTGGATACCGACCTCGCGGATGCGCACAATAACCTTGGCATGATCCATTTCCACCTCGGTCGCATGGCGGAGGCGGAGAACTGCTTCCGGGCCGCCCTGCGCCTGCAATCCGCCCACGCCAACGCGACATTGAAATCTTGGGTCGGTTCGTCAGATCAGCGATCACGTGCACGAGGCGGAGAAATTGTTCCGCCGGGCCCTGGCGCTGGGCGTCGATCCGGTCCGGGCAAAGAGCAACCTTTCCCTGGCGCTGATGGAGCAGGTCAGGCCGCGAGAGGCGGAGCAGTGCTGCCGCGACGCGTTGGAGATGCGGCCGGACAGTGCGGAGGCGCGGTCCAATCTTGCCCTGGCGCTGCTGATGATGGGTCGCCTGGAGGAAGGCTGGAAAGAATACGAGGCCCGTTGGCAGGTCGAGGCGCTGTCCGGACCCCTGCCGACGTTGCGCCAGCCGCGCTGGACCGGTCAGGCTTTGGATGGTGAGACGGTCCTGCTGTATGCGGAACAGGGATTTGGCGATACGTTGCAGTTCTGCCGCTATGCCCCGATGGTCGCCGCCGCGGGTGGCAGGGTCGTGCTCGTGGTGCCGAAATCACTGCATCGGCTGATGTCGACCCTGAGTGGCGTCGCGGTCCTGCTGCACGACGAGGACGGTTTTTTGCCGGCGTTCGACTATCACTGCCCACTCCTGAGCCTGCCCTTTGCGTTCAACACGACGCTGGACACGATCCCCGCCGCGATCCCCTACCTCCACGCGGACCCGTCCGCCTGGGTTGACGCGCTCTGCGAACTTCCAGGGCTGAAGGTCGGGCTGGTGTGGGCGGGCAAGTCCCGCGCAGAGCAGCCACACGCCGTTGCGATCGACAAACGGAGGTCGATGCGGCTGGCCGATATGGCGCCGCTGCTTTCGGTTCCCGGCTGCAGTTTCGTGTCACTCCAGCTTGGACCGGCGGCCATCCAGATGCGCTTGCTTCCGGATGTTGCTGAGCTGCACGACTTTGCCGACCGGTTGGAGGACTGGGCGGACACGGCTGCCCTGATCGCCGGGCTCGATCTGGTGATCGGCGTTGATACCGCCGTGGTCCACCTCGCGGGCGCGCTCGGCAAACCGGTGTGGATGCTGAACCGCTTCAACTCCTGCTGGCGCTGGTTCATCGGTCGCGACGACAGCCCCTGGTACCCGACCCTGCGCCAATTCCGCCAGACCCGGCGGGGCGACTGGACCGATGTGATCGAGCGCGTGACCTGTGCGTTGGAGACTTGGTGGCCGAACTCCTGACCGGCGCCCGCCGGGCAGTCAACGCAGATGAATAAGCGAGGCGGCCGCGTCGGCCGAGGCGTCGTTCACTGTTTGTTAACGATCAGTTCTAGGTTTCCGCCGTCGCCGCCCGTCCGAGGCAGCGCGCTGCGACCCAGGAGAGATAGGCGTGTCACCAACCAGCGTTGCGGCTGACTGTTGCATCAGCCCCCGCCTGTCACATCGACCGGCGATGACACCGGCGGCCCACATGGCGGTCTCAGCGTAGCTCCATATGAAGCAGCCGATATCGCGTTTTCTGTTCTTTGACCGAACGATCGGCCGGCGGCTGCATCTTATCGTTCTGATCATGGTCCTGGGTGTGGTGGGCATTCTCGCCATCGCCGCGCGGGAGGCGAACCAAGCGCTGTGGACTGCGAAGGGGACCGAGACCAGGCATCTGGTGGAAACCGCGCACTCGCTGGTCGCCGACTATCAGCGGCGCGCCGCCTCGGGCGAGATGACCGAGACCACCGCGCAGCGCGAGGCGCTCGCCGATCTGTCACGACTCCGTTACGCAGGCGATCAGTACTTCTGGGTCAATGACATGGCCGGCACCATGCTGATGCATCCGACCTCGCCGCAACTGGTCGGGACCGACGTGCTCGGCTTTCGCGACGCGGCCGGTGCGGAAATGTTTCGCGACATGATCGCCATCGTCGCTCGGCAGAACGCCGGCCTCTATCAGATACTACTGGCCTCCCGGCCCCACGGCACAGCTCAAGCAAAGCTACGTCGAAGGAGTCAGTGGGTGGAACTGGGTTATCGGCAGCGGCGTCTTTGTCGCCGACGTCCAGGCAACGATCCGCAAGGTCGAACTACAGAATTGCCGCCGCAGGCGCCGCGGCATTGGGTGTCGCCTTCCTGCTGGCCGCCATGATAGGCCGAAGCATCACCCGGCCGATCGGCGCGATTACCGGGGTCATGCGGCGACTGGCCGCCGGCGATCTTGGAGCGGAGGTGCCGGCGCAGGGGCGCCGCGACGAACTCGGCGCGATGGCGGCCTCGGTGGCCGTATTCAAGGCTCACATGATCGAGTCTGGCCGCCAGGTGCGTGAAACGGACAAGACTATCAGGACGAGAAGAGACCCGGGTCGCACTGGCTGGCATGGCGGATGCCATCGAAGCCGAAGCCGGCCAGGCATTGACGCTGGTGCACGAACGAACCTCCGCCATGGCTGCCACGGCGATGGAGATGAGCAACTCCGCCACCCGAACCGGGCGTTCCGCCGACATCGCCTCGCTGCCGCGGCGCAGGCAGTGGCAACCGCCCAGGCGGTTGCCAACGCCGCCGATATCCTTGCCGCGTCGATCAGCTGAAATTGGCGACCGGGTCAGTCAGTCCGCCGAGGTTGCCAGCCGCGCCGTGGTCGCCGGCAACAGGACACGGGCCACCATCGAAGCGTTGAACGAGGAGGTCGCGCGGATCGGCGCCGTGGTCGATATGATCAGCTGCCATTGCGGGAAAGACCAACCTGCTGGCGTTGAACGCCACGATCGAGGCGGCGCGGTCGGGCGAGGCGGGCAGGGGATTCGCGGTGGTCGCGAGCGAGGTCAAGTCGCTGGCGACGCAGACCGCCCGTTCCACCAAGGACATCAGCCGCCACATCAGCGAGGTGCGTGGCGCCACCAGTGAAGCGGTCGCCGCCGTTGCCCGGATAGAACAAACCATATCCGAAATGAGCGCCATTGCCAATGTGGTCGCCTCGGCTGTCGAGAAGCAGGCGGCGGCGACCATGGGCATCGCCTTCAACGCGACCGAGACCGCGTCCGCGGTCGACGACATGAGCGGCCGCATCACCGAGGTCTCAGCGGAGGCAGAGCGGACCGAGCAGCATGCCGTGTCGGTGCGTGAGAATGCGGCGGGGCTGGAACTCGCGGTCGCTGAACTTCGCCACGCGGTCATCCGGGTGGTGCGAACGTCATCCTCCGACGTCGATCGCCGCCGGGCCGAGCGCCATCCGGTCGATTTGCCATGCCGGTTCAGTGCCGCAGGTAACACCTGCGACGCGAGACTGGTGGATCTGTCCGAAACCGGTGCGCGACTGCACGGCGCTCCGGCGTTGTCGCCCGGCTCCCGCGGCACCCTCTCGTTGGACGGTGCGGCGGGCGCTTGCCGTTTGCCGTCCGCGGTGCCGGCGACCAGGCGATCTGCACGTGCAGTTTGACGAAGATGAGACCACCCGCTCCGCGGTTCGCGCGCTGCTGGGCTGCTGGGGCTGCCAAGCGCGGCTTGAACCGCAAATACTGTTACATGCCCGAGTAGAATGATTGTAAGGAGTAAGCAACAATGCCTCTGATGACGTGGACTCCGAAACTGAGCGTGGGCGTGGCAGTGCTGGACGAGGATCACAAGAAACTGGTCGGCGATGGTGAACGAACTCTACGACGCAATGCAGGCGGGACATGGCAAGGAATCGCTCGGCCCGATCCTTGACCGGCTGGTGGACTACACAAAGTTTCATTTTGCCCGCGAGGAGAAGTTGTTCGGCCAGACTGGCTATCCGGAAGCTGTCCGCACAAGCAGCAGCATGATGCGCTGACCCATCAGGTACTCGATGTGCAACGAAAATACGCAGCCGGCGCCGCCGCGACCGTATCGCTCGAGGTCATGCACTTTCCTCAGCGACTGGCTGATCAATCATATCCAGGGCACCGATCAGAAGTATCGGTCACACCTGAACGCCAAGGGAATCCACTGACTGTAGCCGCCGCGGGCACGATCAGGGACGGAATTTCAGCGGTATGCCATCGCCGCGCGAGGTTGCGCCATCCAGTGCCAGCCGACCACGGCGAAAGCGATCAGCACCGGCGGCACCACCGTCAGGTTCAGCGCGCTCCAACCGCCGGTCGCCTGAATGGCGCCCGAAATCACCGTGGTTATCGCCGCGCTGCCGAACACGATGAAGTCATGCGTCGCCTGCATCCGCACGCGCTCCTCGGCCAAGATGGCAGTATTGGCGGCGGTCAGCAACGTCGTTCCGCCCACGAACATGAAGTTCCAGCCCACCCCGAGCAGGATCAGGGCAACCATGAAGGTGCTGTACAGCGGCAGATCGTAGAGGTTGACGAACACGCACGCCAGCGTCAGCAGGCCGCCGACCATGATGACCGGATGGACGCCGAAGCGCTGGATCAACTGGCCGGTGATCAGGCCCGGCAGGAACATGGCGATCGAGTGGGCGCGTATGACATCGGCACTCGCCCCGACGCCGAACCCGCACAACAGCATCTGCAACGGTGTCGAGGCCATGACCAGGTTCATCGTCCCGTACGCCACCAGCGAGCTGACCACTGCGCCACGAAATATGGCCGCGCAATGATCGTGCGGAATGGCACCGGCAGGCTGAGCTGTTTCTGCGCCGGCGGGAGTTGGACGAAGCACAGCAGAAGGGCGGTCAGGATCGGCAGGATCGGCAGATACAGGTAGGTCGCCAGGAAGACGTGGTCCGGGATCAGCGCATTGGTGCGCTTCACCATCTCCGGTCCGATGATCGCTGCCAGGACACCGCCGGCCAGAACCATGGAGATCGCTCGGGACCTGGCGTGCTGCGCGGTGACCTCGGCCGCGGCGAATCGCAGGTGCTGGGAGATTCCGAAGCCGATGCCGGCGGGAATCGCCCCAAGGCAGTAGAGGGCAAAACTGCCGCTGTAGACCCCGGCGGCGAAGGTCAGGCTGCCCAGGATGGCGATGCCGCAGCCGAGCCAGAACCCGCCTCGGCGGCCGATCCGGGGAAACGCGATACCGGCGATCACCGAGGCGCCCATGACCGCGACCATCTGGATCGCCAGCGGCAGCGTATTGAGGGTCGATCCCGACAGGTGGTAGCCGACCAGTGAGGCCATCACCACCTGGCCCGACATGACGGCGCTCATCAGCGCCTGACAGGCGAACAGCAGCCAGACATTCTTGTTCATCTCTCGGACGCTCGTTCCTGCCTAAAACCAACCCCAGCGTGCCTCTTCAGAGCTGAAGGTTCTCCGCTGGCTTCCGCACCATGGAGCTTGGCGGGCCGGAAGGGAAGCAGGCGCGCCAGCGGGCCCAGCCGGGTCGCTTTGGCCGAGATGGGTCGCCTCAAGCCAGCCTAGAAGTGGCTCCACCCGCCCCGCTTCAGCACAAGCGGTTCGCCGCTGCCCTGCCGCACGATGACTTGCCCGGGGCCGTCGTGAAAGTGGCCGATCCGCGTGACAGGGATGCCGGCCGTGTCGGCGGCATGAAGCAGGGCGTCCTCGTGCGCCGGCGGGACCGCGAGAAGCAGTTCGTAGTCGTCTCCGCCGGTCAGGCAGGCTTCCAGCCATTCCGGCCCTGCCGCGCGTGCCGCGGTGGACAGGGGCACCAGATCGACCGCGACCTCGGCCCCGAGGTCGCTCGCCCGGCAGATATGGCCGAGGTCCTGCACTAGCCCATCCGACACGTCCATGGCCGCGGAAGCGATCCCGGCCAGCGTCAGTCCGACGCGCGGCCGCGGCAGGCGGTAGCGGTCGAGCAGATGGCCGCTCGGATCGGTCAACCGCCCGCGCGCCACCGCCAGACCGAGGGCGCCGTCGCCGATCGTCCCGGTCACCCAGATTGCCATCGCCGACCCGCGCGGTCGATCGGACGCACCGCTGTTCCGGGTGCGACATGACCGATGATGGTCAGCGACAACGAGATGGGCCCGGGGGTCGAGGTGGTGTCGCCGCCCAGCAAGGCGACGCCATAGCGCGCCTGATCCTGTCCCAGCCCGGCGGCGAAGCCGGCGAACCAGGCGTCCGGCGTGTCGCGCGGGGCCGAGACGGTCATCAGATAGGCCAGCGGTTCGGCGCCCTTGGCGGCGAGGTCCGACAGGTTCACGCGCAGAAGTTTGCGGCCGATCAGGTCCGGCGGATCGTCGGGCAGGAAATGCACCCCGGCGACCATCGCATCCGCCGTCAGGACCAGTTCCCTCCCCGGCGGTGGGGTCAGCACCGCCGCGTCATCCTTCAGGTCCAGGGCGCCGGGGCCGGCGAGCGGCCGAAAGTGGCGCGCGATCAGGGAAAATTCAGCCGCTGCCTCATCGTCCATCTGGTTGCCATCCGTCCCGTTACAGGCGCCGCATCCCCGGTGGCCGTTGCCCTGCTCCAGAAACGGCGCGACCGCTGCCACAACCGCCGGCACAATGGATTATCACGTTCGGCGTGCGGTCGGCACCAGGCTGCCCTCGATCCAACGCGAACAGATTACGCCGCGACCGTACCCCGCTATGACCGCTGAACACGCCGTATTTCGACCCAGCGCAACACGCCGGAGAAGGTGACATCAGCATGCATCTGTCGTCCCTGCTTCGGATCAGGCCCAACTCACCGTGAAAATGGCTGCCGTCCCGACGACAAACGCGGCCGCGAGAAACGCCGTCGAACTGCCGGCGAGGTCGAACCTTTCCGCCACCGCCGCAGCCGCCGGCTATGGTGGGCCGCGCTGGCCGGCCTGTGCGGGCTTTTGCTCGTGCCGCTGCTCGTGGTCGATGTGCCGCCGCTGCTCGACTATCCCAATCATCTCGCACGGGCCTTCGTCCTGGCGTCCCTGCCGGCCGATCCCGTCCTGACAGCATTCTACACGCCCCAGTGGGCGATCATTCCCAATCTGGCAACCGACCTCATTGCACCGCCACTGATCCGCGTGCTGCCGGTGCACGTTGTCGGACGCCTTCTGGTCGCCGCTGCCGTGTTGGTGCCCGTGCTCGGAACGATCGCCTACGGCCGCGCGATCGGAGGCCGTGGTGGTGTCTGGCGGTCGGGCTGACGGCATACAACGGCACGCTGCTGGAGGGCTTTCTCAATTTCAACCTGTCGATGGGCCTGGCTCTTCTGCTGGCCGCCGCCTGGCTCCGCTGGCGGGACAAGCAACCCGGTCGCGACGATTGCGTGACCGCGGGCGGGGCGGTCGTGGTGTTCACCTGCCACCTGATGGGACTGGTCTTCCTCGCCATTCTGCTGGTCTCGGCGGAATGCTCCCGCTTGCCGAGCGATTGGCGCCTTCACCGGCTGGATGCCGTCGGACGTTCGCCGGCGTGCTGCGCCCCGCTACGGTACGCGTTGCGGCGCTGGCGAATATCTTCGCCGATTCCTGCCGCTCTTTATTTTGCCTCGCCACTGCAGGCCCTTGGCGGCGACGCCGAGTATCTGTCGGCTGTCAGCAAAGCTGACGCAGTTGCTAACGCCGTTCGTCAACTACAGCCTGCCGCTGGACGTTGTCACCGCCGTGGCGGCGCTGTTCTGTGCCTGCGTCTGCCTGATGCTGCGCAAAGGGCGGGTTCCGAGGCCGGCCGCGATGGCGTCGGCGCGCTGCGCTGGCATATCTGGCTGCTCCGTATGCCTGGAAAGGCACCCAACAGTTGGATCGCGCTTCGCCATCATGCTGGGCTTGATGCTGTTTGCCGGGTTTGTGCCGATGGACTGGCCGCTTGGCTCGGCCGGCTCGTCGCCGCCGCGACGCTACCGCTGTCTGCTCGCCCGAATGGCGCTGCTGACCACCGCGTGGGCGCAGCATCGTTCCGACCTCGCGGATTGCGACAGGCGATGGCGCCGATGCTGCCCGGGCAGGCGGTCTACGTGGCATCATGAGCCCGCCGACCGATCCGGCCGCTTACCGGGCCAGTGCTCCGTGGTCGCGCCGCCTATCCAACGGTCTGCAGACCGATACCGCACCTCGGCGCCCTGGTGCTGATCGAGCGGCGTGCCTGGTGGCCGTTCGAATTCGACATCCCATCGCAGCAGCCGATCGTGACAAGTGAGCCGTATCGATCGATGGCCGTGAGCGTCGGCGACATTCCTGACCAGGTCGCTTTCCGCGGGCTGATCTGTGCGGCTTCGATGCCCTGCTCCTGACCCACGCCGACGCTGCGCCTGGCCTGCCCGCTGGGCGTTTCCATCTGCTGGTGCGGGCCGGATACGCGGCGCTGTACGCTATCGACGTTTGCCGGGCAGCACAGTGACCGCGAAGCGCGATGACCGGGTCGACTCGTGACCCTCTGTTCCGCGTCGTCTCAGTGCGCGCCAGCCCCGCCGACGGAGCCTGACTTTCGCATCGCCAGCGACGCCACCAGGGCCAGCAGCAAAGCTACGCCCATGAGATAGAACGCGTCGCTGTATGCCTGAGATAGGATTGCGCGCGCACCGTGCGGCCGATCTGCACCACGGCCTCATGCCAGGCCGAAGCAGGATCACTTGCCCCGTTGGCCATGAAATGGCGCTGCAGCGACGCGATGCGCTGGCGCGTCGCCTCGTCCAGCAGCGACACCTGGGCAGTGATGACGCTGGAATGGAACTGCTCGCGTCTGGTTATGAAAGTCTCCAGCACGGCGATTCCGATGGAACCGCCCAGGTTACGCATCATGTTGAACATGGCCGAGGCTGAACCGGCGTTCTCCCGCTCGATGCCGCTGGTCGTCAGCGAGGACAAGGGCGTGAGCACCACCGACTGCCCGAGCGCACGGACCAGGTTCGGCACGAAGAACTGATCGCCGGCATAATCCGGGGTGAGTCCCGAGATTCATGAAACAGCTCAGCGCGAATACCGCGAGCCCGGCTGAGACCAGCAGCCTGGTGTCGATATACCGCATCAGGATCGGCACGAACGGGATCAGCACCAGTTGCGGCAGGGCGGTCCAGGCCAGCACCATGCCGATTTGCTCGGAGTTGTAGCCCTGCATCTGCGACAGATAGACCGGCAGCAGGTAGACCGAGCCATACAGCGACATGCCGATGACGACACACACCAGGCTGCCCAGGCCGAAATTTCGTCGCAGCAGCAGGCGCAGATTGAGCAGCGGGTTGCTGACCGTCAGCTCGATCCAGAGGAACAGGGTCAGCGACACGGCCGCGATCACCGACAGGCGAACGATCAGCGGGGAACCGAACCAATCGTCCTTGTTGCCTTCCTCGAGCACCGTCTGCAGCGAGGCGAGGCCGATCGCGAGCGTGGCGATGCCGAACCAGTCGCCCTGTCTGAGCAGCCCCAGTTTCATCGGTGCGGGTCGCAGCGACGGCCACAGGGTCGCGAGCATGACCGCTCCCGGGACCAGGTTGACGTAGAAGATATACTGCCAGCCGAAGTTCTCGGTGAGATAGCCGCCGATGGTTGGCCCGATGGCCGGCGCAAAGGTGGCCGACACCGAGAACAGGCCAATCCGATGGTTGTTTGGCCCGAGGCAGCATGGTAAGGGTGATGGTGAAGGCCAGTGGGATCAGCACGCCGCCGAAGAAGCCCTGCAAGGCGCGCAGTGCGATCATCTGGCCAAGGTTCTGCGCGAAGGCACAGGCCACCGACATCACCAGGAACAGCATGGTGTTGCCCAGCAAGTAGCGGCGCAGCGAGAACACCGGCGTCAGAAACGCGGTCAGCGGGATGACGACGATTTCGGCGACCAGATAGGAGGTCGAAATCCAGCCGCCGTCGTCGATCCGGCGCCAATCGCGCCTTGGATGTTGGGCAGCGAGGCGTTGGTGATCTGGATGTTCAGCACGCTGATGAAGGCGCCGACCACCGAGCCGCATACCGCCATCCACGTTTTCAAGTCGGCCTTCGGCGGTCACCCTCGGGCAGGCGCGGATTGCTCATGCGGGCCCCGGTCTGTTCGTGCGTCCGGCGGTTCAGCGCGAGCGTCTCGGTGCCGGGAACTCCCGGGTATCGATCGACGGTTCGACCGACATCCCCGGGCGCAGCAAATCCGCCGCCGCCTCTGGCCGTTCGCGCCGGCCGGCAGCGATCCAGCAGGATCTTCACCGGCAGCCGCTGAACGATCTTGGTGAAGTTGCCCGTGGCATTGTCGGGCGGGAGCAGAGCGAACTGCAGGCCAGTCGCCGGCGCGACGCTGTCGACGTGGCCGAGGATTTTTGTGTCCGGGAAAGGTGTCGACGTAGAGTTCGACCGGCTGACCGGGTCGAACGCGCGTGAACTGGGTCTCCTTGTAGTTCGCCACGATGTAGACCGCGTCCAGCGGAACCACCGCCATAAGCTGGGTCCCGGACTGGACATACTGGCCGATACGCAGCGAGCGGGCGCCCACCGTGCCATCAACCGGCGCGGTGATCGTGGTGTAGCCGAGGTTCAGCCCAGCCTGCTGTTCCGCCGCCCGGTAGTGTTCGAGTTGCGCCTCTGCCTTGCTCCGCGCGGCGTGCAGCACGTCCACCTGTTGCTTCGCGGCGCTGAGGGCGGCGCGAGCGTGCAATAGTCCCGCCGACCGTTGCACCAGCAGCGATCCGGTCTCCTGAGCCGATTTCGTCGTTCCGGCGCCGCTACGCGACAATTGGTCGTAACGCTCATAGTCCTGTCGGGCGAAGCGAAGCGCCGCGTCGGCCGAGGTGACCTGCTGCGTCGCCTGCTCGATCATGGAGTTTTGCAGCGCCAGTTGGGCATCGATCGAGCGGATCTCGCTCTCCGCGGTTTCCCGGTCGGCGACCGCCTGGCGCACGGCGATGCGATAGTCCCGGTCGTCGATCACGGCCAGCACCTGGCCGGACTTGACCGGCTGGTTGTCGGCGACCAACACCGCGTTGATGTAGCCTGAGACACGGGGCGCGACGAGGGTGTTGTCGGCCTGCACATACGCATCGTCGGTGGCCACGATGAAACGCCCGATGCGCCAGTAGTGGGCGCCGAACTGAGCCAACCCGGCCAGGCTCAGCACCGCGAGAGTGCCGAGGGCCGTCCGCTTCAGCAGTCCCTTACGGCGGGAGGTGCCGGCGGCGCGGATGCCATCGGGTCTGCCGTCAATAACGCGCTCAACGGTCATTGCGTGTTCCATCGCGAAACTTGCGCCTCATTTCGCTACAGACTGTAGCGCTTTGGGCTATATGCCGTTAATGGCGGCAAACCACCCGCGCCAAAAATATATACGCGACATGCTGTAGCGGAATAGCGGAGGGGCCGGACGGTCCTCTATGTTATCCTTCGTTGGCTCGACGATAGAGTGGAGAACTCTCGATGTCACTACCGGCGCCGGCGCGTTTGCCTGGTCGACCGCGTTGCGACGCAACTCGCAAGGCTGTGTTGCGGGCAGCCTATGACCTGTTGGGAGAGTGCCGGGCTTGCCCGCTTCACGATCGAAGGTGTGGCCGCGCGCTCCGGCGTGGCTCGAACGACGATTTATCGCTGGTGGCCGAGCAAGGGCGCGCTGGCGATGGAAGGGTTTCTGGACACAACCGCCCCCGATCTCGCGGTGCCGTCAAGCGCCTCGGTGGTGGCTGATATGCAGGCTTTGCTGCGATTGGTCGGGCGGCTGCTGCGGGGCAAGGCAGGGCTCATCATTCGCGGCATCATTGCTGAGGGCCAGAGCGACCCGGAAACGATCCATGCCTTTATGGCGGGTTTCGTCACGCCGCGCCGCGCCGAGGTGCGGTCCATTCTCGCGCGAGGCGTCGCCAGCGGCGAACTGCGGGCCGACCTCGATTTCGAGATGGTTCTCGCCAGCCTGTTTGGCCCGTTGCACCTGCGGCTGTTGCTGAACGAGCATGTGGACGATGCCTGGATCGACCGGCTGTCGAACTTCGTGCTGGCGGGCTGCATGGCCGGCGGCGGACGAGCGCCCGTGTCGGTCTCGGCAAGCGCTTCGCCGAACGTCGGTGGAGAGATGACTGTCCGGTGACGGCGCTTGGAGTGAGCAATCCGGAGCGGCGACCAATTGCGAGTTTTTCTATGATGGGGAATCTGAACAGGGGTAGAAACGACGATGTCCTGCTTGTCGATCGGGCTGGCACCGTCAGAAGCGACGGCTTGATACAGTTTTCTCGGTCGCCATGTCGCCGCGACCGAGAAGACTTTGACTGGGTGTCGAGTGGTGGATAGGCGCTGATCGCCTCGACACCGCCCATGCAGGCACGAAAAAGCCGTTCCATCACCGGTTCATTACCCGTCGCGGTCATTCAGCAGGTAAGGTTACCAAACAAAAAGGAACTATAACGACGACGGGACTAGCCTCTTGTTACAGGTAGATCGTCCCATCGCCGTTTGATCTTGTCGGGCAGTGATGGTTCCCAGTGTCGTCAATGCGCGGAAGAGAAGTCGACGCCAATAGGCGAAGAGGGTATTAGATTGGGGGTATCTTCGGCGAGCGTGAAGATCCCACGCGGTCCCACGAGGTACCGCATTGTCTCGCGGGCGGCTTTCTCGATATGGATTCGAGGAGCAGGCGGTGGATCGTTCTGATAGTAGGTGCCTGGTCCGTAGAATCGCCCATAGCGCAAGATCGTACCGCCCGCTGCAATCACCGCATTCTCATGCGCCTCGATGATCGGTCCGCCGTCCCAAGCGATACTCTGGGCGATGAAACCCGAAGCGTTGGCAGCCTGCGCCGCGGCCAGGAGGTTACGGGTCCCCTCGCTGCGGACGCGATCGGTCGCGGCTAGAAAGTCAGGGAGCTTGCCGATCGCGTCCGGCAGATCTGTGACCTGATGAAGGACAACTTCGGGCTGAAAGTGCTTGACCGCCGTGATCAGCGAGGCCTGATCGAAGAGGTCGCACAGGATCGGAATGGTTCCGGCGAAACGCAGTTCGTCCATTTTTTCCGGTGTCCGGGTCATGGCGGCGACGGTATGTCCGTCGGCCGACATGAGCGGCAGCAACCGGGAGCCGATGACGCCGGTAGCGCCAGCCAGGAAAATTCTCATACCGTAACCTTTCATGTTTGATTGCAGAGGTAACGTTCCCCCGAGCGTTAGAACTCGAAGCGTCAACGCGCCCGGCCGACCTGTTTCGTCGGCCCAGAGCAGTTTTATCTTGGGTATTGGCGTCCATCCGTTACGTGCGTTCCGCGGCCAGGACGCCGGTCTCCGGCGCCATGGAAGCGACCGACACCAGGGCTGCTAGACCTGGCGCGGCGCGCGCCGGAACGGTCCGCCGCCTGGTCGAGAAGGCGCGGACATCATCAGTCTCCCGAGACCAGCCTGAGGCCGATAACGCCTGCCAGAATGAGCATGATGCAGAGCATCCTCAGCGGCGCGGCGGGGTCGCCCAGCACCACCATTCCCAGAATCGCGGTGCCCGCCGCGCCGATGCCGGTCCAGACCGCGTAGCCAGTCCCCACCGGCAGTGTGCGGAGCGAAACCGAAAGAAGGAAGACACTCGACAGGCCGGTGACGACCGTAAACAGCGCTGGTATCAAACGCGTGAAACCGTCGGACCGACTTCATGCCGAAAGCGAATGCGATTTCCAGAATGCCGGCGATGCCGAGGAGTGCCCATGCCATGGAGATTAAATCCGTTCGTTAAAGTGCCAGGCGCTGTTTCAAGCTACGGGGCTGCCGCGGGCGATGAGCGGAAGGCAATTCCGAAGCGATTGAAGGCGTTCATCAGGCCGATCGCATAGGTCAGGTCGGCGAGTTCCTTGTCGCTGAATTCGGCGGCAGCGGCCTCATAGTCGGCATCTGGAACGTCGGTTTCGGCGACGCGCGTCACGGTTTCCGCCCAGGCGAGCGCGATGCGTTCGCGGGTACTGAAGACGCCCCGGCGTCGCGCCACACCGGCACCAGCACGAGCTTGTCGACAGCGACGCCTGACTTGCGCAGATCGCGGGAATGCATATCGATGCAATATGCGCAGCCATTGATCTGCGAAACCCGCAGATACACGAGGTCGATGAGATCTTCCGCAAGGCCCGCACTTTTGAAGCGTGGCATAGACGCCTCCGAAAGCCTTGAAACCTTCGGGCGAAACTTTGGCGTAGTCGATACGGTGGCTCATGGCGAATCCCTCTGCTTGATGGTCGAGGACTTCAACGTGATGCATCTTGGCCTACTTGATAAGGGCCATGATCCGCCTTCAGTATTAGGCCATGATTACCGTCTGCCGGTTGCCGGCCGCCGTCACATCAGTTTCAAGATCCGTCTTCCGAGATCTTTCGGCGGTACCTGTGAGTCGATATTTGTGAAGCTGAGAAGCAAGGCCGAAGCTCCATCATCGCCTGCATGTCCAATCCGTCAATGCTTCGGCGTAGAGGCCTTCTTCCCGCATGCGTGCAACGAGCCGGCGGTCGGATCGGCGGCCTTGCAACCGCAGGATCAGGTGCATTCCGCCCGGTTGCGAATCGATCCGCATGTGTTTTCCCAGCACGCTTTCCAGGCCTGCGACCGTTGCTTCCCGGCGCTCGGCATAGAGCTTCCGCATCCGTTGGATATGGCGCGCGAAGTGTCCCTCCGTGATGAAGGCGGTGACGATGGCCTGCGTGAATTCGGGGCTGCCGCCCGGCAAGGGCTTGGATGATCTGCTCGAACCGCTCGACCTGCGTTTCCGGCACGACAAGATAGGCAAGCCGAAGGCTCGGAAAAAGCACCTTGCTGAACGTGCCCGCATAGAGCACGCGCCCATCGCGGTCCAGGCTCTTCAAAGCGGGCAAGGGACGGCTGACATACCGGTACTCGCCGTCGTAATCGTCCTCAATGATCCATGCGTTATTCCGTGCGGCCCAGTCCAACAACGCCAGACGCCGGGGCAAGGATAAGGAGACGCATAGCGGACTCTGATGTGCCGGCGTGACCACCGCCGCGCGCGCCCGCGGCGCCAGCCTCGAGTCCGTCGGCAACGACCATGCCGTCCCGATCTACCGGCACCGGGACGGCTGCGATCTTCATATGCCCCAATATTTCGCGCGTAGGCGGATAGCCGGGATTTTCCAGCCAAACGCGATCTCCTGCCTTCAACAATGCATGGGCGATCAACTCGATCGTGTGGCGATATCCCGACGTCACGAATATCTGGGATGGGGAGCAGTCGATCCCGCGCGAAACCTGAAGATAGGCGGCGATCTCGGCACGCAGTGCCGGCAGGCCATAGACGGAAGGGTGAACCATGTCCGATGGCTGCATGGCACGTACACATCGTGCGCCCAGGCGTGCCCAGATCTTTCGCGGAAACGCGTCCAGCGCAGGCAAGCCCATCTGGAACGGCAAGATCGAATCCGGACGAAAACTGGGCGCGGCGATGCTGGCTGTCGGGCCGTGGCATCGCTCGCGACAGGCGTACGCGGCTTGAGGCCCGGCGTCACGATGGTTCCGGCCTGGCCGCGCGCCTGGATGTAGCCCTCTGCGGCCAGCAGGGAATAAGCGGCCTCGATCGTGCCTCGCGCCAGACCTAGTTCCTTGGTCAGCGCACGTGCCGAGGGGATGCGGTCGCCCGGCTTCAACACCCCGCTGGCGATCGCGGCGCGAAACCGATCGTAGATCTGCCGATAAAAGGGCTCGGCCGCCGTCGGATCCAACGGCGAGATATTGCTGGTCTTCGCGACGCTCATGGACTGGTCGGCTTCGCCGATCGGTTGGAACGCATGGCTACGATGAGCCGCCGCGGCAGCCCAGGCAAATCAAAAACGCTCCGACCGGCGGCATCATGGCCCAGGTTCAATGTCTATTTATGGCTCTGGAACCGGGGCGCCCGGACCACAGCTTCTCCAGGAAGATTGCCGCTCTCGCCCTGCCAATCAGACGTGAGCAAACAACCTGGGAGATGTAAGATGACCAAAATCCTGCACGTCATTTGCAGCCCGCGTGGGCAAGCCTCCGAGAGCTATCGGCTTTCGCGCAAAATAATCGAATTCCTGGTCGAGCACCAACCGTCGGCGAGCTTGGTCGACCGGGTGATCGGCACAGACATGCCGCATGTCGACGAAAACTACGCGATCGCCCAACAGTCAGCGGCCGACCCGTCTCAGGAGGGGGCCATCTCCCGGTCCGACGAGTTGATCCAGGAGTTGGAGAGCTCTGATTTCGTCGTCATCGCAACGCCCGTTCATAACTACACCGTGCCTTCCGCCCTGAAAGTCTGGATAGACCATATTGTCCGGGTCCGCCGGACATTCGATCTGTCCCCTACGGGCAAGGTGGGGATGCTGCGCGACCGCCCGGTTTTCATCGCCGTGGCCTCCGGTGGAAGATATTCCGGGGAGAGCGCGCGTCAGCCGGATTTCCTGACGCCTTATCTCAAAGCCATCCTGGGCATGATCGGCCTGCGCGATCTGACCTTCTTCTCGGTCCAGGGAACGGCCTTCGGTCAGGATGCCGTGGCCGAGGCCAGGGCCGAGGCGAACCGCGCGCTGCAGGAACATTTTGCCGGCCACGTACCAAGTCGCGTCCGGCCGGCCATCGGCATCGCGCTACCGGTTACTTGATTTCCTGGGAGCGGTGGCGGCCGTGCATTCCGCGGCCCCCTGCAACGTGAGGCCCCGTGTGCCGCCGGCACTGCAGGTCGGGTCCGGCCTGCCCCACCGGGATCTAGCGGTCCTGACGCCCCGCCGCTGAGCTCGGGCGACGTCCCGCGAAATCCAAGCCAAAGGAGTACATCGCAATGTTCAACCCAGCCAATGCTGCCGCTGCTGTCGGGCTGTTGCTGGTCCCGATCGCACTGGGAGCTTCGCCCACGGCCGCGCGGGCCTTCGACTTCGGAGGCACGAACGTCTTCGAGCACGTGATCCCAAACACCGCAGGCCCGACCAGCGAGGGAAAAAGCCTGGTCGCCATCCTCGTAACCTATCCTCCCGGCGGCAAATCGCCCCCGCATCACCATGCCCGCTCCGCATTCATCTACGCCTACGTGTTGTCGGGCGCCGTCCGCAGCCAGGTCGACGATGAGCCCGTCAAGATCTATCAGGCCGGCACAGGCTTTTACGAGATGCCCGGCGCGCGCCACCAGGTCAGTGAAAATGCGAGTGCAGATAAGCCCGCGAGCCTTTTGGCCATCTACGTCATCGATTCCAAGGACAAGCCCTTGACCGCGGCCGACCAGGAATAGCCGCGGGAGCGGCCACTGCTGCCCGTCATGTGGCCACGGCGTCATCCGCCGTGGCCACAGCGCGGGCGGGATGCAGGCGAAGATCGATTTCCTGACCGACGTATTGGACGCTGCCGCAATTCAATGGCGGCACCGCCGAGGCAATCAACTTCGGCGGTTCGGCGGCCGGCTTCTCCGCCGTCGACCCGGCGATACTGACTGTGAACAACTGGCCGGGTGGCCTTTGCCACTCGCGGTTCGATGTTGAGCGGATCGGCGAAAGTCGATAGGACGCCACAATGCAAAAGCCCCGCGGCCGCCAGTTCTTCGCCAACCCTGGCCCGACCAATATACCCGATAGTGTGCTGCGTGCGATCGACCGGCCGAGCATCGACTTCCAGGACCCGGACTTCGCCGAGATCTACGATGCCGCCTTCGCGGGAGTTAAGCGGATCCTCCGCACCGAGCAGCATCTGTTCATGTATAACGCCTCCGGCCACGGCGCTTGGGAGGCTGGCCTGACCAACCTGCTGTCCCCCGGCGACACCATCCTGGTCCTGGAGTCAGGCTATTTCTCCGACGAATGGGCGGCGATGGCGCGTCGTCACGGCCTTGCGGTCCATATGCTGGAGGCCGACTGGCGCCGCGGAGCCGACATGGCCGCATTGCGGCAGGTGCTTGACGCCGATACCGCGCATCTCATCAAGGCGGTCTGCGCGGTCCACAACGAGACCGCGACCGGCCTGGCGTTGCCGCTGCCGGCGGTCCGCGACGCCATCGACGCCGCACGCCACCCGGCCCTGTTCCTGGCTGACACAATCTCCTCGCTCGGTTCGCTCGACTTCCGCATGGACGAATGGCGGATCGATTGCGTGGTCGGAGGCAGCCAGAAAGGTTTGATGCTGCCGACCGGCATGAGTTTCAACGGTGTCTCCGCCAAAGGCCTTGCGGCGCACGCGACCGCCGGGCTGAACCGGTTCTATTTCGATTGGACGATGATGGGGAACCGCTCGCAGAAGAGCTTCATCGGCACCATCCCGGTCAACATCTTCTACGGCCTGCGTGAATCCATCCGTTTGCTGGAGGAAGAGGGACTGGAGAACGTCTTCGCCCGCCACAGCCGTTTGGCCGAGGCAACGAGGCGAGCGGTCAGGGTATGGGCGGCGAATGACGGGCCGCGGTTGTTCTGCCTGGCTCCCGATCGCCTGTCGAACTCTGTAACCGCCGTGTTGATGCCCGAGGGATACGACGCCGACGCCGTGCGCCGGACCGCGCGACAGCGGTTCAACGTTTCCCTCGGTGGCGGATTGAGCAAGCTTGGTGGCAAGGTCTTCCGCATCGGTCACTTGGGCGATCTCAATGAGCCGATGCTGCTCGGCGCGCTGGCCGCGGTGGAAATGGCGTTGCGGATCGAGGGTGTTCCCCATGGCCGTGGGGGCGTCGATGCGGCCATGGCATACCTGACCGACGGGTGACGCCAGTTCGGGGTGAAGCAACCGGGGCCCGCTCGGCTTCGAAGGTGCGCAGCGCCTGAAGGCATGACCATCGCTGAATTCTGACGCGGCGAACCTGAAAGCATTCACCGATTTGGTGCCCACTCGAGGCGGCTTCGCAGTTGGCGGGCTTCTTGACGCCACCTGCACAGGCGGGGCGCCGTAAAATGTGATCAAGGTGCTGCCGGGACGATTGGATAAGCGGGCGGCATCCGTGGTCAGACGTCTGTCGTTCATTTGATCTTACGCAATAGCTTGGCAGCATGCCTATACACCCGCGCAGATTTGAAATCTTGCTGTTGCCGGCTACATCTCGTGGCCGCGGATCGGCGGCCGTAGGGCCTTGCTTGGCACCGTCCGATGCTTCCGAATGACACCTCACCGATATGAGCATAACTCCTATGCCTGGTCCCGCGATAATCCCCGGACGGCTATAGGTCCAGTGTCGGTCTGCAACCGACAAAGTCAGGCATATTTCGCTGACTAGGGATGGAGGATTTAAATGAAGCGCATAGTCCTGGCCGCCTTTGCGATCGTGAGCCTGAGCGCCGGCACTTCTTTCGCTCAGGGCAAGCCGCCTGGAACTGATCCGGGCACTGCGCCGCAGGCGTTCCCCAACGAGCCGTACCACACCGGTACAGTGTTCTCAGAGATATTCGGCCATTCGAAGAATCTCCCGGTGCCAACACACACTACAGCCGATCGGAACGGTGCCCCTGCCAACGGCGGCTGATCGGTTTGTTGCCAGGACTGCACCGAGGTCGGATCGCTACCATGCTTGACGAGAATGCAGACCCGGTGGTGGCAGGTGCAGTCGCCGGTGCTTCCCGACCTATCGTGGCGGCCGTGCCATCAACCGTTGTGCCGGTGATCATTGCTGACGCCGGCGGACACGCTGTTCGCCAGTTCCGTGAGTTCTTTGCTGCCACTATCCAAAATGAAAACACCCGGTCTGCGTATCTGCGCGCCGTCGGGCGATTTTTCGTCTGGTCGGAACGTCATGCGTCAAGCCTTGACGACGTCGATGCAGCGCTCGTGGCTGCATACATCAAGGCGTTGGCCAAACGTGTCCAGCAACCGACGGTAAAGCAGCATTTGGCCGCTATCCGTAGTTTGTTCGATTGGCTCGTGGCCTGCAAGGTTGTCGCCGACCAATCCGGCGCACGCGATCCGCGGCCCGAAGGACGTCGTCAGGAACGCAAAGACCACTGTCCTGGATGCCGCGCAGGCGCGGGAGTTCATCGACAGCATCGACATTTCCAGCGCCGTCGGGCTGCGCGACCGGGCGCTGATTGGTGTGATGACCTTCGCCTTCGCCCGCATCGGTGCGGTGGTCGCAATGCGCCTCGAGGACTATTATCAGGGAGGCGGCATATCGTGGGTCCGCCTGCACGAGAAGGGGGGCAAGCGACATGAAATGCCGGCAATTTACCCCGTGTCTGGCTACCTCGACGCTTATATAGACGCGGCCGGTCTCCACGATGGCGACAAGGCGCCGCTCTTCCGTACCGCGGCCGGCACTACCGGCATTTTGACGGAAAAGCCAATGAATCCCGTCGACGTCTGGCGCATGATCCAGCGACGGTCGGCGAGACTCGGAATGAAGGCCCGGATCGGCTGTCACACTTTTCGTGCGACTGGTATCACCACGTATCTCGAAGCGGGCGGCACTATTGAAAACGCTCAGGCCATGGCCGCGCACGTAAATTTGCGCACGACCAGAACTCTACGACCCATGCCGAGCCAGAACGATGTCTGAGTGATTCCGGTGGCGCTTGGTGCTGACTGGTCCGGGCGTGGGTTTGGTGCGAGCGGAGGAGGGGGTCGTGCGCCAAATCGATAGAACGCCAGCGGGTCGACCAATTCATGACAGGTCAGCGATTGGATCCATTGGTCATAAGTCGCAGAGCCCACCCACTTAGATCCTCCGATATGGCGGGCGGTTGAACTGGCGGCCGTAGTGAATGTTGTATCTCCCCGACCTCAAGGTGTGGAAAAATACGCAGCCCTGGACAGCAAAAAGCGCATGGCTCAGTCGCGAACTCGTGACTGTGTGCCGCATTTGTCTCGCCATTCGTCAATTGCGCGATGTTTGTCCGTTGATAAGGTTGGCAACGGCGCAACACCTCTCGGCATTTAAGACATTTCGCCTTTTCCCCGCTTGACGTTTGTGGGCGGCGCTAGCGAAATGCCCCCACGGCTGTATGCCCATACAGATGCGATACCGGAACAGGCCACAAGGCAGCCGTTTGGGAGGATGCAATGAGTGAAATCAGTCGGCCTGACGCGTCTCGCGCCGCCTAGCGCGTGGACGATATGTCGCGCCTATCGTCTGGCCTAACGCCGGCCGTGCGATTACTCGATCTGCGAGCGGATTGTTCACCTACCGGGGCAAGCCGCTGCATCGGGCGTTAGAAACCGATTGTTCCGATTAGAGCGGCTCCTGTCTGACGAACTGTCAGATATCAATCGCGAAAAAGCGTGCTCGACACGATAAAGTATTACGAGAATGGTTGGAAACAGGGGAAATCCATGAGGAAGTTGCTATACCGCATCGGCCTGGGCGCGGTCGCGCTCGGGGCGGTGTTCGCGGGCGTTACCGCGCCGGGCAGGGCGCAGTCTATTGCCGATACGAGTCTCTATGCGGGGATCAACTCGCTCGGCCAGACACTGAAGAATGACGGCATCTATCTGCAACTTGGCTACACCGAGCAGATCGGGTCGAATGTTTCTGGAGGGTTCCAAACGGGCACCATGCCGACCGGGGAACTCTATTTCGGTACCAGTCCTGGACCTCCAGACTATCCTGGGGATCCCGGGCGCGTCGTTCCATGTCACCTTCGACGAACGCAATGGCTACGCGCTGAACTCCATCGTCGGGACACAGGGTCCGTTGCAGTCAAACAGCGGCCCAACACGGGCTACTAGGCTCTCGGAATTGTTCTGGCAGCAGGCATTCTTTGAAGATCGCATCGACGTCAGGGTCGGCCGAATGAATCCGACGCTTGATTTTGCCACATCCGACTTCGCGTGTCAGTTCGTCTCCAGTATCTTGTGCGCCCAACCTGGTAGCTGGTACTTCAGCAACAGCAACCAGTCATATCCGGTTTCGACCTGGGGTGGATTTATCAACGTTGTTCCCGCTCCGAACTTTTACGTCCGGGCCGGTATTTATGACGACGACCCCAGCCAGGCCAACGCCAACCAGAACGGCTTCAATTGGAACGTCTCAGGTTCAACCGGCGTGTTCGCTCCGGTGGAACTCGGCTACCAAACCGACTTTACCAACGCGTTGCTGCCGTCGCACTATTCGGTCGGCTTCTACGAGGACGCTGCCAGCTACACCGCGCCGGTTGCTATCTCTAGAACTGGCCGCAGCGCGGAATGGTTTCTGGCGGAGCAGACGGTCTGGCGGCCTGACCAGAACACCAATCAGAGTCTGACCTTGTTCGGCGGCGGGATCATCTATAATGGCGGCGCTCCGTACTGGTCCCAGTATTACGGCGGACTTCTTGATCGAGCTCCCTTCGGCTCCGCTCGCCCGCGCGATACGATCGCCCTCGTCGCCTCTTACTATGCCAATAATCAGAACGAACGGCCGAACAAGGCGACACAGTGGATATACGAACTGGACTATGGTTTTAGTCTCATCCCCGGGGTGACCCTGCAACCGTATACACAATACGTCCAGCATCCGAACAATTTCCTCGCACCCATCGGATCTAAACAACCAGACAACGCATGGGTTGTCGGCGTCCAGGTGGCTGTCGACTTTGCCGCGATGTTCAGTTTTCCGAAGTTCGTCGCACACTGAAATCCATCGAGATCTGAACTGTCGGGATTGGGGGTGGCGGTACTGTCCGTCACCCCCAAGTCGTTTGCAGCACCATGCTCATTGGGGGTATGAGGCCGGGCGCAGCGGCCCGACAAGACAGGTTTGCTCAATTGGCTATTGACACGGGTGGGGTCCGTTCCCGCAATACGCTGGGTCGATGCCATCAGAGACCGCTGGACGCGCTCGCGTTATGATCCAGCAAGGATCCCTTCCTGGCACCGCAATAGATGCCAGGGTCTCGGCCGCAGCGCGATCGCAGACCCCGGAGCAGGCTTGAAAGGATTGCGGCCACTCAAAATGGCCGCGTTGCGACATGCTGACGATGATGCAACGCCACAGGGTGCCCTGCTATCGGAAACGCGAGGTCGGGCAACCACGCGCCGTAAGCACGGAGACCATTGGCGCAAGGCATACGGAGATGCGGGCACCTATCCGTGGACGCGCCTGCCGCCGCGAACGGGCGTGCCATGGATCTGATTGATGCAGTTCGCTGCTTCGTTCGCGTGGCCGAGACCGGGTCATTTTCCGCGGTCTCGCGTGAGAGCCGGATCAGCCAGTCCGCCGTGACCCGTCAGGTCGCCTGGTTGGAGCAGCACTTCAAGGCTCGCTTGTTCCACCGGACGACCCGCCACCTCAGCCTGACCAATGACGGGGAGAGCTTGCTGACTCCACGCGCGGCAATTGATGGAAGTCGCCGATGAGATGGAATCGGCCCTGGGCCGCCAGAGCAGCTCGCCCACAGGTCTTGTTCGGCTCGGCACCACGATCGCGGGAGGGCTCGTGCTGGCGCCTCGGCTCCCGTTGCTGTTGGCGCGCCATCCGGGGTTGAAGGTTGAGCTGGTCATGCGCGACCAGTTCAGTGGCGACATGATTGAGGACCGGCTGGATCTGGAGTGGCGTTCCGGCGATATCGCCGATGCTTCGCTGGTGGCGCGCCGGGTCGGTGAAACAGGACGCGCCGTGGTCGCCGCCCCGGTCTACATCGAGCAGCATGGCGCCCCTGCTGTGCCTGAAGATCTGAAGTCGCACACCTGCCTGATCCACAGTTCGATGCCGGACCCTGATATCTGGCGCTTCACCGGACCGGACGGCCCGCTCACCGTGCGCGTTACCGGTGCGTTGATCGCGAATGACAGCGTGGCGGTGCTTCGGGCCGTCCGGGCCGGCCATGGTATCGCGCTGCTGCCAGAGGTCGCCGTCGTCGACGATCTGCACGGCGGCCGCCTTTGTCGATTGCTGGTCGATTATCCGTCCCAGATTGTTCCAGTGTACATCATCTTTCCATCGCGCCGAAACCTTGCCCCCCGCACTCGTGTCGTTCTGGATTTCGTGGTGGAACAGGCTCGGGAAATTCAGGCTTCGCTCAGCGCCGGCGCGGCCGTCCTCGTCTGAGGTGCCACGCCGGTGTTGCAGTGCCCGCACGATAGTCTGATGGTTGTAGTCCCGTTGGTAGTGACAGACAGATATACATCCTGTGCATTTCATCGTTATGAGCATAATTCTTTTGCTGCAATGCGGCATTATCATTTGCGTTCCCTGAGCTACCTACCTCCTACCGAAGCCGGACATCTCGCCCGACTGGATTTGGAGAATTCCGATGAAGAGCATGATCGTTGCCGCCTTGGCCGTCCTCAGTCTGGGTGTTGGGACTGCATTCGCGCAGGGCCTGCCGGCTGGGTCGACGCCACCGGTTTACGGCGCCTACGCGTTCCCCAATGAGCCGTACCACAACGGCACGGTTTTTTCTGAAATCTACCACGGCGTTTTTGGCCACGATAAATCCGATACGGCAGTAGCCAACAAGACCGCTGACCAGAAGGCGCGCGCCAACGGCAGCTAATCAACCGCAACGTTCCACCTGAAGTGCAGCGAGGCCGGGTCATCCCCGGCCTTTTTGCTGTCGAGTGGCGAATGGGGTGTTGCTTCGTCCCTGATGCGCCGCAGCGGCTTTCCGTTCACGTCGCGGACAGGAGTATAGACAGCGGTGATCAGTGCGAACGTCTGTCCCACAATCGTGCTCCCCCGTTTCGGTTGCAACCTTCTTCGACCTGATTGGAGAGACTGACTGAAACGCGGTGGCGATGCCATGCGCCCGGAAATCTGGGATTGGGTCGACTGGTGGCTCGCGCTGATCCGGCAAGCCACGAACGGCAATTCCCGGGTGATCTACCCTCGTGCTTCTCCGGTTGACGCATCCCTCCGGCGTAGCCGGTATGCCCTGGTCTTCTGCCGATTGCCGCAGAGCGCCGACGCACACCACCGGCGTCCCCCGGGCCTGGAGCGATCGTAAAACACCCAGCGGCACTCTTCCGAGTCGCACATTTTCAGCCGGTCCAACCTTGCGGTCGCGGCCCCCCACTGAAGCTCGGCCAGGATAAGGCCTAGCCCGCCGGACCGCACCTCCGGCAGTGGGCGCAACTCGAACTTTCGCGCCTGGGATACCTGCAGGATCAAAGGAAACCGAGCGGCCAGCATGTTCAACGACGTCACTGCGTCGCTGTCGGCAGGCCGGCTCGACGGGGCGGCCAGCAGCAGCGCACGCAGCGAGTCGCGCAGTTCCAAAGCCGTGCGATGATCCTCCGGACCAAGCCGCACGCCTTCGCCGAGCAGACCCCGACGCCGCATCCAAAGTTCCAACCCTGACAGGGTCGCAAGTTCGTCACCGCCGGCGTGCGGCACCCCGGCCTGTACGAAGCGGCGCAGATCAAGCGAATTCGCGAACTCATACAGCAGCGCGAACTCGCGCGGGACAGGGGAAGGATGTCTTTGGGACAGTCGCATCCGACACCAGTAACACGGATTTGCTGGTTGACACTACACGACACCACTTATATCCAATAGGAAGTGTTGATGCGGCCCTGGCGATACCAGGTCCGCAATGGTGCGCTAGCGGTTGCCACCGGGGACGATGCTCCGGCGGGCACCCCAGCTCGATCTGCGAAATGGAGGCTGCCGTGGGCGGCAAACCTACAACCTCGTCGCAACACGTTTTTTATGGCTGGTTCGTCGTCGCGGCCGCGTTCGCCGTGTGCTTCGTTGGATTCGGCAGCGCCTACACCTTCAGCGCCTTCATGGCGCCGCTGCAGGCGGAGTTCGCCGCCTCGCGCGGTTCGGTCTCTTTGGTCTTCTCATTGGCGGGCTTTCTTTACTTCGGCCTAGGCATCATCAGCGGTCCGCTTGCCGACCGGTGGGGCTCTCGCCCTCTCGCGGTGGCCGGCATGATCCTGACCGGAGCGGGCTTGGCCGCCGCAGGCTTCGCCCGCACCCTGACGCAGGTTTACGCGGCCTATGGCCTCGGCGTCGGAGTGGGAGTTGGCCTTGCCTACGTTCCGGCGCTCGGTGCTGTTCAGCGATGGTTTGCCAGGCGCCGAGGTTTCGCCTCCGGCCTCGCGGTCAGCGGGATTGGCGTCGGAACGCTCGCGATACCGCCGCTCGCAGCGTTTCTTGTCGCGACCATGGGATGGCGTGAAGCCTATCTCGTGCTTGGAGGTTCCGCCGCCGTCATCGGCGCGGGCATGGCGCTTATGATCGAGAACGATCCGCGCGACCGCGGGCTCGGACCCGACGGTGACGCCGTGACAATTACGCACGACATCGGTGCATCCTCCCGGGGCGTCGATCCGGGACGCGGTCGGCAGCACGCGCTTCCGCCGTCTCTACGCCGCCTGCCTGATCTGCTCGCTCGGCGTGTTCGTGCCGTTCGTGCACCTCATCCCCTATGCCCTGGATCATGGCGTGACACCGTCTTCCGCCGTTCTCCTCCTCGGCATGATCGGTGTCGGCAGCACCGCTGGACGTTTCTTCCTCGGCGGACTCGCTGACCGTATGGGACGTCGCCCAACTCTGCTGGCGATGTTCGCCGGCATGGCGCTCGCCATGATAATATGGGGTTTCGCCGCCGGTGTCTGGTCGCTGGCGGTGTTTGCATTCACCTACGGCGTATTCTATGGCGGATGGGTCGCCGTGCTGCCGGCGGTCGTCATGGATGCCTTCGGCGGACGCAACGTCAGCGGCCTCATCGGCATTCTCTACACCAGCGTGGCGTTTGGCACTCTCGCGGGACCCAGCGCGGCCGGCTTCGCGTTCGACTTCGGCCACAGTTACACACTGGCAATCGTCGGCGGCGTGTGCGCCAACATCGATCGCCGCGGTGCATCGCTGGATTCGCGGCGAGGACACGCAGACCGGCGGGCGCGTTGGCTGCACAGTGACGCGAGACGACGGAAACCGCCGCGACCTTCTGACAGCATCACCGCCGGGCTTCGGCGGTCCGCCGGAGATGCCTTGACTCAACCCTGGCGAACCTGGTCCCGCGTGCCCGGTGCGTTGCGGAAGTTTCACCGGGGCTGGCGCGTTCCTCCTGCCCATCCCGCGGCGGATGTTCTAACTCCCGACGCAATGGCGAGCGTGGATTTGGGCAAGGGGCGCCACGAAAAACGAAGGAACGGTTCATCGCAAGCGCGCAGACGATTCCTGCCAGACGAGGAGGGAGCGTAACAACGGCGACGCCATGTCGCGCTCGGACAGCCGTCAACACCATCGTCGTTGCACCATCGACCGTAACGTGCTCTGATCGAGAAAGATGTCGAGGCGGCTCCTGTATTTTAATGTAACAAATGACTTGGTTCGTGGCTCGTTCTCTTGGTCTCTCTCTGTAGATCTAAATAAGACTATACTGAGCGAACCGGATCCAAGAGCAAAGTGCGAGGGAACGTTATGACAACCTACACAATCAGTTCAGGCCAGACGAGCAGCGGGATCACGCTCTAACAACTGGCGATGCAATGTACGTGCTCAAAGGCGGAATCTGCCGTGAACACGACGTCCAATGGCGGCGTAAGGAGATCTTTTACGACAACGGCATCGCCAGAAACACACTGGTGAATAGCGGCGGCTTATCTGGCGTTCTCAGGTCATTCCACCGCCAGTGCAGGACGACGGTTTTCATAGTGGTGGTTTCGAGGGCGTGTTCCACGGCGGCACGGCGAGCGGTACGGTGGTCTCGGGGACCGGCAAGGAGATCGTCTACTCAGGTGGCATCGACCGGTTCTCGGTCATCAGCGGCGGGGTGGGAATTAACCATGCCGGGGGCACGCAAGTTGTCTCTGCTGGTGGAACAACCAGCGGGGTCATCGTGCAGAGTGGCTTCTTCGGTGATGAGGTCGCCTTCCAGATCGTGTTCGGAACCGCCATCGGCACCGTCGTTCAAGGCGCTCAGATTGTGTCGTCAGGCGGCACCACCATCGGCACGACAATCAACAGTGGCGGCAACGTGAACGTGGACTCCGGCACGGCCATCGGCGGCACTGTCGCCGATGGCGAGCAGCTCCTGCTTGGGGGGAGTGCCAGCGGCACGGTCTTGAACGGCGGAGGCTTTCAAACGGTCGCCCTTGGTATAGTTGTGTCCACAACGGTGATCAGCGGGGGCGCTCAGGATGTGGGCGGCGGAGCCTCGGCCTTCGCCACCACGGTCAATAGCGGGGGTATGCAGACCATCTACGGCGAGGGTGGCGCCTTAGCTTCTGGCACCGCCGTGAACCTGGGCGGCGAGCAGGATGTATTCGTCGGCTCTACAGTCGGGACGATACTGAGTGGCGGACTGGAAAACGTGTCTTTGAGTGGCACGACTAACGGCACGATCGTGAACAGTGGTGGGCAGGAGAATGTGCACGCCGGCGGCACTGCCAGCGGCACGATAGTCGATGCGGGTGGTCATATCGCTGTCGACGCGACGGCTTTTGGCGCCGTCCTGAACGGCGGCACGATGTGGGACAACGCTGGAGGAACGGCCAACGGCACCATTGTGCTCAATGGCGGGGACGAGATCGTGTACGGCGGGTCTGTCGCCAACCACACGATCGTGAGTTCTGGTGGTACGGCGACGATCAACCAGGGCGTCGCGAACGGCACGCAAGTCGCGGCCGGCGGGTTTCAGGGCGTTTGGGGCACCGCGAATGACACGGTGATCTCCGCCGGTGGTGATCAGGCGGTCTATGCCGGAGGCGTTGACACCGGGTCGGACATCGGTGGGATGGAATTCATTCGCTCCGGCGGGGTGGGCAATTACGAGGTCATCGACGGCGGCACTCTGACAGTAGCGGGCGGATCGCTAGCCAACGGGGTCACCTTCTCCGGGCATTCTGGCGAGTTGTCTTTGTCATCCCTGACCTTGGGCGCGGATATCCTCGGCTTCGGCTTCAGCAGCATCGGCGGCGTCAACTTCACAACAAATGACATCATCGACCTGACCGCGTTGGGCTTCAGCGCTGGCGCGAAAGCGACATTCTCCGGTGCAATTGACGGCGGGACACTGACCGTGGCCAGCGGTGCCAACCATGCCAGCCTGACCTTCGCCGGGACCTATACCGCCGCCAACTTCGGACTGTCCAACGACGGCACCGGCGGAACGCTAGTCAAGTTCGTCCAGAATCCGACCTGATCGTGCCCCCCGCGGTTCCGTTCTCGCCGGTTCGGTGCTTTCTCTGCTGAACCGGTGGCGCGCGATCTGTCTGCCACCCGCCTGCTTCCAGGAACGTCCCGATTGGCCCCTCACGCCGACGCAGGGGTGAACAGGCAATACGTTCCTTCTGATCCGCGACCGCTACGGCCTCGAGGCTCAAATTCGCCGCAGTCCTTCAGGCACGCTTCTCTACTCTAACCGGGACTCGGCGCCGGGATGCTGGTCGCGGCGCCAACCGGCGGCCGCCAAGTGACCATCGCCTTGAGGAATTTTAACCGCGCCCGCCTCGTTGCCGGCTGTCCATCCCGCGGCGGATGCTCTAACTCCCGACGCCATGGCGAGCGTGGATTCGGACAAGACGGCCGCACGGTCATGGCTTCGGCGAGAGCAACGTGCGGGCGGCCGAGCCGCTCGGCCGGTTCTGGGTCTGCACGTGGTGGGATCGGTCGCGGGCGTCGGCCAGGCGATGGCCGCCGCTTCGGCGCTGAGCGCGGCGTTTGCCGGCGTCGCCGCCACCCTGCCGTTGATCGCCTTCGCGCTGTTGGCCGTTTTGCGCGCGATCCTGTCATACGCGATCGAGCAAACTGCGTTCGCGGCGGGAGCCGCGGCTCGGCGCAGATTGCGGAGCGATGCGCTCTCGCGACTGCTTCACGCCGGGCCGGCCCTGCTGCGCCGCCGCCATTCGGCAGATCTGGCGGCGATCGTCGTGGACCGGATCGAGGCGCTGGATGGCTTGTTCTCCCGCTATGTCCCCGCCGCCAGCTTCGCCGTGGCGGGACCAGTGATTGTGCTATTGGCGGTGCTGTGGGTCGATCGCTGGGCCGCCGCCATACTGCTGGTCTGCGGGCTCATGGTGCCGCTGGCGATGGCCCTCGCGGGCATCGGCGCGGCGGCAGCATCGCGCAATCAGTTCCTGGCACTTGGCCGGCTGCAGGCGCGCTTTCTCGACCGGGTGCGCGGCATCGCCACCATCGTGCTATATGGCCGAGCGGCCGACGAGGCGCGCGACCTGGCACGGGCCGCGGACGAGCTGCGGGCCCGAACGATGCGTATCCTCAGGGTCGCGTTCCTCTCGTCGGTGGCGCTCGACCTCGCGGCGGCGCTGGCGATGGTGGTGCTGGCGATCCACTACTTCCACGCCCTGCGCCATGGCAGCGAAGTCTGATGGGGGGTGATCCGGGTGGTATCGCGCTCTCGGGGGAGCTGTGGCCCGCACTGGTGGTGCTGCTGCTCACGCCGGAATTCTTCGCGCCGCTGCGGACCTTCTCGGCTGCCTATCAGGATCGCCTGCACGCGACCGGCGCGGCCGAGGCGCTGCTCGACCTGCCGCCGCTGCCGGAGCCGGTGCCGGCGCGGGAGATCAGGACCGTCGCCGCGCAAGGCGTCACCGTCGGGTTCGAGCGGGTAACGCCTGACCTGGGACCCCTCCCGTGGCCCGGCGCTGGACGAGCTGTCGTTTCGCGTCTCGGCGGGAGAGACGCTGGTGCTGGCCGGTCCGTCCGGCGCCGGCAAATCGACGGTGATCGAAATCCTGCTGGGCTTTGTCCGGCCCGAAAGCGGACGGGTGACCATCAACGGCGCCGACATCACCGATTTGGTGCCCCAGGCGCTGTCGCGGCTGACGGCGTGGATCGGGCAGCGGCCCATGCTGTTCGCCGGCTCGATCCTTGAAAACATCCGGTTCGCCCGTCCCGAGGCTACCGAGGAAGAAGTCACGGCGGCCGCCTGTGCGGCCCGGGTCGAGCAGTTCGCCGCGACACTGCCAGCCGGGCTGGAAACGCGCATAGGCGAGGGCGGCTACGGCCTGTCCGGCGGCCAGGCTCAGCGCATCGCCGTGGCCCGTGCTTATCTGAAAAACGCCCCGCTGCTTTTGCTGGATGAGCCGACGGCGCACCTGGATCCGGCGACCGAGCAGGAGGTGTTCGACAGCCTCCGGCGCCTGGCGGTGGGCCGCACGGTCATCCTCGCCAGCCATTCCTCCGCTGCGCACGCCTTTGCCGGCCGCCGGCTCGATCTGCGTGCCGGCCGGGTGGCGTCGGCACGCGGTGCCGCGTGAAGTGCACGGCGTATCACGGCCCGAAGTCGCACCGGGCATGGAGCTAAGCGCATGAGAGCACGGCGTGAGCGGACCCCTGCTGCGTATTATGCTGCTGTGGCATCGGCAGGCAGGCTGGCTGCTTCTCGGGCTGGCGATTTCCCTCGCCGCACTGGTCGCCGGGGTAGGGCTGATGGCGGTCTCCGGCGCGACGATCGGCGCCGCCCTGCTGACCGGTGCGCTGGCCGCACCGCTCCTGCTGCGCTGGCTGGGCGTCGCGCGGGTCGTGCTGCGCTATACCGAACGCCTGGTGACCCATGGCGCTACATTCCGGGCGCTGGCCGACATGCGGGTCTGGTTCTTCGAGCGTCTGGCTCGGACCGCTGCCGGTGGGCTTGGCTTTCGCCACGCCGGTGACATGCTGGCCCGCCTGGTTGGCGACGTGGAGGCGCTGGACGGGTTGTACCTGCGGATCCTGCTGCCATTGGCCGGCGGGCTGGTGCTGCTGCCGACCCTGGTGCTGTTGATCGGTCATCACGCGCCGGCCTGGCCCTGGAGATCGGGTTGCTGTTCGCCGTTGCTGCCTTCGTGCTGCCCTGGCTCGCCGCCCGGGCCTCCAGCCGAACCGGTAGCGCCCTCACGACCGCTTCGGCGGGATCTGCGGGTCGCCGCACTGGACGCCCTGACCGGCCTGCGGGAGGTGCGCGCGTTCGCCGCCGAGGGCCGCATGCTGGCGGCGGTGCAGGCGCGCGAAGCGACGATGCTGGCGGCGCAGCGCGGCTTGGTGGCGCGGACGGCACTGGCCAGTTCGGCGGCGTTCCTGTGCGCGCAGGCGGCGATCCTGTCCGTGTTGCTGGCGGCGGGGATCAGCCCGGCCGGTGCCATCGCCGCCGCGTTCCTGGTGCTGGCCGCGTTCGAGGCGGTCGGTGGCCTGCCGCGTGCGGGTGCGATGGCCGGTCATGCCTCAGCGGCCGCCGCCCGGGTGCTGGATGTCGTCGATGCGCCAGTGCTGGTGCCCGACCCGGTCGATCCGATCCCGATGCCGGACGCCTTTGGTCTGCGTTTCGAGGCGATCCAGTTCCGCTGGCAGCCCGACCGGCCATCGGTGTTTGACGGTCTGACCCTGGAGGTGCCGGAAGGCGCGCGAGTTGCCCTGCTCGGGCCGTCGGGCGCCGGGAAGTCTACTCTGGCGGCCCTGGCGCTGAAGGTGGTGGCGCCGCGGTCCGGTCATGTGCTGCTGGGCGGTATCGATATCGCCCTGCTGCCGGCCGCATCCGTGCGATCGCGCATCGGCTGGCTGGGTCAGGCAACGCATTTGTTCGACGACACCATTCGCGCCAATCTTCTGCTGGCACGACCAAACGCGGAGGAGTCGGATTTGTGGGCGGGGCTGGATGCGGCCCGCATCGGCGACGCGGTGCGGGCCTGCCGGACCAGTTGGATACCTGGGTGGGCGAAGGCGGGACTCGGTTCTCCGGCGGGCAGGGGCGACGGCTGGCCCTGGCACGCGCGCTGCTGTCGGAGGCGCCGATCCTGATCCTGGACGAGCCGTGCGCGGGGCTGGACGCCGAGACCGAGCGCGCGTTCCTGGAAACATTGAACGAAACAGTCGCCGGCCGCAGTGTCATTCTGATCACCCACCGGTTGACCGGCGTGGAACAGCTCGATCGCATCTTTCGGCTGTCAGCCGGCAAGGCGATTGCCGCGGCGGGGTAGGGGGTTGGTCGAGAAGACCCGCGCCGGTCATGATGTCCGGTGCGCAATGGAGCCACGTTCCCCTGCAACCCGGCAGCCGCGCGGTGCTGCCGGTTGCCGCGTGATCAAACCACCGGTTCGAGAAAAGGCGCCTGTCAGGACGGCATTTTGGCAAATCGGGTCCGCTCGCCGCTGCTGCCGCTGACCCAAGGCTGAGCGCTGCTGCAATACAGTTCCATCGTCGGCTGGTAATTGGTCGGGTCGTCCAGCGTGCCCGCCAGGAAAATCGTCATGCCGGGAAACGCATCCGCCTCGGCGAGTATGCCAGAGCCGCAGTTGGGGCAAAACAGTCGGCGCACCGCCTGGCCGGAGTCGCTGATCTCGTTATACGTCTTGAGCTCGCCCTGTATGCTGACCGCGGACGTCGGGAAGCCAATCGTGGTCTCGAACGCGGAGCCGGTGAATCGCTGGCAGTTCCGGCAGTGGCAGAGGCCGCTGAATGCCGGTTCCCCGGTCGCGCTGTAGCGTACCCGCCCACACAGGCAGCCGCCGGTCGTGTCAGCCATGTTCGTTCTCCCTGGATCGATTTTTGATCTTCATTCGCCGTTCTGAACTCTTGATCCTCGTTTGCCAAGTCCTGGCATTCCGTCCCCTTGAGGGACGATCGCTCCCATTTGCCGGAGCCGTGGACCTGCGTTCCGAACCAACGTGCAACCTTTGCCGGGACACGATCGTGCTGGGGGAACGTTGGCACTGCGAATCATACGACCAAGCAATCGCCTAGCTGCTGATCTCCAAAATCACCGCGTGGTCGGTAAGTTCGAGATGCACCGAGCTCGGGGCCTGCAACGTTTCCACGGGAGTTGCTCCGATCGTGATATCGTAGCCTTTCACCATAGCCGGCGGGTGTGCCGAAGTCTACCGTCACATTGTTGCTGCCCTGAACCTTCTCACTCCAGACCGCGAGTTCGAATTGACCTGTGCTCTTCTGCAGCAGCAGGTCGTGGACGGTCGTGCACCCGCACGACACCGTGTAGTTCAGTCTGCCCGGCTTTCCTTCGGAACCGCCGTCCGCGAAAATCGTCGTAAGATTGTGGATGTATTTCGCTGAGAGTTTGGGTGTCGAACCATTGTACAGCCCTTGTTCTCCAACCCCACCTTCGCCGTCGCGAAGGTTGTATATAAACGTGTAGCTCCATCCCCGTTTGAACTGCGCAAGATATGTATTGGTCAGGACGGCGCCCTGAGTGTGCTGGCCCCCGGCATCCGCTGCCGTGTCCCAGCCGGTCTCGGTAGTGACGCGTCGGACATTCGGCAGCTGGTCATTGGTATACCCCTGGTAGTGTCGGTACCAGGTGACGCCGTAGTTGCCATAAAGCCCATCCCAGCGATCGTTCAATGTTGGGTCGGCGGCGTTCCAGGCTTGGTTGTCTTCGTATCGGTTACCATTTCCGCTGACGTAATTATGCACGTTCGCGTAGTCGGCAAATCGGGTCCCCTCGCGAAACAAGGTGCCAGCCCGCGCCGGGATGGTCAGGAACTGGAGGCCGACATTGTCGGTCTCCGCCCCGACTTCCGAGGGTCCGAATACGGGATACGTCCGAAGCATCGGATCCGCTTTACCGCCGCATAAAGATCCTTCTGGAAGTGAGCCACCGGAACCCAGGTGTTGCCCAGCCCGCCGCCTTTGCTGCCGCGGTATATGATTGGAAAATTGTTGGGCTCGTTGGGGCCCTCGAGCGCGAGCAGTGCCTGGGCGCCGGCCAGCGTCCTCGCAGCCGAGATCATGCCGTCCAGACCGCCCGGCGCGTTGATGGTAAAACGGACCCCCGTCTTCTGATGCAGCATGATCAGTCCGGGAATGTTGCGTGTTCCGTCGCGAACCTGCCGGATCCCCGTGTAGCGCAGCGGCTCGATGTAGGAAACTGGGTCGTATCCTTGGTCGGCGTGGGTGGTCACCCCCAGGGAGTTCAGGAAGTTGTTTGTGGTGTCAGCGAGCACGCCCGGCATCTGTGGAGACCGGTCTCGCGGCGCCGCCATGGCTGATGTCGTCCCGGGTCGCTGAACGACGATCCCCCCCATCGAACCGCTTAACGCCGCGGTCAGCAGCACCATGCAGCTCCGCGTGAGCCGACGCGATCCGCAACTCACCGGATTTGCGCTTTCCGGCTGTGTCCCAGTCGGCTGGCCACAGGGTCGCGTCCATGGGCACAATTCAGTGTCGTGGCCAGTCGCGCCGGGAAAACACCAAACCGACCCCGGGTTAAGCAGCCTGTCCTGGAGACCCGCACCGGTTCCACCGTCCCTGTCGCGCCAAAAAATGTTGTTGCAATATCAACTAACACCACCGCGGCTTTCAGGCGAGCCATCGATCGGATCAAGTGGCATCTTCCTTCGTGCTTCTATCACAGCGCATTCGGCGGTGCGAGGCGCAACGCGGCGGTCTTCAGGACGCCAGAATTTCGACCCCCATGATCGGGCTGTTCAGATCGATTAGCGGAAGGCGGCTCGGTCCGCTGCCGCCGGGCACCGCTTCCGCAGGGTGACGTTTATCCATGCTCCGAGATGGCAGGGCGATGCCCCATCGGCAATTCACCTCTTGACGACGATCCGGGATCGCAACTGAAAGCGGCCAAGCGCGCCGCCCATCGCTGCAACCTCCGCCTCGGTGATATCGCCGTCAACCGTAACGGTGGCAATCGTGCCAAATTCGTCATCCGGACCGATCGACACGTCGACGCGCCGAGCGGTCGGGGCCAACGGCATAACGAGCCGTTCGAACACCAGGCGCGCTGCAATATCTCGAAGCTGTGGCTTGAAAATCTTGCCGACCGCGGTCAGTGGCATCCGCTCGGTAAAAATGATTTCTACCGGTACCGCTGCGCGTTCCGGGATGCGCTGACGGACAAAGGCTTCGATCTCCTCGGCGGTGGCGGAGGCGTCCGCCTTTAGCTGAACGAAGAGCACCGGCAGTTCACCCGCATAGGCGTCCGGCCGGCCAACCGCCGCGGCAGCCTCGACAGCGGGATGCTGATGGATCGCCTCTTCGATCAATAATGGATCGATATTGTGGCCACCCCGGATAATGATGTCCTTGGCTCGGCCCGTGAGCCAGAGAAACCCCTCGGCATCGATGCGTCCGAGATCACCGCTATCGAACCAGCGTCCGCCGGAACTCCAGTCCGGCGCCAGCTCGTCTGGAATCGGCTCGATCCAGGCTTCACCGTCGTGGCGCGGGTTCGCGTAGCCTGCAAACAACTGATGGCCTCGAATCAGATATGTGACCGATCTCGCCCGGGCTGCACAGCGCCGCGATCCTGCCGTTGACAACGTGCGCGGCTACCATCTCGGTGAACGGCGTCCGCAATCCGGCGGAGCCGACGCGGCACTTCCCCCCGACCGGATTCATGCTGGCGAAACCGTGCACTTCGGTCATGCCCCAACCTTCCGCGAACGGAGCTTCCAGAACAGATTGCACCGCCTCGGCGAGCGAAATCGGCATAGCGGCGCCGCCGGAACCGCAAAGAACTATGCTCGAGACGTCATGGTCCCGCAACGGTACATTTAATGCGGCACCCCAGCTTGTCGGGACCATTGTCAGAACGGTGGCACGAAAGCGCTCGACCAGCGCCCAAATATTGTTGATGACGGCAGGATTGCGGTAGCCCGACGGCGTCAGGAGAATTGTAGTGGCTCCGGTAACCAATGGCATCAAACAGAGTATGTTCATGCCGCCGATGTGAAAAGGCGGCAGGCCGTTGAAGTAGATGTGCCCCAGGCCGCTCGGCAAGACCTGCGCGTTGCTCCAGGTCTGCGTCAAAAGCCCTCGCTGGGTTTGCCGCACCAACTTGGGTATGCTTGTCGTCCCTCCGGTGTGAAAAAGAAAAGTCACGTCATCCGGCTTAACCACCCGGTCGAAGTTCAGTCTCTCCCCCCGTTGCCCGGCGATCTCGCTCTCGAAATGCAATGCATCCTCATCCGGCCGTATTGGGGGACCGCCCACTCGCACCACTGCCTTCAGGCGAGGGACGGCGCGACGAAGCGCCTGAACTTTGCGCCAAACACCCGGAAAGATGTCTGGATCGGGCACCAGAAGAATCCGACAGTTGGCCTCCCGCAACAAAGCAACGATTTGCTCCGGCTCCAGCATGAAGTTGATCGGATTGGCCACACCCGCGACCTGTGCCGCGAATGCGGCAATGAATGTCTCAGGCAGGATCGGCAACAGAAGCGACACGGCATCGTTCGCTTCAACCCCCAGGGATCGAAAGAAGTTCGCCGCCTGGATCGTTTGGTGCTTCACGTCGCGAAAGCTGATGTCGCGAACCGGCTCTTCCGTCCGCCCTGTGGCCAGAAAACGCAGCGCCGGCCTGTCACCATGGCGATCCGCCGCGTCGGACAAAAGCTGGAAGACGGAGCCCGCCGGTTGATGCTGTGTGAACGGCGCCCGTTCGAGTGCTTCGATGTCTGCCAGGGTGGCGATCGGCACGGTGCGCTTCTCCCGTTCTTTATGACTGACCCGTTCTCTGTGCTGCCCGTTCTTTGTGGCTGTCAGGAGCGGGCATAACCGATGCCGGCCGGCCCACGCTCAGGCCGCCAGTCGCCACAGACTACAGCGCGCTGTGCCAGCCCGTCCATGAATGACCGGCCGGCGTCGCACCCGTGCCGAGCCCTTGGGCATTCATCAGGGACCACCGCCACGCCACTCCTGTCGTCTGACCTGCCGTCGATGCGCCCCTTGCGGTCAGCGGTACAACCTATGTAAGAGGACCGCTCGGTGCGGAAAACCCGCATGTCCCGTCAAGGTGAGTGCGACGATCGTCGCGGCGTCACTGTAGGGGACAACAATGTAATCGGTTCCAAACGAATGGAACGGACACGGGGGGAAGTGGACCATGCGACTACAGAGATCGTGGCTGGCGGGTGTGCTGGCGACCGGAGTGGTGGGCGGGCTGGCGCTCGGCAGTTGCGGCGCCCGAGCCGAGGACACCTACAATCCCCAGTGCTTCAAGCCGGCTCTCGGCCACAAGGTGATCACCATGCCGGCGCGGCCCGGCCCTTACAAGGTGGCGCTGGCCAACGGCTTTGCTGGCAACAGCTGGCGCATCCAGATGATCCAGGGTCTGAAGGCCTGGGCGGCGCGACCGGAAAACGCCAAGGACATCAAGGAACTCAAGATCGTTTCCACCGGAACCGATGTCGCGGCCCAGATCGGCGCGATCGACAACCTGATCGCCGCCGGCTACGACGCAATCATTACCATCGCCGTAAGCCCGACCTCATTCGAGCCGGTGATCAAGCGCGCCCGCAAGGCAGGCGTCGTGCTGGTCCCGTTCGACAACGTCGTCGACACCGACCAGGTAATCGAGGTCACCGAGCCGCAGGTTGAGTTCGAAACGGTCAAGGCACAGTTCGTCTACGACAACATGCCGGAGAAAAAGGGCAAGGTGCTGGAGATCCGCGGCCTGCCCGGCAACTCGGTCGACCGCGACCGCTCGATCGGCTTCCACAAGGTGTTCGACGGCAAACCTGGCATCGAGATCGTGACCGTCGTCGGCAACTGGGATGACGGCACGGTGCAGAAGGTCGTCAGCGATGCCATCGCCACTCAGGGACCATTCGCCGGCATCGTCACGCAGCACGGCTCGACCGGATTGATGAACGCCCTGATCGACGCCAAGCATCCGAAGGTGCCGCTCGGCACCTCGGGGGAGAATGGTTCGCTGAAGGTGATCCATGACCAGGGTTGGACGACGATCACGCGCGTGCAGTCGCCGCTGCTGGCGGTGGTCGCGATGCAGGCTGCGATCGCCGCGCTGCAAGGCCATCCCGTGCCGCAACTGATCGAGCTGCCGGTGCCGACGACCTACTCGAAGGACCTCAAGGAGGGGGTGAACTACTCCAACAAGCTGCCGGACAATTTTCAGGACGGCGCCGACATCGCGGCCTGTAATGCCGTGGTGCCGGTCGACGAACTGCTGAAGCAGACACCCGACAACAGCTGAGGCCGAGAGCGGAGCCCGGTGGCGGCAAGTAGCGCGGCACGCGAGCGCGAACACAGATGTTGCCACCGACCGCTGCCGCCACGCCGCTGCTGCGCCTCAGCGGCGTGCACAAACGATACGGTGGCGTGACCGCCCTCGACGGCGTGGATTTCGCCTGCCGGCGGGGTTCCATCCACGCCGTGCTGGGCGAAAACGGCGCCGGCAAGAGCACTCTGATCAAGATCGTCGCCGGCGCGGTGCGGCCGGACAGCGGACATATGGAGGTGGACGGCCAGCCAGTGCATTTCGCCGATCCGCTCGACGCGGTGCGCCACGGCTTCGTGTGCGTGTTCCAGGAGCTGTCGCTGCTGCCGGACCTCAGCGTCGCCGACAACATCTCGATCACTCGTCCGCCGGGGCTTGCCGGCTTCATCAACCACCGGGCGCAGCGCCGCCGGGCTGAAGCGCTGCTGGCGAGGGTCGGCTGCGGCGACATCGACCCTCGGACAACGGTGCGCGACCTGTCTCTATCCCGCCGGCAGTTGGTGGAATTCGCCAAGGCGCTTGGCCGCGCGCCCCGTGTGCTGATCATGGATGAGGCGACGTCCGCGCTGACCGCCGGTGACGTGGAAACGGTCAATACGCTGTTGCGGGCATTGCGCGACGAGGGCACGGCTATTCTGTTCATCTCGCATCGCATGCACGAGGTCGACGCGCTGGCCGATACCTGCTCGGTGTTCCGTAGCGGGCGGCACATCGAAACGTTCGCGCAGGGCAGTCGCACCGAACATGACATCATCAACCTGATGATCGGGCGGGAGATCGCGCAGACCTATCCGCCGAAGCCGCCACCGGTCCCGCCGACGCCGAGCCTCCGCGCTGGACGTGCGTGACCTGACCTGGAGCAACCGGCTGCGGGGCATTTCGCTACAGGTGTCGGCGCGGCGAGATCCTCGGCCTCGGCGGACTCGACGGCCAGGGGCAGCGGGAATTGCTGCTGGCACTGTTCGGCGTGCTGAAGGACGTGCGCGGCAGCGTGACGGTGAATGGCGCGGCGGTCGCGTTCACCGGGCCAAAGGCGGCAATGACCGCTGCCATTCCGATCGCCCTGGTGCCGGAGGACCGCAAGACCGAGGGGCTGCTGCTACGGCTGCCGCTGCGCGACAATCTCAGTCTCGCCTCGCTCGACCGGCTGCGGCGCGGACTTTTTCTCGATCGCCGAGCGGAGCAGCTTCTGGTGACGAATGCGATGGAACGCCTGCGCATCAACGGCCGCCTCACCCTCGGTGGCGGTCGGCACGCTGTCCGGCGGCAATCAGCAGAAGGTGGTGGTGGGCAAATGGCTGGCGACCGATCCCGGCATCCTGCTGCTGATGGACCCGACGCGCGGCATCGATGTCGGCACCAAGCAGGAGCTCTATGTGCTGGTGCGTCAGCTCGCCGATGCCGGCGCGACTGTCTTGTTCTACAGCACCGACTATGACGAGCTGATCGGCATGTGCGACCGCGTCGCCATACTCTACCGAGGCCAGGTGGTGCGCGAACTCAGCGGCGACGACATCACCGAGGCCAACATCGTCGCGGCGTCGCTGTCGGTCCAGGTGGTCGCCGGCCGGTGAACCGCGGACGGCAGCGCCCGCATGAACGGCTTGTTGCGCGCGGTCCGGCGCAATCAGGGCGCGGTCTTCGCGGCGGCCCTGTTCCTGGCATTGTTCGCCGTCTTCCTGATCCTGCATCCGCGCGGCCTGTCGATCATGGTCACCACGCCGGCGGCAAATCAGGGCCTGGCGCTGGCGTTCGCGGCCATGGCGCAGACGCTGCCGGTGCTGACCGGCGGCCTCGATCTGTCGGTCGGATCGGTGCTGGCGCTCAGCAACTGTGTCGCTTCGCATATGGTCAGCGGCTCGACAGCGGAGATCATCGTCGGCATCGCTGTCACGCTGCTCGCCGGCGCCGCCTGTGGATTTCGTCAACGGGCTGATCGTCGTCGTCGGTCGCATCCAGCCCATCATCGCGACCCTGGCGACCGGCGCGATCTTCACCGGCATCGCCTATCTGCTGCGTCCGATCCCCGGCGGCAACATCGACGAGGACCTCGGCGACCTGCTGACCAACGAGACCTTCGGCGTGATCCCGACCTCGCTGCTGTTGCTGCTCGGCGTGCTGCTGGTGGTGTGGGTGCCGTTCCGCAATTCCGTCCTCGGGCGAGGCTGTTACGCCGCCGGATCGTCGGAGGCAGCGGCGTTCCTGTCCGGCGTGCGGGTCGGACGCTCGCGCCTGGCCGCCTACACGCTGGCGGGATTGCTGGCGGCGTGCGGCGGCCTGTTCCTGGCGCTGCAGACGCTGTCGGGCGACGCGCAGGTGGGCGCCGACTACACCTTGAAGTCGATCGCCGCCGTCGTCATCGGCGGCACCTCACTGCTCGGCGGCAGCGGCGGCGTGGTGGGCTCGATCTTCGGCGCCTACGCACTGCGCGCCATCAGTGGCCTGCTGCTGTTCGCCGGTGTCTCGCCACTGGCGCAGCCGTTGTTCGAGGGCGTGGTGCTGATGGCGGCCATCGGCATCGGCGCGATCCGCATCCTGGCCAACCGCAACCGGCTGGAACTGCTCAGCGCACAGGAGACCGCGCGCAGCGACCCGACGCCGGCCACTGATCCGCGGCCTCGACAATTCCGTGCTGGTGGCGCTCGGCGGCATCGTGGTGATCCTGCTGATCGGCAGCCACTACCTTCCGGCGTTCCTGTCGCCGGCATATCTGCTGCTGCAACTGCGCATCGCCGCTTTCCTCGGTATCGTCGCGGCCGGGCAGATGCTGGTGATCCTGCTGGGCCATATCGACCTGTCGATCCCGTGGACCATGACGGTCGCCGCGATGACGGCAACGACGTTGGCTGGCATGGGCGAGCCGTGGGTCGGGCTGGCGATCCCGCTGCGGCCTCGCGGTCGGCCTGCTGGTCGGCTTGTTCAACGGCCTCGGCGTCGCCTACCTGCGCCTGCCGTCGATGATCCTGACACTCGGCACCAACGCGGTGCTGCTCGGGCTGGCGGTGATCTACACCGGCGGCTTCGCGCCGCAGACCAACGCTTCACCGCTGATGCGCCAGCTCGGCAAGGATAGCAGTATCGTCGGCGTGCCGAATATCCTGTGGGTGTGGCTGGCGGGTTCGGTGCTGCTGATACTGTTGCTGCGGCGCACGCCATTTGGCCGCAAGGTCTACGCCATCGGCAACGGCGAGCGCGCCGCCTATCTTTCCGGCATTCGCACCGCGCGCGTCGTGACGACATGCTTCGTGATTTCCGGGGCTGACCAGCGCGCTCGGCGGCGTGCTGCTGGCGGGACGGCTCGACCAGTCCTACCAGGGCATGGGCGACGAGTATCTACTGCCCGCGGTGGCCGCGGTCGTGCTGGGGGGCACCAATATCCTCGGCGGTCGAGGCAGCTATATCGGCACCGCTGCCGGCGTGCTGGTGATCAGTCTGCTCGCCTCGATGCTTTCGGTGATGCAGATGCCGGAGGCGAGCCGGCGGGTCATCTACGGCGTCGTCATCATCGCGATGCTGCTGATCAACGGCCGAGGCGCCGCCGACGCTATGAAACCACTTGCCACTACAATCGTATGAGAGGGGGCTTGCTGGTCGCTTTCCCGGTTAACGGTCAGAGGTCGCCGTTACGCCCCTCCGCCGGTCACCCTGCGCATTTTGCCGGCCACCTCCGCATCGATCGGGCCGTGGCAGCCTTCAATCGCGGGCAGGTGGCGCATCGTGCCCCTGTGAGACCGCCGCATTTTCGTGCGAGACCTCGGCAAGCGCATTGACATAGTTGCTGATGGCCCGCAAATGGCGGCTCGCGCTCTGACACGTTCGCCGTCAGTTTCGGCATGAATGTGTAAGCAATGAAGGGGAACGCCGTGTGGATCATCTGGGCTATCATCATCGGGGGGATTGCAGGCTTTATCGCCCGTCTCATCTCGTCGCTGCCAAATGAGCCGAAAGGCTTCATCATGACTGTCGTGCTCGGCATCGTTGGGGGAGTCGTTGCGACCTATCTTGGTCGAGCCATGCACTGGTATGGACCAGATGAAGGCGCCGGATTGATCGCCTCGGTGGTCGGTGCACTCATTGTGTTGGTGGTCTGGCATTTGGTGACACGCAACCGAACCGGCGGAACGGTTTAGCCGACATCGAGCGACGCCGCGCCCCTGCGGTGACGCGGCCGAAGTGATCGCGCGACCCGGGACGTGGGCGGGCTGGCCACCACTTCCTGCCCCAGCCCGCAATCAGTTCCTGGCTTTCGCGACGCGTCAAACCTTCGAAGCGGGACGCGTATCGCCCCAGCAAATGCCCTTCCGAGGTTGAGCCTTAGCCAGTCCGGGCCGGATTCTCGTTGTCGGATCCCGGCATCTCGCTATCGAATCAACGTGAGTCCAGCGAAGCGGCTGCCAACCGCAGCGGGAGATCTGAGTTCTATCCTCGACGCCGCGCACTGAAGCGTGGCGGAAGGAGGATCGACAATGCTTAGAAAGCAATACGCCCTTGCCCTGGCGGCGGCCCTGGCCCTGGCACCGATGGCCGGCGCGATGGCAGCAGGTGGCGCGGGCGGCGCCGGCGGTGCGGCGGGTGGTGCGGGAGGAGCAGCCGGCGGCGCTGGAGCCTCGAGCGGCCCTGGCGGCGGCGTGTCCGAGGGCGTGGCCAGGAATGGCACCGGAGCGACAGGCGCCGCCGGCAACAGTGTGGCCAGCGGTGGCACTACCGAGGGTCCGAACACGATGTCGTCGCAGCGTCTCAAGCCCGAGAACGCACCATCGACCGGACCCTCATCAATGACGACCAACGGCAACACGACGCGCTAGGCAAGGCGGAATGAAGGGCCGGGAGGCACTCTCCCGGCCCATCCCCGATGACGTCCAGGCAACGGAAACGTCGCCAAACGATCCGCGGCCGAGTGAGCCCGAAGCTTGGCACCTCCGCCGGGGTCGAGCCCTCAGACACTGAATTCCAGCGTCACCCCGAAAGCTTCCGAGGCCGGCACCAGAACACTGGTTCCGATCCGGTCCACGCCGCGGACGCCTCCAGCCTCGAGCGCGGTTTCGGCGGCGTCCAGCGACAGGGTCCGAAACGTCAGTGCCGCCATGTAATCGCGCCGGCCACGGCTGTCGGGGGCGGCTTCCCCGAACATCTCCCACAGCGCCGCTGGGGTCACCACGTCGAACCGTGACAAGCCCAGGATCAACGAGCAGCCGTCATCGGTGGCGCGCACCGCTCGCCGCCCGAACATCCGCCCGAACAGACTTCCCAGCGCTTCCGGCGTTTCGGCAGCAATCACCGCTCGTGCCACGCCGACGGCGCCGTTTGCGTGCCAACGCCACTCGTCTCGCCAAACAAGCTGCCGCGTCAGGTGCTGGCAAAAATACAGCCGCCCCGCCGGCACGTCGCCACGCGGCAGCCGCACGGTCCGGAACACAGCGTCGTGTTGCTCGATCCCGGCGACGGTCTCGATCTCCACCGGCCGGGAGAACTGCTGCGGCCCCTCGACCGCCACCTCCGCTCTGCGCAACGCGTCGTAGGTCGCGGTAGAATCCTCGCTGCCAAACACCAAACCGTCCAGCCCGAACGGCGCGGACAACAGCTCCGGCCGGCTGGCGTCGTTCGGCTTGGCGGCGATCAGCTCCAAATAGTCGGTGCCGAATATCGCCAGGTGGTTGACCGAGCCAAGCGTGTGATAGCCACGTGGCGTCAAGGTGAAGCCCAGCCGGCGGTACGTGTCGGCAACCTGGTCGATCCGGTCGCGGGCATTCACGACAACGTGGTCAAGCGTCGGAACCGGGAAAACATGGATCATGCAGGGTCACCAGATCGTAAAGATGCGACAAACAGGATCGCGGTGGGCTATGGTTGCGAATGCCCGTGTTCAACAGGGCCATGGATTGACAAGACGGGCAAGCCCGGTTCCGCTCGGCGCACCCCTCCTTGCCGGACTTGAGCGGCCTTGGAGCGGGCCCCCGACAGAGAGCCCCCGATAACCAAGGAATTCGGATCATGTCCGACGTCGAACATGTCCTGCTGCTGACTGGCGCCAGCCGCGGTATCGGCCATGCCACCGTCAAGCGATTTAGCAGCGAGGGCTGGCGGGTGCTGACGATTTCCCGTCACGCGTTCGACCCACGTTGCCCCTGGCCGGGCGGCGAACGCAACCACATCCAGATGGACCTGTCGGACATCGACGAGGTACGGGCCGCCCTGCCGCATATCAGGCAGATCGCCGGTGGCCGGCTGGACGCCCTGGTCAACAACGCCGCGGTGTCGCCGAAGCATCCGTCCGGCGGCAAGATCACCAGTCTGGAGATGGCCTACAAGGATTGGCTGCACATCTTCAACGTTAACTTCTTCTCGGCCATCGTGCTGGCTCAGGGATTGAGCGAGCTGCTGATCGCCTCTAAGGGCAGCATCGTCAATATGACGTCGATCGTGGGTTCCCGGGTGCATCCGTTTGCCAGTGCCGCCTACGCGACATCCAAGGCGGCCCTGGCGGCGTTAACGCGGGAAATGGCGAACGATCTAGGTCGCTACGGGGTGCGGGTTAATGCCGTCTCGCCTGGTGAGATAGACACCGCGATCCTGTCACCGGGCACCGAGGAGATCGTGCAGCGCGAGATCCCGATGCGCCGCCTTGGCAAACCGCAGGAGGTCGCCGATCTTCTGTTCTTCCTGTGCTCGGACCAGGCGCTTTACCTATCGGGGTCGGAGGTGCATATCGACGGCGGTCAACGCGTATAGCGAGTTGCCGTGCCCTGGGTTCCCCTCCCCGGCGCCAAGAGACGTGCTGCATCGCCGCTGCCGGCACGATGCCTCCGATGGCGACTGTCCCTACATTCGCATGACGGCTTGACTGCCGTGATGGGCTCCGCCACGTCACCGAGCCCCCGTACCCATCATTTTGGCCCCGGCGACTATTGATCCGCCCGGGGGATCATCAGACCGACGGAGACATCATGGCAGACGAATCAGCGATCGGGCGTTTCGGCAGCGGTCGCGAAGTGCGGCGGATCGAGGATAGGGCGTTGCTGGCCGGCAGCGGCCGCTTCACCGACGATGTTTCGATCACGGAGCAGACCTCGTTGTGCTTTCTGCGCTCCACGCTGGCGCACGCCCGCATCGTCTCGATCGACGTCACCGCGGCGCAGGCTATGCCGGGGGTGCTCGCGGTGCTGACCGGCGCCGACCTGGCCGAAGCGGGCGTGAAGCCGATTCCGCTCGCGCCGATGTTTCAACGTCCCGACGGTTCGCCGGGAGCGACGCCGCTGCGCCCGGCACTGGCGCAGGACATCGTCCGTTTCGTCGGCGAGGCGGTTGTTGCCCTGGTCGCCGAGACCCCAGAGCAGGCTAAGGACGCGCTCGAAGCGATCCTGGTCGAGTACGAGGACCTGCCGGTCGTCACCGAGCTGACGCGCGGCCACAGCGGAGGGCGCGCCCCTGGTCTGGCCGGCCGCCACCGGCAACATCGCGGCACAGATGAAGCACGGCGACGCCGGCGGCCGCCGACGCCGCTTTCGCCTCGGCCGCGCATATCGTGAAGCTCGATCTGGTGAACCAGCGTCTGGCGCCGACACCGATGGAACCGCGCAGCGCGCTTGCCAGCTTCGATCCGGAAAGCGGTCGTCTGACGCTGCGTCTGTCCACGCAAATGCCGTCCGGCGCGCGCGACGCATTGTGCGATCTCCTCGACATCCCGACCGAAAGCGTGCGCGTCGTCGCCGATGACGTCGGCGGCGGGTTCGGCATGAAGACCGGCCTCTATCCCGAGGAGATCGTTACCGCCTACGCCTCCCGCCTGTTGCGCTGTCCGGTGAAATGGACGGCCACCCGGATCGAGGAATTCCTTGCAGCGACGCATGGCCGCGACGTCGAGAGCCATGCCGAACTCGCGCTCGATGCCAACGGCAAGGTGCTGGCCTACCGCGTTCACTCGCTGTGCAATATGGGTGCCTATGCCAGCACGGTTGGGATCATCATCCAACTGATGATCGGGCCGTGGGTGTCGACCAGCATCTATGACATCCGGACCATCGATTTTGACCTGAATGCGGTGCTCACGAACACCGCGCCTACCTCCGCCTATCGTGGCGCCGGACGACCTGAGGCGATCTATCTGATCGAGCGCCTGTTCGACGCCGCAGCCCGCGAACTCGGGCTTGATCCGGCCGAAATCCGCCGCCGCAATCTGATCCAGCCGGGTCAGATGCCGTACACGAACGCGATGGGCCAAGTTTACGAATTCGGGAAAGTTCGGGGTGATCCTCGACCAGGCGCTGCAACTGGCCAAGTGGGACGATTTCACCAGCCGTGAGGCGGCGTCGCGCGCGCGTGGAAAGCTGCGCGGACGCGGTCTCGCCTCGTTCCTTGAATGGACCGGCGGCAATGTCTTCGAGGAGCGGGTGACCGTGGCGGTTTCGGGCGATGGCGAAATTGAGGTCTACGCGTCGACAATGGGGATGGGGCAGGGGATCGCAACGTCGTTCGCGCAGCTTGTCGTCGACGTCTTCGGTGTGCCGATCGATAAGATCCGAGTCGTCCAGGGCGACACCGATCGCGGCTCGGGCTTTGGCAGCGCCGGCTCTCGGTCGTTGTTCACTGCCGGTTCGGCGATCCATCACGCATCCGAATTGGCGGTGGCGAACGGCCGCGAGCTGGCCGCCGACACGCTGGAGGCGGCTGCCACGGACATCGAATATGCCGAAGGCGAGTTCCGGATCGCCGGCACCGACCGCCGAATCGGCCTGTTCGAACTGGCCGGTCGGCAGCCGGAGCGGCGGATTTTCGTCGACGCGACACACACCGTGAACGGGCCGAGCTGGCCGAACGGGGCGCATATCTGTGAGGTCGAGGTCGACCCGGACACCGGCGCGGTCGAGATCGTGTCCTATGTGTCGGTCAACGATGTTGGCCGGGTGGTCAACCCGATGATCGTGCGCGGCCAGCTTGACGGCGGCGCGGTGCAGGGCATCGGGCAGGCGTTAGGCGAGCACATGCTCTATGAGGAGGCCTCGGGCCAGGTGATCACCGCCAGCATCATGGACTACTTCATGCCGCGCGCCGACATCATCCGTGATTTCGTTCATGTGCTGGATCAGTCGATCCCGTGTCTCAACAATCCGCTGGGGGTGAAGGGAGTTGGTGAGTTGGGCACGATCGGTGCGACCCCCGCCGTCGTCAACGCTGTCGCGGACGCACTCGTACGTGCCGGCCGCGCCGATGCCGCGGGTCGGATTCAGATGCCGTTGACGCCGGGAAAGGTGTGGCGGGCGCTGCAATAGCCCGCGGCCGCAACTCGGGGCTACCCGGGAGCGGCCTCCCGCAGGGTTATGAGCGAGCTTTTGCCAGCGGCCCGAGCAAACCCGCCAGCCGATCGTATTCCGCCACCGACAGCGTCTCCCCCCGGCGCTCAGCCGAAATCCCGGCTCGGGTCAGCAACGCCTCGCCGCCGATGGACCGCAGTGACCGCCGCAGCATCTTTCGCCGCTGGCCAAACGCCGCCGCGGTCAGCGACTCCATGCGGGCAAATAGGTCCGAGGGCGGCTGCTGCGCATGCGGTGTCAGGCTGACCACCGCGGACCACACCTTCGGCGCCGGGGTGAACGCGGTCGGAGGAACACGCATCGCAATCCGAGCCTCGCATGTCCAGCCGGTCAGCACTGAAAGGCGGCCATAGGCCTCGGTATCCGGATCGGCACAGATGCGCTCCGCCACTTCCAGTTGGAACATCAGTGTCAGGCGCTCGAACGATGCAGCCTGGCGCAGCCACCTGACGAGAAGCGGAGACGCGACGTTGTAGGGCAGGTTGGCGATGATCTGACGCGGCGCCGGGGCCAGGTTGGCGGCGTCGATCGCCAGCGCATCCGCCTCGATCACCTGTAGCCGTCCCGCCGCCTCTGCCGCGAGTTCGGCCATCGCGGCGATCGCGCGCCGGTCCAATTCGACCGCGGTGATGCTGGCGGCGGCCGAGGCCAGCAACGAACGGGTCAGACCGCCGGGCCCCGGCCCAACTTCGATCACGTGGCAGCCGGTCAAATCGCCGGCCTCCCGCACGATGCGATCCGTCAGATTGCCGTCGAGCAGGAAATGCTGGCCCAGCGAATGGCGCGCGCCCAAGCCATGACGTGCGATCACCTCCCGCAGTGGCGGCAATGGACTCACCAGTTGGCCGTGTGCCCTGTTAGTTCCCAGGTCAAACCTTGCCAGGCAAAATTGGCCGCTCCGCTGGCCTGCTCAGCACGCGGCGCGTCACACTCCTCCGGAGCGCATGTCGATGCTGGCCTCGCGATGCAGGTCCCGCATCATCTGGCGCGACAGCATCTCCACGTGGTCGCCGACCAATTGTCGCTGAACTTCCTTCGCGGTGATTTCGCCGGTGTTCTTTTCCTCGCGCGTGCAGACCACGATGACGGCGATGCCGTCGCGGGAAACCAGTGGCTCGGTTGCTTTGCCAATCGGGATCGAGGCGAGCAACTGGCGAAACGCTGGAGGGTTGACACCTTCCACCCGGACTTCCCCCGGGTCCACGGGCCGGTTGGAGGCGTTATTGGCATGCGCCACCTGATCCATCTGCTCGCAGCCGTGTACGGTGTTGCTCACCTGCCGAGCCTTGGTGAGGGCCTGGCGCTGTTGCTCGGTCGGTGCCTGCGGATCGAGCGGCGAGGTGAACGGGATAAAATCTTGCCGCATCGTTACAACGGTGCCGATATCCCGGCCGATCTCGCGTTTGCCCTGCAGATTGACCACCTCGAGGCCGCCCGGCACCTTGACCGGGTTGCTGATCGCGCCGACCGGCATCACGGTCACCAGGCGGGCAACCTCCGGGTCGAGCTGATTGGTCTGCACCCAGCCGAGTTCACCACCCTCCAGCGCAGTCTGGGTCTGGCTGAACTGGGCCGCGACCAGAGGAAACGGCGCCCCGGCGTGCAACTCGCTGATAACCGTTTCGGCGAAGCGCTGGGCGTCGGCAGCATTCGCGGGATCGTCGATGGGAATGAAGATTTCCCCCAGCCGGTACTCCATCTGGCCGATCTGCTGCGAGTTCGAGCTTGAGCCTCTCCGCTACGTCGGCCTCGGTGATATTCACCTTCTGCGCCATCTGGTCGCGCAACATCTGGCTCCACCCAAGCTGCGCGCGAATCTGACCGATCAGCGTGCGCTGACTGACGCCGTCCGCGGCCAGCTTCTGCCGCAAGGCGCCGGCGGGCAGGTTGTTGCGCCGCTCGATGTCGTGAATCGCGTCGGCGATCTGCACGTCCTGGATCACGATCTTGCGTCGCTGGGCCTCCTGTACGCGCAGACGCTCGTCGATCAACTGCCGGCGGATCTGGGGCTTCAGACGGTCAAGTATTTCGGGCGACATGGCCAGGCCGGTGGACATGGCGAACAGCCGCGCGCGGTTGTCGATATCGTTGTTGGTGATCACGTCGCCGTTCACCACGGCGGCGATATGAGTGCTGTCGGCCAGTTGCGACTCGGCCGGCGCCTTGCCCTTGCGCTGCATGCTGGCCGGTGGAACGCCGGCCGGTGGGTTATGATCAGCCGATGGCGAATTGCCCGGTGGGGGATTGGCCACGGCCACCTGCGTGCCGGCCGCGTGGGTCGGGGCCGGGCAAGCGCCCAGCAGCAGAAGCAGCGCGATCAGACGCGGATCACGCAGGCGGGACCCAAGCCAGCCGCTGTATTTTCCGGGATAAGCGGCATCTGGTGCCCGATATGTGGCGGTCATTTCAGGCACTCCCGATATCATAGCGCGCGGTAGCCGAACTGGCCGATGGTCTTGAATGTCAGCAGGAGCAGAACCGAGGTGGACCCACTATCGCCATTGATGCTGGTATAGCGGCGATACATACGCAGATCAAAGATGAAACATTCGTCCTCATAGATCGCGTCGCCACCGAGCGAGACCAACTGATTGGTCTCCAGGTCGCGACGCACATTCGCACTGAACCGATAATATCCCCAGTTCGACGACGCGCCCAGCGTGATTTCATTGCGTGGGAAGTAATACGAGTTTCCGGTGGGCGGCGGTGCTGGCTGATCGTAATAGAAATACGGATTTGTGTTGGTATAGATGTAGCCGGCCGTGAGGCGGAACTTCGGCACCCCGACGGTTGCCACCGCGTCGGCGGCGTGCCTCGCGAGCGAGGCACTGTCCAGACGCGTGCGGTAGGTCAGGTCAAGCCAACGGGTCGGGGAAAACGTAGCGCGCGCAACGATGTCGGAAATCTCGTCGCGCAGGCCGGACGCGGCCGGGAACAGGTCGTCCTGGTTGGTGCGGTATGACTGGCCGACCAGCCCGTCGAAGGTCGTGCCGCCCAGATACCAGGCGCCGTGCATCGCGACGTTCGCCCGCACGCCGCCGACCAGCCGGTCCACGCCGGTGAAGTTGTTGAAGCCGAACAGGTTCGTGTCGGAGAATTCGAAGTCCAGGCTGTCCTCGTTCGGGTAACGGCGGATCTGGCTGTCGCCCGACTGCGGGGCGACGATGACCTCCGCGATCGGCTCGATCAACTGAGTGCCCCAGGCGCCGCCGTCGCGCGCGAAGGGCCAGTTGAAATCAATCGCCGCCTGGGGCAGCGCCCGCACCGCGGTCAGATTCGGAAACGGTCCGAAATTCGGCTGCAGGTCGAACTGGGAGGCCTGATAGGCGGTGGCGTCGCCGTGCAGCGACAGCTTCCACTGATCGCCCAGCTTGCCCGTGAACGGCCGCTCCCAGTTGACCGTCAGCGCGGCGCGCCGGGTGTTGGTGCCATCGGAACGCATGACGTTGAAGTCGGTCGGTGGACAGCGAGAACCGCCCGCCAGCGAATCGGGCGTGCCGAAATAGCTGTATTCGAAGCGCGGCAGAACGACCGGCAACTGACTGTCGGTGATGACATCGGTCAGGCCCTGATAAAAGCGGGTGTCGAGGCGGGCATAGGAACCTTGACCGAAACCTTCCAGATAGAGCTGGCTGGACAGGATATTGGGATCGCCGTTGAGCCCCTGCGTCACATGAAAGTCGCGCACGTAGTCCGAGGACGAGGCTCGATTGATGTCGAAGCCCCAGCGCCAGGTGTCATCGATGCTGAACTGGCCCTTGCCGGCGAAGCTGCCTTGGATCGAATTGTCCAGATATCCGCCCGAAGCGTTCAGCAACAGCGTGCCGCTGTTGAAGCGCCGTCGGTACTCGACATCGAGCTGTGGTCCAGCCATGGTCGTGATCATCGGCAGGAAGGTGGCGTCCGACTGATCATCGATGACCCAGTAGTATGGCTGGCCGTAGAAGACGCCCAGCTCGGACGATGTTCCCACCAGCGGCGGCAGGATGCCGGACAGACGTTTGACGGACGGATCAGCGTGCCAGAAATAAGGGAAATAAGCCACAGGGACGCCGAACATCTCCAACTCGGCATCGTGGTACTCGATCTTCTTGTGCTCCAGATCCTGCACCGCCGAGCTGGCTCGGATCTCCCAAAGCGGCGGTCGCGTGGGATCCTTGGCGCACAGGTTGCAGGTCGAATAGACGACCTTTGACAGCTCGTTGATCTGCCCGCCGGTGCGCCGCGCGCCGTTGGCCGCCAGGCGACCATTCTGCTGCAGCAACGCGCGCATGTCCTTCAGAATGCCCTCATTCATGTTGTTCGACATCTCGGCGTAGTCGGCGAAAAGCACCTCACCGTCGGGTTCAAGTAGAACGACGTTCCCGGTCGCCGCTGCCACGCCGGTATTGCGGTCGAAGGTAATCTGGTCGGCACGAAGCACGTGGCCGTTCTGCCAGGCTTCGACGTGGCCGCGAGCGGTGACGAGGGCGTTGTCTCTGTCGTATTCAACCTGGTCGGACGAAAACGTGACCGGCTGGTCGGTGCGCGGCTGGGTGCCCGGGTGCGGCGCCAGCACGTTGCCCAACTGGGCGGCGGCCGGCCAGGACAGGGCGATCAGATTGAAAACTACAGCAGCCGACACGCCAGCCAGCACCCACCGGGTCCGGCGGCATCGCGAAGGAACGGGTCGATCCATCTCAGCCGTCTTCCGTGTGCAACAGCAGCGCGACCGCCAGCATGAGGCCGGCCGCGGTGGGCGCCCAGGCTGCCAGCGCTACCGGCAACGCGCCGGACTGACCGATTTCCTCGGCGATCTTGGATACGACGAACAGGGTGAACCCCGCAGCCACGCCGCTGCCGATCATTTTCGCCACCCCGCCGCGGCGCGCCGGCCGCATCGAGAAGCCCGGCGGACACCAGTGTCATCGTCGCCGCCAGAAGCGGCAGCGCCAGCAACGCCTGGAAATGCAGCCGGTGGCGGATCGAGGAAAATCCCGACCGATCGAGCAGCGCGATGAAGTCGGGCAACGCCCAGACCGACAATGTATCGGGCGACGCGAAACTCTCCTGCACGCGGCTGACGGTGAGATCGGTAGGCAGGTCGATCGGCTTGCGGCGGCTCCGGCAACTGGTCCGGACGGACGGTTCGCGCGCTCTCCAACTGCCAGTTTCCAGCGCCTAGGGTGGCACGAGCTGCTTCGATGCGCGTGAGCAGCCGGTCCGCACCGTCCAGGCGCAACACGGTGACGTCGCGCGCGCTGAGCTTCTTGCCGTGCAACTCGACGCCATGGGCGTGAATGATGGCCACGCCCTGTGGTTCCAGCATGCGATCTGACTGGCGCAGCCAGAGCTGGCCGCCGTTCAATGCCAACGGTCCGCCGCCGCTGCGCAGATAGGAGTTCTCCAACGCCTCGGCTCGGGCCAGCATCACCGAGGAGACCGGACTGACCAGTGCAGTGGCGACCACGCCCAGCATCAACGCGCACAGGGTAGGCGCCGCCAGGAACTCCCATGCCGAGACACCGGAAGCGCGGGCGACGATCAACTCGGAGGAGCGGGTCAGACGCCAGAAGCACAGAATGCCGCCCAGTAGGACCGCGAACGGCAGAATCTGCATCGCCACGTAAGGCAGCCGCAGCGCCGCGATCTGGCTGACGATGCCAAAGGTGGCGTCCGGCAGGCTGGTGGAGCGGCGCAACAGTTCGATGAAATCGAACATCGCGACCAGACCGGCCAGGGCCAGAAGCATGCGCGCTGACCGAGATGATGAACTGGCGGACGATGTAAAGCGACAGGGTGACGATCGCCGTCATCGGGTCACTCCGTGCACGGTCATTTCGCTATGCCGCACTTTCGTCATGCCGTACTGGGCCGCGGCCGGCTGGCGAACGGCCGGATCGACGGACCCAGCAGCAGCCAGGCACAGATCACCCCCGGCACCACCGCATGCATCCACATCAGAAACACCAGGCTATTGTCGCGCGCCGCCAGCGCCCCAAACGCCAGGCCCAGCGCCAGCAGCAGCACCATGACCGCTACCGTTGCCAGCGGCCGGAGTATACCGCCGTGTCGGCGAAATATGCCGCCGAGAGCCGAGAGCAGCCCGACCATGGCGTAGGATAAAGTGGACAGTGGCGAGGTCAGCCGCTTGTGTCCCTCGGCCAACCATTTGGAGCGGTCGCGTTCCAGGTAGGGATGAGGATTGAGCAGATCGCCCAGGCCGACCTCGGACATGTCGGCCGGCCGCGCCACTTCGTCCTTGGTGGCGTCGGCGAGGTCGATCTCGTTCTGCTTGAATGTCAGCATATTCAGCCGGCCGGACTGATGGTCGATTTCCTGGCGGCTGCCGTCCAGCAGCACGACCCGTGGTCCGCTCGGGCTGTCTGTCAGTCGCCCACGCACCGCCAGGATGGTGGCGTGCGCGCTGGGATCGCGGGCGTCGTCCACCAGGATGCCGTGCAATGTGCCATCCTGATCGCGTGACCGGATATAGACCGTCAGCTTGTCGGACAACGGCGTGAACACGCCGTCTTGGAGCAGGAAAGCCGCGAGGCGGTTGCGGATTTCCCACTGGAACCGTCTGAAATCGGCCAGGGAGGCGGGCACCGCCCAGAGCGTCAAACCGTAGCCGATGGCGGTGGTGAGCAGTGCGACCGCCAACGCGGGACGGGCCAGCGCCCAGGGCGACAGGCCGGCGGCTCGCATTACCGTCAGCTCGCGGTCGGTCGCCAGGCGCTGATAGACAAACTGGATCACGACATAGGTGGTGATCGGCAGGATCACCGCGATGAAGCTGGGGATCAGCAGCGACGTCAGGCGCAGGAACACCAGCAGGGACAGACCTCGATTGACCACCAGTTCGACGAATCGGAGCGACTGGGTCAGCCAGATCAGCGCCGTCAGCCCACCGGTCGCCGCGACCAGCGCCATCAGCACCTGGCGGAAGATATAGATATCAAGCCGGGTGACGAGCTTGCCGGAGCGCATGCGACTTTTTGCGGCAGGCTTCCGCCGGATGCAACCCGGCGAGATTGTAACCCGCCGATAGTTAATGGTGACCGTGGCCGTGCCGGGCCCGATGTGGTGCGGGTGCCGCAGCCTGGTGCCCCGCGCCGCCTGCCGGGCAGACCCGGAAACCATCCGGCACCACGGAGCACGGCAGCCTGGAGCGGCCCAACCATCGCCGGCCGAATGCAGCACGCCGGCCAGTCGCATCTGACCGCCAAGGTCGCGGCGCGAGGCGGCGATGATAGCTGCAGCGAATCTTCGCCATCGAGCCAGGTCCCGGCGGCGAGGGCGCCGCTATGCAGCGCGATCGCAATGCCGTCGCCGGTCAGCGACGGGATCACCGCAGCCTGATCTCCCAGCCGGAACAGACCAGTGCGCGTCGGTTCCTGGAAGGCCGCGGTGCAGGAAGCCGTACGGGATTCCGGCGACCGCCAGCGGCCGCGGCAACAGTGGCCGGGCTCCGGCGAGGATAGTCGGCGAAGATGCGGGCTGGCGCCGGTCAGCCAGTTCAGCAGGTCGGGCCAGGTGCCGCCGATCGCCTGGAACGCGTCCGGGCGGAGCGCGACGCACAGCACCGCCTGGCCTGCCTCGACGCACTGCAGGCCGGCATAGCCGCCGGGGAACAGCAGCAGCACGATCTCGCCGGCGAGGGCCGCGGCTTGCGCCGGTGCCAAACGGAAGTACATCTTCAGGCCGATGGCGCCTGCGCTGACCCCGGGGCGGGCCATGTTGCGAATATCGTGTTTGCCGGTTGCGAGAAACACATCGTCCGCCGCGACCGGGTCGCTGTCCCCGGATGTGATCAGCCAGTCGTCTCGTTGGCGGCTGATCCGCCGCACTGTCTGCCCAGCCGCGGCGTCGCGCCCAATGCCTCGGCCCGGCGCAACAATGCCTCGTCCAACACCCGCCGCGACAATCCGAGGGCGGGGAACGGCAGCTCGACCCGGGCCACCCGATCCGCTGTGACCAGGCACAGATGCTGGATCGGCACAGCGCCGAGGCCGGCCGGATCGACACCGAGAGCGTTCAGCCGCTCGATCGCGTCGGCACCGAGAAAGTCGCCGCACACCTTGTCGGCCGGTCCGGCGCGAGCGTTCGATCAGCACCGGCCGATGGCCTGCCTGCCCGAGGCGGATCGCCGCGGCGGTGCCGGCCGGGCCGGCGCCGATGATCAGCGGCTCGCGACGCACAGGCGGAACGGAAGATACCAGGCGACGGTCGCCTGACGATCGGCGATGCCGGCTTGGCGCAACAGCTCGAGCCACTCGGGGCGGGTGAAGGCGCGGGCGATCGAGATCTGGCCGTCCTGCGCGGACGATCCGGTGCCAGCCGGCCAGCCGGGCCAGCAGCGGGAACCCGTAATAGGGGATGAAATGCCGGTGCAGGTCGCCGATGAACCAGCCTTTCGCGGCGTGCGATTGCAGCCATCGCAGGTAGTCGACCACCTGGTCGTCGGTCAGGTGGTGGGTGAACTGCGAGCAGATGATGAAGTCGAACGGCCGAGGCGGGGCGAAGGCGAACGCGTCGCCGGTGTGGAAGGCGATTCGATCGGCCGGATCGGTGGCCTCGGACGCGGCGCGGGTGCTCCAGGGGTTGAGGTCGATCCCCTCGAGCCGAGCGGAGGGATGACGGCGGCGAATGTGACGGAGGGCGTCGCCGTGGCCGCAGGCGATGTCCAGCACGGAAAATCGTCGCGTCGTTGCCGGCGTAGCGGGCTAGCCAGCGCAGCATCGGTCGATGCGTGAAGGTGACGACATTGACCCGTGAAAGGTCACGCAGGCACCGCCGGTACTCCTCGAAGTCCGTCGACGCCGTGTCCATCTGCTCGGCCTGCGTGCTGCGGTGGTCGAGTTTCATGGCGGGTCGCCACCCATGCCGGGTCTTATGGGCGGTGGAAGCCGAAGGTCTCGACGGTCAGGCCGGGGCCGAACGCCATGCCCACACCGGCGCCGCGCGCGTCGGGATCGCGCATGATGCGGTCCAGCACGAACATCAGTGTGGCCGAGGACATGTTGCCGAAATCGCGCAGCACGCCGCGAGAGAACCGCAGCACCTCGGGGTCCGGCGCGAGTGCCTGCTGGACCGCGTCCAGGATCGAACGGCCGCCGGCATGAACCGCCCATAGCGGCAGATCCCGGACCGAGCCACCGGGCAGCAGTGCGGCGCCGTGCTCCGGCAGCCAGCGGCGGATGCGGCCCGGCACCTGACCGGAAAGGTGCATCAGGAAGCCGCTGTCGCCGATCTGCCAGGTGATCAGTTCCTGGCTGCGCGGGATGACGGCGACTCTGAAACCGGCCGAGGGCGATCCCATGCGGGTCCGCCGTGACCAAGGCCGCGGCAGCGCCGTCGCCGAACAACAGGAAGCTGAGCATCTTGGGGACGTCCTGAAATTCCTCCTGCAGATGCAGGCTGCACAATTCCAGGTTGACAACGAGCACGCGGGCGGCAGGGGTGGCGCGGACGATGTGATCGGCCAGTTTCAGAGCATTGACGGCGGCGAAGCAGCCCATGAAGCCGACGATGGTGCGCTCCGTGCTGTCCGGCAGCATGGCCTCGCGCATGATCTGGAAGTCGAGGCCGGGAGCCGTGAATCCGGTGCAGCTGGCGACGATCAGGTGCGAGATGCTGTCGCCGCCGGCGTCCAGCGCCCGCACGGCCTGCATCGCGAGATGCAGGGCGTGGGGCTGATAGAGCGCCATGCGGGCGGCGGTGGAAGGAAATGCGCCGCGGCGGTAGAAACCGGTGGCGTCCAGAACCGTGTCACGTGGCTTGGGGCCGGGTTCGAAGATGGCGTAGCGATGGTCGATATCGGCCAGTGACGCCATGCGGTCGAACAAGGCGCGCTTGTGCGGGTCAATGATGGTGTCGCGGCCAAATGCGGCGAACTCGGCGTGGATGTCATGCGGTGGGACGGCGGTGCCGATCCGGTTTAGCCACGCCTGCGTCACGTAAGTCCCCTCGGGTTTCGCTGAATGTGGGGATGACTGCGGGTTTCGCCAGTGTTGCCAAGGCGAGTGCATGCCGCGCACATCGGCGGCGCAACTGGGCGACCTATTGGATAGAGTTCGGGAAGAAAATCCGAGCCCACGTCCTGTCGCGATGCGTCGTCGAGCCAAGCGGCCGCGGGTCCATGTCGGTGTGAAATGCCGGCAATGAAGACCACACGGATCAGTGCCGAGAGACGCCTCCGGCATTTGGCCGATCGTCGGCCGCTGCGATGCTCCTATAATACACCATCCGATCGAGATCGGAGATCGCGCAACGATTTCGGGGTGGCTGCGCAACAATCTCGGCAGCAACGAAAGCCACCGCCGGCGGCGGTGTGGTCGGGCCAGCATTGACAACCGAAACCACGCTTTTCTGGCGATTTGCCGCCGCATAGTCGCCGACGACACCTTGGCGCCCAGCTGAGGCGGGCCGCCGCGGATTGACAACATTTGACCAAATGTTAATGTTTTGGCCAGATTGGAGCGATACAAATCCAACGCGTGGTCGAGATCACTAGAAGGTCAGGACGATCGCTAACGGCAAGTTTGCCATAGGGGAGGAACAATCAATGAAACTTAGAGCTTTGGCGGTGCAGGCGGCCTTGGCGGCGCTTGTATCAGTCGGCGCCACCGGAGGCGCATTCGCGCAAAGCGATTGCAAGAACTACGTCCCGCCATCACCCTTCGGTCCCGATGATCAGACCGGTGCGAGCAACCGCGTCACCCCAGCGGTGACGAAGGCCGCTGCATCGGAGATCCAGACCGGACAGGTTGTTTCCCTGTCAAATATCCTGGTCGACGGCATCCCACTGGCCGGCACGCGATTCCTCAAGAGCGTTCTCACCAGCAACAGCCTGGCGGCCGGGGGCGAACTGGGCAAGAACCAGGCGACCGGCATGGAAGAAACGTGGCTCAGCCAGAGTCATGTCGGCACCCACTTCGACGGCATGGGCCATATCGGCATCAGAGACTGCTACTACAACCAGACGCCGATGGGTAAGTTCATCACGCAAAATGGCCTGAAAAAGCTCGGCCTCGAGAACCTGAAGACGTTCGCTACGCGGGGGGTCCTGATTGACCTGGTCCGGGTGTACAAGAAGCGGGCAAGCTGAAGAAGAACCCCAACTGCAAGGGCGACTGCCTGGATGGCGGCACGGTGATCACGTCGGCCGATCTGCAGGCCGGGCTCAAAATGTACAATGTGACGCTGCGGGAGGGCGACGCGGTCTTCCTCTACACCGGCTACGAGGATCTGTTCCTGCAGTTTCCTGCTCAGAACAAGGCCTACAACACCACGAGAGCCGGGCATCGGCAAGGAAGCCGCCACGTGGCTGGCCGCCCAGAAGGTCATCGCGGTCGGTTCCGATACATTCGCGGTCGAGGTCTGGCCGTCCGAAGACCCCACCGAGTTCATTCCGGTCCACGTCATACTGCTGGTCAACAATGGCATCCACATCATCGAGAATGTCCGCACCGACCTGATCGCGGCGGAGGCCCAGAAGGACGGGCGCGCAACGTTCTTCCTGAACATGACCGTGCCGAAGGCGGTTGGGTTCACCGGCAACTTCGTCAATCTCGAAGCCGTTCGCTGACACGCTAACCAGCAGCCGTTGAGTTGCCTCCTACCGGGTCAACGGCTGCTGGTATCTCGTTAGCTCCCACAACGCTGGTTCAGGTCGCCCGCCCGGCCGCCAGAGTGCCGCCGGCAGAGCCCGACACGCTGGCAACCAAAGGTCAGCGACGCAGCAGGTGAGTAACGAACCAGTCGCGTGCCGGCGCTGACGCCGCGTCAAAGTCGCGCACATAGGCATCGAAATGGCCACCATTGAGGCACACCAGCCGCTTTGGTTCGAGAGCCTGCTCATATGCCGCAAGCGCCTCGTCAGCCACTGTCAGGTGATCGGCGAGGGCCACCACCATTAGCAGCGGTGTCGGGCTGATGAAGCGAATCCAGGCGCCGGGTTCGTAGGCAGTGAACATCTCCACTGACTGCAGGGTTACCTCGTTTCGCCACGATGGCGCCCGTGCACGGCCGGTCTCGATGAACCATGACCATGAATCGGGCGTCGGCAGAGCGCTGGGGGAGGCTGCATCCTCGGCTACCACTGGTAGCATCGCTGGCGCCCCGCCGGCATAGCGAGCACGCCGGTCGTCATCCATCACTGTCTGGAGCCCGCGCGATCTGGTCGGAGCGGATCAGCCGCCGCGCGTTGCGATGCCCGCTGATCAGCGGCACCTGCCCAACTACACATTTCACCCGCCGGTCGGTCGCGCCCACCACCAGGACATGGCCACCGCTGTAGCTCGATCCCCAGATCCCGATCCGCGCGGGGTCGGTTTCCGGCAGTGTCTCCGCGAACGTAATGGCGTCGCGGTAGTCGCTCACCTGGTGCCACGGGTTGATCTCTTGACGAGGCTCGCCGTCGCTGGCGCCGAAATTTCGGTTGTCGAACACCAGCGCGCCAAGCCCCGCGGCGGCGAACACCTCGGCGAAGCGGTCGAGGTACATCTCCTTCACCGCGGAGAAGCCGTGTGCCATGACGATCACCGGCGCCTTACCGGAAAGTCGATCCGGCACATAGTGCCAGCCGCGCAGTGTCAGTCCGTCCTGTGTACGAAATGCAATGTCCTTGCGCATCCCATCCTCCCTGGCTTGGTTTACTTGCGGTGATCCCAGCGCCCTGCCCCGAAGTTGGCCGCACGCGCGGCGGCGGACGTAAGGGATCAGCAGGCCACCGAAACGACGCGCCGGTGGTGCGAAACTGAGGGTCGCCTTCAGATCGAGAAGCCTAGACCACTTCAGGGTGACTGAAAACGTCAGGCCGAACGCGACGGTGGGCGGTCGATTGCCGCCCCCGTCCCGCGGGCCGTTCGGTCGCTGGGATGCCCCCGCACCGGCGGCCCTACAAAGGGCGCGTGAGGATGTTCCCCCCGAGTGTTGCTAGGGGCTGCCCTGCCTGGGCGGCTCGTTGCGGCCCTTCAAATAGATCGCCAGGGCGTCGAACACGTTGATAAAAGCCGCCTGTCCGAACACATTCAATATATCGAAACCGGCGCTGGCGAACTTGATCTCGTCCGGTATTGACGTGGTCGTGGTAAGCAGCCCGTCCAGGCTGCTGTTTAGCGCCTTTTTGTCGTCCGCATCCATCGCCTGAAAGGCCAGAATCGCTGACTTCAGAAACGCCACAGCATCCGCGAACTGGAAACTGCGAAGCGATGCCGCGCGTCCGGTGACCAAACTGTGACGCTGGACGGCACGCCGGCGATCGACATCGCGATTGATCGCGGTCAGAAACGTGTCCACCGCCACCGCCGGGCCGACTGCCACGTCGGCGCCGCCTGGTTGGCGAACGGTCAGCAACTTGGCCCGGAGCACGACCATTGCGCCGGTGCCGGCCTCGAGGACCCGGGCGACCCCGTCGGCCGGCGCCGCCAAGGTCTGAGGGAAATGCTCCAGCAACAGAAGCGCGCCGATCGCAGCGATCGCGTTCATCGCCGTAAAGGCGATCCCGGGGGCTGTGCTGGCGACAAGCCAAGGCTCGTCACGATAGCGGGACACCAATTCGGCGAACCCCACCACGCCGCCGATGACCCCGACAGCGATGCAGCGCAGCGCCAAACTGTGCGGAGGCCATGTCGACGCCCAGCCGAGCGTCGGCAGGCTGACCAGAACGGCGACCAGAATGACGAGTTCGCACGCGGCCAAGGCCCGCCAGAAGCCTGAACCCGTCATTCGTCGTACTACTACGTTCCTGGCGATGATGCGGCGGCCCACTCAGTCGCCACCGGTGCGGGAACCACGAGCAACGGGTCGCCGAAGGTCGGGTCCGAGCCGCTGATCCGCAGCAGCCCGCGTGCCTGCATATTGTCCAGCGTGACGGAGAAGCGGCGGTAGTCAGCCGCCCCCATGGCGCCGAACAGCATCCGCGCCGTGACTGGCTCAGCATGCGCAACGAAATAATTCAGCACCTGCACCGCCTGGCGAAGGTAGTCGAGCTCGGCTGTCGTATTGGCCTGCGATTCGTGCGTGTGGGCCACGGCGACATTGCCGGGGACATAGGCGCCTGCGCCGGCTTCTCCCAACTGCGGCCACCACGCCGCGCTGAGCTCGCCGCCCTGGCCGCCGAACTGTGTCCCGCCGCCGCCCTGTGCCAGCACCGCACCGATCGACGTTCCGACACCCCCCAGCGCCGCGCCCAAGCCGCCCTGCGGCGCGACCCATGGGTGTGCGCCAGGGCCAACCTGAGGCGCGACCAGGGGATTGGCGGTGATGTTCGCCACGCCGCCGACCCCGCCGACGGAATGACCGCCGAAGATGTCGGAACTCAAAAGGGTATTTTTCGCTGCCATGGCCTGGCACTCCGCCTCGCCGCTGAATGTCATGACAATATCGTCACGCCGGCCCCTCTCAGCAAGCACCGTTTCCTGCCGCCTGGCCCCCAGCGCCCCGGCGCAGCACAACTACCGCCGATCAGCAGCGCGCTGTCCCACCGGCCGGCGCAACTCGAGATCCTCGCGATCACCGAAGTCGCTATCCGCCTCAACCGCGGTGGTTGCTCAATCCCATATCGCTGTATAAACCACCGCCCAAGCAATAATCCGGAGGAACGACCATGGCTAACCGCAGGCGATTTCATGCAGGGCTCGCTCGCCGGAATGGGCGCGGCCCTGGCGGCGTTCGGCGTCGATCCAGCGCTCGCACAGGAGGCGGCGAAGCTCGCGGGTCGTTCGGACAAGCCGCTGAAGGCCGCTTTTTCCAACGCCGGTCTGCAGGCGACCTGGTGCGCCCAGGGCAAGCAGGCGGCGGAATACTGGGGCAAGCTGTTCAACGTCGATGTGACCTGGTTCGACGGCGAGCTCGCGGCGCAGAAGCAGCGCGCGGCGATCGACAACCTAGCCTCGCAGAAATGGGATTTTGTCGCCATCCAGGCCTTCGGCATCGGCACGCTGACCGCCCCGGTGAACAAGCTGATCGAGGCCGGAACGCCGGTCATCGACATGGACACGCTGATCGCGCCGCTCGACAGCATCGAGGTCCACAGCTTCCTCGCCCCCGACAACGAGTTCATGGGCGCGTCGGTCACCCAGGCACTGGTCGATGCGATCGGCGGCGAGGGCACAATGATCATGACCCAGGGTGCGCTGGGCCATACCGGAGCGCAGGGACGTGCCCGCGGCTTCCAGTCGGTGGTGAAGAAGTTCCCGAAGATCGAAGTGCTGGACACGCAGCCGGGCGATTGGGACGTGACCAAGGTCGCCCGCATCTGGGAGACGCTGCTGACCAAGTATCCGAAGATCAGCGCTGCCTATTTCCACAATGACGACATGGCGCTCGCCGCCTACAACGTGATGAAGGCGCACAACCGGACGGAAATAAAGATCGGCGGCTGTGACGCCATGCCGCCGGCGCTCGCCGCGGTCAGCGACGGCAGGATGCTGGCGACCGTGCGCAACCCGTCCTGCCGCATCCATGGTGGCGCGGTCGTGGCCGGCGTCGCGGCGATCGTTGCGGGCGAAAAGACCGGCCCTGGCGGCATTCCGAAGAACGTCATCGTCGACGGGCCGGTGGTCACCAAGGCAAACGCGCCCGGAATGATGTGGATGGAGGAACATTTCCTGATCTGAGCCGAGCGTGACCGAGCCTGCCGGGCCGCCGCTGCTGGAGCTTTCCGGGATCAACAAGGCGTTCGGCGGCGTGGCGGCACTGCGGGCGGTCCATTTCGCCCTGTCGCCCGGCGAAATCCACGGGCTCGTCGGCGAGAACGGTGCCGGCAAGTCCACGCTGATGAAGATCATCGCCGGCGTGCATGCCGAGTACCAGGGTGCCATGCGACTCGACGGGCGGCCGGTCCACTTCGCGTCGCCCCGCGATGCGCGGGCCGCCGGCATTGGCATGGTGCATCAGGAACTTTCCGTGGTGCACGATCTGAGCGTCGCGGAGAACGTCCATCTCGGCTGCCCAGCCGACCAACCGGCTCGGCATGATCGCCTGGCGTGCAATGCGACGCGGCGCCGCCGAACATCTCGTCGAGCCTCGGCATCGACGTCGATCCGCGCGCCCGCATGGGTGACCTGCCGCTCGGTTTGCAACAACTCGTGGAGGTGGCGCGCGTGCTGTTTTCCGGTGCCCGCATCATCATCCTGGATGAGCCGACCTCGGCTTTAGCGCCGCCGGAAGTCGAGCGGCTGTTCGCCGTGTTGCGCCGCATGCGCGCCGCGGGCCGGAGCATCATCTTCATCTCGCACTTCCTCGACGACGTGCTGGCGATCTGTGACCGCGTCACGGTGTTCCGCAACGGCCAGACAGTGGCGACCGAGACCTGCGCACGGATCGACAAGCGATGGGTGATCGACCGCATGATCGGCGCCGGACACGAGGAACTGGAGGAAAGCTACCTGGCCGACATTCCGTTGCATAGCCGGCCCGATGCCAAGGTGGTGCTGACCGTGGATGGGCTGAGCCGGGCGGGCGCGTACCGCGACGTGTCGTTGCGGGTCAGGGGCGGCGAGGTGCTCGGTATTTACGGCTTTCTGGGCTCGGGGCAGCTCGAACTCGCCCGCACGCTGTTCGGGCGCCAGCCGGCGGAGCGGGGCCGCATAACGCTCGACGGCCGGACGTTGCGCCTGTCGTCGACCACGCGCGCTCGGCGGGCGGGCATCGCATTCGTGCCGGAAAGCCGGCGGATGATGCTGTTCGGTGCCGAACCGGTGTACAAGAATGTGACGATCTCAATACTTGACCGCATCGGTCGCCTCTGGCTGCGCCCCAGGGTGGAACGCGTCACGGCAATGGGGCACGTCGAGCGGTTGCGCATCCGGCCGCCGCATGTCGGACGTGCGCTTGGCACTCTGTCCGGCGGCAACCAGCAGAAGGTCGCGCTGGCCAAATGGCTGACCCATCTGCCGCGCGTGCTGGTGCTCAGCGAGCCGACCCGCGGCATGGACGTGGGCGCCAAGGATGATGTGCTGAAGATCGTGCGCGGTCTGCGGGAACAGGGGATCGCCATCGTCGTGGTATCGACCGAACCTGAAACGGTGCTGGCTCTGGCCGACCGGATCGTGGTGATGAAAAAGGGCAGCGTGGTGCGGGAGTTCGCCGACGAACCGGTGAGCAAGGACCGGCTGCTGGAGGTCGCATGAGTGACACTCGTGCCAGGGCGACAGCGCCAGGGGCAGGCTTGCTGACCTGGCTGCGTGGCCAGTTGCGCAACGTCGCGCCGTTCGCGACCCTGCTGCTGCTGGTTGGTTTTTTCTGGGCCGCCAGCGATTTCTTCGCCACACTCGGCAACCTCGAAAACATCCTGACGCAGATTTCGGTGACCGGGATCATCGCGGTGGGGCTCACCTTCGTCATCCTCTGCGCGGAGATCGACCTTTCGGTCGCCAGCATCGCCAACGCGACGGGCATCGTCGTGGCCTACTTCACGGCACAGGATGCCAGCGTCTCGATCGCCAACATTCCGCTGCCGGGTTCGGCGGCAATCCTGATCGCACTGGCGGCGTGTTTCGCACTCGGCGCGGTCAACGCCTTCGGACTGACGCGGATCGGCATCCCCAGCTTCATCATGACCTTGGCGATGTTGCAGATCGCCGCCGGCATCTGCGCGCTGCTGGTGCGCGGTCAGATCGCCTACGCGGTGCCGCCGCTGATCGTGACCCTTGGCTCCCACTCACTCGGCCCGGTGCCATGGATCGTGATCGTTACGGCGGTGTTCCTGTTGGTCGGACACGTCGTGCTGAGCTACACGCAATTCGGTCGCTACGTCTACATGACCGGCGGCAATCGCGAGGCGGCCGAGTATTCCGGCATCAATGTGCGCGCGATCCTGTCCGCGGTGATGATCATCTCGGCGGTGTGTTCCGGTGTCGCCGGGATGCTGGGCGTCGCCTATTTCGGCAGCGCGCAGCAGAACGAGTTCGACACCTACCTGCTCGACAGCATCTCGGCGGTGGTGGTCGGCGGCACCAGTCTGTTCGGTGGTCAGGGCGGCATCGGCAACACCATCATCGGCCTGTTCGTGCTGGGGGTGCTGAACAACGGCCTCGATCACATCAACATCGACAGCTTCTTGAAGATACTGATCCGCGGCCTGATCCTGCTGGTCGCGCTGGTGATCAACGTCTACGCGCAACGGATGCGGACCGGGCGGGATAGCTAGCCTTGCGGGCGAGAGGGATCGGCCGGGCCAGAAGCGCCAGAGCATGATCGCCCTGAGGCTGATGTCGGCAGGGTGCATGCTCTGAAAGCAATAAGTGCAGACCAGGGGCGGGCCAACCCGACCAGACCGTGGTCTAGCGCCCGGTCAGCAACCGCTCGACCAACTGCTTCACCGTCGGGATGAAGCCGTTGGAGTAGAATGGGTCGCGGCCGAAGCGGAAGGCGTTGTGGCCGCTGAACATCAGGTTGTGCTCCATCGCCTCCGGCTGATCACTCTCATGCGCGATGCTCTGCAGTGTCTTCTGAATGCAGAAGCTGCGCGGGTCAGCCTTCTTGCCCGTGCTATGGTCGGGCTCCTGCTGCGCCCAATTGGAGAAGCGACAGCTACTGAGGCAGCCCATGCACGCTGTCTGGTCCGCCAGGATCTCCCGAGCTTTGTCAGGCGTAACGAAAATCAGTGTCGCATCGGGCGTACGCAACGCCTCGGTGAAGCCTTGCCTCTCCCACGCGATCGCGCGCTCACGGTCCGCGTAGGTCAGAAACACGATCCGCTTGCGCGGCCCGACGCCATACTCCGCCGCGTGCTCACCGATCGCTTCGGTGGTAAACGCCACCTGACGTTCGCTACGCTCCCGCAATTCGTTGATGAAGCCATTGTTGACCGCGCTGGAATAAAAACCGGTCGGGCTGAACCGGTTGAGGAAGACATCGCCCTCCTTCAGCGTCAGCAATCGCTGCTTCCACGCCTCCCCGATCGGGCTTTCCTTGGTCAGCAGTGGGCGGGTGCCGAACTGAAAGGCGATCGGGCCGAGGTCGGGATTGTCGATCCAGTTCTCCCATTCCTCCAGGCACCAGACCCCGCCGGCCATGATGATGGGCGTGTCGTGCAGTTTGAACTCCCGCATCAGCTTCCGCAGCGCCACCACCCGAGGGAAGGGCTCCTCGGGTCTGGTCGGATCCTCGCCGTTCGACAGCCCGTTATGCCCCCCGGCGAGCCAGGGGTCTTCGTAGACAACGCCGCCCAGCAGGTTGGCCGCTTTCGAATAGGCCCGCTTCCACAGCGCGTTGAAGGCGCGGGCCGAGGATACGATCGGATAATAGTGAACATTGAAGCGTGCCGCGATGTCGGACAGGCGATACGGCATCCCGGCGCCGCAGGTGATGCCGTTGATGATGCCCTTCGCCTGCTCCAGCACCTCGGTGATGATGCGTTCGGCCGCGCCCATCTCCCACAGGATGTTGGCGTGGATGCGGCCTTTGCCGCCGGCTAGATCCCAGGCCCGCCGAGCCTGGGTAAGCGCGCCTTGAATTGCGTAGGCAACAAGTTCTTCGTGCCGCTCCCGCCGGGTGCGGCCGTGATAGAGCTGCGGGATCGGCCGCCCGTCACGATCGAAACTGTCGGCGTTGACGGCGCTGAAGGTGCCAACGCCGCCTGCCAAAGCCCAGTTGCCGGCGGATATCCCGTTGGAGATCGCTACGCCTTTGCCGCCTTCCACCAGCGGAAGAACGTCAAATCCGCCCATCCGTATCGCGTTGATCGCCCGCATGGCCGTTTGTCCCCCGAGAGGCCAATCCCTTGGTCAGCCCGATCCTTCGAAAACCTATCACGACGCCCCGACCCGGCGCAGAGTGGCCATGTCGTCACTGGCCTTCGACAAAACGCTCGGTGGCGGACTTAGGCGTTCCCCTCCCGTGAGGGCCACCCCCAGGCGGTGCGCCGGAACTCCCTGTCAGGACCTACGCCGGATGAAATCAAACTCCAGTCCGGCCCAGCTCGCGGTTGCATACAACCGCAATCCGGACCTCAGCATGGTTCAATCCGACGACCGGTTCAACTCTCTCCGCTAGTCGCTCGAGTTCTCCCAGGGCGGGCTGCTGCGCACCCTCGGCCGCCGGTCCCCGGTCGTGGTCGCGCGGCTCGCGGCGCTCCCCACGGTCGGGACGATCGCCCCGCTCTGGCCGCTCGCCCCGGGGCGGCCTGGCACCGACCTGCTCGGTGATGTCGGCACCGGTCGCCTGATCGACCACCCGCATCGACAGCTTTACCTTGCCCCGCTCGTCGAACCCGATCACCTTGACCTTTACCGCGTCGCCATTGTTGACGACGTCGGTGGTCCGGTTCACTCGACCCTGTGCCAGTTCGCTGATGTGCACCAAGCCGTCGCGGGAGCCGAGGAAGTTGACGAACGCCCCGAAATCCGCGGTCTTGACCACCTTGCCGGTGTAGATGACGCCGATTTCCGGCTCCGCGACGATACCGCGGATCCAGTCGATCGCCCGCTGCGCCTGCTCGACGTCAGTGGCGGCGATCTTGATCGTGCCGTCGTCGTCTATATCGATCTTGCACTTGGTCTGCTCGACGATCTCCCGGATCACCTTGCCACCGGTGCCGATGATCTCGCGGATCTTCTCCTTGGGCACGCTGATCATGGTGATGCGCGGCGCGGTCTGCGCCACGTCGCCGCGGGCGCCGGTCAGCGCCTTGGCCATCTCGCCCAGGATGTGCATGCGCCCATCCTTCGCTTGCTCCAGCGCGGTCCGCATGATGTCGAAGGTGATCGAGGTGATCTTGATGTCCATCTGCAGGCTGGTGATGCCCGTCTCGGTGCCCGCCACCTTGAAGTCCATGTCGCCGAGGTGATCCTCATCACCGAGAATATCGGACAGCACCGCGAAACCGCGGTCTTCCTTGATCAGCCCCATGGCGATGCCCGCGACCGGACGCTTCAGCGGCACACCGGCATCCATCAGCGCGAGAGAGGTGCCGCAGACGGTAGCCATCGACGACGAGCCGTTCGACTCGGTGATCTCCGACACCACGCGCATGGTGTAAGGAAATCTGTCTTTCGACGGCAGCAGGGGATGGATGGCGCGCCAGGCCAGCTTGCCGTGACCGACCTCGCGCCGTCCCGGCGAACCCATGCGGCCCGCCTCGCCGACCGAGTATGGCGGGAAGTTGTAATGCAGCATGAAATTCTCGCGGTATTCGCCCATCAGGGCGTCAACCACCTGCTCGTCCTGGCCGGTGCCCAGCGTGGCGACGCAGAACGCCTGGGTCTCGCCACGGGTGAACAGGGCCGACCCGTGCGCGCGCGGCAGGATGCCGACCTCGGCGATGATCGGGCGGACGGTGCGGGTGTCACGGCCGTCGATGCGCAGGCCGGTATCGAGGATCGCGTTGCGGACCACGTCGCCTTCCAGGTCCTTGAACAGGCCCTTGGCCTTTTCCGGATCGAGCCCCTCGGCGGCCAGCGCGGCAGCGGCGGCCTGCTTCGCGGCGGCGACCTTCTCATAGCGCGCCTGCTTGACCTTCTCCTGATACGCCTCGGCGATCAGGCGGCGGCCGGCGGCGTCAACCCTGGCCCTCAGTGCCAGGGCGTCCTGATCCGTCTCGGCCAGTGGCCAGGGCTCCTTGGCGGCATGTTCCGCCAACTCGATGATCGCCGCGATCACCGGCTGGAACGCCGCGTGCCCGAAGGTCACCGCGCCCAGCATGACGTCTTCCGACAACTCCTGCGCTTCCGATTCGACCATCAGAACGCCATCGGCGGTGCCGGCGAGGACCAGTTCCAGTTCGCTGGTCTGCATCTGGTCGGCGGTCGGGTTCAGGATATACTGGCCGTCGCGGTAGCCGACACGAGCCGCGCCAACCGGGCCAAAGAATGGAATGCCGGACAGCGTCAGCGCGGCGGAGCAGCCGACCATGGAGACGATGTCGGGGTCGTTTTCATTGTCGTAGCTCAGAACCGTCGCGACGATCTGCACCTCGTTGCGGAACCCTTCCGGGAACAGCGGCCGGATCGGCCGGTCGATCAGCCGGCTCTTCAGCACTTCGGCCTCGCTCGGCCGTCCCTCGCGCTTGAAGAAGCCACCGGGGATCTTGCCGGCGGCGAAGGCCTTCTCCTGGTAGTTGACCGTCAGCGGGAAGAAGTCCTGGCCCGGCTTGGCGGACCTGACGCCGACCGCGGTGCACAGCACGATGGTCTCCCCGTAGGAGATCATCACCGCGCCGTCGGCCTGACGGGCGATCTTGCCGGTTTCCAGGACCAGCTTGCGGCCGCCCCAGTCGAGTTCCTTGCGGAAATAGTTGAACATTCAGTCATCCTTCGGATGCGCGGCACCGGCGGACAACAAGACAGCTTTTTCCGGATCCCTGCCGTGGCGGGGTGGCGGCGTCTCGGGTAACACGGAACGCGAGCCGCGCGCCCTCTGCGGGTTCGCAGCCGCGGCCATGTGGCCGGAAACGCCGTCGCTTGTCCCGCGCCTTTGGTTCAGGCGTGCCGGATCGGCGATCTGTATGTCCACCGCCTTGCGCGATGTTGCGGGGGTAAACCTGCCCCGTTCAGGTCGTCGCTGCAGCAGTCGACCGGCTGGAGATAGCGATCAAACCAGCCGATGACTACCATTATCTGTATTTTGTAGTGCTACCGCCGCAGTTTCAGACGCCCGATCAGCGTTTCATAGCGCCGCTGGTCCTTCGCCTTCAGATAGTCGAGCAGCCGGCGGCGGCGGCCGACAAGCATCAGCAGGCCACGCCGCGAATGAAAATCCTTGGCGTGGGTCTTGAGATGTTCGGTGAGGTTGCCGATGCGCTCGGACAGCAGCGCCACCTGCACTTCCGGGCTGCCGGTGTCGCTGGTGCCCGTCGCGTATTCGCCAATGAGCGTCGTACGACGCTCCGCCGTAATCGACATCAGGATGCTCCTGAACAGGGGTTGGTCGGGAACGCGTGCGGGATCAGAGGATCCGTTCCGGCTTCAGCAGGCCGTCTTGCAGCCGGCACAGCCCGATCACGCGGCCCCCCGCCATGGCGCGTGCCAACCCGTCCTGTCGGGGTCGGCCGCATCAGGAATCCGACCCATCAACGCGACCAGACTGATCGCCTGGCCTTGCCGGAGGTCGGCGGCCTCCTGCTCGGTCAGGGCCAGCGCCGGGATGTCGGCCAGCGCGGTCTCGACCGGAAGCAGCAGGTCCGGGGAAGCGGGCGCGGTATCGTCCGGTTCACGCAGTTTGTCCAGCGGAATTGCGTGATGTTCCAGGAACGGCCCGACCCGCAGGCGGCGCAGCGCGGCGATATGGCCGACCGTGCCGCAGGCGAGGGCCAGATCCCGCGCCAGGCTGCGCATGTAGACGCCCTTGCCGGAGGCGACCTCGAACATCGCGGTGTCGGCATCGGGCCGCTCGATCAGCACGAAGCGGTCGACCCGCGCGGGTCGCGGTTCCAGCACCGGCGCGCGGCCGTCGCGAGCCATGTCGTAGGCCCGCTCGCCCGCCACCTTGATGGCGGAAAAGATCGGCGGGACCTGCATGATTTCGCCGCGAAAGCCGGGCAGGGCGGCCTCGATCGCCGCCGCGTCGGGACGCACGTCGCTGGTTGCGGTCACCGCGCCGTCGGCGTCGTCGGTGTCGCGTGCCTCACCGAAGCGCAGGGTGAAGCGGTACAGCTTGGTGCCGTCCATGACGTAGGGCACGGTCTTGGTGGCGGCGCCGAACGCGACCGGCAGCAGGCCGGTGGCCAGCGGGTCGAGCGTGCCGCCGTGGCCGGCTTTCCGCGCGTCGAAGATCCGGCGCACACGGTTCACCACGTCGGTGCTGGTCAGCCCCGCCGGCTTGTCGATGATGAGCCACCCGTCGAGCGGGCGGCCGCGCGGCTTGCGGCGGGACATGGATCGGGCACTCGGACCAGGGAGGCGGCGGGTTAGGGAGCGGCTGTCGGCAATGTCAAGCCGCCCGCGTTGTCGGCCTGACCACGCCGTCGGCCAAGGCGCGCCGCTTCGGCTCAGACCGACCGGTAGACGGCGGCCTCGAACGCATCCAGGGCGTCCAGCACCGTCGGGTCGGCGAACGGCAGGATCTGCGTCATCAGCACGCCCGCCACCTTTCGCGCCGGGTCGAGCCAGTAATAGGTATTGTTCAGTCCCGCCCAGGCCAGGCTGCCGGCACTGCGGCCGCCCGGCACGTCGCGTGTGTTGATCAGGAAACTCAGCCCCCATTTCTTCGGTATGCCGGGGAACAGCTCCACGTCGTTCGACATCCGCGGATCGGCGCTCTTCATCGGCTGCACGTTCAGCGCGCCCATGTGGTTCTGGCCCATCATGGCGACGGTCTCGGGCCGCAGGATGCGCTGGCCGTCCAGCACCCCGCCCTGCATCAGCGCCTGCAGGAAGCGCAGGTAATCCGCCGCGGTCGAGAACAGGCCACCGCCGCCGGGAAAGAACTCCCTTGGCTCGGCGCCGCCGGGGCCGCGCTGGTTGCGGAGCGGTTGCAGCGTGCCGTCGTCCTGGCGGGCGTGCACGGCCGGCAGGCGGCTATCCCATTCCGGCCGCTGGATGAAGCTGGTGTCCACCATGCCCAGCGGCGCGAAGATATGCCGCTGCATGTAGGTCTCGAGATCGAGGCCGCTGACCACCTCCACCATCCGGCCGGCGATGTCGATGTTGATGCCGTATTCCCAACGCTCGCCAGGATCGAAGCCGAGCGGCGCGGTGAGGGCGGCGAGTTTGCCGGTGCCGCGCCGGAAGCAGGCCGGTCGCCGCCGCGTAACGGCGAAGGTTTTCGTTCCAGATGTCGTAGACGAAGCCGGCGGTGTGGGTCAGCAGCCGCCGCAGGGTGATCTCGCCACGCGGTGCGCGCAGCAGCGGGCTGCCGTCGCTGTCGAACCCCTCCAGCACCTTGGTCTCGGCCAGGAACGGCAGGATTTCCCGCGCCGGCTGGTCGAGCGAGAGCTTCTCCTGCTCCACCATCTGCATCGCCGCGGCGCCGGTGATCGCCTTGGTCATGGAGGCGATGCGGAACACGCAGTCCGTGCCCATCGGCTCCGGCCGGCTGTTGTCGCAGGCGGCCGAACGCGGACCGGTAGATGACGCCGGCTCTGGTCGGCGGCTGCCGCGACCAGCCCCGGGATGGCATCGCCGCTGACAATCCCTGGCCAGCGCGTCATCGATCAGCGCGATCTTCCCGCATGCTCTTCGATCTCCCGACAACCGCCGTTCCGACGCCGGCTTCACCATCCGACGCCGAGAATGCGTCCCGTCTGGCGGATACATGAAGCAATCGGGTTCCGGATGGCAAGCGGATGCCTGTCCGGCGTGGCCTCAGACGCTGCCGTCATCGACCGAGCGACCGTGGCGGAAGCGGCGCGCCGCCAACAGGCCGGCGGCTTTCCGTTCCCTCGGTCCTAGGTTCGCTCGCTCGCTCGCCTGTGCCATGCAGCCGGGCGTGAAGGATGGGTGGCGAACGCCAGGACTGCCGAGCCGGCCTCGGGACAGGAACCGTCCGCTTCTGCCTTCAGGCGGATCGGGCGGTGTGAAGCTGGCCTGGATCACCACGTTGACCCGCGGATTGTTCAGCTGGCTCGTTCCCGCCGGCGTCATGCGTCGCCTGCCGAAACAACGGGATCAGGGTCGTTTTGGCTCGGCGAATCATCGCCACACCGCCCCGAGGCGGCCTGGGTTCAGCGTCACCGCGGTCAATTTGCTTCGCGCTGATAGGCCGACCCAGCAGGAACCCCTGCACGAACGAACACCCTGCTGCTTGCAGCACAGCTAGCTGGTGCGCGGTCTCAACACCCTCAGCCGTCACCGCCAGACGAAGGCTGTGGGCCAGCGCGATGATGGCCTGCACGATCGAGTCACCTGCGGCGCCTTCGTCCAGGTCGCGAACGAAACTGCGGTCGATCTTGAGCTTGTCGAACGGGAATTTCTTCAGATAGCTGAGGCTCGAGTAGCCGGTGCCGAAATCATCCATGGCGAGCGTCACCCCCAGCGCTTTCAGCGCGGTCAGTGTCCGCAGTGCATTCTGCGTGTCGCCGATCAGCACGCCTTCGGTGATCTCCAGTTCGAGTCGCGACGGCGACAGACCGGTTTCCCGTAATACTGCATCCACCGTGAGCGCAACGCCTGCGCCGAACTGCGCCGGGGAAAGGTTCACTGCCACCACGAGCGGCTGGTCCCAGGAGATCGCTTCAATGCAGGCCGTGCGCAACACCCATTGACCGATCGGGACAATCAGGCCGCATCTCTCAGCGACGGGAATGAAGTCGGCGGGAGAAATGAGGCCACGAGTGGGATGGTCCCATCGCAGCAGCGCCTCATAGCCGGCGATTTCCAGGGTGGCGCCGTGGAAGAAGGGCTGGTACGCCAGCAGCAACTGTCCTTCGACCAGCGCGACGCGCAGATCGCCCTCGAGTGCTCGCCGCTCCTGCAGCACAAAGTCCATGCCGGGCTCGCAATAGCGCCAGGTGTTCCGACCGTCGCGCTTGGCCCGATTGAGCGCGAGGGCGCCGCTCGTCATCAGCGCGAGGGTTGTGGTGCCGTCGGTCGGGAACAGTGCCACGCCGACGCTGCCGCCGACGGTGATGGTCCGTCCGTCTACATCATATGGTTCGGCAAGTTCGGCAACGATCCGCTCCGCCAGCGTCGCCGCATCCGAAGGATGGCCGGCCAGCGACTGAATCACAGCGAATTCGTCGCCCCCCATGCGTGCAACGGTATCGGCGTCCGCCACCACGGTACGGAGCCGGCGCGCCACCTGAATCAGGATTGCGTCGCCAACCCGCGGACCCAGGGTGTCGTTGATCGCCCTGAAGCGATCCAGATCGATGCAGAGCAGGGCGACGCCCGCGGTCACCCGATCAGGCGGCGTCAGCATCTTCAGCAGGGTCTGCTCCAGCAATTGGCGATTTCCAACCCCGGTGAGCACATCGAAATGGGCCAGATGCTGCATCTGCTGCTGGGCCGACTTTTCCTTCGATATATCTCGGATTGCCAGCACATGGCCGTTCGGATCAGGCCCCGTCCGCCAAAGCACCTCCACCGGGCGACTGCCGCCGTCCTGCTGGATCAGTTCATATTCGGTCGGACGCTCCAGACTGGCCGGATGCATCGAGACGCCGCCGCGGATCAGCGTCGCGATCGGCCGCCCCGCCAGCATTTCCAGGTCCGCGCCGAGCAGGCGGCACATCGCCGGGTTGGCATCCGCGATGCGCCCAGCACGCTCAAATATCAGCCCCTCGAACGTCGCCTCGGTCAGGGCCCGGAACCGGATTGCCTCGGCGGCCGGCCGGGCTACGTCAAGCCGGTCGAGCCGGAGTGCAAGCAGCGGCAGAGACAGGATCAGCAGGCAGCCGCCGCCCGTGGCCATTGCCAGCGCCCATTTCGACATGGTCAGCGAGACAATCTGCGTCCCGCCCCCCAGCTCCAGGGTCATCGCCCCCAGGGCGACCAGGTGCACCCCACCCACGGCCAGCGTCAGCAGCAGTGCAGCCGCTATCGGCCGCCTCAGTTCGAAAATGCGGATCGCCACGACCGAGAGCAGCGCGCCGAGGCCGACAGAGGCGGCCACCAGCTCGGGATCATGGTGGACCAGCGGCGCAGCCCGTGGCGAGCCCATGCTGGCGAAATGCGTCAACGCAATGCCCGTGCCGATCAGCAATCCGGCGGTGATCGTCACCTGCCACCTGTCCATTGGCCAGAACCCGGTGCGCCAAGATGTGGCTTGGGGCGATGCCCGCGGTGCGGACGCAAGCCGGCGAGCCAGCAAAGTGAATGCGATCTGCGCCGGCACCGCGACGGCCAATAGCGACAAGGTCGCGCCGATCAGATCGATGTTCGTCGGGACGCCCGGGATGAAGTCCAGCATCGCAAGCAAATGCGTCGTCCAAACGCCGCAACTGAAAGTCAGTGCGGCGGTGGTGATCCAGACGCCAGAGCTGATTGACCATCGAGGCTCGCCGCACGGGCAAGCAGCCGCAGGCTGATGCTCGTCGCCACGAAGCAGACCAACAGAGCGAAAGCGGCGAGCGCCGGGTCATATTGCTGCGTGACGCTGGCGATGACCCCTACCATGGTGACCCCTTCGTCCGATTCGGGGATCATGCCGCGCAAACATTAGCAATCGATTAATGCGGCCGGCATTTCGCGGTCTGGCGGTGGGGCGTCACCGGTGGAGCGGCGACACGAGGTGCGGCAATGCACGGCAAACCATTGAAATGGGCTGTCGGTGGCCCGGACGTAGTTAGTCGGTCACGGCCGCGTAGACCAGATCGCGGAACAGGACGCGGTAGTGCTCACGCTGCACCGGCGCCTGTATCATCAGCACCGCGAACAGCCGCTTCGATCGGGTCGACCCAGAACGTGGTTCCGGCCGCGCCACCCCAGTAGTAGTTGCCGACCGAGCCCGGGAAGGGCGCCATGCCCGCGCTGGTGCGAACCGCGAAGCCCAGGCCGAAGCCATGCCCGGGTGGCAGCAGATCGGGCGAGCCGGTGATGGTGCCGAGGTGGTCGGAGGTCATCAGTTCGATCGTCTTGCGGCCGAGCAGCCGGGTCCCGTCCAGGCGGCCGTTGCCGATCAGCATGGCGAGGAAGCGGGCGTAGTCCATCGTGCGTGGCGACCAGGCCGCCGCCGCCGGACTCGAACAGCGCCGGCCGCCTGCACATCCAGCAGCGCCACATCGGTGCCGCCCTCCGGGTCCTTGGCGAAGGGTTCGGCGATGCGTGCCTGATCGGCCTCCGGAACCGAGAACCCAGTATCGGTCATGCCCAGCGGCCGCAGGATCCGGTCTGCCAGGAAGCTGCCCAGGGTCTGGCCGGAAATCACCTCCACCAGCCGGCCCAGCACATCGGTCGAGCGGCTGTATTCCCACTTCGTGCCCGGCTGATGCAGCAACGGCAGCTTGCCCAGCGCCTCGACCTGGTCGGCATTGGTCTGCTTCAGTCGCGCCACCCGTGCTTCCGCGTAAGCCTTGTGGATCGGGCGTGTCGCCGCGGAATTCGTAGGTCAGGCCGGAGGTGTGGCGCAGCAGGTCCTGGACCGTGATCGGGCGTTCGGCGGCCACCAGAGCATAGCTGCCGCCCGTCACGACCCCGACCTTCGGCGACGGCGAAGCGCGGGCAGATACCGGCCGATCGGGTCGCTCAGCAGCAGGCGGCCTTCCTCCCACAGCATCATCACGGCCACCGAGACGATCGCCTTGGTCATGGAATAGATGCGGAAGATCGCATCCGTGGTCATCGGCGCTCCGCTCGCCGGGTCGAGGCGCCCGAAGCTTTCGAAGTAGGCGACCTTGCCATGGCGGGCGATCAGCGCGACGGCGCCCGGGATATGGCCGCTGGCGACGCGGTCCTGGAGCGCGGCCGACAAACGTTCGAGGGCGGCGGCATCGAGCCCGACTTCCTCGGCCTTGGCGGTAGGCAGCGGGTTGCTCATCTCAGGGCCTCCTGGTGGGTATCGACCAGTATCGTTCGTGCGGGCGACCGATCAAGCCGATGAGGCGAGGCCCGTCGTAGCGCGCGACACGTAGATCGGCCTACCAGGGCCGACCTTACGACTTGAGGCAATCAATGGCCCTTAAGATGCGGCAACGGCCCGTCTCGCTGCCGGCCGTGCCAGGCCAGAACACTGTCGGCCATGAAACACATCAGCGCGCAGGCAGTGCAGCCGAGTGCAAGTCCCAGAAGTGCGGTCAGCCAAGTAGGAAATGGCGGTGTTCTTCAGGCTGCCGAGAAAGAGGACCAACGCCGACCCGCAGGTTGACGCGCCCCCCGTCGCACCAAGGACGACCGACGCATCAAGGACCAGGGTCCGACGGTGCAGCCGCGACAGGTGCCGCTGAAATAGCGCTCGTGTCACATCCTCGCACTCACCGCGCAGCATCTCGGCCGCATGCTCCCGGTGGTCGGAAACCCGGCTCAGCCGCGTGTTGAACACATTGAGCAGCGCGCCAATGCCCGACAACAGGAATACCGGGGTCAGCGCGATCTGGACCATATGCGCGACGTTCTCAACTGCGTCCGCCGAGTCCAGGCCAGGCAGCGGGCTAGCCATCAGATCGCCAGTGCGGCCACGTCACATCCGAGGCCTTCAACGGTGTGTCCATCTCGCTGCTTTCTTTGGCCGCCGACGCGGCGGATACGGACCTTCCGCTCACACGGTGAACTGTTCGGCGATGATGCGTTCCGACAGGCCCTGGTCGGGGTCGAACAGCACTGTGACGCTGACCGAACGGTCCTCCTTGACCTGCACCGAGACCACGTCCCGCACCTCGGTGAAATCCGCCACCGCGGCGGTCGGGCGCTTGTCGGCCTCGAGCACCTCGAACACGACGTCGGCGGAGCAGGCCAGCAGCGCCCCGCGCCAGCGCCGTGGCCGGAACGAACTGATCGGGGTCAGCGGCAGCAGATTGGCCGTCAGCGGGATGATCGGGCCATGCGCGGACAGATTATATGCGGTCGATCCGGCCGGGGTGGAGATCAGCACGCCGTCGCACGACAGTTCCTCCAACCGCACCCTCCCGTCCACCAGGATGCGGATCTTCGAGGCCTGGCGCAACTGGCGCAGCAGGCTGACCTCATTGAACGCCAACGCCTCCTCCAGCGCACCGGACGCGGTAACGGCACGCATCCGCAATGGATGCAGGTCGGCGGCCTGGGCGCGGGAGAGCCGGCTCGGCAGGTCGTCGTCGCTGTAGGCGTTCATCAGGAAGCCGACCGAGCCGCGGTTCATGCCGTAGACCGGCACGTTCAGTTGCAGCGCCTCGTGGATGGTCTCCAGCATGAACCCGTCGCCACCCAGGGCCACCACCACCGCGGCCTCCCTCGGCGGGCAGGCGCCATAGCGAGCGATCAGGCGCTCCCGCGCCTCGGCGGCGATGGCGGTCGGGGCAGCTTCAAAGGCGATCTGTCCGGCCAGGAACCCTCGGTCCTCGCCGATGGGAGGACCCGGGAAAACGCTCGCTCAAATGCGCTTCCGGTGTTCCAGCACCGGCATGTCGCGGCGCACCCGCGCGGTCAGGTCCTGATCGATCCGCGCGGTGGTCCAGCCGACGCCATCAGAGACCTGTGCCACGACGTGGCCCCACGGGTTGGCCACCAACGAATGGCCGTAGGTGAAGCGAGGCTCGCCCTTGCCCTCCAGATGCTTGCCCCAGGTCGCCGGCGCCGCGAACCAGCACTGCGTCTCGATCGCTCGGCCGCGGATCAGCGCCTCCCAATGGTCCTTTCCGGTGGCCAGGGTGAACGCGCTTGGCAGGAATATCAGTTCGGCGCCCTTGCTCGCGCAGCTTCCAGAACAGGTCGGGAAAGCGCACGTCGTAGCAGATCGCGCAGCCGACCTTCACCCCGTCGACCTGGTAGGTGACCACCTCGTCGCCGGCGCCGTAGCTGTTGCTTTCGCGGTAGCCGGTGCCGTCGGGAGCGGTGATGTCGAACAGGTGCATCTTGCGGTAGCGAGCAAGCTCGGTGCCGTCCGGGTCGAACACGACGGTGGTGTTGAACAGCTTTTCCGGTCCCTGCTCGATGATCGACCCGCCATGCACATGGACGTGCGCGGCGCGGGCGGTCTCGCGCAGGAATTCATACGCCTCTCCGCCGGGCTCGTTGGAGCCTTTCGCCGGGAGCACCTCGGCGTTCGTCGTCCGGGTGGCACGGTCGCCGCCAAGCGAGGACCAGACCTCCGGCAGGCTGACGATGTCGGGGCGGTCCTGCTCGACCGCATTCTGGATCAGGCGGCGGGCCTGGGCGATATTGTCGGACTTGTTCGCGCCGGGGTTCATCTGCAATACGCTGACGCGCATCGTCTGGCTCCGAAAGCGGCTGAATGAAGGGCGCAGAGAAGCGTATCCGCCGGCCTGGAAGCAACAGCGTTCCTCGGGGTGGCGGGCCACCACCGTGCCGTTGTGGGCGTGGCGTGATCATCTGGAGGCAGGAGCGTCTATGCGGCCGTTGAAAGTCTGGGATCTGCCGGTGCGCCTGTTCCACTGGACGATCGTGCTGCTGATCCTGGCGGCCTGGCTGTCGCAGGAGTTGGACCAGATGGAGCTGCACATGTGGATCGGGCGCACCACGCTGAGCTTGCTGCTGTTCCGCATCGCCTGGGGGTTCATCGGCAGCGATACCGCGCGGTTCGGCCGCTTCCTCCGCGGCCCGGCGGCGGCGCTGCGGCATCTGGCCCAGATCCGGCGGCGTGAGCCCGACCGGGAGATCGGACATAACGCCGCCGGCGGCTGGATGGTGCTGGTCATGCTGGTGCTGATCGGGGTGCAGGCCGGGACCGGATTGTTCAGCAATGACGACGGCAACACCGAAGGGCCGTTGATGCACCTGGTCAGCAAGGACCGGAGCGACTTTCTCAGCCATATCCACGCGCTGAACTTCAAGCTGATCGAGGCGGCCATCGTGCTGCACGTGGTGGCGATCGCGGCCTACGCGATACTGAAGCGGCAGAACCTGGTGCGGCCGATGATCACCGGCGAGAAGCTGATGCCCACCGATGCGCCGGCGCCGCGCCTGGCGAACCCGCTGTTGGCATTGCTGGCGTTGGCCCTGGCGGCCGCGTTGGTGTTCTGGGCGACGCGGTAGCAAGCGGCGGATATTCTTGCCGCCCAACCAGCGCGTCGCCCGCTCCGCGGCGCACTCCGATCGACGTCGCCGAACGGGACGCCGGGGAGGCGGCATCCATGTTTTGGACGGGAACGTTGACCGGCCTGCCCGCGGTTGCTGGGCGGCGCCCTTTGTCCTAGGCTGGCACGCCGTTTCGGTGTCGATGGCCGCTCTGTGGATCCGCCGAGCGTTGGAAACCCCTAGAAGAGTTCGGCCCGCTCGCCCCGCTCGAGGGTTCCGCCTCTGCCGCCGGGGGGTCCCCAGCATTGAGCCGGGGCGTTGTTAAATCGCCCGCTCCTCGTCAATGGAATGCGGACAAGCCCGGACGCAGGGATGGTGCTGGAACTGATCAATGTCACTCGCCGCTTCGGCGACAAGGTCGCGGTCGCGAACGCGTCCCTGAGGATCGAGAGCGGCGAAATGGTGGGGATTATTGGCCGCTCTGGTGCCGGCAAGTCCACCTTGCTGCGACTGATCAACCGTTTGATCGAACCCAGCGAGGGCAGCATCATCAGCGACGGCGTGATCATCACCCGCTTGCGGGGCCGGCAGTTGCGTGACTGGCGAGCGCGTACCGCGATGGTTTTCCAGCAGTTCAACCTGGTCGGCCGGCTCGACGTGCTGACCAACGTGCTGTGCGGCAGGCTGAACCAGATTGCCGGGCCCCGGCTGCTGCTCAAGCTGTTCACCCCGACCGAGCGCGCGCTGGCGATCCGTGCGCTCGATCGCCTGGGGCTGGCCGATGTCGCCATGAGCCGCGCTGATGTCCTGTCCGGCGGACAGCAACAGCGGGTGGCTATAGCCCGCGCCCTGCTGCAGGAGCCCCGGATGCTGCTGGCGGATGAGCCGATTGCCTCGCTCGACCCGTTGAATGCCAGGCTGATCATGGATGCGCTGGCCGAAATCAACCGCCGCGACGGCATCACGGTGCTGACCAACCTGCACACGCTGGAGATGGCGCGCGCCTATTGCCGCCGCATCATCGGCATGTCGCATGGTTGCATCGTCTTCGATGGAGCGGCGGAAGCACTTACCTCTGCGGTGTTGCAACGGATCTACGGAGCGCCGGACGACGCCGAGCGGAACGACCAGTGGATCACGTCCACCGGCCTGTCGGCAACATCTCTTGCCGCTGCGCCGGGTTAGCCGGCCGGTACACGTTCGGGATCACCCACGATTTCCTTCCGCAACGCTGGTCGGAAAGTCGCGCCGGTCGCCTCGAGCGGTCAGTCGACACGGGTATTGGGCCGAGAGGTCCCGGGCGGTCGCTGGTTCAGCCACCTGAGT
>CAVWZM010000020.1:0-71960 GCA_963759425.1 uncultured Alphaproteobacteria bacterium
GGAGCGTCACCACGACCGCCTGGGCCGAGACCAGCATCCCGAACACGGAATCCGGCGTCACCACCAACAGACGCAGGCGTAAAGCCCGCCCGCGCCCGCCGCGATCATGCCGGACACCACAAGCGCGCGCATCTTCCAGGCGTGCGTCGATGCCGGCCGCCTCGGCCGCCAGCTCGTTCTGCCGCATCGCCAGCAACGCCAGACCGAAACGCGAATTCTCCACCAGGATGCAGAAACGAACACACCGGCACAGCAGGCCGACCGCGACCAGCGTGTAGTAGCGCGGGTCGGAGAATTCGAGAAACGCCGCCGGAGACTCCCGATGCATCGGCAAAGAGACTTCCTGAAAGCCAAAATATTGCATGAAGTACAGGATCGCCAGCGGATAGGCGAGCATCGACAAGGCGAAATAATGACCGCGCAGGCGGAAGGTCGGCGTGCCGATGATGACCGCCGCGATGCCGCCCATGATGATGCCCAAGCGGGATGCCAAGCCAGGGTGTCAGGTTCCAGTAGACCAGCGCCAGGGTCACGCTGTAGCCGCCGACGCCGAAGAAGCTGGCATGGCCGAACGACAACTGGCCGCCATAGCCCGACAGGATGTTCCACGAGACGCCGAACGCCGCCCAGATCGGCACCAGGGTCAGGATCAGCTGGTAGTAGCTGTTGGGCACGAACCAGCGACACGCCAGATAGAGTGACCGACGATGCCCAGAAGGATGGTCAGGTCGCGGCGAAGTTTTTGGCGCGTGCCAATTCTCATGTCACGCGCGCTCCGCCGAGCGGCCGAACAAGCCTTGCGGCCGCAGCAGGACGATCAGCAGGAAGACGACGAAGATCGCCGCGTTCTGCAATTGCGGCGGCAGCACCAGGGCGGACATCTGCTGCACCATGCCGACCGTCATGCCGCCCCAGAACGCGCCCATGATGGAGCCGATGCCGCCGAGGACGACGCCGGAATACATGATGATGACGTAGTCGAAGCCGATGAACGGGCCGAACGACAGGTAGGTCGCCATCAGCCCGCCGGCGATCGCGGTGATGCCGCTGCCAAGGCCGAACGCCATGCGGTAGCGCCGTCGACGTCGATACCCATGTAGGTCGCCGCCGTCGGATTGTCGGCCGCCGCGCGCAGCGCCTTGCCGAGCCGGGTGTATTCCAGGACCAAGTAAAGCGCCATCGCGACGATGATCGCGACCGCGCAGGCGATCAGCTTGCGCCTTGTTCAGGAAGATCGTGGCGTCGCCGATGGATCGGCCCGATCCAGGATCGCGCTGGACGACAAGCGGCGTGCGGACGGTCACCGGCGTCGAGCCGAACACGATCAGTCCGCCGTTCTGCAGGATCAGCGAAATGCCCAGGGTGACGATGAGCTGGCCGAAATGACCCTCGTCGAGCGAGCCGACGGTGCGCAGGCCGGACACCCGGCGATCAGGAACCTGTGCAGCAGCGCGCCGCCGACAAACACGATCGGGCCGGCCAGGATGGCGCCGACGAACGGGCCGATATAGGGGCCGAGAAACGGCCAGAATGCCGCCACCGGTCACCAAATAAAGGCTCGTGAACATGCCCAGCATCAGCAATTCGCCCTGGGCGAAATTGACCACCTTCATGATGCCGAAGATCAGTCCGAGGCCAATGCACATCAGGCCATAGATGCAGCCGACCGTGATGCCCGCGGTCACCGCGTTCAGCACGTTCTCTATCAGGGAGTCGAGGTCCACCCGCTTTTCCGCTGCCTCCCGATCTGCTGCCCATTCCGGGGCGGCTCGCTTGCGCCGGGTTCTTAACGGCAATGGCGAGGCGGCTCAAGCGGTGGCGCTTCAAGGCTGCCGGCCGCTGTCCCCGGCCTTCCCGCGCCATCAAAATCGGAAGCTACCTTGGCATCAGGATGTTGTTCCTTTCAGCGGCCTGGTCGCTCAAACGTTGGAGCCGCCTGACCTCCTGAACTCCGAATTTCCCGGCGCAGCCCTGAAAGAAGCGGCATCTCATTTCTTTCACAGCTCAATGAGCCGTCTCACGACGGTCTTGATCTGGATAGAGCAATTCTGTCCGGTCCGGAACCGCGATGGTTGCCATCTCCCTACCGGGTTTGTCCTTGGTGGCATCGCCACATTTGTCAGAGTCCGAAGGCGGCTCGGTGGCGGTCGCCAGCCCGGCCCGTGGTTGCCACCCCAAGTCGTGGCGAATTGTTCACTTGATCACGCCGTTCAGACCCCGCGGGAAGAACAGACCCGACGCCGCATCCTCCTGGCCGTAAACGATGTTCAGCACCTGGCGCGTCGTGCGCGAGAAGGCGAGGCTGTTGGCGTCGGTCGGCACGATGTTGGCGATATCGGTCAGGACCACGCCCTGATCATCGTCGGCGTCGGACAGGTTCGCGCGTACCGCCGATATCGCTGTGGTCGCCGTCGCCTGACCCAGCTGCAGCAACAACAATCGCACCTCCGCCGCATGGTAGGCCTCGACCGCCAGTATGCCGGCCGCCGCCGACAGAATCTCCTTGTTTCGGATCAGCGGCGCCGCGCCGTGATAGGCGGTGACGCCGACGTCTTCAAAGATGTAGGCGCCAAGAAGAAAATTGATTTCGTTGGCAAACGGGTCAAATGGGGTGGGAAGGCCGGCCGCGGTTGCCAGGGTGTTGAAGCTATCCACCAAATTGATCGTCGGCTCGGAGACCGCCCGCTCACCCAGCACCTCGCGGATCAGGCGCACATGGTTCAGTTCGTCCGAGGCAATTTCGTTGGCGTACTCACCGATCGCCTTGGTGGCGAATGGAACCAGGCCGCCGCCGGTTACGCCACCGCTCGACCCCTTTGATCCATCGGTATCCGCCGATGTCAGGCCCGCCCCGGTGGCCGCTCGGAGATAGAATTCGGCTTCGAGATATTCCAGATTGAGAGCGAAATTCAAAATCGCGAAATCGTTGATGGTAGCTGCATCGGCCGGTTTCAGATCGCCCAGCAGGGAGCCGCCGGCGGCAAGGGCGCCAATGGCGATGGCACCCATTCCAGAGCCGCGCAAAAGGCCACGTCGACCGGGCCCAATCCGCGCATCGTCGGTCTTATCTCGCATCTATTATCCCCTGTGAGGTGCCTCAAGGTGTGGTCGGAGCGGTCTTCAGGGTTGTCGGCGAATGGCCGCTCCAGTTTGGTTACGGTCGCGTCCCGGGGTCGGATGTCGCGCGGGTGGTAACATACTCGTGAGCAATGACATCACGGAAGCGGCGGCCAGGTCTCAAATCCGTTCCGGCACCAAGCATCGGCGCCGCGCTCGCAGGACGCCGTTCCGGCACTACCGCCCCTGCGGTCGGCGGTCACGTAGACCATCGTCCCCGACCCGTTGACGGGTGCCTTGTCAGGGCCTACCTGACTGTCAGGATCATCTTGACAGGACGGTTTCATGGCCAAACTGCTGTGCTGCTCCTTCTGTGGAAAGTCGGAGCGCGAGATTTCCAAATTGGCCGCCGGACCCGGTGGCTTGCACATCTGCAACGAGTGCGTGAGCGTTTGCGAGCTTATCATGGAGGGCGACGTTGCCCTGGCGCGAAACTTCGACCCCACCTCATGGCCCACCGACCGACTGCTGGCTGTGCTTGGCCCGCTGAACACCGCCGCGGAGGGTCATCGCGAGCATCTGAGCCACGTCGTCGATGCCCTGAGATCGCGGAAAGTGAGTTGGGCGAGGATCGCAACACCTCTTGGAGTGTCGCGACAGTCCGCCTGGGAGCGGTTCGGCTGACTCCGCCGATCCGCCGCCCGGCAACGCTGGTTGCGATCCGCAGGAGATTGATTTCCCACGCGAGCGAGCGGCAAGCGCCTCCACCGGGGGCCGATATCTTCGGCCACGAGTGGGGAAAGCGGGTTGACCAGCATCGACCGGCGGGCGGTATCGGCAGATGGATCCGGTCGATCACCACGCGGCCAACGCTTCGGCGGCCCGCCAGTAGCAATCGCGGCGAAATCGCGACATAACACGGCCTGAGGAGAACGCTTATGTCGACCGAAGCGAGCGCCAGCACCCCCCTTCCGCGTCCGTGGCACCCGGATGCATGGCGCGAATGCCCGATCCGCCAGGTGCCCGCCTATCCCGACCAGACGCGGCTCGAGGAGATGGAGCGCCGGCTGCGTCACTATCCGCCACTGGTGTTCGCCGGTGAGGCGCGGCGGCTGAAGGCGCAGCTTGCCTGGCGTCGGAGGGGAAGGCGTTCGTGCTGCAGGGCGGCGACTGCGCCGAAAGCTTTTCCGATTTCACCGCCAACATCATCCGCGACACGTTCCGCGTGCTGCTGCAGATGGCGGTGGTGCTGACCTTCGGCGCCTCGCTGCCGGTGGTGAAGATGGGGCGCATGGCGGGACAGTTCGCCAAGCCGCGGTCCTCGGACACCGAAACGCAGGACGGTGTCACGCTGCCGAGCTACCGGGGCGATATCATCAATGGGCCGGAGTTCACCGCGGCGTCGCGCATGCCCGATCCGGGGCGGATGGAGTTCGGCTACTTCCAGTCCGCCAGCACGTTGAACCTGTTGCGCGCGTTTTCCTCCGGCGGATACGCCGACCTGCACGAGGTGCATCGCTGGAATCTCGACTTCGCGGAGCGCTCGCCTCTGGCGGCGCGCTATCAGGACCTGGCGCAGCGCATCGAGGAGACGTTGTAATTCATGGCGGCCTGCGGCATGACCAGCGCGACGACGCGCGACATGCGCGAGACCGATTTCTATATCAGCCACGAGGCATTGCTGCTGCCCTATGAGCAGGCGCTCAGCCGGGTCGATTCGACCACCGGCGACTGGTATGGCTGTTCGGCGCATTTCCTGTGGATCGGCGACCGGACCCGTCAGGTCGACGGGGCGCATGTGGAGTTTCTGCGCGGCTTGCGAAATCCGCTGGGGATGAAGGTTGGGCCGACGCAGAACGCGGACGAACTGCTGCGGGTGCTGGACATCCTCAATCCGGAGAACGAGGCCGGCCGGATCACGCTGATCAGCCGCATGGGGGCCGAAAAAGTCGCGGCAAAGCTGCCGCCGCTGGTGCGTGCGGTCGAGCGGGCGGGCCGCAAGGTGCTGTGGCTGTGCGATCCGATGCACGGCAACACCATCAGCACGGTGGCGAAGCTGAAAACCCGCAATTTCGATTCGATCCTGCATGAAGTCCGCGGTTTCTTCGATATCCATGCCGCCGAGGGCACCTGGGCCGGCGGCGTGCATGTCGAAATGACCGGACAGGACGTGACCGAATGCACCGGCGGCGCGCACCGGCTGTCCGAAGCCGATCTGACCGACCGATACGAGACGTTCTGCGATCCGCGACTGAACGCCGAACAGTCGCTGGAGTTGGCGTTCCTGGTGGCGGAGGAGTTGAAGGCGCGCCGGGTGCCGGCGTCCGCGCCGGTTTCGCGGCGCAGTGAGCCAATGAGTGCGGTTCGGTGAGCGCCGACCGGCCGCTCGAGGACCGGGATGCGGACCCGGGGACTGGCTCTGGCCGGCCGGCCCCCGGGTTGGCCAAGGCCCGGGGCCGGCGGCAAGGTTAAGGACCCGGGGCAAGCCTGGAGGCGGACATCGCCGCCCGGACCGACAGCTACTTCAACCGGACCAAACGTATCGTGGCGCGCTTCGGCGACAAGGTGTCACCTACGCCATGTTCCTCCGCCGCCCGGTGATTTGCGCGCCGCAGACTGATGCGTGGACTGGGTGGCGAGGGCGGCTGAAGCCGTCAACCGAAATCGACGTCGATCTGATCTACCATGAGGGCGACTGGATCGGCGCCGGCGAACCGATCGTCTACCTGACCGGCAGCCTGATGCATCTGTCCGACCTTGAAACAATACTGCTGCAGAAGATCGGTTCGGCTAGCGTCGCGGCGCACAACGCCTATCAGATGGCCCTGATGCTGCCCAACGCCGCATTCCTGGCGATGGAGGCGCGGCACTGCGCAGGAGCCGAGATGCAGGACATGATGTCCTATGCTGCCTCGGTCGGTAGCGCGGCGGCAAAGCGGGAAGGCGCCAAGGGCTTTGTCGGAGACGCCGCGGACGGCACCGCGCACTGGTTCGGCGAACCCGGGGATACGGCACGATGCCGCACTCGCTGATCGGTTACGCCGGGTAGACCTGCGTGCCGCCGAAATGTTCCGCGAAACATTTCCAGACGAACCGATGACGGTGCTGGTGGATTATTTCGCACGTGAGATCACCGACGCGATGGCGGTGTGTGCCCGTTTCCCGGACCTGGCGGCCGCGGGAAAGCTGTCGTTCCGGCTCGACACCCATGGCGGACGCTTCCTCGAGGGGCTCGATCCGGCAGAGAGCTATGCCGTGGTGGAACGTCACGCGCCCGGTGCTATCCGTCATTATCGCAGCGATGCCGAATTGCGCTCGCTGGTCGGTACGGGCGTGTCGGCGGCGGCGATCTGGCGTATGCGGGAGGCACTGGACGAAGCTGGATACCGGAAGGTGCGGATCGTCGCGTCGTCCGGCTTCGGGGTCGGGAAATGCCGGGTGATGGCGGATGCGCGGGCGCCGATCGACGTCGTCGGCACCGGTAGTTTCATTCCGGATCATGGCACGAGACCTATGCCACCGCTGATATCATGGAATATGGCGGCAAGCCAATGGTCAAGATCGGTCGCGAATTCCTGCTCCGCAAGAACGGCGCGCGAAAGCGGAACGGCGTCTGACGGGCCGGGCCTATCCTGACCGATGCCGGCGACTTCGCCCAAAGCCGGAGCGTTGAACGGGTTCAGCGGAACGTTCGGGACGTGAACCATGCGATCAAATAAAGAGCGCGATCGGGCTGCACACGCAACAATGAGTAGGCGGTTCGCCCCTTTGGGGCGACGCTATCGACCCCATCTCCAGTGCAGTACCCGGCCAAGCGTGCCCCTCGGTGCAGGCCGAGGGGCCGGGCCAACCTCCGCCGAGGCGGGCGGACCCACAACTTGCATCGCTGCGCGCAAAGCCGTTGTCACCGGACCATGTCCGGTGACAACGGTCCAGCGCCATTTTTTGGCGACGCCGGTCAACCTACGACGCGGGTTGCACCTGTAACGCCAGAGCCTCGGTATAGGTGATAGCCAAGATCTGGCCGGGATGGATCTTCGGCAGATAGGCTTGACGTTCCGGATTCTTGACCTGAAGGACGTGCACCGGCCCCCCGTTTCGTCCGACCACGCTCACTGTGTTGGCGTTGGTATCGACGCCGACGATCGTGCCGGTCAACGAGGCGGAACGTGAGACCTGGCCACCTGGTTTGGCGCCTGGTTTCGCGCGTTCGGCCGAGTTCGTGACCATCGCGGCCGGAAGTTTGGTTCCGGCCGGAAAGACAGTATAGGTCAAGGCCAGTTCCAGCGTCGCGACCACCTTGTCGCCGACCTTCATTTCGGAGAAATTTCTGACGTTGTCGCTGGCCTTGATATCCATCGTTCCGCCGTCGTCTGTCTTGATGGTTACCGTTCGTGTCGCCGCGTCGATCGCGGTGATCACCGCCGAGGCTGTTGCAACTTCGGAATCAGTCGAAGATATCGGAGCTGCTGTCGTCTCAGCCTGGGCGGTTCCACCTGGCGACCGGGACAGCGCGGGCAGAACGAGCAGGAATGCAGCCGCCAGTGCGGCGGCCGCGGCGCGGTTCGAAGCAGGCATTGTTCGGTTCCCCACATGTCTGATACCAAAAAGAAACATTGACCGGCGGGCCGGGCGACGAAGATCGTCGCGCCATCACCGCCAAAAGCCGCCTCGCTATGCCACTTTGTTGCCAGTCAAGCAACAGATCAACTGTTCGATGTCGGAAATTCTCGTCCATCCGCCTCGATGCTCGGCCGTGGCGCTGATTCGGCTTCGACCGCCAACAGTTTGCCCGACCTCGGCGCTCGGCCTAAGCTCGGCGCTCAGGTCGACAACGGGCAGGAAAACTTCCATGCAGCACGGAATCTACGAACATATCGCGGTCGATGCCGCCGGTCACGTCGCCACGATCGAGGTTCGGCGCGGGCCGAACAATTTCATCGATACCGACATGGTCGCCGAGATCGCCGACGCGCTGGACGTCTATGACCGCACGCCCGGCGTGCGCGCGATCGTTTTGTGCGCGGAAGGAAAGCATTTCTGCGCCGGCGCCGATTTCGGCAGCCGCGGTCCGGATGGCGTGATGCGCGCGCGCCAAGCGTGGCCGGCATCTGTACAAGGAAGCGCAGCGGCTGTGGAAAACCGGCAAGCCGATCGTCGCCGCCGTGCATGGCGCCGCCATGGGGGCGGGCGTCGGGCTCGCGGTGATGGCCGATTTCCGGGTGACCTGCCCGGAGGCGCGGTTCTCCACCAACTTCACACGCCTCGGTTTTCATCCCGGCTTTGGCCTGACCGCGACGTTGCCGCGCCTGATCGGTGAGCAGCAGGCCGCGATGCTGATGTACACCGGCCGCCGCCTGACCGGGGAGGAGGCGCTGGCCATCGGCCTCGCTGATTACTGCGTGCCGTTGGACCAGGTGCGCGCCAAGGCGGTCGAGGTGGCGACCGAAATCGCCCAGTCGGCACCGCTGGCCATCATCGCGACGCGGGAAACGCTGCGGCGCGGCCTCGCGGAGGCGGTCGCCCGCGCGACCGAGCGCGAATACGAGGAGCAGGACTGGCTGCGCAACACCGCCGACTTCAAGGAAGGCACCAAAGCGATGGGCGAGCGCCGGTTGCCGAATTTCCAGGCACGCTGATACGCTAACGCTTTATTAAGCATTCGCTCCTAGGAGGGGCTCTCCAAGCTGGAGGCCCCTCGGTTGAGTCAGTCGCTCCGTGTCGCGCGCATTCATTTTGCCGCGTTGGTGGAAAGCGCAGAGTGGCGCGCTCGGGACGCCATTGTGTCACTGCGCGAAAGGTCTCCGTGGCTGGCGCGACGGCTTCGCCAATGCGTGCTGCTTGTGTGGTGGATCCTCACCTTCCAACTCCACACCCGCACCCGCATGTGGCTTCAAGCCCGGCAACTCCGGCGCAATTCACCCGCGGTACCGCCTGCGCCTACGATCGCCCGCGTCGACCCGCGGGAACTGCTGATCCCGTTGGCCGACAATCCCCTTGTGTCGGTCATCGTGCCCACCTATGGCCAGATCGAGTTCACGCTGCGTTGCCTGGCTTCAATAGCCGAGAATATCCCCAATGCGCCGATCGAGCTCATCGTCGTCGACGACGCATGGCCCGCGGATGAAAGGGAAGACGCTCCGGCGCCCGATTTCCGGCAGCACCGCCGCGGACCGCTGCCGGACGCATACCGCCGGCCGCTCGAGTTGGTGCGCGGGATCCGGTTGATCCGCAACGAAACCAACCTCGGCTACCTACGTAGCTGCAACAAGGCCGCCGCCGCAGCGCGTGGACGGTATTTGTACCTCCTAAACAACGATACCCAAGTTCTGTCGGGCTGGCTCGACCCCATGCTGAGGCTGTTGACCGAACGCTCGGATGTCGGTGCAGTCGGCGCCAGGTTGTTAAATCCGGATGGCAGCCTGCAGGAAGCCGGCGGCATCATCTGGCGCGACGCCTCGGGCTGGAACTTCGGACGCCAGGACGATGCCTCCAAGCCAGTGTATAACTATGTGCGTGACGTCGACTATTGCTCCGCCGCCGCGCTGATGGTGAAGCGGTCGGTGTTCCTCGGGATGAGCGGCTTCGACGAACGTTATGCCCCGGCCTATTTCGAAGACGCCGATCTCTCGTTCCGGTTGCGGCAGATGGGGCTGAAGACGTTGTATCAACCGGCCGCGCGGGTGGTCCACTTCGAGGGCATTTCGCACGGACGCGACGAGGCGGTGGGCATCAAGTCGTACCAGGTGACAAACCGCCGCCGCTTCGTCGAGACCTGGGCATCGGTGCTGGCTGAGCAACATTTTCCCACTGGCGAGAATGTATTTCGAGCCCGCGACCGAGCGATGCACCGTCAGGTCGTGCTGGTAATTGATCATTACGTGCCGCAGCCGGATCGTGACGCGGGATCCCGCATAATCATGAGCTATCTGCATATATTGCTCGGGGCGGGAGTAGTGGTGAAATTCTGGCCGCACAATCTTGCCTACAGTCCTGGCTACTCGGAGATGCTGCAGGAAATGGGGATCGAGGTCTTCCATGGCCCGAGCCAGAACACATTCGACGACTGGATCAAGCAGTTTGGCGGCGAGTTGGACTGCATTCTGGTAAGCCGACCGGACGTCGCGGCGGATGTCCTCCTACCGATCCGCCAGCACAGCCGAGCACGAGTTCGTCTATTTCGGACATGACCTACACTTCCGCCGCCTGCGCCAGCAGGCCGGGGTCATTCACGACGAGCGCATTTTGCGTGCTGCCGATCGGATCCAGCAGCGCGAATGTGCGATCTGGCAGCAGGTCGACCTGTCGCTGTATCCATCGGAGGAAGAAGCCGACATGGCCACCGCTTTGCATCCGGCGTGCGCATTCCGCTCGATAGTTCCCTATTGGTTCGAAAGCTTTGCGTCCCCGCGTTCAGCCCCCGCGGGGCTTGAAATCATCTTTGTTGCCGGTTTCAGTCATACGCCCAACGAGGATGCCGCCTGCTGGTTCGCCACCGAAATCATGCCGCTGGTTCGTCGGAAGGTCCCTGGGGCGCATCTGTCTATTGTCGGCTCATTTCCAACCGCCGCCGTGCGCGCCCTGGCATGGGATGACGCCTCAGCCGGTTCCGTCGGCTCGGGTGCCGTCGCTGGAAACGACGACCGCGGATACGGTCCCGCCGGCAATGGCAATCCCGCAAATCATTTCATTGCAGACGACAACGCCGAGCGTCATGCCGGCTCTGCTGTGACCGTATTTGGCAACGTCTCGGACGCCGAACTGTCGGCCGCGTACGCCCGCGCAAGGGTGGCGGTGGTGCCGCTTCGCTGCGGCGCCGGCGTCAAACTGAAGGTCGCCGAAGCTCTGCGTGAAGGTGTTCCCCTCGTCACCACCCCCGTCGGCGCGCAGGGCCTGCCCGGCATCTGGCAGGTCGTCGCGGTAGCGGAAGATCCGGAGCCATTCGCCGCCGCGGTCGTCGCGTTGTTGCTTGACGACGTGTCTTGGGCTCGGAGCTGTTCGGCACAACTGGCGTTCGCCCGCTCCCGCTTCTCGGGCGATGCGATGCAGATCACCTTGCTCGACGCCTTGAGGATCAAACAACCGCCGCCGCAACTCCCAGCGTTCCCGCGGTCCGAAGCGCAGCATCAGGAAGCTTGCGGGCAGGCGGCGTAAGCCGGCCCGGGAACGCCGGTCGCCTGGGCCTGCGTGATCCCGCGAACACCGTCGAGCGATCAGCCAGCCTGGTTGGGTCCGGTTGACCTCCGGCAACGCCCACCCCACCGGTCGCGTCCGACGCCGGACCCTGGTTGCGCCAGGTATGCGATCGTCGAATACTGGCAGCGCCACCCATCGGGCAGCACAGCGAGTTCGACCCCGCCAGTCGGTGACGGCGCGGCGCCCCGATGGCCCGATGGCAGCCCAAGACCCACGCCCATGGAGGAAGATCAATGTCATTCTACCGAGGCATGACCTGCGAGAACGTGACAATCAAAGGCGACAAAGGCACACCGATAACGGCTTACGTGGCCAGACCATCCGGTCCCGGACCGTTTCCGGGCGTCGTGCTGATCCACCATCTGCCAGGCTGGAGCGAGCTCTATATCGAGACGACGCGCCGGTTCGCGCATCATGGCTATATGGCGATCTGCGCCAACCTGTATGAGCGCGAGGGCGGCGGCAGCGACGGCAACCCTGATGACGTCGCCGCCAAGGTGCGCGCCGAGGGCGGCATCGCCGACTCCCAGATGGTCGGCGATACCGAGGCCGCTGTGAAGTGGATGCGCGCGCAGCCCGAGAACAACGGCAAGGTTGGCCTGATCGGCTCGTGTTCGGGCGGCCGGCACGCCTTCATCTACGCCTGCCAGAAGCACGACGTCGATGCTGTCGTCGAGCAATGGGGTGGCGGTGTGGTGATGGCCGCGGAGGAACTCAACGCGAAAAAGCCCGTCGCGCCGATCGACATGACGAAGGGCCTGAGCTGCCCGCTGCTCGGCTTGTTCGGCAACGACGACCGCGCACCGAGCCCGGAGCAGGTAAACCAGCACGAGGCGGAGCTGAAGAAGCAAGGCAAGAACTATGAGTTCCATCGCTATGATGGCGCCGGCCACGGCTTCTTCTACTGGCATCGGCCGCTGTATCGGCCCGAGCAGGCGATGGATGGCTGGAGCAAGATCTGGGCGTTCTTCGGCAAGTATCTGGCGAAGTAGGAGGGCCGCGCATGTGCACGTCTATCATCGAGATCGCCCGCGCGGAGGGCATGGCAAAACGCGGGGACCAATGGTTCCCGCTGTCGCAGACCGGTGGTTGCCTATGACCACGCACGCCATGCGCCGCTGGGCGATGTCATCACGCTCGACTTCTTCAACACCGATGCTCGATGCCGGCGCGCGAGCGGCGGTCGAGCTGACGCTGGAGACGGCCAAGGAACTGCGCGCCGCACTCGACCGGGCGATTGCCGCGGCCGACTACGAGGAAGCGGAAGTGCGCGGCAAGGGCGCGCGTGGTCAAGCTCGTTCGAGCTGCTTGACAAGCGAGCCCAAGGCTGTCGGGGAGATACAAGGCGACGCCGACGGTTCCCCGGTCTGAAAGGACGAGCATTTCAGAACGCTGTACCGGTTCACTCAAGAGGCTCGGGCAGATCGGGCAGCCGGAAAATGCCGGCCGGATGTGAATGCGAAGCGGCTGAGCCGATAAAGGCAACACATGGCGACAGTCGCATCAGCGAACTGCAGCCGCGCGATGGTGCGTGGCCCGCCGGTGCTGTCGTGGCCGCAACGCAACTCCTGATGCCTACGATCGGGGAGCCCGCTTCGATTTCCAGATGATGCCAACCGTAAGCACTATGACGACGCCGAAGAACACTGGCGCCGTCGAAGGGTGGATCATAGGAGTTGTCCCCAAACGCCCTGACCAAATAGTGGGCGATGGTCGAGCGCCACGGATGCGGCGAACAAGACCTCCATGATCGCCAACCAGTGTCGCTCCACGAAATTCCGCACCGCGGTTTCCCATCACCTGGACGTTCAAGAAACCGTTCGGTGCAGGCGCGAGCGGCACTCAGGGAGCTTATATCGCGAATATGAAAAGGCGATTAATGCGCCCGGCACTGATTGCAGCCTTTGGGAAACTGCGGGCGGCGGCATCGTGGTCGCGGCCACGATACTCACGATCCCCCGCTACCTCAGGGACGGTGCTCGATGCCGGTCTGATCCTCATTGGGCGCAACGTCGGCAGCAACCGTGCCGCCGGGCGGGGCGTTTTTCGCCCCCTCAGCAACCAGTTGCTCGAGGCGGGCGAGACGGGCAGCGGCGGTAACACGGGCGATCTGGCCGATTTCCTGGTAAAGCCGCCTCACCTCCTGGCCGAGCGGCGTCAACATAGCGCGCCCGATCGACGGTCCGCCAAACCTCGTCGCGACGACAGGCGCATGAAACGTGCGATTCATTGCGTCCACCAGCAGCCAGGCCCGCCGGTAGGACATGTTCATCGCCCGACCCGCGGCAGAGATCGAACCGGTTCGGTCGATCTGCTCCAGTAACTCGATCTTGCCCGGACCGATCCGGTTCTCGACATCGAAATGCAGCTGAAACACGAGGCGGGTCATGTCGCACGGTAACAGACCTCGCGGCCGTCGGCAGCCCTGGCCTAGCCAGTCACTGTATATAGCGATATATAGTGGACGCTCAACGAAGCGCCGCCTGAGTGCCACCGGCGGAGCGGAAAGGAGAGGTCATGGTGAAAATCGTCTGCGTCCTCTACGACGACCCAGTGAATGGGCATCCGCCTCCTACGCCCGCGACGGGGTGCCGAAGATCGACAGGTACCCCGGAGGCCAGACCACTCCCACCCCGAAAGAAATCGACTTCACGCCGGGCGAGATGCTTGGCGATGTCTCGGGCGCGCTCGGTCTTCGGCGTTTCCTGGAGGGGCAGGGCCACACGCTGATCGTGACTTCGGACAAGGAAGCCCCGAACTCGGTGCTCGACCGCGAACTTCCCGATGCGGAGGTGGTGATCTCGCAACCGTTCTGGCCGGCCTACATGACCGCGGAGCGTATCGCCAAGGCGCCGAAGCTGAAGCTGATCGTCACCGCCGGCATCGGCTCCGACCACACCGATCTCGACGCCGCCAACGCGCACGGCATCACCGTCGCCGAGGTGACCTATTCCAACAGTATCAGCGTCGCCGAACACGTCGTGATGATGATCCTGGCGCTGGTGCGGAACTACATCCCGTCACATGACTGGGTGCGCAAGGGCGGCTGGAATATCGCCGACTGCGTGCAGCGCTCGTACGATCTCGAAGCGATGCAGGTTGGAACCGTGGCGGCCGGCCGCATCGGGCTGGCGGTGCTGCGCCGGCTCAAGCCCTTCGACGTGGGCCTTCACTACACCGACCGGCACCGCCTGCCCGAACGCCATCGAGCAGGAACTCGGCCTAACCTGGCATGCGACGGCGGAATCCATGGCCCGCGTGTGCGACGTGGTCACGATCAACTGCCCGCTGCATCCGGAAACCGAGCATCTCTTCGATGCGAAAATGCTTTCGCAGATGAAACGTGGCGCCTATCTCGTAAATACCGCGCGCGGCCGCATCGTCGATCGGGATGCGATCGTGGCGGCGCTCGAGAGCGGTCAACTGGCGGGTTATGCCGGCGACGTCTGGTATCCGCAGCCGGCGCCGCCCGGCCATCCGTGGCGCACCATGCCGCACAACGGCATGACGCCGCACGTCTCCGGCACCAGCCTTTCAGCCCAAGCGCGCTATGCCGCCGGAACGCGCGAAATCCTCGAATGCTATTTCGATGGCCGCCCGATCCGCGACGAATATCTGATCGTCAAGGGCGGCAAGCTCGCCGGCGCCGGGGCTCACAGCTACAGCGTAACGACTTAGGCGGCGGAGTAGCGCCCGACCGGTTACTGACCAGCCGATACGCGCTGCCAAAATTCCATCAAACCACCATGGAGTAAACTCATGACCGTAGATGTTCTCACCACCCGTCATCCGTTCCTCGACGGCAAGCCAAAGCGAATGCTGATCGATGGCAAATGGGTCGAGGCGGCCTCGGGCCAGACATTCGAGACCATCAACCCCTCTACCGGTGAGGTGCTCGCCAGGATCGCCGAGGGCGACAGCGAGGACATCGACCGTGCCGTCGCCGCGGCAAGGCGCGCCTTCAACGGGCCATGGAGCAAGTTCAAGCCGGCCCAGCGTCAGAACCTGCTGCTCAAGCTCGCCGACCTCGTGGACCAGCATTTCGACGAACTCGCGGCACTCGACACGCTCGACATGGGTGGGCCGATCACCCGCACGCGCGGCAACCGGCGCCACGTCGTGGGCTTGCTGCGCTACTACGCCGGGCAGGCGACCTCGATCCACGGTGAGACCATCGAGAACTCGCTGCCGGGCAATTTTGTCAGCTTCACGCTGAAAGAACCTGTCGGCGTCGTCGGCGCGATCATCCCCTGGAACGGCCCGCTCGGCCTGGCATGCGGCAAGATCGGCGGCGCTTTCGCCACCGGCTGCACCCTGGTGCTCAAGCCGGCGGAGCAGACGCCGCTCACCGCGCTCCGGCTGGCGGAACTGTGCCTCGAGGCCGGCGTCCCGCCGGGCGTCTTCAATGTGGTTCCGGGCTTCGGCGAAACCGCCGGCGCGGCGCTCGCGGCCCATATGGACGTGGACAAGGTGGCCTTCACCGGCTCGCATTTCACCGGCCAGGAGATCGTCAAGGCCTCGGCCGGCAACCTGAAGCGGCTGCAACTGGAACTCGGCGGCAAGTCGCCCGACGTGGTGTTCGCCGACGCCGATCTGGAAGCCGCGGTGCCCGGCGCGGCGATGGCTGTGTTCAATAACTCCGGGCAGATCTGCAGTGCCGGAACGCGCATGTTCGTCGAGCGCAAGGTCTATGAGGAATTCTCCGGCGCGCGTCGCCGAGTTCGGCAAAACACTGCGGGTCGGCAACAGCAGCGATCCCGAGACGCAGATCGGGCCGCTGGTTTCCGCTGAACAACTCGACCGGGTCACCGGCTATCTGTCGATCGGCCGCCAGGAGGGTGCGCGCGTGCTCTCGGGTGGCGCGCAATTGACCGATGGCGAGCTGGGCAAAGGCTACTTCGTACCGCCAACGGTGTTCGCCGACGTCAAGGACGACATGCGCATCGCCCAGGAGGAGATCTTCGGCCCGGTGATTTCGGCCATCCCCTTCACCGACGTCGAGGAGGTGATCGAACGCGCCAACAAGACCCATTTTGGCCTCGGCAGCGGCGTGTGGACCCGCGATGTCGGCAAGGCTCACAAGCTGGCGCGCGGCATCAGGGCGGGGTCGGTATGGATCAACTGCTATCAGGCGTCGGATCCGGCAGTACCATTCGGCGGCTACAAGATGAGCGGCTATGGACGCGAACGCGGCCGGCAGCACGTTGACGAGCATCTGAACGTGAAGTCCGTCTGGATCAAGACCGACTGAACTTCGTCCCTCCAAATCAGTGGGACCACTGCGCGGAGCCCAGGGGTACGAACGGGCCGACCGTCGTAAGATGGTCAACATTTCAGCCCGTTGGTACAAGTCCATTGCCTGACAATCGGTGGTTGGGCCAAACAAGAGTTTGGTCTCGCCCCGGCCTTGCATGGACGGTGTTGAGGGCGCGGCCATTCGAGGAGAATTTCATGCAGTTCGGTATTCACAATCCGTCATGGCTGTTTGGCGGCGAACCGGCCGAGATATTCGAGGGCGTCAAGACAAAGGCGCAATGGGCGGAAAATCACGGATTTACCTGGTTCTCGGTGATGGATCACCTGATCCAGATCGCGAATGTCGGCGCGCCGGATGAACCATTCATGGAGGGGTGGACTGTCCTGTCGGCGCTGGCCGCGGTGACGACGCGCATCCGTCTCGCCACGCTGGTCTCGTCGGTTCACTACCGCAATCCCGCGCTTTTGGCGAAGATTGCCGCCGGTGTGGATCAGATCAGCCGCGGACGCCTCACCCTAGGCATCGGTGCCGGGTGGTTCGAGACGGAATATCGCCAATATGGCTTCGAGTTTCCGCCGCGACCCGCGTTGCGCATTCGCCAGATGGAGGAGGCGGTGCAGCTCATCCTCGCGATGTGGGCGCAGCCGCGCACGACCTTTCACGGCAAGTACTTTCATGCGGACGACGCCATCCTTGAACCCAAGCCGGTGCAACGCCCGCATCCCCCTGTCATGATCGGCGGCGGCGGCGAGCAGCTCACGTTACGCGCAGTCGCTCGGCTTGCGGATGCCTGCAATGTCGGTGGCAATCCCGACGCGGTCAGGCACAAGTTTGAGGTGCTGCGTCGCCATTGCGAGGCCGAGAAGCGGGATTACGCGACGGTCGAGAGAACCAGCGTCATCAGCTTTGTCATAGCACGCGACGAGGCCGCGCTGGCGGCAAAGCGTCGTCGGCTCGCCGTTCCCGAGTCGTACTATGGCGTTACCGGCACGGTGTCGGAGATCACCGATCTGATTGGCCGGTATCAGGACGCCGGCGTGCAGCTTCTGATCAGCAGCACCTACAAAAATGACGCGGAGACACACGAGCTGCTCGCGTCCGATGTGATGCCGCATTTTGCCTGAGCGGTGTCCCGCCAAGTTTAAGCAGGGAGTTTGCCATGCCTGTATGGTTGATAACCGGATGCTCGACCGGTTTCGGACGTGAGCTTGCGTGCGAGGTGCTGGCACGAGGCTGGAATGCCACCGTGACGGCGCGTGATCCCGCCGCGATCAGCGATATCGTTAAAGGCTACAATTCGACCGCCATCGCACTGCCGCTGGACGTCACCAACTCGGGCCAGATCGAGAGCGCGGTTCGTGAGACCGAGAAGCGTTTCGGTGCGATAGATGTACTGGTGAATAATGCTGGATACGGCTACCGCGGGGCGGTTGAGGAAGCCGACGAAGCCGATATCCGCGCCTTGTTCGAGACCAACTTTTTCGGTCTGTTAAATGTGACGCGCGCCGTCCTGCCTGGAATGCGCGAACGCGGCCGCGGGGCGATCGTGAATTTCTCATCGACCGCCGGACGGATGGCGCAACCGGGGTCCGGCTATTACTCGGCCAGTAAGTTCGCGGTCGAGGGACTGTCCGACGCCCTGCGCAAAGAAGTCGGCCCGCTGGGCATCCACGTCATGGTGGTCGAGCCGGGTGGCTTCAGGACCGACTTCGCCGGACGCTCTCTGCATCAGTCGCGCCGTCCCATCGAGGCATACGCGGCAACCGCCGGTCTGCGCCGCAAAGAGAATATCACCACGCATGGCCGCCAGCCCGGTGATCCGGTTCGCGCCGCGCAGGCTATCATCGCAGCGCTCCATGCCGAGACGCCGCCCTTTCGCCTCGTTCTGGGCAGCTCGGCGGTTCAGCGCATTCGGGCCGAGCTGGAGGCGCAGCGTCGCGAGATCGACATATGGGAGCAGACGACGCGTCGGGGCAGACTATCCCGACGCGTAACGAAATTCACTTGACCGGCCGCGCATAACGACGGCAGAGTTTCCATGATCTTGTTCGTGCTGGCCTATCTCGGCGGCGTTCTGACGATCGTCAGCCCGTGCATTCTTCCCGTGCTGCCCTTCGTGTTTGCGCGGGCGGACCGGCCGTTCATCAGCAGCGGCCTGCCGTTGCTCGCCGGCATGGCCGCGACATTCGCCGCCGTCGCCAGTCTCGCGGCGGTCGGCGGCGGCTGGGCCGTCGCGGCGAACGACTACGGACGCCTCGCGGCGCTGGCGTTGCTGGCCTTGTTCGGCGTCACGCTCCTGGTGCCGTCACTGTCAGACCGGCTCACACGTCCCCTTGTCGCGCTTGGTGCGCGCCTGTCGCAATCGGCCGATGAGCGCGCCGGGACGGGCGGTTCGACGATCCTTCCGTCGCTGCTTCTCGGTGTGGCGACCGGCTTGCTTTGGGCGCCCTGCGCCGGGCCGGTGCTGGGTCTGATCCTGACCGGCGCGGCGCTGCAAGGGCGCCAGTATCCAGACCTCGCTGCTCTTGGCTGCCTACGCGGCCGGCGCGGCGACGTCGTTGGCGCTCGCCCTGCTGGTTGGCGGGCGTGTGTTCGCCGCGATGAAGCGTTCGCTCGGGGTCGGCGAGTGGGTGAGACGCGGTCTCGGCGCCGCGGTGCTGGTTGCGGTCGCAATCATCGGCTCGGCCTCGACACCGGCTTCCTCACCAACGTGTCACTCGCCAGCACGACGCTCGCTCGAGCAGAGGCTGCTGGACCGTTTCCGTTCGACCGCCGATGACAAGCAGACTCACGCCCCCTGACGACCGTCGCGGCAGGACGTTTGCCGGTGGAAGACGAGGCGCCACCGCTTGTCCGGCGCGGTCGCCTGGCTGAACTCTCCGCCACTGACCGACCGATGCGCTGAAGGGCAAGGTCGTGCTGGTCGATTTCTGGACCTATTCCTGCATCAATTGCCTGCGTGCGATCCCCTATGTCCGCGCCTGGGCAGAGAAATACAAAGACCAGGGCCTGGTCGTCATCGGCGTGCACGCTCCCGAATTCGCCTTCGAGAGGAACATCGACAATGTGAAGAAGGCGGTCGCTGATCTCAGGATCACCTATCCCGTCGCCATCGACAACGACTACGCGATCTGGCGAGCCTTCCAGAACGAATACTGGCCGGCCCACTACTTCATCGACGCACAGGGCCGCATCCGCCACCATCATTTCGGGGAGGGCGACTACGACGGGTCCGAACAGGTGATCCAGCAGCTCCTCGCTGAAGCCGGCAAGACTGACGTCTGACGGCCGGCCTGGTCGCGGTGCATGCGTCCGGCATGGAGGCGGCGGCCAACCCCGGCGAAGTCAAGTCACCGGAAACCTATATCGGCTTCGATCGGGCGGAAAATTTCGCGTCGCCCGGCGGCGCCGTTCAGAATGCGCCCCACGTCTACACCGCCGCGGACGTGTCGCGGCTCAACCAGTGGGGCTTGTCAGGCGACTGGACCATTGGCGGCGAGAGCGCCACGCTCAATCAGAAGGACGGCAGCATCCTCTATCGCTTTCACGCCCGCGACCTGCATCTGGTGCTTGGCCCGGCACCGTCGAGCGAGCCTGTCCGTTTCCGCGTCACGATCGATGGCGCGCCGCCCGGCGACAACCACGGCACCGACACCGACGCCGAGGGCCAGGGTGCCGTGACCGGCCAGCGGCTCTATCAACTGGTGCGGCAGAGCGGCGCGATCGTCGACCACACCTTCGAAATCCGCTTCCTCGACCCGGGCGTGCAGGCCTTCGCATTCACCTTCGGCTGAGGTTGCGGGCCTGTCGGCGTCCGCATCACACCTCTACCGCACCGGCGTCGAGTAGGATCTGCTCGGCCTGACCAAGTAGCGCCGGGTCCACCTGCCCGTCGGCCGCCGCCACATTGTCGTCGAGCTGTTCCGGACGTGAGGCACCGACGATGGCGGAAGCGACATTGTCTTCCCGAAGCACCCAGGCGAGTGCAAACTGCGCCAGGCTCAGCCCAGCCTGGGCCGCCAGCGGGCGGACGCGACCGATCGCCTCCAGCACAGGGCGCTGCAACCAACTTTGCCGGAACGCGGTCCCCATGGTGGCACTGGCCGCGCGCGAGTCGGCCGGGACAGCGCCATCCGGCCGGTACTTTCCGGTCAACACGCCCTGCGCCAGCGGCGACCACACGATCTGGGAATTCCCGTGCGTTCGGCAGAATGGGATCACCGCCGCCTCCGGTTTGCGCCAAAGCATCGAATACTGCGGCTGGCTGGAGACGAAATGTTCCACACCCACCATCGATGTTGCCGCCTCGATCCGATCGATCGGCCACTCACTGAAACCAAGGTAGCGTGCCTTGCCCGCGCGCACGATCTCGGTCAGTGCCGCCATGGTCTCCTCCAGCGGCGTCTGGGCGTCATAGCGGTGGCACTGGTACAGGTCGACATGGTCGACCTTCAGCCGGGCCAGGGACGCATCGATCTGCTTCAGTATTTGTCCCCGGGACAGCCCCCGATCGACGTCGGACATCGGGAATAGAGTTTCGTTGCCAGAACATAGGAGTGGCGTGGCACGCCTGCCAGCGCTTCGGCCAGTACCATCTCGCTGACGCCGCGGCCATAGACATTCGCGGTATCGATCAGCGTGATGCCCAGATCGAGAGCGCGGCGCACACAGGCGATCGCCTGGCTTCGTTCAAGGCCACCCGCGGTCGTTAGCCAGGTGCCCAGTGCGATCTCGGAAACCTGCAGATCGCTCGAGCCAAGTTTTCGGTAACGCATCGGCTACTCCAGGTGGTGACACACAAGCCAGCGGCCGGGCGCTGCGCAGTGCCGGCTTGTCCTCCCGAGACGATAGGCGATGGCGTGCCGCGGCGAAAGCGTGATATACCGCGACGCATAGCGGTTACCTTAGAGGGAACCGCCTTAGGAGGAAAACAATGAGCAATTTCAATCTTCTGATCGACGGCAAAATGGTCCCGGGCGATCTTCAGATGTCGGTCATCAACCCGGCGACGGAGGAGGTGCTGGCTGAATGTCCGCGCGCGTCCGAGGCCCAGCTCAACAAAGCCGTCGCTGCGGCCAAGGCTGCGTTCCCGGCATGGGCGGCAACCCCGATCGAGGAACGCCGAGCGGTCATCGTCAAAATGGCCGATGTGATCGAAGCGAATGTGACCGAGCTGGCGCGCCTGCTGACCCGAACAGGGCAAGCCGCTTGGCGGACGCCACCGGCGAGGTGATGGGCATGGCCGGCGTTCTTCCGCTACTTCGGCATCGCTCGATCTGCCGATGAAGGTGATCGAGGAAAGCGAGGGCCGCAAGGTCGAGGCGCTCCGCCGGCCGCTGGGCGTCATCGGCGCGATCATGCCGTGGAACTATCCTGCTGATCCTGATGGCCTTCAAGGTGCCCGCCGGCACTGCTGGCGGGCAACACGGTGGTTCTGAAGCCGGCGCCGACGACACCGCTCGCGACCCTGCGGTTTGCCGAACTGGTCAAGGCCTGCTGCCGACGGGGGTGCTGAACGTCATCGCCGACGCGAACGATCTCGGCGGCGAGATGACCGCCACCCCGACATTCGCAAGATCTCGTTCACCGGCTCGACCGCGACCGGACAGAAGGTGATGGCGGGCGCGGCGGCGACGCTGAAGCGGATCACGCTGGAACTGGGCGGCAACGATGCCGGCATCGTGCTCGATGACGTGGATCCCAAGAAGGTGGCGCCGAAGATCTTCAGCGGCGCGTTCCAGAACAGCGGCCAGGTCTGCATCGCGATCAAGCGCCTCTATGTTCATGAGAGCATCTACGACGAAATGTGCGACGAACTCGTCCGGCTGGCCGACGAAGCCGTCGTCGGCGACGGCCTGGAGCAGGGCACCCAGCTCGGCCCGCTGCAGAACAAGATGCAGTACGAGAAGGTGAAGGGATTCATCGCCGACGCCCGCGCCAGACGGCAACATCATCGCCGGCGGCGAGGTCATGGACCGGCAGGGCTACTTCATCCGGCCGACGATCGTCCGCGACATCAAGGAAGGCTCGAGGCTGGTCGACGAGGAGCAGTTCGGCCCGGTGCTGCCGGTGATCAAATACTCCGACTCCGATGAGCGCTGATCCGGCGCGCGAACGCATCGACCTATGGCCTGGGCGGCTCGGTGTGGTCGTCCGACGTGGCCCGGGCGCATGACGTCGCCAGTCGAATGGAGGCCGGAACGGTCTGGATCAACAAGCATCTCGACCTGGCGCCGCACATCCCGTTCGGCGGCGCGAAGAACTCCGGCATGGGCGTCGAGCTCGGCGAGGAGGGACTGGCGGAGTTCACCCAGCTCCAGATCATCAACGCCGCGCGCTGATTAACACTCCGTGCAATCCCCGGCGAAGCGCGCCCTCGGCGAAGGCCGAGGGGCCGGGGACCCACGACTTTGGCGACAAGAACACGGAAAAATCCGTGTGTCCCGTATGGTGACCCAGCCTGACCGAGGTTCGCGTCGTGCTCGCGGCCGTCAAGGACGCTGCGCGCCGCCGCGCGGTGGCCTCGGAAGGCCGAGGCCATCCCTGACCGCCGCTGCGCGCGGCGCGGTTCAGTTCCCAGGCCGGGACGAGGAAACGGCGCCCAACCGCAACAGGAAGGATGCGGTTGTCATGCCGTCACCGTCTCGGTTGGTGCCACGGAGGTCAACCCTGGCGATCCATCAGGGACTCCAGACTGCGGATCACCCCGTCCAGGCCACTGAACAAGGCCGCCGATTACTGCACCGAGTGGTCCTTGATCTTCTGTTGTAGCGAATGGCGATGCGGGCGGCGTTGAACAGCACCCGGCGCACGCCAGGCCGCCCGTGGCCGGTGACGGCGCGGCCGCGCTGCGTGCCGCTGTCGCGTTGTTGCGGCGCCAAACCGACCAGGGCGGCGATCTGCTTTCCGGAGCGGCTGCCAAGCTCGGGCAGTTCGGCCAGCAGGGTGTGCACCGTGACCGTCGCGACTTCCTTCAGGCTGCGCAACAATGCGGCCATCGCGGCGAACTCGGGCGTCGTGCGGATGGTCTGCTCGAGCGCCGTCTCGATCGCCGCCAGAGCGCTCTCAAGCGCCTCGGCGACCACGGTGAAGCTAGCTTTCGCGGCCGCCGAGCTGGCCATTGCGGCGCGACAGCCTTCGCCCTGCAGGGTGCCGACCTAACTGCCGGCGGACCGACAGCTCGCGCCGTGTCTCTTTCCTCGCGCATGGCGGGCCGCCGCTGCCAGCTCGATGGCGGCGAAATCGGCCAGCAGGCGGGCGTCGATCGGATCGGTCTTGGCCTTGACGCCGCGGCGACGGCGGAAGGCGACGATCTCATTCGGATGCACCCGGGCGAAGGCGAGGCCAGCTCGGCGCAGCGCGCGCTTCAAGGGTCGCTCGTAGCCGCCTGTCGGCTCGAAGGCGACGAGGTCGACGCTGGCGGTATCCAGCGTGCCGAGCCAGTGTTGGATCGCGGCGTCGCAGTTGTCGATCCGGCGATGACCGGGCCGCCCGGCCGTTGCTACATCGATCCAGCCCTTGGAGACATCGACGCCGATGAACTGCTTGTCTGGCATGATGAGTTCCACCACTATGGTTGTCGTGGTCCGCACGCTGGATTGCATCCGGGCGAACAGCCCTCACTCCTGTACACGTGTAAAACCGTGACGCCGGCAGGCCGAGATCCCCACGGTCGCACAGACCAGCCCACGACCCGAGTGTCTGCCGGCGTCTCCCTGTCTCGCTCCAGGGAGCCGCAACAGCCCGAGCGCCGCACGACCGCGCTCACACGCTTCTCAACAACGCCCTATTTTTTTGTGATCCAGGCCTTGGTCGTGTCAACTGGGTAGAGTCGCACGATGCACGGTAGGATTGGTGGCTTTCTGAGCGGAACCATCCTCCGCGGCGGTTCTTTTGAGCAGCGGGTTAGGTATTCAAGCGCTCATCGAGCCCATTCCATGAACATGAGCCAACGGCGAGGCGGCAGGGCATCGGCATCGGGTGCCCTTTCCGTGGCTGATAAAATCGTGTTCAGTTCGCGCGCCGCGGCAGCGGCCTGTGAATTTGGTGGGGAGATAACGGCATGTTCAGCCATGTGATGATCGGAAGCAACGACATTGCGCAGTCGAAGAGATTCTACGATGCCCTGTTTGGCGCGGTCGGCGGGAAGCCCGGGGTGCAGGATGAAAAAGGCCGGCTGATCTACGCACACAATGGTGGGTTGCTGCTGGTGACCAGCCCCATCGATGGCAAGTCCGCAACTCACGCCAACGGCGGCACGATCGGTTTCGCCATGACCACCTCCGAACAGGCCGATGCTTGGCACAAAGCCGGAGTCGCGAACGGCGGCACCGCGATTGAAGACCCGCCCGGCATTCGGAAAGGCGGCTTCGGAGAATTGTATCTTGCCTACCTTCGGGATCCGGACGGCAACAAATTGTGTGCACTACATCGCGCTTCGGCGCCCTGAGCTGTCCGCTATCGAGTACCCGAAAGGGGCCGCCCCGTCACGGCGGTCCTGCCGTCGCGCTCCTAGGCGCTTGCGAAACAGTCCGGTCAGACGTTTCAAAGGGGTATCGCTATGAAAGTAAGCTCAATTCTCCAGGCCTCGCCTGATCTGCTGTCGTCCGCACGCCGCGGCTTCATGCAGGCGGCGGCCGGCGCGATCGGGGTTCTGGGGACCTCGGGCAGGTTCAGTCTCACACCGATCGCACCGGCGGCGGCGCAGTCATCAACGCCGGCCGACTACAAGGTCTTCGAGTTGGGCTCCGTGCCGCTCCAGTCCGGTACTGTCTTCACCAATGCCAAGATTGCCTACAAGACTTACGGTACGCTGGCGCCGGACAAGTCGAATGTCATTGTCTATCCGAGTTACTACAGCGGTACTCACAAGGACATGGAATGGCTGATCGCGCCAGACAAAATACTTGATCCGAGCCGCTATTTCGTCATCATCGTGAACATGTTCGGCAGCGGGGTTTCGTCCTCGCCAAGCAACAGTGTTCCACCGATCGACCGCGGCCGCTATCCGAAGGTCACGCTGACGGACAACGTGCGCATGCAACATCGTTTGGTAACGGAGGTGTTTGGCATCGAAAAGATCGCCCTCGCCTTCGGCTACTCGATGGGCGCGCAGCAGGCCTATCACTGGGGTGCACTCTTTCCCGATATGGTCGAGCGAATCTGTGCCGTTTGCGGCTCGGCTCGCACATCGCCAAATAATTTCGTTTTCCTCGAGGGGATAAGAACCGCGCTGACCGCCGATTGCCTGTGGCAAGACAACTGGTTCGCCACACCGCCGGTGCGTGGCCTGAAGGCGTTTGGCCGGGGTTACGCCGGGTGGGGGCTGAGCCCGGCCTTTTACAGCCAGGCCCTCTACAAGGGACTGGGCTTTCCAACGCTTGAAGACTTTCTCTCGGGTTTCTGGGAAACCTATTTTCTGCAGCACGATGCCAACAACCTGCTCGCGCAGCTCTGGAGCTGGCAGAACGCAGACATCAGTGCAAACGAGATGTACGGAGGCGACCTGGCGAAGGCCCTCGGTTCGATCAAGGCCAAGGCGCTCATTATGCCAAGCGAGACCGACCGCTACTTCGGTGTTGCTGAAAATGCCGCCGAGGTCGCGCACCTCCGGAATGGCGAGCTGCGGCCAATTCCGACGATATGGGGCCATCTCGCCGGCAACCCGAACGGCAATCAGCCCGACACCGAGTTCCTCGCGAAAGGGGTGCACGAACTGCTTTCGTCCTGAGCCCGTCGCGCCCTGGTTTTGAGCATGATCACGCTCGGATGGCCAAAGTTTGGTTCCAAGTCATAGGAGCTGCAAGGCATGACAGGAGACGATGCGGAACAGCACAGTTTCTCAAGTGCCGGTGTCACCGCCTGCGTCAGGTCGAGCGGCGCCGAACTTTGCTCGCTGCGGGATGCTGTGGGAACCGAGTATTTGTGGTCGGCCGCCCCAGTATGGCCGCGTCACGCACCGGTGCTGTTTCCTATCGTTGGCCGCCTGCGGGACGATACACTGGTGCACGAGGGCCGAAGCTATCGGTTGACGCAGCATGGGTTCGCACGCGACCGGCGCTTCTCATGGGTTGATCGTTTCCCGACCGGATGCGTTCTCGCGTTGCGTGATGACGCGCAGACACGGATGATGTATCCATTTCCATTTCGTTTCGCGATCCAATATTCCGTCGAGGACTCGACGCTCGCGATCACCTTCACGGTGACGAACACCGGCGACGCGGTGCTTCCGGCCTCGATGGGCGCCCACCCGGCGTTCCGCTGGCCGCTGGTTCCGGGCATGGCGAAGGAAGCCTATTCGCTCACCTTCGATGCCGAGGAAACAACGCCGATCCGCGGTGTGGCGGATGGCCTGTTAACCGATGCGCTTAGGCCGTCGCCGATCGCCGGCCGACGCCTCGCCCTGGCGGAGGAATTATTCCGCGACGACGCCTTGATTCTGCCCCGTCCTGCAAGCCGATCGTTACGCTTTGCCGCTGCGGAAGGTCCCGCGATCACCGTCGGATGGGAGGGATTTCCCCACCTCGGTTTATGGTCGCGAGCAGGTGGAGATTTCCTGTGCATCGAACCGTGGTCCGGCATGGCGAGTCCATCCGATTTCGAGGGCGAATTCATCCACAAGCCGTGGCTGATGTTGATCCCACCCGGAGAGAGCCGCACCGCCGCCTATCGAATTACAGTTGAGGCCTAGCTGGTACGAGATTTGCAATACCGCACTGTGGCTGCATAACGCATTGGCTCGGGGCGAGTAGGCGCTGGTCGGCGACGTCCGATAGCGTCTCTCACGTTGTCTGCGTCGATAATACTGGTAGAAACAAGACAAGGGGACAATAATGACGGATACCCTCATCAAGGTCGACCTGGCACAATCTGCCTACGACAACGACATGATCCACAACCGGTGGCATCCCGACATACCAATGGTCGCGACGGTAAAACCCGGCCAGGATTTCATTATCGAATGTTACGACTGGACCGGCGGATTCATAAAGAATGACGAGTCCGCGGCCGATGTACGCGACATCGATCTCAGTATGGTACACTTCCTTAGCGGCCCGGTTGGCGTCGAGGGTGCTGAACCCGGTGATCTTCTGGTGGTGGACTTCTTGGACATCGGTGCATTTCCGCACAATGCCTGGGGGTTCAACGGGTTTTTCTCGAAGAAGAACGGCGGCGGCTTTCTGACCGATCATTTCCCTCACGGCGCAGAAGTCGATCTGGGACTTCCATGGCATGTTCACCAACTCCCGCCATGTCCCTGGAGTGAACTTCGCCGGATTGATCCATCCGGGACTGATTGGCTGCCTGCCTGACCCAAAGCTGCTCGACACCTGGAATCGTCGCGAAACCGGTCTGATCGCCACCAACCCGACGCGAGTGCCGCCGCTGGCCAATGCGCCTTTCGCACCGACGGCCCATATGGGTCGCCTCAAGGGCGAGGCAAAAGCGGCCGCTGCCGCAACCGGCGCGCGCACGGTGCCGCCACGCGAGCACGGTGGCAATTGCGACATCAAGGATCTCTCGCGCGGCGCGCGTGTGTTCTTCCCGGTCTATGTCCCCGGTGCCGGACTTTCGATGGGCGATCTGCATTTCAGCCAGGGCGACGGTGAAATTACGTTCTGCGGTGCAATCGAGATGCCCGGCTGGATCCATCTGAAAGTGGAACTGATCAAGGGCGGGATGGCGAAATACGGCATCAAGAACCCGATCTTCAAACCCAGCGTGGTCAAACCGGCGTACAGCGACTATCTTATATTCGAGGGCATATCGGTCGACGAATCCGGGCAGCAGCACTATCTGGACGTCAACGTTGCCTATCGTCAAGCTTGCCTGAACGCGATCGAGTATTTGAAAAAATTTGGCTATTCAGGGGCTCAAGCCTATTCTATACTGGGTACGGCGCCGGTTCAGGGACACATCAGCGGCGTCGTCGACATTCCAAATTCATGCGCCACACTTTGGCTACCGACGGAGATCTTTGATTTCGACATCAATCCAGGTGCCTCAGGGCCGAGCGGCGGCGTGAAGAGTGGTGTGACGATGCCGCTGGCGCCAGATTTATGAGAGGGCAATGATGCCGATCTACGACTATCTGTGCCCGGAGTGCGGGCCGTTCACCGCGCTCCGGCCGATGGCGGAATTTCAGCAGCCCCAGCCTTGCGAGCAATGTGGCGACGTAGCGTCGCGCGCGCTGTTGACCGCGCCCGCCCTCTCCGGATTGGATTCCACTCGGCGACGTGCTGGCGACATCAACGAGCGCAGCGCGAACGCCCCGACGCGGGCAAAGCGGCATCCGCCGTCCTGTAGCTGTTGTTCGGCGTCTGGCCGAGGGAAATTGCGTGCCGACGCGGCCGCCGCCAAAAGCTTTCCCGGTCAGCGACCATGGATGATCAGCCACTGACAAATCACGTGTCACGACGGCGGGATTGCTCACGGCGATTGCCGCGACATTGCCACCCGGAGTGAAGAAGCCAGGGCATGCCCTGCGTTGCGGTAGCAGGACAGGCCCTGCCGTCGGTCGATTAGTTCGTATAGGCAGATGTCATTCGCCGCATTCAGCACCTGCCCCGATGGCGCCCGCGGTCGTTCTGATACAGGATACTTGACTTGACGTGGATGAACAGAGGTGGAGCAACATAATGAATGGAAGTCCCAAGACCGGCGCGTCAAGTATTACCCGCCGTCACGTGCTCAAGGCCGCATCCGCCATTGCCGGCGTCGCCGCCGGGTCCGAGGCAATCACCGGTTTCCCGACAATTTGGGCGCAGGATATCAAGGACATCACCTTGCGCCATATCGGGGTGTCGTATGCCGTCGTCCAGGCAATCGGTGATCAGGCGTCCAAAGACCTGGGCTTCAAGGTCGCCATGCAGAACCTCGATACTTCGACTGCCATCACGCGTTTCATCACGCAGCCGAACAGTGTGGATATCCCCGATCTTGAGGGATGGCAGGCCAAGGTCGCGGTCCCGCGGGGCATTCTCCAGGGCATCGAGGTAAAGAAGATCGCCCGTTTCGGCGATATGCTGCCGATCTTCACCAAGGGTGAATATGAGGGGAAGAAGGTCTCCCGCCAGGGGATCTCGCCCTATGAGGCGATGTACCTGGAGACCAAGGATTCGACCGTGATCGTCGAGGGCACGCATGACTACGCGAGCTTCCTGCCGCAGGTCTACAACGCTGACTCAATCGGCTACCGCCCGGACCTGATCACTCATCCGGTAACGCAATGGAAGGAGCTGATCTCGCCGGCGTTCAAAGGCAAGGCGGCGATTCTCGACGTGCCCAACATCGGTATCATGGATGCCGCGCTGGCCTTCGAATCACGGGGCGACATCGCGTACAAGAACAAGGGTAACATGACGCGCGAGGAGATCGACAAGACGATCAACGCGCTGATCGCACTGAAAAAGCAGGGCCAATTTCGCGCCACATGGACAACCTTCGAGCAGTCGGTTGAACTCATGGCGGCCGGCGAGGTTGAGATCCAGTCGATGTGGTCGCCGGCGGTGACGGCGGTTCTCGCCAAGGGAATTCCCTGCACCTACGCGCCGGTCAATCAGCGGCCCGACGGCAAGGAGGGCTATCGCGGCTGGTGCAACGGGATGGGGCTGATGCGCCACCTGACCGGCAAGAAGCTTGGTGCCGCCTATGAATATCTCAACTGGTACTATACCGGATGGCAGGGAGCCTTCGTCGCCCGGCATGGCTACTACAGTCCGGTTCCGGCAACCGCCGAGAAATTCATGTCGCCGAACGAATACGGCTACTGGTACCTGGGCAAGCCCGCGGTCGAGGAAATCAAGGATCCCTACGGCGCCGGCATCGCCAAGCCCGGGTCAGTGCGCGATGGCGGCTCGTTCATCGAGCGCTTTACCAACATCTCATGCTGGAATACCGTCATGGACGAAAATCAGTACATGATCCAGCGCTGGAATGAGTTCAAGTCAGCCTGAACGGCGGCGCGAGTGGGGCGAAGCATGCGACGAGGCGGTCAGCCCAGAGTGGTTTCGTCAATGTGGCTGGCGCTTCCGCTCGCGCTGATATTGCTGGTCTTCGTTGTGGCGCCTTTGCTGGCGGTGGTGGCCGTCAGCTTCTTCCGCTACGACAACTTTGCTGTCGTACCGGCATTCACGCTGGAAAATTACCAAAGCGTCCTTACATCCAGCCTCACATTGTCGCTCTACCTGACAATGATCAAGCTGGCGGCACTCACCTGGGCCTGCACCTTGGTTATCGGCTTCTGCGTCGCCTACTTCCTGGTGTTTCACGTCCGCAGCAAGCTGGTCGCCATCGGATTGTTCCTGGTCTGCACCGTACCGTTCTGGACCTCCAACATCATTCGCATGATCTCCTGGCTGCCACTGCTCGGCAAACAGGGGGTCATCAATCAAGCCCTCATGGCAACCGGCGCGATCGACCAGCCGTTGCAATTTCTGCTCTATTCTGATTTCTCGGTCGTTGTGTCGTATGTTCACTTGTTCACGATATTCATGATCGTTCCGATCTTCAACGCCATGGGCCGGATCGACCCGGCATTGTTCGAGGCCGCGCTCGATGCCGGTGCGGGACGGTTGAAAACAATGATCCTGGTGGTATTGCCGTTGACGAAAAGCGGCATCGTGCTTGGCTCGGTCTTTGTGGTGACGCTGGTGATGGGCGACTTTTACGTCGTCAAGATCATGAGCGGCGGCGGCGATGCTTCGGTCGTGTCGGCGATGGTCGACGACATCTCGACCCTGCTGTTTCCGCACGCCGCCGCCAGCGCGGTCATACTGCTGATCGTGCTGAGCCTGGTCGTCGCGGCGATCATACGAATGGTCGATGTTCGGCGCGAACTGGTGGGCGATCGCTGACATGGCGGTGATGTCAGCCAATGGAGGACGTCCGTGGACGTTCTATCTGCTGGGCACCATCTTCGCGCTCTATGTAGCGTTCCTCTACGGCCCCATGCTGTGCATCTACATCCTGTCGTTCCAGGGGCCACAGGGTGGTCTCGGCTTTCCCATGCGCGGCGTCGGCCTGCATTGGTTTCAGCAATTGATCGAGCAGGGCGACACCGGTGATCTGATGGGCGCCATTTCGCGCTCGGTGCCGCTGGCCCTGATGGTGATGATCCTGACTGTCGCCATCTCCTTCGCCGCGGGCATGTCGTTCCGCACGCGCTTCCTCGGCAGCGGCCCGTTGTTCTATTTGGTCATCGCCAGTCTGGTTGCCCCGGGCTACGTGCTCAGCATCGGCATCGGGCTGATGTTCCAACTGTTTGGCTGGGAGACCGACTGGTACACCTCCGCGCTCGGTGCGCAACTGTCATGGACCTTGCCGTTCGGGTTGCTCATCATGTTCGCGGTGTTTGGCCGGTTCGGCCGGTCCTACGAAGAGGCCGCGCGCGACCTTGGCGCCCACCCGCTGCAGACGATACGCCTGGTGGTCATACCCATCCTGTTGCCCGGAATCATCGCCGTGGCGCTGTTCGGTTTCACCCTGTCCTATGACGAGTTCGCACGGACCTTGCAGACCGTCGGCTCCAACAACACCGTACCGATCGAGATCTGGAGCATGACGCAGAACGTTACCTCGCCGTCCATCTATGCGCTCGGCACCCTGACCACCGCTCTGTCATTTGCCGTTATTGGCATCTCACTGGGATCAATCGCGCTGATCCAGCGACGGCGGTTGGGATCCGTGACCAAACCCTGACAGTGGCAGGATCAAAGATGGACAATGCCGTCGAAATGATACCGGCCAGAGTCGGCGACGTGGGCGCCGTGGAACTGGCCGGAATTGTGAAACGCTACCCGAACGGCGCGCTAGCCGTCGATGGAATAAATCTGCAAATAGCAGGCGGCAGCTACTGCTGCCTCCTCGGCCCCAGCGGCTGCGGCAAGACGACAATGCTTCGGATGATCGCGGGACACGAGAATCCCACTGAAGGTGAAATCCTGATCGATGGCGTCGACGTCGTGGGCCAGCCGCCGCGGGTGCGCGGAACCGCGATGATGTTCCAGAATTACGCGCTGTTTCCGCATCTTTCAGTCCGCGACAACGTCGCCTTCAGCCTGCGGGTACGCGGCGTTTCGCGCCGGGAACGTTACCGCGAAGCCGACAAGATGATCGAGCAGGTCCAGTTGACCGCGCTCGCCGCCCGCCTGCCGGCCCAGTTGTCGGGCGGACAGCAGCAACGCGTGGCGCTCGCCCGTGCTATCATAACGCGACCCCGGGTGCTTCTGCTCGATGAGCCGCTGTCCGCGCTCGACGAATTCCTCCGCCTGCAGATGCGGGCTGAGCTGAAGGAAATGCAGCAGCGGCTGGGCATTACGTTCGTGCACGTCACCCACACACAACTCGAGGCCGTTGCGGTCGCCGATCATGTGGTCGTGATGGCGCATGGGCGTGTCGTCCAGGCCGCCACCGCACGCGAGATCTACGCCGAACCGGACAGCGCCTATGTCGCGCGGTTCATGGGCGGTCAGAACGTTCTGGTCGGAACCTTGGAGGCTATTGCCGGCGACGTCGGCACACTGGTTGGAGAGCGTAACGAGCGCTTTGCCCTTAACATGGGCCACCCGTCGGCGCTGGCCGGTCAAACCCTCTACTTCGCCGTTCGCCGTGACCATGTTCGTCTGGCAAGGACACCGGTGGACGAATCCCTTCCGGTCAATGCGGTCTCAGCCCGCGTCCGCGCCATCGAATATCAGGGCACCTTCGTTAAAGTCACACTGGAAGGCGCTTCCTCCCTCGGGGGCACCGAATTTGTAGCATATGTCGAGGAGGGCATTTACTTCCGCTCTCCGATCTCGGTCGGCGAACAAGTGACTGCCCGCTGGGACATCGCCGATGCACATCGACTGACCCATGACTCCAGGCAAAATTCGGAAGGACAAGAAAATGGTTGACTACGAAACCTTCGAGCTCGGCGATGTGGTGCTGCAGTGCAGGCAGACGCTCCGAGGCGCCAAGATTGGCATATAAGACCTACGGGACTTTGAATGCCGCGAAGGACAACGTCATAGTCTACCCCACCTGGTATTCCGGGCAGCACTACGAGAACGAATGGCTCATCAATGAGGCACTGACCCTCGATCCGCGAAAGTATTTCATTATCGTTCCAAACATGCTTGGCAACGGACTTTCGAGCTCGCCCAGCAACACACCCGCGCCGTTCGACCGCGCTCGGTTCCCCAAGATCACGGCCTACGACAACGTGAGACAGCAATATCGGCTCGTCCACGATAAGTTTGGTATCGACACAATACAACTGGTGACGGGCTGGTCCATGGGCGCGCTGCAGACCTACCACTGGGGCGCGATGTACCCCGACATGGTCAAGCGGATTCTGCCGTTTCAGGGATCGGCCAAGTGTTCGCGGCACAATTTCGTGTTCCTCGAAGGTGTCAAGGCCGCGTTGACCGCCGATGCCGCGTTCATGGACGGCTGGTACGATACGCCACCCGTGAAGGGACTGCGCGCCATGGCCCGCGTATACGCCGGATGGGGCTTCTCGCAGGCCTTCTACCGTCAGGAGCTGGACTTAAAGGCGATGGGATATGCGTCGCTCGAGGATTTTCTTGTCGGCTTCTGGGAGGGCATCTTCCTGCCGAGGGATGCCAATAATCTGCTGACGATGCTTTGGACGTGGCAGAACGGCGACATCAGCAACAATGAACTTTTCAACGGCGACTACCCGAAGGCGCTGGCGGCCATAAAGGCGAAAGCAATCGTCATGCCGGCAAAAACGGATCTGTATTTCCCGCCCGAGGACAACGCCCTCGAGGTGGAGCATATGCCGAACGCCGAGCTTCGGGTGGTCGACTCGGTCTGGGGTCATTTCGCTGGCGGGCCGGGGACCAGTCCCGAAGATATCAAGACACTGGATGCGGCTCTGCGGGAGTTGCTCGCAAGCTGATTGCCGCTGTCAGGCGGGTCTGGCGCCGACAAGGCGACCCCGCCGGGCTGCGCCTCGTCCCGCACCGGCATGTTGCGCGCACTATTCAGCCGCGAATTGGGTCCTTCGGATTTCGGACCTCGACGCCAGGCGGTCCGACGGCTGGCCAGCGCACGTGCCCTCGGAGCAGCGCCTCCGCGCCATCCCTACTGCGCGAAAAACATCTCCGTCAGCACGTAGTCGAACGCCAGGATCAGGATCGAAGCGCTGACCACCGCCAGCGTCGTCGCGGCCCCCACGCCCTGCGCGCCGCCGCGGCTGTTGTAGCCCTGGTAGCATCCCATCAGCGCGATCAGGAAGCCGAACACCGCCGCCTTCACCAGCCCGGACACGACGTCATTCACCTGCACAAAGTTGATCGTGTTGGCGAGGTAGGTGCTGACGTTGAAGCCTAATTTCAGCGTGGAGACGATGAACCCCCCCAGCACCCCGAGCACATCGGCGACCACCACCAGCATCGGCAACGCGATGGTGCCGGCCAGCAGTCGCGGCGCCACCAGGTACTTCATCGGATTGGTCTGCAGCGTCGACAGCGCATCGATCTGGTCGGTGACGCGCATCGTGCCAAGCTCGGCCGCCATCGCCGCGCCGACGCGACCTGCGACCATCAGCCCGGCCAGCACCGGCCCGAGTTCGCGGGTGACCGAAAGCACCACAAGGTTGGCCACGGCGCCTTGCGCGGAAAAACGAGCGAACCCGGTATACGACTGCAACGCCAGCACCATGCCGGTGAACATCGCCGTCAGCGCCACGACCGGCAGGCTGAAATAGCCGATCTCCAGCAGCGCTCGGCCGAACATGCGGCCATAGAACGGCGGGCGCAGCATATGCGACAGCCCCTCCATCGCAAACAACGCCAGTGCCCCGGCGCCGCGGCACAGGGCGATGACCGCTCGCCCGGTCGCGGCCAGAAGATCCAGCACAGTCATCACGCCGTTCGATACACCCGATGAAAGCGGCGGCCGAGGGACGTCAGCACCTCGTAACCGTTCGTGCCGGCCGCGGCGGCGAGGTCATCCGCCGACAAATGCGGGCCAAGCATCTCCAGCCAGCATCCGGGCTGCACAGCCGGATGATCGGTCACGTCGAAGGTGGTCAGGTCCATGGAGACACGGCCTACCAGCGGAAGGGGGCGGCCGTCAAAGAACGCCGTCCCGCGACCCGACAGGCTGCGGTGGAAACCATCCGCGTAGCCGAGCGCCGCGGTCGCGATCCGGCTTGGGCGCGCCGCCGTCCAGGTCCCGTTGTAACCGACCCTCGCCCCGGCCGGGATGTCCCGCACCGCCAGCACCCGCACCATCAGCCGCACCGTGCCCCGCATCGGGTTGGGCCGGCCCGGCGTCGGATTGATGCCGTAGAGCGCCGCGCCTGGACGGGCCAGATCGGAGCCGAAGTCCGCGCCAAGGAAAATGCCGGACGAGTTGGCGAGGCTGGCCGGCGCGGCGGGCAATCGGCAGCGGGCGGCAGCGAACCGCTCACGCTGTAACCAGTTTATCGGATCGTCCGGATGTTCGGCCGAGACCAGATGCGTCATCACATAGCGGATGCTTAGCCCGTGCAGCCGAGCGTGATCGCCGGCCAGGATCGCGAGTTCACGGTCATCGAGGCCCAGGCGCGCCATGCCGGTATCGACCTGCAGAATGGCGCCGAGTTGCCGGCCAGACGCGCGTGCCTGCTCGGTCCATTGCTCGATCTCGGCCAGCGAGCAGAGCACCGGGGTCAGGTCGTGCGCCATATACTCCGCCTCGGTGCCGGGGATGAGGCCGCACAGCACCCCCAGCATCGCGTCCGGGCACCACGTCGCGCACCGCCAGCGCCTCGGGCAGATAGGCGACGAAGAAGTGCCGGCAACCGGCTGCATGCAGCGCCGCCGCGACCTGGCGCGCTCCCAGCCCGTAGGCATCGGCCTTGATCACCGCCGCCGTCGCCCCCGACGGATGCCGCGCCTGCAACGCCCGCCAGTTCGCGACGACGGCGCCGAGGTCGACCTCCAGCACCGCCTGGCTGCTCGCCGCCAACCCCGCCTCCGGCCCGATGACGGGAACGGGCATGTTAAACGGCGTAGTCGGCGTGGACGAGATCGAGGTCGGCGAAGCGGGTGAACTCGGCCTCGAAGAACAGCGGCACGTTGCCGGTGGGGCCATGCCGCTGCTTGGCAATGATCAGGTCGGCCCGGTTGTGCGCCTTGTCCATGCGCTGCTTCCAGTCGTCCATCGCGGCATGGAACTTGTCCGAATTGCTGTCGAACGCAACTTCCTTCGGCATCTTCTGTTCCAGGTAATATTCGTCCCGATACACGAACATGACCGCGTCGGCGTCCTGCTCGATCGAGCCCGACTCGCGCAGATCCGACAGTTGCGGCCGCTTGTCGTCGCGGCTTTCCACCTGCCGCGAAAGCTGCGACAGCGCCAGCACCGGCATCGCCAGCTCCTTGGCCAGGGCCTTCAGACCCTGGGTGATCTGACTGATCTCCAGCACGCGGTTTTCCGGCCGCGTGCCGGCGGCGGGCCGCATCAGTTGCAGATAGTCGACGATCACCAGCGCCAGCCCCTTGGTCCGCTTCAGGCGGCGGCAGCGGGTGCGCAGCGCCGACATGGTGATGGCGGGCGTATCATCGATCTGGATCGGCAACGAGGAGATTTCCCGCGACACCTGAACGAATTTATCGAAGTCCTTTTGGCCGATGTCGCCACGGCGGATGCGGTCGCCGGATATCCTCGCCTCCTCGCTCAGCAGACGGGTCGCAAGCTGCTCCGCGCTCATTTCCAACGAGAAGATCGCGACGGTCTGCTTCGGCTACCGCCGCTCGGGTCGACGAGACGGGCGTCCGCCTGCAGCGCCTTGGCGGCACCGAAGGCGATCTTGGTCGCCAGCGCGGTCTTGCCCATGCCCGGCCGGCCGGCCAGGATCAGCAGATCCGACGGATGCATCCCGCCCATCTTGCTGTCGAGGTCGCGCAGTCCGGTGGACAGGCCGGAGACACTGCCCGAGCGCCGGAAGGCGCGCTCCGCCCCAAGGATCGCATCCGTCAGCGCGCGCTCGAATGGGACGAACCCGCCACTGCTGCCGCCATCCGCCGCGAGTTCGAACAGCGACTGCTCGGCAGACTTCGATCTGCTCCGGACCCGTCCAGTTCGGCGTCGGCGCCGAAGGCGTTGTTGACGACGGTTTCGCCGATATCGATCAACTGGCGCCGCAGCCAGGTGTCGTGGATGGCCCGTCCATAGTCGCCGGCGTTGATGATGCCGACCATGGCCGAGAGCAGCTCGGTGAGATAGGGTGTGCCGCCGACTTCCTCCAGAATGCCGGCGTGCTCGAATTCCGCCTTCAGGGTAACGGCATCAGCCAGTTGACCGGCTTCGACCCGGCGAACGATGGCCTGATAGATCCGGCCATGAATCGGGTCGACGAAATGATCCGCGCGTCAGGAACTCCGACACCCGCTCATAGGCTTTGTTATTTGCAAGCAACGCACCGAGCAGGGCTTTTTCCGCCTGATGGTTGGAGGGCGGGAGCCGCTGGGAGAGGCCGAAGATCGGCGAGTTGATGGTGTTCACGCACGCATCGTAGCCCAAGCGGACGCGCCGCGCATGGGGCGCCGCTGTGGACGGCTGTGGATAGCGGGTGCAAGTGTCCGTCATCCCAGCCGATCAGCCCAGGCCGGAGAGGCTTCCTAAGCTATCATCCCCGCGCCGGACACGGGCCCAGCCTCCGCTCCCGCCGTGCAGCCCAAAGGCGAAGATTAGGTGGCGGCGGCGCCTGGCTTCTTGACCGCATTCTCTGACATGATCCGCTTCCCGATGATGCGCGACGTTGCTCCCATCGCCCCCCGGCGTTGCGTCAGTCATCGTCGAACAGAATTCGGTTCGCGGCGCCGTCCATGTCGTCATATTGTCCGGTCCGAAGCGACCACAGGAAGAAGCACAGGCCCCCGGCCCCCATCGCCAGGCTGATGCCAAGCAGATACAGGATGATGGTCATCGATCGGGCTCCGCGCCCTCGGTGCAGGCGAAGGCTGTTCACCATCACCAGCAGGGACGAGCTCGACATCGCGGCGGCGGCCAGCCAGGGGGTGACCCAGCCGGCGACCGCCAGCGGCACCATCACCACGTTGTAGCCGATCGACAGGACCAGATTCTGCCACATCACGGCGCGCGCCCGCCGCGCCGTCCGCAGTGCGAGAGCGACTGGTGCCAGGTTGGCGCCCTGAAAGACCAGATCGGCCACCGTCTGGCTGATGTCGGCGGCGGTCGCGGGCGAGGCTGACACCGAGGCCGCCGCCAGCGCGGGACCGTCGTTCAGACCGTCCCCCACCATCAGTATCCTGCTGCCGTGCGCCGCCCAGCCCTCGATCAGCGTCACCTTTTCCACCGGTGAGCAGTCCGCTCGCCAGTCGTCGATGCCAAGCGCGGCGGCAATTCGTGCCACCTGTCCGGGCCGGTCGCCCGGAAACCAATCTGACGGTCAGCCCCATGTCGCGCAGCCGTCGGATCGTGACGCGGGCGTCGGCGCGGGGCCGCTCGTCGAAGGCAAAGCGAACCGGCGGCGTTCCGGGACGTGCCAGCCACATCTCCGGGCCGATGGCGGCGTCATCCGGGCCACCGCAAAACGGTCGGCTGCCCAAGCGGATCTCGCCCGCCGGTGTCATTCGGCTCAGGCCCTGGCCGGAATGTTCCACCACGTCATCGGCGGGCGCCACCGGGCCGGCGGCGGCGGCAAGCGATCGCGCCAGGGGGTGACGGCTGGATGCCGCCATCGCCGCGGCCTGGCGCAGCGCCCCCGGGTCGGGATGACCGACCAGCGCCAGCAGCGGCTCGGTCAGCGTGCCGGTCTTGTCGAATACCACCGTGTCGACCGCGGCAAGCCGCTCCAGCGCAGTGGGCGACTTCAGCAGCATGCCGCCGCGGAACAGGCGCCCGGTGGCGATCACCTGCACCGCCGGCACCGCCAGCGCCAGCGCGCACGGGCAGGTGATGATCAGCACGGCGGCCGCGGTCAGCAGCGCCTGGCCGACCGGCGCACCGGCGACGAAGAACCACCACAGGAAGGTGGCCAGCGCGCACAGATGCACCGCCGGCGCGTAACGGCGCGCCACCCGGTCGGCGAGCACGACGAAACGGCCACGCCGCGTCTCGGCCGCTTCGATCAGGCGAACGCATTCGGCCAGCAGCGTGGCGTCGCCGGTCGCCGCGGCGCGGATGGTCAGCGCGGCGCCCAGATTGAGCGTGCCGGCGAAGACCTTGGTTCCGGGTTCGGCGGCAACGGGCAGGCTCTCGCCGGTGACCAGACTGGCGTCGATGATCGCCGATCCACGCTCCACCACGCCGTCCACGCCGATGCGCTCGCCGGTCGCCACCAGGACGCGGTCGCCCTCGGTAACCTGTTGCTGGTCACGCCGCACGGTGGTCCCGTCGTCCTGCAGCACGGTGACATCGATCCGTGCGCAGCGCCAGCAACTGTTCCGCCGTCGCGCGCGCTCGGCCGCGTGCCCGATGGTCCAGAACGCGGCCGACGAGCAGGAAGAACAGCAAGGTGATGGCCGAGTTGAAGTAGGTGTGCGCGCCGCCGGTCGCGGTTTCCACCAGGCTCATGCCGGTGACCAGGATGACCCCCACCGTGATCGGCACGTCCATGTTGGTGCGGCCGTGGCGCAGGGCACCCAGCGCGGAGGCGAAGAACGGCCGGCCGGCGTAGGCGATCGCCGGCATCGCGATCAGCGCGGAAACCCAGTGCAGCAGCGAGACGGTCGCCGGCCCGATGCGGTCCTCCACGGCGCCGCGCTGACCGGCCCAGATGCCGATCGAGATCAGCATCACGTTGCCGGCGGCGAAGCCCGCGACGGCCAAGGCACGCAGCAGTGTCCGCCCGGTGCGGTCCTGTGCCGCGGCCAGCGCCGAGGTGTCGAACGGCACCAGCCGGTAGCCCAAGGCCTCGATCCGCGCCACCAGTTGGTCCGCGCGCTCGGGGGCGCCTCGCCACACCAGGCGCAGGCGGCGCGTGGTCATGTTGACGCGGCCGGCCAGCACATCCGGCTTCCTGCGCCAGCACCTGCTCGATCAGCCAGACGCAGGCACCGCACTGCAGGCCATCCACGGCGAGCGTCAGTTCTCGCGTCCCGTCCGCCCGCGCGGTGATGTGCCGCGTCAGATCGCCCCGTTCGGCTGGCTCCGGCTTGCGGCGGCCGTGCGTCCGCCGCGAGCACGCGCTGGCGGTAGTAGCGTCCGAGGCCGAGACCCTGAATGATGTCGTGCGCGGCGGCACAGCCGGGGCAGCAGAAGCGCCGCCCGGACGCCGCGGGCAGGCCGCAATGCGCGCATGTCGTGTCGGCTGCAGCGGCAGGCGGCGGCAGGTCGAGCGTCGCGCTCATGTCCTGGCCGGACGGCATCAGCGGACGAACACCCGCCGCGTCGTGCTGTTGGCCTGGCCACCCGCGTGCACCGTCACCATCAGGTCCCACTGACCCGAGAACAGTGCCTGTGCGGACTGAAACCGTCCTTCGCCGATCGGCTGGAATTCCAGCACTGTCACATCCGTTGGTCCCACCGGGCGTTCGGCGTGGGCGTCCAGCGCATCGGGCGGCGAGCGGTGCGCCGGCCCGGTCGGTGAGATGCAGTATCGGACGACGGTTTTCGTCCAGGCTGGACTCGATCCGCCAGCCCAGGGCCGACTGTTGCGCGGCGGCCTGCAGCACCCGTCGGTAGTCGTTGCTGAGGTCGAAGCCGTCGGTGCCGGCGGTGCCTGGGAAGCTGCGCAACGCGGTGTAGACCATGTAGCCGTTCACCGCGAAGGCGAAGCCCATCGCGGTGATCAGGCCGAGGGGAAACCAGCGCCAGACCGTCGTGTTCATTTGTTGACCGTTCCGGTCGGGGCGCCGGCGGCATAGCCGGCCGGCCCCATGAAGGTTGAGTGATAGGTTGTCCGCGCGCCGGTGACAGTATCACGCAGGATGAAATCGACCGGCTGTGACCCGTCCACCAGTGCCGTGGGCCGAGCGGTGACCAGCAGACGGAAGGTTTCGACCTGATCGGAGGGGGCGGTGACGCGCAGCACCGGCACCCGTGCCTGGTCGCCCTCGGCGATGGACATGACGGCGTTCGGCAGGCCGCCGATGCTGAGGTCGAAGGCGGCGTTGGCCTGCGTCTTGTTGGCGATCTTCATGGTGTAGCCGTTGCGCAGGCTGGCGTCGGCGAGCGGCACGAACAGCGGCGCCCGGTCGCGCAGCACCGAAAGCTCGAATGTCGATCGCATCGCCAGGGCAACGCTCAGCGCTCCCATGGCGAGCAGCAGGGCCGAGACATAGATCACCGTGCGCGGACGAAGGAAGCGGATCGGTTCATGGCGACCTTCCCGCTTCGCCGCCTGCCGCGACAGCGTGTCCCAGACGATGAGCCACTTGTCGCGCCCGGTGCGCTCCATCACGTGGTTGCAGGCGTCCATACAGAGCCCGCAATTGATGCACTCCAGTTGGATGCCGTCGCGGATGTCGATGCCGGTCGGGCAGGCGGTCACGCAGGCGCCGCAATCGATGCAGTCGCCGGCGGGCGGGGCGTCTTCGTGCCGCTTGCCTCGGATGCGGGGTTCGCCGCGCCAGGCCTGGTAGGTCACGGTGAAGCTCTGGTCGTCGAGCATGGCGGACTGGAAGCGCGGCCATGGGCACATGTAGGTGCAGACCTGTTCGCGTGCCCAGCCGGCCAGGACATAGGTCGTGAGCGTGAACAGTCCGATGAAGAAATAGACCTGAGTCGAGGCCACGCCGGTCCAGAACTCGACGGTGACAGTGGGCGCATCGACGTAGTACATGATCCAGGCGCCGCCGGTCCAGAAGGCGATGCCGACCCAGACCGCGTGCTTGGCCACCTTGCGCCAGACGGTATCGATTGAAACCGGGTCGGCGTCGCGCTGCATGCGTTTGTTGCGGTCGCCCTCCAGGACGCGCTCGACCCACATGAACAGGTCGGTCCATACCGTCTGGGGGCAGGTATAGCCGCACCAGACGCGGCCGACCACGCTGGTGACCAGGAACAGGCCGACGGCGGCGATGATCAGAAGGCCGGCCAGCAGCCAGATATCCTGCGGCCAAAGCTCCAGACTGAAGAAGTAGAAGCGCTCGTTGGCAAGGTCGAGCAATACGGCCTGATTTGGCTGGCCGGGGCCGCGATCCCAGCGCAGCCAGGGCAGCGCGTAGTAGACCGCCAGGCAGGCAATCAGCACCGCCCATTTGATCCGGCGGACCTGGCCGTGCACTGATTTCGGATAGACCTTTACCCGGTTGGCGAATAGATGCTCGCCCGCCGCCTCCTGCTGCAACTGAATTTGGCGGGCGCTGTTGCTGATGCGTGCCAAGTTGGACGGCTCCTATTCACCGCCGCCGAGGGCATGGACGTACAGCGCTACTGCCTTGATCGTTGCGGGATCGAGGCGCGGTGACCAATTCGGCATGACGCCCTGCCGAGGTGCATTGATCTGCGCAACGATCGTGTCGCGGCTGTCGCCATAGAGATGGACATGACTGGCCAGACGCGGCGCGCCGAACTCATGGCTGCCGAGACCTTGCGGACCATGACAGGCCGCGCAGTTTGCAGCGAACAGGCTGGCGCCGGCTGAGGTGTCCTGCCCGGCGGTCGGATGGCCGTAGAATGTTGCCCAGACAAAATCCGCGATCTGCTGTATCTCCGCTGGCTTGAGTATGCCGTCGGCACCGAACCGAGGCATCGTGCTCTGACGGGCGTCGGGGTCGCCGCTACGGATGCCGTGGGTGATGGTCTGCTGGATTTCCTCCGGCGTGCCGCCCCAGATCCATGCTCCGGCCGCCAGCGCCGGATACCCTGGCCGGCCGGCGCCGCCCGCTCCATGGCAGGGCTGACAGTTTTCCGCGAAGGCGATCCGGCCGCCGGTCAGCGCCACCTGCTGCAGCGCGGGATCGGCGTTGATTTCGGCAAAGGAAAGCGTGGCGATCTTGTCCATCAGCAATTTCCGCTGCGCCGCGATCTTTTCCACGCCGGCGTCGACCGCGCCGCGCTGCGAATAGCCCAGGATGCCGGGGAAGTAGCCGGGTCCGTACGGGATGCTCGGGTAAAGGATAAACAGGGCGAACGCCCATGCGATGGTGGCGTAGAAGACGTACAGCCACCATTTCGGCAGCGGCGTATTGAGCTCCTTCACCCCGTCCCACTCGTGGCCGGTGGTTTCGCGGCCGGTAACCGCATCCTTCTCGATCTTGGTTGGCACTACACGTCATCCTCGAACGGAATGCGGCCCTGCTGTTCGATTTTCGTCTTGCGACCGGGCCAATAGGTATAGGCAACGATCGCGATGAAGATCAGGGTCATGATCACGACTGAGTAATGTTCCAGCCAGTGCACGATCGGCAGGAGCATGCTCATTGCCGCAGCCGTTCGGTGTTGGTGTCGGCGAAGTTCACCAGGGTGCCGAGCATCTGCAGGTAGGCGACGAGGGCGTCCATCTCGGTGACCTGGTGGCCGTCGCCAGGCACGACATTCGCCTTCGGATAGTGCGCCAGCAGATTGGCGGTGTCGGCGCCGGGGTTGGCCTGGGCCAGCAGATCGGCGCGGGCGGTGGCGACTTCCTCATCGGTGTAGGGCACCCCAACGTGGCGCAGCGCGCTCAGGTGGTCGGCGACGTCGTCGGGGTCGATCCTGTTGTCCGCCAGGAAGGCGTATTGCGGCATCAGCGATTTCGGCACCAGTTCCTGCGGGTTCTTCAGGTGCGCGTAGTGCCAGTCACTGGAGTATTTCGCGCCGACCCGTGCCAGGTCGGGCCCGATGCGCTTGGAGCCCCACTGGAATGGATGGTCATACATGCTCTCGGCCGCGATCGAGTAGTGGCCGTAACGTTCGACCTCGTCGCGCAGGGTGCGGATCTGCTGGCTGTGGCACAGATAGCAGCCCTCACGCACGTAGATGTCGCGGCCGCGCAGCTCGAGCGGCGAGTAGGGGCGCACGCCTTCGACGTGCTCGACGGTCGTTTCGATGGTGAACAGCGGCACGATCTCGACGATGCCGCCGACCGCGATGGTCAGCAGCGAGCCGATCAGCAGGAAGATCGCGTTCTTCTCGAAAAATTCGTGGCTGATGAACATGGCTCTACTCTCCCGCCACAAGCACTGCGTCGGGCGGCAGCGGCGCCCCGAGGCCACGGGTCCGGGGCACTTCCGTCGTCGGGCTATAGACGGTGCGGAGCAGGTTGTAGACCATGATGAGCGCTCCGATCAGGAAAAAGACCCCGCCCAGCATTCGGATCACGTAGAACGGATGCACGGCGATGACCAATTCGACGAACGAGTATTGCAGGAAGCCGAACTGGTCGTAGGCGCGCCACATCAGGCCCTCCATGATCCCGGCCACCCACATCGAAACGATATAGAGAACGATTCCCATGGTCGCGATCCAGTAGTGCCAGGACGCCAGCCGGGTCGAGTAGAGCGCTCGGCGGTCCCACAGCACCGGCACCAGGTAGTACAATGCGCCAAAGGTGATGAAGGCGACCCAGCCCAGCGCGCCGGAGTGGACGTGACCGATGGTCCAGTCGGTGTAGTGCGACAGCGCGTTGACCTCGCGCACCGACATGACCGGTCCCTCGAACGTGGACATGCCGTAGAAGCCGACGGCGGTGACCGAGAAGCGCAGGCCGGGATCGGTGCGCAGTTTGTCCCAGGCGCCCGACAGGGTCATGATGCCGTTGATCATGCCGCCCCATGAGGGCATCCACAGCATGATGGAGAACGCCATCCCCAGTGTCTGCGTCCAGTCCGGCAAGGCGGTATAGTGCAGGTGATGCGGCCCGGCCCAGATATACAGAAAGATCAGCGTCCAGAAATGCACGATCGACAGCCGGTACGAATACACCGGCCGGTTCGCCGCCTTCGGAATGAAGTAGTACATCATCCCGAGGAACCCGGCGGTCAGAAAGAAGCCGACGGCGTTATGGCCATACCACCATTGCACCAGCGCATCCTGCACGCCGGCAAAGGCGGAATAGCTCTTCGCCGCGTAGATCGAGATCGGCCAGGTCAGGTTGTTGACGATATGCAACACCGCGATGGTGATGATGAACGCCAGGTAGAACCAGTTGGCCACGTAGATGTGCGGTTCGGTGCGCTTTACCAACGTGCCAACGAAGACCAGCAGATAGGCGACCCAGACAATGGTCAGCCAGACGTCGATGTGCCATTCCGGTTCGGCGTATTCGCGGCCCTTGCTGAACCCCATCACGTAGCTGAGCGCGGCCATGACGATGAAGAACTGGTATCCCCAGAAAACAAAATTCGCCAGCGCCTCGCCTCCCCACAGCCGTGCCCGGCAGGTCCGCTGCACGACGTAGAACGAGGTCCCGAGAAGCGCGGAGCCGCCGAAGGCGAAAATCGCCCCAGACGTGTGCACTGGACGCAGACGGCCGAAATTGATCCAGGGCAAGCCGAAATTCAGTGAGGGCCAGGCCAGTTCACTGGCGATATAGACGCCCACCAGAAACGCAACGACGCCCCAGAACACGGTGGCAATGACGAACTTTTTTACCACCGCGTCGTTGTAGACAATGTGTCGCGCGGGCAGGGCTACATCAGACATGGGCGATAACCCGCGCCGCCACACGGGCGCGGTCTAGCCGGTCGAAGTGCCGCCGTATCAGCCCGAACTCGAAACAAACGGCAAAGCCGCACAGCGCCAGGCCAAACACGTACATTTCGTCGTCGGCCGCGCCGGCGGCGAGGAACAGGCCAATCAGGCCGAACACTGCCATCATCATGCCGACGATGACCTCACCAGCATCTTCGTCCATCAATATTTCCCCTCGAGCTGGCAGGCAGTCTGGAGCTGCCCAGGTCGGCCAACATTGATCCGGATCAAAGTGCTCCAATCAGAAATGGTGCATTGGCACGTGGTGATCGGGAGCGTTTCCTGGGTTGGCGCAGTGTGCACGTCCGAGGTCGGGCTGCGTGGTGGCCTGATGTTCGGGTTGTTCGTCGCCGGCGCGGCTGGCAGCGTGATGCACTGCGCGCCGATGTGCGGCGGGTTCGTCCTGGGGCAGGTGTCGGAGCGTCTGGTCCGGCTGCCGCCGGCCCGGCTGTGCGAGTCACGCCGGATCGGCAACGGATTGCTGTTGCCGTATCATCTGGGACGTTTGACGACCTACGCCACGCTGGGGGCGGTGACGGCCGGTTCGGCTGCGTTGCTCGGCCGGATCGCGTGGTTCGGTCCGTTGTCGGCCATGCTGCTCGTGTTCGCCGCGGTGCTGTTTCTGGCCCAAGCACTGCAGCGGATGATGCCGTCCCGTCCCAGGTTGATGGCCTGGCTCGACCGGGCGCCGCGGCGATGGGGACAGATGCTGGGCAGCCTCACGCGACGTATTCCGCGCGGGTCGGGCGCGGGTGAGTTCGTGCTGGGCGTGACGCTTGGTTTCTTGCCATGCGGGTTTTTGTATGCCGCCCTTGCCGCCGCTGCCGCCAGCGCACGGCCTGCCGTCGGGGCGGCAGCGATGGTGGCATTCGGGCTGGGAACAGCGCCAGCGCTGATGGCGGTCGGTATCGCGGGTCATGCCGCCGGACGCCAGTGGGATCGGGGCGTCGCCGCCGCGGCACCCGTGCTGATGGCGCTGAACGCCCTGCTGTTGCTGGTCCTGGCCTGGCAGCGCATGACCTGACCGCACTGGGGACGGGCACCGGCAGTGCCGCGCCGGCAAAATACTGGGCGGCCGCGATCGGCGGGGGCGGCATGGGTCCGCTCAACCAGGACCCGGTAGATCGACGAAGCAATCTGCGCTCTTATGGTCCGGGACAACCGGACCGGAGGGGCATCGCCATGCGCGCCATTCGCATCGACCGAAACAAGCGGCTTTGCGACGAGCCGAATTGTGGCCACAACCGTTACCATCCCGATATCTCATCGGTGGTGGAGATCAACCCCGGGGAAGAGATCGCGCTGGAGACGCGCGACGGGCTCGACGGTCAGATCGGTCCCAACGCCACAGCCGCCGATCTCGCTAAACTCGATACCGGCGCGGTGCATCCGCTGACCGGGCCGGTCTTCGTCAAGGGTGCCGTTCCCGGTGATATCCTGGAGATTGAGTTCACCGACATCATCGCCCAGCCAGTCGGCTTTACCGCGATTGTTCCGGGGCTCGGCTTTTTGCGCGACGTGATGACGGAACCGTTCCTGGTGCACTGGCAGATCAAGGATAACTGGGCGATGTCCTCGCAGCTTCCCGGAGTGCGCATCCCCGGGGCCCCGTTCATGGGGGTCTCGGCCGTGGCGCCGTCAGCAGAACAGCTGGTGGCTTGGACCGCCCGCGAGCAGCGGGTGATCGATCGTGGCGGGTTGGCTTTCCCGCCGGATCCGGCCGGTGCAGTGCCCGCTGGACCTTGCGGCTTGGCCGGTCTGCGCACGGTGCCGCCGCGCGAAAACGGCGGCAATTTTGACGTGAAACAGCTCACCAAGGGCGCCAAGCTCTATCTGCCGGTGCTGACCGAGGGGGGGCTGTTTTCCACCGGTGACGGGCATTTTGCCCAGGGCGATGGCGAGGTGTGCGTCACGGCGGTGGAGATGGGCGCGACCGCGGTGGTGCGGTTCCGGGTGCACAAAGGTCTGGCCGCATCACGAAAGTTCAGCGCGCCGGTGTTCTCGCGCACCACCTACTTCGCCGATCCGCGCTTCGCCGCCCCGGAACGGTTGTTGGGCGTCATGGGAATGCCGATCAACGCCTCCGGCGAGATCGAGGCGGAAAACTTGTCGCTGGCCTGCCGCAACGCGGTGCTGAATATGATGGAGCTGCTGCAGGAGCGCGGCTTCAGTCGCGAACAGGCCTATGTGATCTGCAGCGTCGCGGTCGACCTGCGGGTTTCCAATGTCGTGGACGTCCCGAACTACGTGGTTTCAGCCCTGCTCCCGGAAGCGATCTTCGACGCGGCCTGAGCGCTCGCTTGGTTATGCCCGATCGATCGGCAGGAGGTGTGTGACACGATCTCGCTGGTTCGATACCATCACGACACCCCGCCGTGACGTGGCAAGGTGCCGCTTCTCGGGCAGACGGGCGACACGGCTTTCCCCGGGGCGATCTCGCAGGCCTTGCCCAGGGTCCGGGAGCTGTACGGAGAAAAATATCAACCGGAGGGGACTCGATGACGACAGCCATTGACTATCACGCCCATGTCTATTTCGACCCTGCCACGCGACCGGTCGCGGAACGACTGCAAGCCGCGATCATCGGCAAATTCGCTGTGCGACCTGGCGCCTTCAGCGATGAGCCAAGGGGGCCTCACCCGGTCTCGCAGTTCAACGTCATGTTCCAGCTTGAGGAGTTCCAGAACATTGTGCCGTGGCTGATGTTCAACCGCGATGGCCTCGACGTCCTAGTTCATCCACTGACCGATGACATGATCGATGACCATACTGTGCATGCACTGTGGCTCGGCACGCCGGTCCTGCTGAAACTCGATACCATGCGGCGCACCGGCTATCCCACCGAGCTGTTGCCGGCCGCGCCGGCCTGACGAAGGCGATTGTCGAGCCTTCGACCAGCCAGCAGCCGGGGATGGGCGGTTAATTCGAGGTGGCAGGGGTTGCGCGCGCTCTGACGCGCCCATTGCCACACCCTGAAACTCTGCACTACGGTCGTCTGGCGGCTCGATGACAGGTCGCAAGACAGATTGCGGAAGCGATGCCGGATATCGCAGGAGGTCATGTGATCGCGAAATCGGCGGAAATGTCCCGGCGGCGCGCCCTGAAACTGGCGGCGGCCACGACTGCGCTCCCCCTTGTTCATATCCGGACCGGACGCGCGGCAGGCAAGGTTTCAGTAGGGTTTTGGGATCATTGGGTGCCGCAAGGCAACGCCATCATGGCGAAGCAATGTGCCGCGTTCGGGGCGGCGCACCAGGTCGAGGTGCAGGCCGACTTCATCACCTCCGTCGGCACCAAGAATCTGCTGACGATCGCCGCCGAGGCCCAGGCGCGAACCGGCCACGACATTCAGCAGTTCCCGACCTGGGAGGTGCAAAATCACGCCGACAAGATCGAGCCGATCGACGACGTCATGAAGCGGCTGACCGACAAATACGGCCCGGCGGCGGACGCCAGCAAGTATCTGTTCACCGTTAACGGCCATTGGCTCGCCGTGCCGGCCAGCTCAGGCAGTCAGAACAAAGGGCCGTGCGGCCGCATATCGGTCCTGAAGGAGGTCGCCGGGCTGGACATCGTCAAGATGTACCCGGCATCAGCCGAAGCGGCGCCGGAGGCTGAACACTGGACCTACGATGCCATGCTGAAGGCGGCCGAAGCCTGCAAACGCGCGAAAATGACCTTCGGCATCGGACTCGGAACGACCGCTAACTCGGCGGACACAGCAGGCGCCCTGTTCACTGCCTACGGCGCCGAACTGATCTCGGCGGACGGGACGATCGCGGTCCGCTCCGACGAGGTGCGGCAAGTGCTCGAATACGCGCAGCAGCTGGTGAAGTTCCTACCCGACGATGCGGTTAGTTACGACGATGCCTCAAACAACCGCGCGCTGATTTCCGGTCAGAGCGCTCTGATCTGGAATCCACCCTCGGCCTGGGCAGTGGCACGGCGCGACGCACCGAAGATCGCCGGGGATTGCTGGACGTTTCCGGCCCCCAAAGGCCCGAAGGGACGGTTCCTGCCAGCCCTGGCGTTCGCCTGGGGTGTGTGGAATTTCAGCCCGAACAAAACCGCGGCCAAGGAGCTGATCGAATTCCTGTCGCAGCGGGAGAATGTGGAAGCTCGGTGCGATGCGGTCATGGGCTTTGATGTGCCGCCTTTCGCCAGCATGACCGACTTCAAGATCTGGGACGAGGTAGAGCCACCCAAGGGCACGGTTTACAATTACCCGATCCGTCCCTCGCATCATCAGCAAAACTGCATCGCCGTCGCCCCCGCCCCTCCGGAAATCGCGGTGCAGATCTATAACCGTGGCACCCAACCGACGATGCTGGCGAAGTTGCAGAGCGGCCAGTCGATCAAGCAGGTGCAGGACTGGGCCCAGGACGAGCTCGAGGGATTTGCGCGATAGCCGGCACCGGCCAAATTCAACGGGGGCGTGGATCAACTGGATCAACCAGGGCGGGATCGACAGGCAGAGGTGCGGATGAGGCCTCAGGCCAAACAGGGAGATAACAAGCGATGATCCGCTCGAAGGAGGTTTCACGCCGTGGCGCAATAAAACTTGGCGTCGCCGCGACGGCATTGCCATTGGTGCATATCCGCACCGCCGGAGCCGCGGGCAAGGTCAGCATCGGCTTCTGGGATCACTGGGTTCCCGGCGGCAACGCTGTCATGCAGAAGCAGGTCGACGCCTGGGCCGAGCGGAACAAGGTGGAGGTGCAGGCTGACTTCATCACCGGCAATGGCAACAAGCTGACCCTGACCGGCGCGGCGGAAGCGCAGGCAAAGACCGGCCACGACGTGCTGACCTGCTACAACTGGGACATGCACAATTTCGCCGAATTCGTTCGAGCCGATCGATGATGTGATGGGTCGGCTGATTGCCATCAATGGCGAACCGACGGCGACCTGCTCCTACCTGGCGAAGGTCAAGGATCGCTGGATGGCGGTGCCGACCAGCAGCGGAACCCAGACGAAACCGCCCTGCGCGCGCATCAGTTGGTTCAAGCAGTACGGCCTGGACCTGCAGGCGATGTATCCGGCGCATCCGGGGGCCACGCCGCTGCAGGAAGCATGGACCTGGGACGCCTTCGCCAAATATGCCGAGGCGGCGAAGAAGGATGGCCTCACGTTCGGGCTGGGAATGGGCGGCAACACCAACACCGATGCCACCGACACTCATGGAGCGCTTTTCAAGTCGTTTGGCGCCACGCTGATCGACGGCGAGGGGACCATCCAGCTCAAGTCCGATGCCATTCGGCAGGTGCTGGAATTTGCGCAACGGCTGACGCGATCGTATCCCGACGAGGCGGTGAGCTTCGACGATGCCTCGAACAATCGGGCGCTTATTTCGGGAAAATCCGCCCTGATCTTCAATCCGCCCTCCGCCTGGGCTGTCGCCAAGCGCGACGCACCCCAGGTCGCGGCCGATTGCTGGACCTTCCCGCCGCCAAGCGGGCCGAAAGGGCGCTTCATCCCGACCGCCAGTTTCTTCTGGGGTGTCCACAACTTCAGCACCAACAAGAGCGCGGCTAAGGAACTGATCGAGTATCTGATGCAGCGGCCTCAGGTGGAGGAGCGGTGCAACGTCACTTCCGGCTACGATATTCCGCCCTACGCCAATATGATCGACTTCAAGATCTGGGAGCAGGTAGAGCCGCCGGCCGGCACAGTCTACAACTATCCGATCCGTCTCTGGCACAACCAGAAGCCGAGCCTGACTGCGTCGGAAGCCGCGCCCGAGGTGGCCGTTCAGATCTATAACCACGCGATCCATAATCAGATGCTGGCGCGTTTAAGGGACGGTCAGACGATCCCCCAGGTGATCGAGTGGACGCAAGGTGAGCTGGAGGGCTTTGTGCGCTGAGCCGACGCGCCCTTGCAACGTCTCCATCGCCGTTGGTGCCGTCAAAATGGGCTGAGTGATCATTCATCGTATGATCCTACGCGCCTAAACGTTCCGTGAGCGCGATCAAGCGCTGATCTACTTGGTCCTGCCGGATCGGTCGTAGGAGCGGGGCATCGACGCCTGTTTGTGGCCAAGTGGCGAAAGGGATCGTTCACATGGCCGTCCCCTTGGTGGCGTTGCTTTGCGATGCCACAGGGGTTACCTTGTAACTCACGCTAAATTAACCGTGTCGCCGGGTTGGACGGTGGCGACCGCAAGAAGCCATGACGGCCGGAGGGTGAAGCCTCGGTTCATCTGGGCGCGAGGGGACCAAAACGCATGGGCGCAATGCCGCGCCACCAAACCCTGGCGTCGTCGGATCAATCGGAAGGATCAACCAGCTGATCCGATTGGACAAGCCGGCACCGACCGGTTTCTACCGGGCAGGACGTGTAGCAGGGAGGCTATAAGAGTGGCAGACGGAACCAGCATCCCCATCGGTGTCATCGCACCGCACCGCACCGCGGTCCGTAAGTCGGCCATGAAGCGGTTCGCTCAGAGGCGCTCGACGACGGCCTTCCTGCTGTGCCTGCCTCTTATTTTGCTCGTGGCTTGCCTGGTGGTCTATCCGGCGATCTACGCGATCTATCTCAGCATGCTGAATAAGAAGATGACCGCGTTCGTCGGACTGGGCAATTTCTCCTTTCTGCTGAAACGGCACACGTTTCAATTGGTAATTTTTCAGAGCTGTCTGTTCGCCATTACAGCTGTGGTTTTGAAGGCCCTAATCGGCTTCATGCTGGCCCACCTCATGCACAACATTCCCGGCAAAAATCAGAGGATCTGGCGCGGTCTGCTGCTTGTGCCGTGGGTTATTCCGCTGGCGCTCTCCACGCTGACATGGTGGTGGATGTTTGATCCATCCTACTCGGCGTTCAACTGGATCCTGAATCAGTTCGGCATCGCCAATGTCCCCTGGCTCGGCGTCGGCTGGATCGCGCGCTTCTGCACCATCACCGTCAACGTCTGGTACGGCACGCCGTTTTTCATGATCATGTATCTCGCGGCGCTGAAGTCGGTGCCCGAGCAGCTTTACGAAGCGGCCTCGATCGACGGCGCAGGCGCGACGCAGAAGCTGTTTTTCGTGACGTTGCCGATGATGCGGAACATCATCGCCATTACCGTGCTGTTCAGCCTGATTGTGACCTTCGCCGACTTTGACATTGTTCGTATTCTGACCTCGGGTGGCCCGCAGGACATGACCCATGTCTTCGCGACCTATGCCTTTCAGGTCGGCATCCAGTCGGGCGACATCCCGCTCGGCGCGGCGGACAGCCTGTTCATGTTTCCAATTCTTGCCTTTGCAGCATTCTTCGTGCTGCGCGGCGTCACCCAGCGGACGAAGGACATCGCCACATGAGCGCCACAACCCTGGGCGCGACACGGTCGGCCGCCGTAAAGCGCAAGACGAGCCTGCACCGGCAGCGGCTCTGGGCTTTGTGGGGCAGCTACACGGCGCTGGCCATCTTCGTGGTCATGTTCTTGGTGCCGCCGTTCTACACCTTGATGACGAGCCTGAAGTCGTCGGCGGAGATTTCCGCCCAGACCGGCAGCCCATGGCTGGTCCACCATCCGACGCTGGAAAACTTCTGGTACCTGATCACTTACCCCAACTTTCAGACCTACTACCTGAACTCCGTAATCGTCACCGTCCTGACCGTCATCATATCGATGGTGATCTCGATTATGGCGGCGTTGAGCCTGGCGCGGATGGGCTTCTGGGGCAGCCAGGCATTGTCGACCGGCGTGTTCCTGACCTATCTCGTGCCGTCGTCCCTGCTGTTCATTCCGTTGTTCCAGATCGTCGGAATGATCGGTCTGATCAACAACTTCTGGTGCCTGGTGCTGCTGTATCCGACCCTGGCTGTGCCGTTCTGCACCTGGATCATGATCGGCTATTTCAGTTCCATCCCGAAGGAACTGGACGAGGCCGCGTTGATCGACGGCGCCAGTTATCTGCAAATACTGTGGAAGATCTTCATCCCGGTAGCGATGCCAGGCATCATCGCCGCGACCATCTTTGCCTTCACCGTGTCCTGGGGCGCCTTCCTGTACCCGCTGGCGTATCTCTACACGTCGAACCAGATGGTGCTCACGGTTGGCATCATCTCCGACCTTATCCGCGGCGACGTGTTCCAGTGGGGCAAGATCATGGCGGCCTGTCTACTGGCGTCACTGCCGCCGATCGTGATCTATGCTTTTTTGATGGACTATTATGTGGCGGGTCTGACCGCCGGCGCCACAAAGGGTTGACCGAGCACGGGCCGGGCCTCGTTGGGGCAAGCGCCCGCTGGACGATGACTGGAATGGCCGTCGGGCGAATAACTAAACCGAGGAAACGGAGTAGCCATGTCTGAAGTGTCCTGCCGCAAGGTCGTCAAGGAGTATGATGGGGGCGTACAAGCGGTGAAGGGCATCGACCTGGAAATCGCCGACCATGAGTTCGTCGTGCTGGTCGGGCCTTCTGGGTGCGGCAAGTCAACGACGCTGCGCATGATCGCCGGACTGGAGGAAATCACCGGGGGTGAAATCTGGATCGGTGGCGACGTGGTCAACGACATCCCGCCGCGCGACCGTGACATAGCGATGGTGTTCCAGAACTACGCGCTGTATCCGCACATGAGCGTGTTCGACAACATGGCGTTCGGACTGAAGCTGCGCAAATTTCCCAAGGATGAGATCAAGCGGCGGGTCGATGAGGCAGCGCGCATCCTGGACATCGCCCCGCTGCTGGACCGCAAGCCGAGGGCCCTGTCCGGCGGCCAGCGGCAGCGGGTCGCGATGGGACGGGCGATCGTGCGCAATCCCAAGGTCTTCCTGTTCGACGAGCCGTTGTCGAACCTCGACGCCAAGCTGCGGGTGCAGATGCGGACCGAGATCAAGAAGGTGCATCAGACCGTCCGCACGACGACGGTATACGTAACCCACGATCAGATCGAAGCGATGACCCTCGCCGACCGCGTCGTGGTGATGAACCATGGCGTGATCGAGCAGGTAGGCACGCCGAACGACCTCTACCACCATCCGGCGACCCGCTTCGTTGCTGGCTTTATCGGCTCCCCGGCAATGAATTTCCTGCCGTGCAGCGTGCAGGACGGGACCAACGGAACGCTGGCGATCAAGGTGAGCGACAGCATTGTGCTGCCGGTGCCCGCGTCGCGCGCCGATCGCTACGGAAAATTCAAGGGGCGGGAGATGGTGCTGGGTCTTCGTCCCGAGCACCTGTTCGAGTATCACGAGCAGGGGAAACCTGGCTGGACCCGCGTCGATCTTCCGGTTGACGTGGTCGAGCCGATGGGCATGGAGACAATGGTTCATTTCTTCGTTGGAAGTGAGCCGGTCTGTGCCAGGGTCGATCCCGCCACGCATGCCGAGCCAGGTGAAGTGCTGCCGCTGACCGCGGACCTGAACCAGATGCATCTGATGGAGCCGGGAACCGGCGCGGTGGTCTGACCGCAGAACACCGTGTCGCCGACCCGCTTACGCGCCGATGCCGAGGCGTGGCTCCAGCAGGCGGTGCGATCCACGGGATCCGGTCCGCCGCGAGAGGGGCCTGTCAGCATCTGGCGCCAAATCGCGGGATCAGCAAGGGCGACAAGGCGCCGCTTGACAGCCCGGCCGTCACGCTTTTGACTTCAAGGTTTGAACCGGTGTGCCCAAGGAGCTGGGCGGTATCGTCAGCGGACGGGTCGATGCGGGGCTAGTTTGTTGTTTTGACAAAAGACAGGGCAACTATTGCCGGGCGGATGTCTCTACAATTGCTATAACGGTCCCATTGCCCGACTTGGGCAGGTGTCTAAATTGGGCAGGCGCCGCGGCAGGCGCCTGGAAAAAGGGGACTTTTCCTCATGCGTCCGCCTGCTTGTTGTCGTAAGTTCGCCGCAGCGCTCGCTCTGCTGCTGGTCACCACTGGTCCGGGGCACGCCCAAATGCCCGCCGGGCCACCTTCCGTGGGCGTGGTCCGGGTGCAGCAGACCGCGATCACCGAAACCTCGGAATTCGTTGGCCGCATACAGTCGATCGACCGCGTCGCGCTGACGGCACGGGTCACGGCGTTCATGGACCAGCGCCTGTTCACCGAAGGCAGCGAGGTGCAACAGGGCGACCTGCTGTACCGGCTCGAACGGGCGCCGTTCGAAGCCGCGGTGCAGCAGCAGGAAGCCGCCGTCGCCGATGCCAGCGCCCGGCTGGCGAATGCCAACATCCAGCTGGCCCGCGCGCAATCCCTGCTGAACACGCCCGCCGGGCAGCGGTCCGTCGTCGATGATGCGACTGCCAATCAGCGATCCCAGGCGGCGCAGCTTCTGTCGGCGCAGGCACAGCTTCAGGTGGCGCAGATCAATCTGGCCTACACCGAGATCAAGGCCCCGGTAGGCGGCAAGATCAGCCGGACCAATATCACCGTGGGCAACGTCGTATCCCCAAGTTCCGGGACCGCTTGCGGTTATCGTCAGCCAGGACCCGATGTACGTCTCGTTCCCGGTTGCGTCGCGTGTTCTGACCGATCTGCAGAAACGCTATGCCGACAAGGGGGGCATGAGCGCGGTCGTGGTGAAGCTGCGTCTGCCGAACAACGCCGTCTACAATCAGCAGGGCAAGATCGACTACACCGAGCCGACGGTGTCGACGACCACCGACACGGTCCTGCTGCGGGCGCGGATCGCCAACCCGGCACTCCATCCGGCCGAAAATGGCCAACCGGTCGAGCGGGCACTGCTGGACGGTGCCTTCGTGACGGTGTCGGTGGAGGGCATTCAACCCGTCATGGCGATGGGGATTCCGCGCAAATCGGTCCTGTCGGATCAGCAGGGGGACTACGTCTACGTCGTTGGGGAAGACAAGAAGGTCGAGTTGCGGCGCGTGCAGTTGGGCCAGTCGACTCCCATCACGGCGGTGATTGCCAGCGGGCTCAAGGAAGGTGAACTGGTGGTGGTGGACGGCATCCAACGCGCGCGCCCCGGAATCGAGGTCAATCCGGGACCGGCCAGCCCGCCCCCCAACGCGCCTCCTGTCTCCGGCGCGGCATCCAACGCACCGGCGGCCGGCGCGCCAGCCAGCGCACCTGCCACGGCACCGGCGCCGAGCAAGCCATCGAGCGACGCATCCGCCTCTGCGTCCACCTCTGGCGCGGCTACCTCTGGCGCACCCACTTCCGGCGCGTCGCCTGGCGCCAGCGCGTCCGCCAGCGGGCCCTGCCCCCAGTGGACAGGCCTCCACGGCCGCGGGCAAGTAGCAGATGATCTCCGGTGTATTCATCGACCGGCCGCGGCTGGCGATCGTCATTGCCATCCTGCTGACTCTGGCCGGCGCCCTCGCGCTGCGCAGCATCCCGGTGTCGCAGTTTCCCGATATCGTGCCGCCGCAGGTTACCGTCGCCACGACCTTTGCCGGCGCCTCCGCGGCGGTGGTGGAGCAGACCGTCGCACAGCCCCTGGAAGCGGCCGTCGTCGGCGTCGACAAGATGATATACATGAAGTCCAACAGCGCGAATGACGGCAGCTACACGCTGACGGTCAGCTTCGAGCTTGGCACCAATCCCGATATCGATGTCGTCAACGTTAACAACCGGGTGCAGCAGGCGATCGCGCGCTTGCCGCCCGAGGTCCAGCAGTACGGCCTCACGGTGCGCAAGCGGTCCGCGGCGATCCTGGAGTTTCTCCAGTTCTACAGCGAGGGCGGCAAGCAGAATCCGCTGTTCATCAGCAACTACGTCACCATCAACGTGCTTGACCGGCTGGCCCGGACGCCCGGCGTCGGCGACGCGCTGCTGTTCGGCCGGCTCGACTATTCGATGCGCGATCTGGTTCGACGTCAACCGGCTGACGGCGCTGAACCTGGTTCCGGCCGACATCATCGCCGTTATCAAGTCGCAGAACGTGCAGGCCGCGGTCGGCCGTATCGGCGCCAGGCCCACCGCCGATGCAACCCAGTTCCAGCTGAGCGTGCAGACCCAGGGGCGGCTGGTCACGCCGGAACAGTTCGGCGATATCGTCATCCGCGCCAATCCTGACGGTTCGCTGCTGCGCATCCGCGACGTGGCGCGAACCGAGATGGGCGCGGCGAATTCCGACACCGAAAGCCGGCTGAACGGCAATCCGGCGGTGTCGATCGGCCTCTATCTGGCCCCCGGTTCGAACGCGGTGCAGACCTCGGCCCGCGTCCAGGCGGCACTGGACGAATTGTCGGTGCGGTTTCCGCCGAGGCCTGAAGGCGCGGGTGTTCTACGACAGCAGCTCCTTCGTCTCCGCGACCATCACCGAGGTGGTGAAGACCCTGTTCATCGCCTTCGTGCTGGTGGTCGCGGTGGTCTTTCTGTTCCTCGGCAGCGTGCGGGCGACGATCATCCCGATGGTGGCGATACCGGTCAGCCTGATCGGCACCTTCGCCGTGCTGCTGGCTTTCGGCTTTTCCGCCAATACGATCTCCCTGCTCGCCCTGGTCCTTGGCATCGGCGTGGTCGTCGACGACGCCATCGTCGTGGTGGAGAATGTCGAGCGGGTGATGGGCGAGGAGCCCGATCTGTCGCCCGCCGAGGCGACCAAAAAGGCCATGGCGCAGATCACCGGTCCGGTGGTCGCCATTTCGCTGGTGCTGCTCTCGGTGTTCGTGCCGGTCGCCTTCATTCCCGGCCTGTCGGGCACTCTGTTCCGCCAGTTCGCGGTGACGATCAGCGTGTCGATGATCATTTCGGCGGTCATCGCGCTGACCCTGTCGCCGGCGTTGTGCGCGGTGTTCCTGCGCCACACCGGGCGCCGCCCGCGCGGTCCGGTCGGCTGGGTGCTGGCCGGCATCGACTACGCCCGCGACGGCTACTCGAACGTCGTCGGACGCCTGCTGCGGCTGGCCGTCCTGTCCCTGGTCGTCGTCGCCGCGTCCGCGGTTGGCATTTTCATGCTGGGCAAGGTGACGCCGACCGGCTTCTTGCCGGAGGAAGACCAGGGCGCCTTGTTCACCGCCGTCCAGTTGCCCGACGGGGCGTCGGTCGCCCGCACCCGCGCCGTGGTCGAGCAGGTGGAGAACCTGATCCGGCCGATGCCGCAGGTGCAGGCCGTGCTGTCCATCGTCGGCTTCTCCCTGCTCGATGGCGGCAACCAGCCCAACGCCGCCTTCATCGTCGTCAAGTTGAAACCGTTCGAGGACCGTATCGGGGTCGCCAACGGCATTCAGACCGTGCTCGGCCGCATCTTCGGCGCCGCGCAGCAGATCCGCTCGGCTGTCGTCTTTCCGTTCAACCTGCCGCCGATCATCGGACTTTCGACCAGCGGCGGCTTCGAGTACCAGCTCGAGAACCTGGAAGGCCGGCCGCCTGAGGAAACCGGCAGCGCGATGCAGGGCCTGGTGGCCGTCGCCAATCAGGATCCGCGGCTGACCCGCGTATTCTCGACCTTCACCGCGTCCAATCCCTCACTCTGGCTGGATATCGATCGCGAGAAGGCCCAGGCGTTGGGCCTGTCCATCGCCGACGTGTTCAACGTCCTGCAAAGCGCGCTGGGTGGCTTCTACGTCAACGACTTCAATCTGTTCGGCCGCACCTGGCAGGTGAACATCCAGGCCGACGCGGTGGACCGCAGCGATCCGGCAACGATCTACAATCTGTATGTGCGGAACCGGACCGGCGAGATGGTGCCGATGCGCTCCATCGCCAACGTGCGCGTCCAACTCGGCCCCCAGGTGATCAGCCGTTTCAACAATTACCGGTCGGTGACGGTGAACGGTGGACCGAAGCCTGGGGTCTCGTCCGGCGATGCGCTGATCGCGATGACCCAGCTCTCACGCCAGACGCTGCCACCCGGCTTCAGCTACGAGTGGTCGGGCACCGCGTACCAGGAGACGCAGGCTTCCGGACAGACCGCATCCATCCTGAGTCTGGCGGTGTTGTTCGCGTACCTGTTCCTGGTCGCCTTGTATGAAAGCTGGATGATCCCGATACCGGTTCTGGTCTCGGTCACGGTTGGCGTGTTCGGGGCGTTCGTCGGGCTGTGGCTGACCGGCCTGTCGCTCGATCTGTATGCGCAGATCGGCATGGTGGTGCTGATCGCTCTCGCTGCCAAGAACGGCATTCTGATCGTCGAATTCGCCAAGGAGCAGCGCGAGGCCGGTCTGTCGATCGTGGAGGCCGGCGCGATGGGCGCCCGGATCAGGATCAGGGCGGTGATGATGACCTCGATCGCGTTCATCGCCGGCCTGATACCGCTGGTCTGGGCTCAGGGCGCCGCGATGCTCAGCCGTCGGGCCGTTGGCACAGCGGTGTTCGCGGGCATGATCTTCGCCAGTTCGATCGGTGTGTTCCTGATCCCGATGCTGTATGTCGTGTTCCAGACGGTGCGGGAGCGGGTGAAGCAGCGCTTTCGCCGCACCCGCCGCATGGTGCGCCCCGGCGAGGCGCCAGGGGATTGATGCCGGGGTTCGACCAGCCTGTTTGATCTACTGCGACGCGCCGAAGACTGACGGCTGAAAATCGGCGCGCCGAAGCAGTCCGAGCGCCAGCGCCAGCTGGCGAACCGCCAGAAGACCGAGCAGCGCAGTCAGGTTGACGATGAATATCCGCTCGACAATGGCGGCCGTGAAGGCGTCGTCCCCGCCGGGCAGCACCATCCCCGCGACGTAGAGGCTCAGTTCGTAGGTTGTGAACGCCGCCATGAAGGGCAGACTGATCGCGAGGCGGGTCGGACCGCTCGGGGTCAACGAGGTTGCGGCCAGCAACGCCAGATAGCCGGATATGCCGATCGCGACGCCCCATGCCGCGCTGTCCCAACTCCAGGGGTAACCCAGCACACCGTAGCCGATGGCCTGATTGGCGAGCCAGACGAGACCCACCGCGGCAGCAGCCTGACGTCGCCCGATCCTTAGGCTCGCGATCGTCGCGACCGCCACGAAAGGTGTGGCACAGGCAAACAACAGGCTGAACCCGACACCGCATACGACGAGCAGCGCGATCCAAGCCGCCTGTCGTTCCGCTTGCTGCTGACGCGGATCCCGCGAAAAGGCTTCACTGATATCCATCCGTCGCTCCAACCAGCTCGGTCCTAAAAATCAGACTACTTGTTTTGCCAAGCGGGCTTGCGCTTTTCCGCGAAGGCTTTCGGTCCCTCGATATAATCCTGACTATCGATGTTTTCCTGCTGCGCTGGATAGACCGTACGCATTGCCTTTTCCAGTGTTGGCTCGTCGAGGCCGCTGATAGGAGGCCTGCTTCGATGCCCGGACCGCCTTCGGCGAGCACTCCAGGATCATCGCGGCCCAGCGTTTCGCGGCCGACAGGGCCTGCCCGTCAGCCACCACCTCGGTCACGAAGCCAAGCTCGAAACCTTCCCGCGCCGGGACGCGCCGGCCGGTCAGCATCATCCCCATCGCCTGCTTGATCGGGATGGAGCGGGGCAGACGGTGCACCCCGCCGCCGCCGGCCATCAGCCCAACCCGCGGCTCGGGCAGAGCGAACACCGCACCCTCGGCCGCGATGATGATGTCGCAGGCGAGGGCGGTTTCGAAACCGCCACCCATCGCGACGCCGTTGACCGCCGCGATCATCGGCTTGAACAGGTCGAACCGATGGCAAATTCCGGCAAAGCCTCGGGGACCGTTGGGGCGGCGCCTGCCGGACGCCTGGACCTTGAGGTCGTTGCCGGCGGAGAACGCCCGCCCGCCGGCGCCCGGTCACGATCCCCACCCACAGATCGTCACGGGCAGCGAATTCGTCCCACACGGCGGCGAGTTCGTCATTGGCGTCGGCATGCAGCGCGTTCAGCACCTCCGGCCGGTTGAGCGTGACGACACGCACCGGACCTTCGTCTTCGACGATGCAGTACTGGTAGGTCATCAGGCGATCACCTCGTTCCGCCTCAGATCGGCGATGCGGGCGGTGTCCAGTCGCAGCCACTCCGACAGCACCTGTTCGCCATGCTGACCCAGCAACGGTGCGGGCTTCACGGCGGGAGGCTGCCGCCGAAGCGAACCGGCCAGCCGCTCATGACGTAATCGCCGATTTCCGGATGACGCCATGGTCTGCCGAATGCCGCGTTCCACGAATGTCGGATCGTTGGCGAGTTCCATGGTGTCGAGCACCGCGCCGGCCGGGATGGTGGCGCTGCCGACCAGCTCCATGGCGGCGATGCTTGTCGTGCTGGATGGTCCAGGCGGAAACGATCGCGTCGACCTCGGACCGGTGTTCGGTGCGCGCCGCCGGGGTGGCGTAGCGCTCGTCGCCGATCAGATCCTCGCGGCCCATCACCTTCAGCAGACGCGTCCAGTGCTCGGGATTGGCGGCGACTGGTGTAGATATAGACAAAGTCGTTCGGACCGCCGCCTTTGCATGGATAGACGCCGATCGGCGGGTTGCCGCCCCCGACGGTCTTGGACCCGGCGCGCGGTGCCGGCTTTCCGGTTCGTTCCATGTAGGTGAAGGCGTTGCGGATGTAGTGCAGGATCGAGTCCTGCATCGCGAGTTGCAGATGTTCGCCCTGGCCTGTGCGCAGGCGGCGGACATAGGCTCCCAGGATCGAGGCCGCCATCAGCATCCCGGTGCCGGTATCGCCGATGGTCGCGCCCGGCTTGCAGGGCGGGCCGCCTTCCTCGCCGGTGATGGACATCAGGCCGCCGCACGCCTGCGCGATCATGTCGAAGGCGAGGTTGCGCTCATACGGGCTGCCGGTGCCGAAACCCTTGACCTGGCAGTAGATGATCGCGGGATTGACCGCCTTGATCACCTCGTAGCCCAGGCCGAGCCGCTCGATCGCGCCGGGAGCGAAATTCTCGATCATGACGTCGGCACCGCGGGCCAGATCCTTCACCAATTCACGGCCGCGCTCATGCTTGAGATTGATCGCGATGGACCGCTTGTTCGCGTTGTACTGCAGAAAATAAAAGGAATCCTTGGTCGGTTTTTCCGGCCACCGAGCGGCCTGGATCGCCATCCCTGGGGTTTTCGACCTTGACCACGTCGGCGCCCATCCACGCGAGAGCTTCGGTGCAGGATGGACCGGCCTCGAATTGCGTAAGGTCCAGGATCTTCAGTCCCCCAGACAGTTCTCTCCGCTCATGTTCGGCATTCCCTCGTTTTCATTTGCGCCAACGTGTTCATTTGCGTCAAAACGCTACGCCCATCTTGCCGCGGTCGTCGATACCCGGGGAGGAGCTGGGGCGATCGTCCCGCCCCGGCATCGGGTTTGTGTTCAATGCGCAACGGGTCCATACGGGCCGGCGGAGCCGCCGATCATGAGCCTGCATGTTGTTCACAACGCCATCCTCCAATGCACATTCGGTACGGCGCCTTCGGCCCTGGCCGTGCTGCCGCAGAACCGAGCCTTATGTGGTGGCGTGAATGCGGCCAATATCGGCGACCACATACCGATGGTGAACGTCCAGCCCTTCGCGCTGTGCACCTGTCCGGCCAATCCGCAGGTCGCGGCCGCGACAGCCGCTGCCCTTGGTGTGCTGACACCGCAGCCTTGCCTGCCGAATACGCCGGCCCCGTGGACAACCGGATCCCCACGGTGCTGCTGTCGCAGCTTCCCCTGCTCAATGACAGCTCGATGCTGACCTGCGTCTGGGGCGGTGTTATTACGGTCACGTCAGCAGGGCAGACCGGCAAGAAGGTACCGTAGTGCAATGGTGGATAAGTTTATCATCATGGACACCGTGCTCGGTCCGCAGCGGACACGCACTCTCGCGGACGAGCTGCTGCCGACGCAGGTCATCGGTCAGGAAGGCATATCCACCCCGTTCTTCTACGACCTGACGATGGTGCGGGACCCGACCGAGAAGGGGCTTTTGGATCCGCGCAAGCTGATCGGCACGCCGGTTCGCTTCGGCCTGCTGACAAGACAAGAGCATGCCACGCAATATTCCTTTCGCACCGGGGTGTTCCAGACCTTCAACCGAATGCCACGCGCGGCGGCCGGCTGCCTGGTCTACAGCGGCCGTATCGTGCCCGCCTTCGCGATGCTCGGCCAGCAGACGCGCTACCGCGTGTTCGAAAATCAGACCGTGGTGCAGGTCATCAGGACGGTGCTTCAGGAGATGGCGGGCAATCCGCTGTTTCGTTTCGACATCAGCCGCCTGCATGACGCCGACTTTGTTCCGGTCGAATATACGGTTCAGTTCGGCGAGAGTGACTTCAGCTTTCTTTGCCGACTGATGAACCGTTACGGCATCTGGTATATTTTCGGTCATCCGAAAAATTCCACGGGCGCCAGGGCGCCAGCGCGTTGACGGATGCCATCAACAATACGCTGGTGCTCGGCGTGGGGCGGATCGACGTGCCGACCCCGTGCGATTTGTCCAAGCTGACGGTGAAGGCGAGCAAGAAGGGCGGTCAGGTTGGTCCCCAATCGCGGTGGCGACGACGATCCGCCGGAACCGACCGATCTGGTGGAGTTCCGCCGGCTTTACGAGCCGCCGCTGGCACGCATCTCCGGCGCCGATTTCAACCTGCTGAACCCACACGTGATCCAGCCAGTCTCCAAGACCGTGTTGTCGGACTACAATCTGACGCAGGCTCTGGACGACGTCACCCGCGAGGAATTCGCCGTGCGTGCCGACGCGGATGTGGCCGGGTCGTCCGGGGTGATCAAAGGCGGCACGCTCGCCGACGGCGTGTTTCGACGGATCCACGAGTTGGAGGCGCAGACCTTCACAGTCGCTGGCGGCAGCACGAACTCGACCCTGCTGCCCGGCCGGAGCTTCGAAATCATCGGATGATGAGAACCATATCGAGAAGTCCAGCAAGTATCTGGTTCGCACGACTGTCATCACCGCGTACGAGAACAGCTATTTCACATCGTCCCTGCGGGATCTGGGAGCGTTTTTCGCGACCCTCGGACTGGACATCGTCAGCCCCATCACGAATATCTTCACTCAGCCAGGGGGCCAGGGGCTGGTGGACCTCGCCCTCGGCGCCACCCAGGCGGGGCTGAACAATTACTTGCAGAACGAGCAGGCCTATGCGTGGGAGACCAAACTCTACCCGGAGCAGGACACTGCAGGACAAAACCCTGTTCTGGCCTGCCACCCTGGGGGGCATCACTCAGGGCGCGCTTGGTGGCCTGGTCGGGCTGATCGGCAAGGGTGTCGACGACGCGATCAAACAGACCTTCCTCAACAATGCGGGCGCCTACAGCAACAGCTTCGTCGCGATCCCGTTTCGAGACACCACCGGTTTCCTCGCCCCGGCCCCACGCGCCGAAACCCCGCGCGCACGAGGCCCGCATATCGCCGTGGTGATTGGGCCGGACGGTACCAACGACACGAAGGCCGAGGTCCACGCCGACGCGATCGGGCGGGTGCGGGTGCGCTTCGCATGGGACATCGCGGCCGAGCGCTGGGACCAACTCGGCAAGCAACCATTGTCCTGCAACGACAGCACATGCTGGGTCCGTGTGACCGACGCCTGGGCCGGCGCCAAGTTCGGCACCCAGTTCCTGCCACGCATCGGCCAGGAGGTCGTCGTCGAGTTCCTGGACGGCGATCCGGAGCGCCCGCTGGTTACCGGGCGGCTCTACAACGCCACCACCGCCAAGCTGCCGTTTCCGAGCCCAGGCGCGGAAAAGACCCAGATCGCGAGGATTTCCGACCTCCCCGCCACCGCAGCCCACGACATCACCCGCAGCGGGATCAAGACGCACTCGATGGGCGCCGGCGCGGACGCGGGCTTCAACATGCTGCGTTTCGACGACAAATCCGGCAAGGAGCAGTTGCTGTTGCGCTCGGAGGGGCGGCACGACGAGACCGCTTTGCGTTCGCGATACGAAACCAGCCACGGCGCGCGGCACGTCAGCGTGGTCAGCGGCAAAGCCGCGGACGGCAGTGCCGATCGGCGGCAACGCGTTCACCAGCGTTGCCGGCGAGGCGGACCTCGACGTCGGCGGTGATCTGCTGTTACGCGCGAAAGGCAAGGTCAACCTTCAGGCAACCGGCGACGTCGACATGGAACTGAAAGCCGACGCGCATGTCAAAGTGACCGGTGCGCTCGCGGTCAATGCCGACACCCTTGTTCTGGAGGCGGCAACGCAGTTGACGTTAAAAGTGGGGAACAGCTTTATCGTGCTGACCCCGGGCGCCGTTTACATCAATGGAGCAACGGTGAACGTCAACAGCGGCGGCAGTCCCGGTGAAGCCGGCGCGTTCGACATCACCGACCCGGCCGCGGCGACGGCGGCGGACCCCGGCACCCCCCCGGACTGGCTACAGCAGCAACAGCAGCAAGGCGGCGGGGGAGGCGGCAGCCGGACGCACCGGGTCTATCCGTTGCCCAGTGTCCTGGTCAAACCGACGAAGGGAGACCTGACGATCGGCGGCTTCACCTCGGTGCCAATAAATCCACCTGCCGGAGATCAGCCGGCAACGCCCTACGTGCCTCTGCCACCACCGCCGCCACCACCGATCACCGTCCCATGACGCTGAGGCTGCAGCATCAGGATCACGCCCATGCCGACGCCGTGCTCGGCGATCTGGCGAAGCTTGGTTGCGACCCTGCGTCGCGGGCGCTGGTGGAAACGCTGGTGGCGGCTTCGGCCTGCGTGCGTATCACTTTGCCTGAGCCGCTAGACCCACCGAACGCCTGGCTTCGCAAAGGTGGCGAGGAATGCGACTGGAGCGTGACCTATGATCCGCGCGAGTGGCCCAGTATCGCTCATGCGGGCTCACCGTCCAGCGCCACTGTCCTGCTAAGTCTGCTACGAGGGGCTGCTGAGCGGCTGTCTCTAGCACGAGAGCGCCTCATGAGCTTGACGCTGACCTGTCAGCCAGGGCGGGAGGGCGATGAATTGGTGTTTCCCTACACCATTCAAAATACAACCGAAGCCGCCGCTTGGATTATGGAAGGATTCGTGACCTCAGCCGGCAATATCGGATCACCAAGCTTTGTAGCCATGGGAGGTGAAGAGGCCACCATCGGCAGGCTGATGCCACCTTTGCCGGAGGACCGCACACTACTTTTCGCCCTGACCCCGGTCGCGCGCCGGCTGGAACCTGGGCAGACGCTTGCCTCTCGCCTTGTGGTGCCACTGCCGCTGGTCGAGAGCAATGCCTATCTGCCAGACCTTCCGGTACGCCGCCACACGATGACCGGGCTGTCGTCGGTGCGGCTCGCGGTCGCAGTCTGGCCCGCCACATTGGAGGGCCTCGCTGCTCTGGAAGTAAGCGGAATGGCACGACTCGCCGGGCCTGACCTGCGCGCGCATCAGCGCCTGGTCGAGGCTAGGTTTGCCGTGCATGGCCTGCACATTCTGCGCCGAAAGGACGGCCTCGGGCGTGACCCTGGCCGAGGGCCCTCGCCAAGCGGCGGTGTTGGATAGTGTCCAGAGATCGTTGTGCCGAGGGAGGGAAAATATGCGGGCTGGGCTGCGGGTCGGCGTGAGCGCAACGCATCGCCGCTGCCTCGTCAGAGCAACCGGTAATCGTGCAGGGATTTTCGGCATTGCGGCGGACATGCCAATAAATCATTCGGGTCGGTGATACCAAACTCTTGCCATATTTCGCGCAGCCGGCCAGCCTTCCGGTATGGTGGAACCGGTCAGTCTCAGCCATTACCGCGACGACCAGCTTTGGGCCGTCGTCGCCTCGATCGGGCGCACGTCGCGGATTGCCGAGGTATTTTCGAGCCGCCTTGCCGCACTTGCGGACCGCGCCTGGCGGGAGCAGCAGGTAAGCGCATACGCCACTTTTCTTCGCAGGTCTCGGCAGCCAACGCCGCTTTACACCGTCAGACCGATCAGACGAGCTGATCTGCCACGATCATGGCGACCGCTTCCGGCATTGGGGTTCTTGCAGGGCAAACTGATGTGATGTGGCAGCCCTGGTACCGGCCCATCGGTGTTATTCCTGAAGCGCAAGCGAGGTCTTGCCCCGGTCACCAATCAGACGCTGCACGAGTTCCTCGAACTGATAAAGATCGCCGAAGTGGATGCTCAATTCACCGCCGCCCTTCCGGTTGGTGGTGATGCTGACCCGGAGCCAAGGACTTCACTTACCCGGCGCTCCATATCGGCGGCATCCAGCGCATCGGTCCGGGGGCGCGCGTGTCGTCGTCCACTCCCCTGGCGGCGATTTTCTTGGCCACGAACATCTCGGTCTGCCGGACCGACATGCCTTGTTTTACGACCTGATCGAATCAGCTGCTCGGGATTGGGATAACTCACCAGCGCCCTGGCATGTCCCGATGACAAACCGCCCGAGCGCACTTCCAGCTTGATCTGATCCGGCAGGCGCAGCAGCCGGACCGTGTTGCCGATATGACTCCGGGATTTGCTGACGGCGTGCCCGAGGGCTTCGTGGGTCAGGCCGAAATCCTGCAGCAGCCGCTGGTATCCCTCGGCCTCCTCCATCGCATTGAGGTCCTGCCGCTGCAGATTTTCGACCAGCGCCACCACGGCGGCGTCGCTGTCATCCGCCTCCCGCAGGATCGAGGGAATTTCGGTCAGCCCGGCCAGCATCGCGGCGCGAAAGCGACGCTCGCCGGCGACGATCTGATAACGATCCGGCGCTGTCGGGTGAGGGCGGATCAGGATCGGCTGCAAAAGCCCCTGGGCACGTATCAACTCGGCCAGATTCTCCAGTTCTCGCTCGTCGAAGTCAGTCCGTGGGCTGGAACGGATTGGGATCGATCTGGTCCACCGGGATCGGCGTTGACGGCACACGCCCGCCTTCGGCACTCGGCCGCAGCGCGGCGTCGCCCAGGAGCACAGCCAGGCCACGTCCCAGCCGCGGCGGTGACTTGCTGCTAGCCATGCGCCGCGACCTGCTGCCGTGATCATGACTTTCTCCTTTTTGATGACCTCCGCCGCCAGCGCGGCATAGGCAATCGCGCCGACCGACTTGGCATCATAAGCAGTACCGGCTTGCCGTGGCTCGGCGCTTCCGAAAGCCTGATGTTGCGAGGGATCGTCACGTCGAATACCCAGTCCCCGAAATGATTGCGCGCGTCCTTCTCGACCAGGCCCGACAGGCTGTTCCGCCTGTCGAACATGGTCAGCAGGATACCGGACAGCCGCAGCGTCGGATTGAATCGGCGGCGCACAGCCTCGATCGTATGCATCAGGCTGCTGATCCCCTCGAGCGCGTAAAACTCACATTGCAGCGGAACGATCACGCCCGATCGCCGCCACCAAGGCGTTCAGCGTCAGAAGTCCCAGGCCAGGCGGGCAGTCCAGCAGGATCACCCGAAACCGGCCGAAGACCGGCGCTTCCGCAGTGCGGACTTCAGCCGGAATTCCCGGCGCTCCATCGTGACCAGTTCGACCTCCGATCCCGCCAGATCGATATCCGAGGCGATCAGCGAGAGGTTGGGCACCGGGGTCGGCCGGATCGTGTCGCCGTCGGGCAGCCATCCATCAGCAAGCTGGTAGGTGCCGCCGAATCGCTGGCTGCGCTCGACGCCCAGGCCGGTCGAGGCATTTCCCTGGGGATCCATGTCGACCAGCAACACCGGCACGCCCGCCACCGCGAGGGACGTGGCGAGGTTGACGGCCGTCGTGGTCTTTCCGACGCCTCCCTTCTGATTAGCGACAGCCAGGACGAGTGGTCTGGTGATGATGGCCCCCGGATCAAGACAGATTGGTCAAACGACCCCGCTTCGCTACCGAGCGCGGGCTTCCGGCAAGCAGTTCTCATAGCGGCTTCGACGGAGATTCGGAACGGATGCTTGACGCATCTCTAGGGACTCATCGACAATTCAACAGAATCAGTTGGCTGCGCTGGCGATGACCCCCGACCCGATCAGCCGTCTCGATATCCGGTGCCGAAAATCCGGCCTCGGTCAGCACCTCGATCGTATGCTCGCCCATGCGAGGGGACTGCATCCTGATCCCGGGCCGGTCGCGGCCGGGGCCAAACTCGATCGGCAAGGCCGGCAGTTTCGCCGGCTTGCCTTCGGTGCCGCCGATGCGGGAGATGATCACGTCCAGCAGGCCGCCAGTCGCCAGCAGATGCTGGATCGGTGAAAAGATCGCCTGGCTGACCGACCGGCGCCCAGGACACCTGGGCCTGCTCACATCGGGCCTCGACCTCGGCTTGCGGCAGCTTGGCCAGCACCTCCTGCAGCGCCGGGATCAGCCATGCGCGCTCCTGCAGCCGCATCAGGTTGGTGCCCAGCCGGGGATCGGAGGCGAGTTCCCGCAGCCCGAACTCCTCGACGAAGCGGGTCCACTGCTGGTCCGACGTGACGCCGATGAAGAGTTGGCCGTCGGCCGCGGTCTCGAACACTTCATAGATCGCCCAGGCGCCGCGGCGGGCGGGCATCGGCCGCGCGTCGAGGCCGGTGGCGATCATGCCGGCCATGTGGGTGCTCATGAGGAAGGCGGCGCTTTCGAACAGGGCGCTGCTGACCCGCTGGCCTTTGCCGGTGATATCGCGCTCCCGCAGTGCCGCCTGCGCGGCGATGACGCCGAACGCGGCGCCCAGGATGTCGATGACCGAGGCGCCCGCGCGCAGAGGACGGCCGGGCGGTCCGGTCATGAACGCGAGGCCGGTCTGGAACTGCACCACCTCATCCAGCGCCGGCCGGTGCTCATAGGGGCCGGCCAGATAGCCTTTGAGCGCCAGATAGATCAGCCGGGGATTGAGCGGCGCCAGTTGCTCGTAGCCGCAGCCGAGACGCTCCATCGTGCCGGGGCCGTAGTTCTCCAGCACGATATCGGCGGTGGGGATCAGCGCGTGCACCACCGCCTGGCCTTCGGGCCGCTTCAGATCGACCGCAAGGCTGCGTTTGTTGCGGCTGAAGGCGGCGAAGAAGCCGGCGGCGAAACCGCCAAGGCCGCGGGTGTGGTCGCCTTTCGGCGCGGGCTCGATCTTGATCACGTCGGCGCCGAGTTCGGCGAACAACAGGCCCGCCGTCGGTCCCATGACGGTGTGGCTGAATTCCAGCACGCGCAGGCCCCGCAGCGGCGCGGCGGACATCAGGCGGTCCCCTGCATCTTCAGCTATCCGGAAAGAATTGGTTCCTGGGCCGGGGCAGGCCCAGATTTTCCCGCAGGGTGCGACCCTCGTATTCGGTGCGGAACAGGCCACGCCGCTGGAGTTCCGGAACGACCAGATTGACGAAATCGTCCAGCCCGCCGGGGACGTAGGGAAACATCACGTTGAAGCCGTCGCAGGCGTCGGTGAACAGCCATTCCTCCATCTGGTCGGCGATCGTCGATGGCGTGCCGATCATCGAAAGGCCGCCATAGCCGCCGGCGATCTGCGCCAACTGCCGCACCGTCAGGTTATCCCGGCGAGCACGGTCGATCACCCGCTGGCGGCCGCTCTTGCTTTGGTTGGTCTCGGGAATATCCGGCAGCGGCGCATCGAGGTCGAATTCCGACGCGTCAACGCCCAGCGCGATCGAGAGCGACGCCATGCCGCTGTCCGGGTGGACCAGGCTGTCCAGCAGTTCGCGCTTGCGTTTCGCTTCCGTCGGCCGTGTCGCCAACCACGACCAGCGCCCCGGGCAGGATCTTCAGATGATCCGGGTTGCGGCCGAGCCGTTGCATGCGGGCCTTTACGTCGGCGTAGAAGGACCTCGCCTCGGGCAGGGGGCCGCCGGCGGCGAACACCATCTCCGCGGTTTCCGCGGCAATCTGACGGCCGTCTTCCGACGCCCCGGCCTGGACGATGACCGGCCATCCCTGGACCGGGCGGGCGATATTCAGCGGGCCGCGAACCGAGTAGTGCGGCCCTTTGTGGTCCAGCACATGCAGCCTCGCCGGATCGAAAAAGATGCCGTTCTCGACATCGCGGATGAAAGCGTCGTCCGCCCAACTGTCCCACAGGCCGGTCACCACATCGTAGAACTCGCGCGCTCGGCAGGTAGCGTTCGGCGTGTTCGACATGCTCTTCGAGACCGAAATTCCGTGCCGCGTCGGGATTGGAGGTCGTCACCAGGTTCCAGCCCGCGCGCCCGTTGCTGATATGGTCCAGCGAGGCGAACTTGCGGGCGATGTGATACGGATCGTT
>CAVWZM010000021.1:0-80615 GCA_963759425.1 uncultured Alphaproteobacteria bacterium
CGCGAATAGCAGCCGGCCGCTCCCATAACGACCGACCGGAAACAAGGCCCATAAATCGATAAAAGGCGGAAGCGCCCAATCTTGGAGTACGCGCTTAACCCTCCCAGCGTTCGGCTCGGGGGCGAACTTCCACTCGGAGTGATGGTAAACACCGGGCCAGAAAAAACCACGAGACAAGAATGCCAAGCCCGGAACTGCCAAAGAATTGATCCGCCAAACCTTCATGTTGCGGCGTTAGTGCCTGGTAATCTATGAGGCTGAACGTATGCCGGAGCAGTTTCCGACGCCGGAACGGCGGCCTACCACGGTGCCGGCCGCCGAAACGCCCGGCCTGAACGGACTACTGACATTGGCCGTTGGCGTGGTGGTAGTCGCCGGCCTGTATCTTGGCCGCACCGTCCTGATCCCGATCACCCTGGCGGTGTTGCTGTCGTTCGTGCTTGCTCCACTCGTCGGGCTACTGCGACGCATCCACTTGGGGCGCGTGTCGTCGGTGCTGCTCGCGGTGCTCGTGGCCCTCAGTATCACCCTGGCGCTGGGCGGCCTGATCGGTATGCAGATCGCAGAACTGGCGCAGGGGTGCCCCGTTACGCGACGACGGTTCAGAACAAGATCAACATCGTTCAGAGCTTTGCGCTGGCGCGGCTGGGTCCGGTTATGCGCCGGTTCGGACAACAACTCGACCAGACCGAAAAGCCGCCCTCTGACGTTGCTGCTACGCCCAGTGGGTCGTCGGAACCAAGACCGATGCGGGTGGAGGTTCATCAGCCTGAGCCGAGCGAGATAGAGATTGCCGAACGTATCATCGGTCCGATCGTCGACCCGCTGTCCACCACAGCGATCGTGCTGATCGTCACGATCTTTGTTCTCCTGCAGCGGGAAGATCTACGAGATCGCTTAATCCGCCTCTTCGGCTCTTCCGACCTACACCGAACCACGGCGGCGATGAACGATGCGGCTCGTCGGTTGTCTCGCTACTTCTTGATGCAGTTGGCGATCAACGCAGCGTTTGGCCTGATTACCGGCGCTGGCCTGTTCTTCATCGGCGTGCCGTCGCCATTGCTGTGGGGCATGGTGGGCGTGCTACTGCGCTTCGTCCCCTACATCGGCGCTCCACTAGCAGCGGTTCTCCCCCTAGTGCTGGCCGCCGCGGTGCAGCCCGGCTGGTCCAAGGTGCTGTGGACCGCCGGTCTCTACGGGGGTACCGAGGCGATCATGGGTCAGGTGATAGAGCCGCTGCTGTACGGCCGCAGCACCGGGCTATCGCCGTTTTCGGTGGTGGTTTCGGCGACGTTCTGGACCTGGCTGTGGGGGCCCATCGGCCTGATCCTCTCGACGCCGCTGACGCTATGTCTCGTGGTGCTCGGCCGGCATGTCGAGCGGCTTGAGTTCCTCGACGTCATCCTGGGCGACCGTCCGGCCCTGACGCCGGTGGAAAGCTTTTACCAGCGCATGCTGGCCGGCGATCCGGACGAAACGCGGGATCAGGCCGAGCATCTGCTGCGCGACCGGGCGCTGTCGTCTTACTATGACGAGGTAGCCCTGAAAGGGCTGCAACTTGCCGCCAACGACGCTGCGCGTGGCGTGCTGACCGAGTCCCAGTTAGACCGCATCAAGCTGGCGATGCAGAGCCTGATCGATGACCTGGACGAATACGACGATCAGGAGCCGGAGACGAAGGGTAGCGCTGAGGACCCGGCATCGCCCTCCCGGAGCGAACAGGACGTGCCGGCGCATCCGCCCCCCGGCAAAGTGGCGCCGGACGCACTGTCGCCGGAATGGCGAGGCGCCGCGCCGGTGCTGTGTGTCGCTGGGCGAGGACCACTGGATGAGGTCGCCGCAAGCATGCTCTCGCAGTTGCTGCACAAGAATGGCCTGCGGGCTCGGGTGCTGCCCCATGTCGCGGCTTCCCGATTTGGCGTCGGCGCCCTCGACGGTGAGGGTGTAGCGATGGTGTGCCTGTGCTACCTCGAACTGCGGGTAGACTCCGTCTCACTTGCGCTACGTGCTTCGCCGCCTGCGTCAGCGGCTTCCAGCAGCACGCCTGCTGGTGGGATTGTGGCCGACGGAGCAGGCGATCTTGACGGATGATCGGTTGCGTGCGGCAGTGGGAGCCGACGTTTATACGAGTTCACTGCGTGAGGCAGTGGAGGCGTGTGTGGAGGCGGGGCGAGCCGAGGCGACTTCCTTGGCGGCTTAGACGTCTGCTCCGGGTACCAGCTAAGCCGATGTGCGATCGCTGCTATCCTATAATGACTGCCCTGCGCTGCCAAATGAAGCCGAGGCCGAATGCTGCAATTAGTCGGATCAGTAGACGCTTTCTAACGGGCTGACTATCCCGTCGAATGGGCAGGGAGAAGGCGACCCTTCTCGCACACCCTTTCGGCCCTGATTTTGCGAGCAAGTGGCTGCCCGTCCCGATGTTCCGATGTTCCGCTGGTATCCGTTTGATCCGACTGCGTGGCAGCGTCCGAGGACATCGTGCACATCGGCGTCCGGCGAGATGCCGCCGAGGTCGCCTTTTGCACGTAATTCGGGCAGAGGGAGTTCGATAGGCGAGGCACCGAGCTCCATCCGCTGCTCCCCCCGGCGCCCGCGGGCACCATTTGTTTCACAAAATCGATCTTGAGGAACTCTGCGCCTTGCGAACGGTTTGAGGATCGAGTGTGGAGTTAGAAATCATGCCGGATCAAATATTTGTCCTCGTCGCTGAGGACGAAGCGCTGGTCCGGTCGGTCATTGTTGAGGCATTGCGCGAAGAAGGCTTCGAGGTGATGGAAGCTGAGCACGCCGAAGCCGCAATAGTTATCATGGAGAGCCATGGCGTTCGCATCCACGTATTGTTCACCGACATTCAAATGCCCGGTACGATGGATGGTCTGAGCCTGGCGCACCACACCTCGAAACACTGGCCATGGATAGGCTTGCTTATCACCTCTGCCCGGCCGCGCCCGGATCGTGCGGCAAGTCCCAAAGAAAGCCGCTTTTTGGCGAAGCCGTACCAGCATCGCCATGTCATTCGTCATATTCGCGAGCTATTCTAGTAGCACGGCCTCCGGCTATGGCACGTTCCAGGCGACCTCGGTAGGGAAAGAGCGGCTCCTGCTCGTCCTCGACAATAACTTACTGGCCCTGACCAACGGGCTTCTCGATCACACGACGTGGCACTGTTGGGGCTTGGGCGACTTTATGAACGGTAGGGGTGAGAGCCGTGGATACTGCGTGACGACTGACACTGACGGAGAGGTTGTTGGCGATTTTGCTGACGAGAAGCAGCACGTCATGGACTCAGAAAGAGTATCGAGCGGAACGGTCACCATTACGACGGGCACCGGGAAGTATGCCGGCATCAGCGGTGGTGGAACGTCTGTACTGCACTGGACCCGAGTTCCGGACGGCGGCCGAGGGAACCTACGTCAATTACGCCGCCATTCAGGGCAATTACAAACTCCCCTGAGTCTGCGGATCTCGCCACTTTTCCTTGCATAGCGAAGCAGGAGGGTGCCTTTAACCTGTTGTCATAGATAGGTCTGGGCTGGCGGGAGTGATGCCTTTTCGCCGACCCGACTGGGCCAAGGAGCGGCAATGGACGTCGCGGACTGGCTACGAGCGCTCGGGCTGGAACAATACGAGGCGGCATTCCGAGAGAATGACGTCGATGCCGAAGTCTTGCCCACGCTGACCGCCGACGAGCTCAAGGACATCGGCGTTAGTTCAATCCGCCATCGCCGGCGCCTGCTGGAAGCGATCGCCAAATTGCGGGATGACAACGCCACGCCGCCACCAGCAGTCAGCGCGACCGGCGATCACGGGGCGTCAACATCAGCGGGCGAACGCCGCCAGCTCACCGTGATGTTCTGCGACCTGGTGGGTTCGACGGCCCTGAGTGAAAAGCTCGACCCCGAAGAGCTGCGAAGCCTGCTGCACGCGTATCGAACCCTCTGCGGCGATGTGATCGCGCGCTACGACGGGTTTGTCGCCCGCTACGTGGGTGATGGCATCCTGACCTATTTCGGCTGGCCCACCGCGCACGAAGAGGATGCCGAGCGCGCCGTGCGGGCGGCGCTTGGAGATCGTTCATACCGTCAAGCGGGCATCGTCCACCGAGAACTTGTCGGTCCGCATCGGCATCGCCACCGGCCCTGTCGTCGTTGGTGAAAGGCCGGTACGGGGGACCAGTCGAAGCTGGCGGTGGGTAGCACGCCCAATCTGGCCGCGCGTCTGCAAGGACTGGCCGTCGCCGACCAGATCGTCATCGCCACCTCGACCCGTCGCTTGGTCGGGTAACGCGTTCGAACTGACCGATCTGGGCGAACATGACCTGAAAGGGATCGCCGAACCGGTTCACGCCTGGCGGGTGGAACGGGCCTTGGTGACGGAAAGCCGCTTCGATGCCAGTCGCGGCGGTGGCGCGCTGACACCGCTGGTGGGCCGCGACGAGGAACTGGATCTGCTGCTTCGCCGGTGGTCGCAGGCAAGGGATGGCGAAGGTCAGGTGGTGCTGCTGTCGGGTGAGCCCGGGATCGGCAAGAGCCGCATCCTGAGCGCGTTGCGCGAGCGGCTCGAAGCGCAAGGCGTGCAGGCGCTGCGCTTCCAGTGCTCGCCCTACTACGTGAACAGCGCCTTCTGGCCCATCATCGACAACTTCGAACGAGCGCTGAAGTTCAGCCGCGACGAAACAACGGACGCGAAACTCGACAAGCTGGAAGCGCTGATCGTTACCCAATACGGTCGGCCTCTGGCCGACGTCCGGTTCATTGCTTCGATCCTGTCCATCCCCTGCGAGGAGCGCTACGGCGCCCTGGTCGATGACGCCGCAGAAGCACAAGGACGAGACGCTGCGGACCTTGGTCGACATCTCCGAAGCGGCCGCCCGCCAGCACCCCAGCGTGATGCTGTTCGAGGATGCGCACTGGGCCGACCCCACCACGCTGGAGGTGTTGGATCTGCTGATCGACCGGGTGAAAACCGTTCCGCTGCTGGTCGTGCTCACCCACCGGCCGGAGTTTCAGTCGCGCTGGTCCGGGCAGGGACATGTCGGCGCATTGAACCTGTCCAAGCTGACCCGGGCGCAGAGTGCGGCGATGGTCTCCGCGCTCGCGGGCGGCAAGGCGCTGCCCGAAGCGCTGCTTGAGCAGATCCTGACCAGGACCGATGGCGTGCCGCTGTTTGTCGAGGAGCTGACCAAGTCCATTCTCGAATCGGGCGAGCTGAAGGAGGCAGGCGATCATTACGATTACGCTGGCTCGGCTCGCGCCGTCACCATTCCGGCCACGCTGCGGGACTCGCTGATGGCGCGGCTGGATCGGTTCATGCCGGTGAAGGAGATCGCCCAGATCGGGGCAGCGATTGGCCGCGAGTTCAGCTACGAGCTGATCGCCGCGGTCGCGCCGATGCCGCAGGCCCAACTCGACGACGCCCTCGTGCGGCTGAGCGAGTCGGGACTGGCCTTCCGTCGCGGCACGCCGCCCGATGCGATCTACACCTTCAAGCACGCGCTGGTGCAGGACGCGGCTTACGACTCGTTGCTCAAGAGCCGCAGACAGGAGTTGCACGCCAAGATCGCCCGCGTGATCGAGCAGCGCTTCCCGAACATCAAAACCACCGAGCCCGAGGTGCTGGCGCATCACCTCACCGAAGCGGGCCTTGCCGAAGCCGCCATTCCGCTCTGGCAGGCCGCCGGCGAATTGGCGTTCAAGCGCATGGCCATGGCCGAGGCCATTGCCCATCTCAACCACGGGCTCGACTTGGTTGCCACCCTGCCTCGGTCGCGGGAACGAGACGCCAGCGAACTGATGCTACGTGCCCGCCTTGGCCCAGCTTGGCAGGCGTTCAAAGGCTTTTTCACCCCCGAAGTCTGGACCAGCCTGCATCCGGCACTGGCGCTGGCGAAGTCGCTCAAACGCCACGATGCGTTGCTGCCCATCCTCTGGGGACTGGCGGTCCACCTTGATTCGCAAGGCCGAGTCGCGGAGTCCGCGCAGTGGACGGAGGAGATGCTGGACATTGCGAAGGCGACCGGCGATGGCGACCTGCTGATCTCGGGACACACACTTGCCTGTGCTTGCTACTGTTTCGCGGGAGAGTTCACCAAGGCCCTGGAGCACGCCAACAAGGTGCTGGACCTCTACAACGATGAAAAGCATCGCCATCTCGCAGACATCCTCAATCAAGATCCCAAAACTGCGGCCTGCGCCGTCGCCTCGGTTTGCACCTGGATGCTGGGCTACCCGGATCGGGCACTGAGGCTAAGCAATGAAGCCGACGCACATGCCCGCTGGCGCGGTCACCCCTTCGACCTGGGATGGGCGCTGAGGATTGGGGCGCATGAGTTCGATCACCGGTTCACGCACGAGGACCTGCGCAAGCGCGCCGAAGAGTGTGAGCGGCTGGGTCGGGAGAACAGCCTGTCCGTACTGTGGGCGATGTTCGCACCCATACTACTTGGCCAGGCACTCATCCGGAAAGGCAAACCCGCCGAGGGAATGACCCCGCTCAAGGCCGGCATCGCGGTTTGGGAAGCGGCTGGTGGCAAGGTCTGCGTCCCGACCCAGAACGCCTTCCTGGCCGAAGCCATGGCGCTGACCGGCGACCTCGACAATGCCCTGCACCTGATCGACGAGCAGATCGCGCAAATCGAACGCCCCGGGTGGGAGCAACGCCTTCACTACGCCGAGATCCTGCGCCTCAAGGGCTGGATGCTCTCGCTCAAGGGCGACCTCGAAGGTGCCGAACGGAACTTTCTCGCCTCACTCGACTGGGCGCGCCGCCAGCAGGCGAAAATGTGGGAGCTGCGCACGTCGACCAGCCTGGCACGGCTGTGGCAGAGCCAAGGCAAACGCCAAGACGCGTATGAGTTGCTCGCCCCGGTTTACGGCTGGTTCACCGAAGGCTTCGACACCAAGGATTTGCTGGAGGCGAAGGTGCTATTGGAAGAACTCAATGGTTGATGGATCTTGAAGCCGTTTCGGCCTAACCACCTAGCTAGGCCGCGAGACTGTCGTGCGCGGGGTGTTGTTTTTTCTGTTGGGGTTGCGTACCCAAAGACACTGCCCTGAGGGACGCCGGCCTGTCGACCTCGATGGCAAACCGATACGAGGAACTGACCGGCGGGTGCCTGGCTGCCCGGGTGACGGGTTCGGCCAAGTCGGTGGGTTCGTGGCACTGTCCCAGGTGTCAGACATCGATATCTCCGGGGCTCGGGTTCATTGCGGTGGCATTGAGGTTGCTGGCTGTTCGCAACGCCGCGGCGACCTTCCGTTGGCTCGGTTTGCTGATCGAGCAGAACAGTTTCACGATGGCCGCAACGGCCAGAGCATCCTCGGCCTCACGAACTTCCGGTGCAGCACGGCGAACCTTGAATTTCGGCTGGCTCACGGTGACGCCTGTTGCTGCGTCCTTTTCCTGATCGGCCCGTCCGCTGGCTGTTTTCGTTTCGCTATGTAATGTGTTTGACACAGATTTCTCGCTACGGTTGGCCTTCCGCAGTCCCTTACCGAACAAAGCTGAGGCTTGACCAATGCCGCCGCCGCTGCCCGCTCCGCCTCCGCTGCGGCGCGGTCTTCACGCTCACAAAGCCTCTCGAAATGTAGTTTGCAGCGGTCTGCCTCAACACGGCTTTGCTGCACCCGAGCGCCTTGCACATGCGCGCAGCCGGCAAACCCAGCACCTTCATCGTTGCCCCCGCCGCCGTTTCGTTACGCTTCTGTGATCCGCCCGCTGCTGGCCAGCGCCTGCTTGATGACAAACCTGGATCCCATGTGGACGGCGGTCAGGTCGCTGTTGAGCTTTTCCAACGAGATCGTTCCGGTCGCGTTCAACGTCACGCCCGCGGATGCCATCAGGTGCAGGACGGTATCCGGCAATGGCCGTGCGCTGGTCTGAGATGCCGAAACCGAGGCCGTCACTGCTAGAAGGTTGGCATCGCGCAGATGACCCTTGATCTCGATCCTCTCCGCGGTGGTCAGCGTCGTGCCGGCGAAATGCGCGTCGACCTCCGCCGGCGTGTACTGGCCGGACGTTGGCGGCCGGATACCAGCCGCGGCAAACGCGGCCAGAGCAACGCGGTTCACCGGGACCACGCGTGCGGCGGTGACCGCAGCAGCGGCCGCCACGCGGGGATAAACGGTCCGGTCCTCGACCGTTCGATCCTTGCGATGAATGGCATGAGTCTAATTCCTTCTGAAAATTCTAGCCAGCTTGGATCGTGGTGCCGCGGTGAACGGACCGAACGGGCCTGTCTCGGGCGGCGGCCGTGGTGGGGCTTTGTTGGGCGGCGGTCTGATGTCGGCCGTAGGGTTTGCCTCGACCGCCTCCATGGCCGTGCGCCACACCTGCTGATCCTCAGCGGCGGCGACGATCTCCAGGGTGACCGACCCGCTCGCCAATGCCGGGAGCGCGATCAGTTTCCGATCAGATGACAGTGCACCACGCTGGCCGGTGACCGAGGTAGCGCGACGATATCCCGTAGCTCCGGCCCAGATCCGCAGTCAGAGATCGGATCCGATCAGCGATCGGTCGCGCGCTTTCCCACAGCAGATCGGCCCGCATCGCCGGCAGCATTTCCTCCAGCGCTACCACGGCGGCGGTGGCGACCGCGTGCTCGAACGCGGCGACCTCGGAGAGTCGTGCCAGCGGTTCGGCTTCGTCACGTTCACCCTGCAATCTGGCGCGTTCATCGCCTCGACCAGCGGGCGGCAATCCGTTGGAGCCGTGCCGCAACCACGCGGTGAACGCAGTGGTTGTCTCGGTTTCCAGCGTATCGAGTGCGACCTTGGCCTCACTGTGCCGGGCGGGCTGCTCGACTTCCGCCAAACGGATGGTGTGGCCGCGGCGAGGCCACGGGCGCGTGCGGTCCTGGCAAGGTGTCGGATCAATCGAAGCGCGCCAGTCGCCCCAGGCTCCGGCTCACTGGCGGCGATGAACGCTTTGACCCGCGCGTCGACCTTGTCGGCGTGCTCGGCCTCGGCAACCCGGGCGCGCTCTTGAGCCTCGTGCCATTCTTTGTGGAGGCGCAAACGCTCGCGCTCGTCCTCGATCGGTGGGGCGTATTCGATGACCTGTCGACCGTCCGGGTAATGGTAGACGGTGCGCCGATCGAAGTCGCTGACCGGCTGACCGAGGGCGGCGTATGGCGTTGATGCTGACAACCATCTCGCGCCTTTAATTTCAATGCCGCAAGTTACCCCGGCCACGGTCGGGCGCACAGCGCAGAGTCATTCTTGCTGCACTGCACCAAGCGACGTCCAGGTAAGCGAGCACCGGGGAAGTGCCGCACCGCGGTCATTGCCGCCGAAACTTGCCGCCAGCCTCGCAGGATTATTACCCGAGATGTTACCCGGCGGGTCAGCTTTTGCGGGCTAATTCCGGCGGCCTATGACTGATATTGCTAGATTTTATGCTGTCTGGATTTGATGTCTGGGGCCTCGATTTCCGCGGTTTCGGTGAATTTTCCGATCCCTACCCGGAAATGGCCGAGGCCGCGACAGCGCACGCGCCCCTGGGACGCATCGGCGAGGCCAGCCTCCAACTCGAACAGGCGGTGCGCTTCATCCTGGCCCACCATGAAATCCCACGCCTGTCGCTGGTCGCGCACTCCTGGGGGTGCATGGTTGCCGGACACCTCGCCGGACGCTGTCCCGACCTCATCGACCGCCTCGTCATGTTCGGCCCGATCGCCCGGCGTGATCCCACGGGCGACGCGCCTCGACTGCCCGCCTGGCGGCTGATTTCGCTGCAGGATCAGTGGGACCGCTTCACCGCCGACGTGCCGGCTGGCGAACCGCCGGTGCTGTCGCGGCGCCACTTCGCGGCGTGGGGCGAGGCCTACCTGGACTCGGACAGCGACAGCCGAGGCCGCGATCCGGCTGCCGTGAAGACCCCCAGTGGCGCGTTTCAGGACATCTTCGACGCCTGGGCGGGCCATCTGGGCTACGATCCCGGCCTGATCCGGGCGCCCGTCGCCATCATACGCGGCACGTGGGACAAGATGTGCACCGATGCCGACGCCGCCTGGCTGTTCGACGCGATGCGCGCCGCTCCGATCCGGCGTGACGTGAAGATCGGCCGCGCGACGCATCTGATGCATCTGGAGGAAAACCGCTACGCTCTGTACCGGGAAACCGAGGCCTTCCTGAAGGCGCGTGACCAGGCGCCGACAGCAGGACAGGAGAATTGACCCATGTTCGCGGTGATTTTCGAAGTGAAACCCCGCCCAGGGTTGCGGGACGAATATCTGCGCAATGCCGGGCTTCTCAGGCCCGAACTGGTGGCGATCGACGGCTTCATGACCAACGAGAGGTACGCCAGCATCGGGCGCCCGGGGTGGCTGGTCTCGCTGTCGATCTGGCGCGACGAGAAAGCGGTGATACGCTGGCGAACCCACGCGCTGCATCACGAAATCCAGGGCAAGGGCCGCGATACGGTGTTCGCCGACTACTACCTGAGGGTGGGCGAGATCGTGACAGACACGGGGTCGGGCAGCCTGCTGGTGCAGCAGCGCTTCGACGCCACCGAGGTCGGCGCCGCAAAGGCGGTCAGTTTGACGGAGCGGCCGCTTGGCGACCCCGGCACCGCTTCGCCGCCGGCGCCCGGCCTGGTGGAAAGCGACAGCTTCGACAGCATCACGCGCCCCGGCAACGCGCTGTATATCAACTCGTGGCGTGATGTGGACGTGGCCGAAGCGGGGATCGCCTCCATGCCGGGCCGGCACCGGATCGTGCGGGTTATTCGCGACTACGGTATGTTCGCCCGCGCCGAGGCGCCGCAATATTTTCCTCCGGTAAATCCTTCCGGGGAGGCTGCGTCGGCCGACGTCGCATCCAATCGAGCGGGCAGTTTTTGACGATACCGGCCGAACAGACGGAGGTTGCGGATTTTCTCCGGGGCCTGTGCTCGGGGCGCGTGAGGGAGACGCACATTTCGGCGGTTTTCGTCGGCGAGGACGCTGTCTGGAAGCTGAAGAAGGCCGTCCGCCTGCCATTTCTGGATTTTTCGACGTTGCGGGCACGCCATCATTTCCTGCTGCGTGAGCTTGCGCTCAATGAACCGGCGGCACCCGGGATCTATCGCGATGTCGCGGCGGTCGTCCGCGAAGCCGACGGTGCGCTGGCGCTTCGGTCGGACCCTGGCGAGGCGCCGGTGGTCGACTGGGTGCTGCGGATGGCACGGGTGCCGGACGGGGACTTTCTCGATGTCATGGCCTCGCGTGGCGCGCTTTCGCCCCGGCTGCTGGATTCACTGGGCGATTGCGTCGCCGCCTATCACGCTCGGCTGCCCCCGGTGACCGGGTGGGACAGCCCCGCCGCGATGCTGCGGCTCACCGAGGGGAACGCGCACGCCGCTATTGCCGCCAGACTGCCAGGTCCTGAGGTGGACGCATGGCTGCAACGCGCCAGCGACGCGGTGCGGAAGCTCGGGTCGTGGCTGGCCGAACGGGCGGCTGCCGGCTTTGTGCGCCGGTGCCACGGCGACCTCCATCTCGGCAATCTCTGCCTGTGGGATGGCGCGCCCGTGCCGTTCGACGCACTCGAGTTCGACGAGGCGATGGCGACGATCGATGTCGGCTACGACCTGGCGTTCCTGCTGATGGACCTGGACCGCCGGGTCGATCGTGCTGCGGCGAACCGGGTGATGAACCGCGCCGTCGCTCGCACCGGCGATGCGGCCGCGACCCGGGGATTTCCGCTGTTTCTCTCGCAGCGGGCCATGGTGCGAAGTCATGTCAGCGCAGGCTCCGGTCAGATGGACGACGCACGCTTCTATCTGCACGCGGCACAGAGCTATCTGACCCCGCCCCCGGCCTTGGTACTGGCGATCGGCGGCTTGCCGGGCAGCGGCAAATCGACCCTTGCCCGGATGCTTGCGCCGGTTCTTGGCGCCGCCCCGGGCGCCCTGCTCCTGCGGAGCGACGAAATCCGCAAGCGGCTGCATGCGGTCGCCCCGGAGACCCGGTTGCCACAAGCGGCCTATGCGGCGAAAGCCAACGCCGCGGTGAACAAGGCGCTGCTGGAGCTGGCACGACAGGCGGCTGAGGGCGGGCACGCGGTCATCCTGGACGCGACGTTCATTGGTCACACGATGCGGCTTGCCGTGGCTGCCGCGGCCGAGGAGATGTCGGTGCCTTTCCTGGGTGTCTGGCTGCACGTGCCGCTGGCCGAGATGGAGCGACGGGTCGGGTCCCGCCTAGAAGATGCATCGGACGCGACGGTCCAAATTCTGCGTCGGGTCGCTCACGCCAATGTCGGGCCGATGGATTGGCTGGAGGTGGACGCAAGCGATACCGAACAGGCGGTGACCACGATCCGCCAAGCGGTGGCGCAGGCGATCGCCACCCAGATAAATACTACGTAAGCAACGATCTCCGCGCCGACAGGAACTCCTCCACCGCGGCCGCCAGCTTGTCGCACTCGGCATCACCGACCGGCAACGAGACGGTCATCATGCCGCGCCGGGCGAGCCAGATGCCGTGGGCAAGCATATCAAAGAAGAACAGCTCCTTCAGTTTCATGTCGGCTTTTGCCGCATCCTCGGGACAGGTCACCGGCCCGCGCATGGTGTGGACCGCCAGCATCGACCCGATACCGGTGAACTGCACCGGCGCGTCCGCGGCCGCGCACAGCGCGTTCAGCCGCTGCCGCAGCGCATCGCCGCGCGTGTTCAGGGCGACGGCTGCGGCCGGCGTATAGACCTCTGTCAGTCCGGCCAGACCGGCGGACATGGTCAGAACATTGTTGTTGAACGTGCCGGCATGCGGCAGTGCGTCGGCGCGCCTTGGGTCGAACAGGTCCATGATATCCGACCTGCCGCCGAACGCTCCGAACGACATTCCACCACCGATATATTTGCCGAATGTTGTCAGATCGGGCTGCACTCCCAGCACGGATTGCAGGCCACCGGGAGCCAGTCGTGAGGTCATGACCTCATCCAGGATCAGCAGCGCGCCGACGCGGGTGGTCTCCGCCCGGAGCATCGCCAGGAACGCTGCGGTGGCGGGGATGCAGCCGCCGCTGCCGATCATCGGCTCCAGGATCACCACGGCCAGGTCCGCCGCATGTTCGGCGATCAGCGCCTGAGTGGCCGCGATGTCGTTGTATGGCGCAACGACGAAGTCGAACGGCACATTGATGGGCGACCCGCCGGTGGCAAAACCGAATACGGCGCCGTGGTAGGCACCGTTGAACACCAACACCCGCTTGCGCCGGGTGAAAATGCGGCCGACGGAGATGGCCAGAAGGTTCGCCTCGGTGCCGGAGTTGGTGAAGCGCACCCGCTGCAGCCCGAAGCGCTCGCAGACAACGCGTGCGAACCGCGCCTCGATCATGTTGGACGCACCGAAGCTGATGCCGCCGTCGAGCGCCCGGTCCAGCGCGGCGCGAATGACCGGGTGGGAGTGGCCGAACAGCCCGGCGGTATATTCACCGAGAAAGTCGACATATTCGACGCCGTCCACGTCCCACAGGCGGCACCCCTCGGCGCGCGCCATCGCCAGCGGGAACGGCGCATAGTGCAGCACGGTTCGGGTATTGCCGCCTGGCATCACGGCGGTGGCTTCGACGTAGCGCGCCAGGCTGCGAGGGTTCCGGGTGACGTAGTCCTCCTTCGCGTCGTTCAGCGCCGCGTCGATGTTGGTGTTGCGCAAGGCGCTGTCGCTCATGGGCCCGGTCCCTGTCCTAACGGCGGCGATAGATTGCCGCCGGCTACCGGGACAGCGCAACCGGGCGTGTCAGGTCTCGACACATCAGAACCCGGTTTGACGTACGCCGCGGCCGCGTATACGGGCCGGCGGACGCATTCCGAGGCTTGCCCGTGCCATCGCTTCGACTTTTGGCCGATGATCTGACCGGTGCGCTCGATACGGCGGCGGAATTCACTGGCCTCGTTGGCCCCGTGCAGGCGTTCTGGTACGGCGGCATCCCGGACACGCTGCCTGCGAATGCGGCGCTGGACAGCGTCACGCGGGAACTCGACCCTGAACGGGCCGTTGCGATCGTCGCTGAACTGTCTGTCCACCTCGCCCAGGCCAACATCGCGTTCAAGAAGGTCGACAGCCTGATGCGCGGAGCGACGGTGGCGGAACTCGCCGCCTGTATGCGCGCCGGGGGCTGGCGAACTGGGGTTCTGGCACCGGCATTTCCGTATCAGGGCAGGATCACCCGAGGCTCCCGGCAATACGCGCGGGGGCCGGAGGGCGACTGGATACCGGCCGGCGGCGACCTGATCGCCGAATTACGGGCTCTGGGAGCGACCGCGCGTGCGGGGCATTTCGACGCGGCGCTGCCCGAGGGGCTGAGCGTGTTCTCAGCTGAGACCGACGAGGATCTCCGCAGGGTCGTCGCCACCGGCCGGCTCCACGGTGGCAGGGTTCTTTGGAGCGGCACCGGCGGGCTTGCCCAGGCGATTGCTGCCAGTTCGCCCCCGGCCATCCCCGCCGCATTGCCGCGCCCGGTCCTGGGCTTGTTTGGCTCCGATCAGCCCGCCACCGCGACACAACTCGCGGCTTGCCAGCCGTATTGGATCCAGTTGCAGGACGGCGGACCGACGAGCGTCGATCGCCTCATCCGTCTGCTTCGAGCTACCGGCGTCGCCCTGGCCAGTTTCGTCCATCCGGCCGGAATTTCGCGCGCCATTGCCGCCGAACGGATCGCGCGGGAGATGCGCCGTCTCACCGACCGGCTTGACCCGCCCGGCAGTCTGATCGTCGCCGGAGGCGAGACGCTGCGAAGCCTGTGTCAGTCGCTGGCCGCGACGAGCCTGGAGGTGCGGGGCCGGATCGTGCCTGGGGTGCCGCGATCCGTGCTGCGAGGCGGGCAGTGGGACGGGGTCACCGTTGTCTCCAAGTCGGGTGCGTTCGGGCATCCAAATCTGCTACGTGAGCTGCTCGGTATCCCCGACGCAAACGCCGGGACCAATTCCGTCGCCTGGCGACCGGCACTGTAAGGAGAGCGTGATGACCGCGCGGCACTTGGCGATCACCATGGGCGACCCGGCCGGCATTGGCCCCGAGATCATTGTGAAGGCGGCGGCGGAGTTGGGGTCCCGGCTGCGGGGCGGCGATCTGCGGCTGCTGGTGATCGGCAGCAACGCCGCCCTGGAACAGGCCCGAGCGCGGTTCACACCGGACCTGACGATTGCGACCGTGAGCGAGGACGACCGGACCTGGCCGGCCCTGGGCGCGCTTCAGGCCGGACCCGAGGGCGAACCAATCCGACCGGGTGTGCTTTCAGCGGATGGTGGGCGCTTCGCCTTCCAGGCGGTCGAACGCGGCGTCCGCCTGGCGATGGACGGCCGTCTCGGCGGTCTCGTCACGGCGCCGCTGAACAAGGAGGCTCTGAACAAGGCCGGCTACCACTATCCCGGCCATACCGAGATGCTGGCGGCGCTGACCGGGGTGAGGGGCTCGTGCATGATGCTGGCGCACGGCAACATGCGGGTCAGTCACGTCACGACCCATATCGCGCTGGAGGACGTGCCCAAGCGCGCCACCGCCGAGCGTCTGTGGCGGGTGATCGGGCTGACGCATGATGCGCTGGGCCGTCTGGGTCTGGGGCGGGCCAGGATCGCCGTCGCCGCGCTCAACCCGCACGCGGGCGAGGGCGGGCTGTTCGGCCGCCACGATATCGACGTGGCGACGCCGGTCATTGCCAGGGCGGTCGCGGAGGGCCTGGATGTGGTCGGTCCGGTTCCCGGCGACACGGTGTTCGTGAAGCTGCGGGCCGGACAATACGATGCGGTGATCGCCAACTACCACGACCAGGGGCACATCCCGGTCAAGCTGCTGGGCTTTGAGATCGATCCGGAGACCGGCCGCTGGGACGCTCTCTCCGGCGTCAACATCACCCTCGGGCTGCCGATCATCCGGACCTCGGTCGACCACGGCACCGCGTTCGACATCGCCGGGCAGGGGATCGCCAACCCACGCAGCCTGATCGAGGCTATCGAGTACGCCGAGCGGCTCGCGGGCGAATGACACCCATGCAGCGGTCGGCGGGAGTGACCGCGACCGTTGCCGGCTAGATCATGGTCGGGTCAAGTTGACCCACCCATGGTCTGCAACCTATTGTTTTCAGAGCATGATTCACGCTTCCGGCTTTCAGCCTCGGGCGATCATGCTCTAGCTCCGCCCACCCTCAAAGAATGCCGCCACCTTGGCGAAGAAGCCCTCGTGATCCGGACTGCCTTTGCCCGCGTCCTGGGCGTCGGCCTCGAACGACTCCAGTAGCTCCCGCTGCCGAGACGTCAGGTTCCGGGGCGTTTCCACCGCGACCTGAATGAACATGTCGCCGCGGGCGGCGCTGCGCAGCACCGAAAATCCTTTCCCGCGCAACCGGAACTGCTCCCCGGTCTGCGTACCGGCGGGGATCTTCATCTTGGCTCGGCTGCCATCCACGACCGGCACCTCGATCTCGGCTCCCAGTGCCGCCTGTGTCATTCGCAGCGGAACGCGCATCAGCACGTTGGCCTGCTCGCGCTGAAAGAACTCGTGCGGCCGGATCGACACATGCACATACAGGTCGCCATTTGGGGCGCCCTGACCGCCGGCCTCGCCCTCGCCGGACAAGCGTATGCGTGTCCCGTCCTCCACGCCGGCGGGGATCGCCACCTGCAGGCTGCGTTCGCGCTGCACCGTTCCGGCGCCGTGGCATACCCGGCACGGATTGCGGACGACCCTTCCCTGACCGCCGCAGGTCGGGCAGGTGCGTTCGATGAGGAAGAAGCCTTGCTGCGCGCGGACCTTGCCAGCACCCTGGCAGGCCGGGCAGGTCTCCGCTGTGCGTCCCTTGTCCTCGGAGCCGCTGCCGCCGCAGCTCTCACACTTGACCCGGGTCGGAATGCGGAGCGTGACCTTGGTGCCGGAAAAGGCTTCGGCAAGGTCGATCTCGACGCCCTGCCGCAAATCGGCGCCGGTGCGGGTACGGCCGCCACCGCGTCGCCCGCCCATGCCGAACATCTGATCGAAGATGTCACCCAGGTCGCCACTGGCGGAGAAATCGAAGCCGCCCATCCCGGGACCGCCGCCGCCGTTCTGCTCGAACGCCGCATGGCCAAAGCGGTCATAAGCCGAACGTTTCTGGTCGTCCTTAAGGATGTCGTAGGCTTCGTTGACCTCCTTGAAGCGCGCCTCGGCCGGTTTGTCGCCGGGATTCCGGTCCGGGTGGAACTGCATCGCGAGCTTCCGATACGCCTTCTTCAGGTCGTCCGCGCTTGCATCGCGTGCCACCCCCAAGGTGGCATAATAGTCCTGTTTGGCCATTTCAGCCCTTCACCGCGATAGGGGCCACGTTGCCGGCGCCCCGAACATAGGTCGCGCCCGCCTTCAGTGAAGCACGGGCGCGACCACTCACTCGTCTGTCAGGTAGTCTTCAAATCAGGCGGACTTCTTCTTCTTTTCGTCGACTTCCTCGAACTCTGCATCGACCACCTTGTCGTCCCCGGGTCCACCGGCACCAGGGCCGCCCGGCGGCCCGTCACCCGGGGGCTGCTGCGCGGCCTCGGCCTTGTACATCGCCTCACCGATCTTCATCGCGGCCTGGCTAAGCCGTTCGGTCGCCTGCTTGAGGGCCTCGACATCGGTTCCCTCGAGAGCGGACTTCGCCGCGGCCAGCGCGGCCTCGGCCTCACCCTTCTCCTGCGCCCCCAGCTTGTCGCCATGCTCCTTCAGGTTCTTCTCCACCTGATGGGTCATGCTTTCGGCATGGTTGCGGGCCTCGACCGTCTCACGCCGCTGCTTGTCGGCCTCGGCGTTGGCTTCGGCTTCCTTGACCATGCGCTGGATGTCGGCCTCCGACAGTCCGCCGCTGGCCTGGATGCGGATCTGCTGCTCCTTGCCGGTCGCCTTGTCCTTGGCCGACACGGAGACGATGCCGTTGGCGTCGATGTCGAAGGTGACCTCGATCTGCGGCACCCCGCGCGGCGCGGGCGGCAGTCCGGTCAGGTCGAAGTTGCCCAGCAGCTTGTTGTCCGAGGCCATCTCGCGTTCGCCCTGGAACACCTTGATGGTCACGGCCTGCTGGTTGTCGTCGGCGGTCGAGAACGTCTGGCTCTTCTTGGTCGGAATCGTCGTGTTGCGGTCGATCAGCCGGGTGAACACGCCACCCAGGGTCTCGATCCCCAGCGACAGCGGGGTGACATCCAGCAGCAGCACGTCCTTGACGTCGCCCTTCAGCACGCCGCCCTGCACCGCGGCACCGATCGCCACGACCTCATCGGGGTTGACGTTGCGTGCGGGCTCCTTGCCGAAGAACGACTTTACCGCGTCGATCACCTTCGGCATCCGGGTCATGCCGCCGACCAGGATGACTTCACTGATCTCGTTTGCCGTAATCCCGGCATCCTTCAGCGCCGCCCGGCACGGCTGCAGCGTGCGGGAGATCAGGTCGTCGACCAGCAACTCCAGTTTGGCGCGGGACAGCTTCATCACCAGATGCTTCGGCCCGGAGGCGTCGGCGGTGATGAACGGCAGGTTGACCTCGGTCTCCTTGGAGGACGACAGCTCGATCTTCGCCTTCTCGGCGGCTTCCTTCAGCCGTTGCAGCGCCAGCTTGTCCTTGCGCAGGTCGATGCCCTGATCCTTGCGGAATTCATCGGCCAGGTAGTCGATGATGCGCAGGTCGAAATCTTCGCCACCGAGGAAGGTGTCGCCATTGGTTGACTTCACCTCGAACACGCCGTCGCCGATCTCCAGCACGGAAATGTCGAAGGTGCCGCCGCCAAGGTCATAGACCGCGATCGTTCCGGCGGTCTTCTTGTCCAAACCGTAGGCGAGCGCCGCCGCCGTCGGTTCGTTGATGATGCGCAATACTTCGAGACCGGCGATGCGGCCGGCATCCTTGGTGGCCTGGCGCTGGCTGTCGTTGAAGTAGGCCGGGACGGTGATGACGGCCTGACTGACCGGCTCGCCCAGATAAGCCTCCGCGGTCTCCTTCATCTTGCCGAGGATGAAGGCGCTGATCTGGCTCGGCGAGTATTTCTCGCTTTTCACTTCGACGAAGGCGTCGCCATTGTCGCCGCGGACGATGTTGTAGGGCACCATGCCCTTGTCCTTGGCAACCAGCGGATCGTCGTAGCGCCGGCCCATCAGGCGCTTGATGGCATACAGCGTGTTGCTGGGGTTGGTTACCGCCTGCCGCTTGGCGGACTGGCCGACCAACCGCTCCCCGCCGTCGGTGAAGGCGACCATGCTGGGCGTGGTGCGCGCGCCTTCCGCGTTTTCGATAACGCGGACGTCCTTGCCTTCGAGAATGGCGACGCAGGAATTGGTGGTACCGAGATCGATACCGATTACTTTGCTCATGAAGTAGCTCCTTTCAGCGGACCGCGTCGGCCCGAAGCACCGACATGGTCCCTAGTGAATACTGTGGATGTATGGGACAGACCCGGCTGGGGCAAGGGTTGCGGCCGCGATTTTCGCTGTCTGTGGCAAAATCCCGACGCTGCGATCACACGCGTCAGGGATGGCGCCCGGTTATGACCGCTGCCCATTGACCGCCCAGACATCAATGGTCCGCTACGGGTCCTTGATCGGATGCCGCCAACTCCGCCGTGGGCGCCTTGGCGACGACGACCATGGCGGGGCGCAGCAGGCGGCCATTCAACGTCCAGGCCGAGGACCACGCCTGTATCACCGTTCCCGGCGGGTGCAGGTCGCTTTCCTGTTCCGCCATCGCCTGGTGCAGGTTTGGATCGAACGGCTGGCCCACCGGATCCTCGCGCTTGATGCCGTTGCGCTCCAGGGTGCTGACGAAGCTGCGTTCCACGCCTTCGAGACCGTCCCTCACCTTCAGCAGGATCTCCGGCAGGGCCTCGCCGGCCTGATGCGTCCCTTGGGGCAGACTGGCGATACCGCGCCGCAGGTTCTCCGCTGCCTCGACCACGTCGGTGGCGAATTTCTGCACCGCGTATTGCCGGGTCTCGTCGACATCCTTGCGGGCGCGGGCGCGGACATTGGCGTTTTCCGCCTCGGCGCGCATCCAGCGCTCCTTCATCTCGGTCAATTCGGCTTCCAAGCCGAGGATGCGGTCGCTCGCGGCCTGCATCATCTGGTCGGGGGTCATCGGAGCCTGGTCGGCAGGATCCGGCTCGACGGCTGGTTGCTCTTGCATGGGTTCCCGGGTTGGCTGATTTTCGACGCTCATAGCGGCCATCAGTTAGGGCGGCATCGCGTCCGGAACAAGCGGGAAGCGACCGTCTGTCGTTGTACGTCGCGGTCGGGCGGACAGCGGGGTCAGCCGAGCAATTGGCCGATGACGCGGGCGGTATAGTCGACCACCGGAATGATGCGGCCGTAGTTGATCCGGGTCGGACCGATCACGCCGATGGCGCCGACGATCCGGCCGCTTTCATTGCGCGCCGGGGCAACCACCATCGACAAGCCCGAAGTATTGAATACTCCGCTTTCCGCGCCGATGAAGATCCGCACGCCGTCGGACTGCTCGGCCAGTTCCAGCAGCCGCAGCATGGTTTCCTGCGCCTCCAGCCGCTCGAACAGAGCCTGGATGGCGGTCAGCCGGTCAAGTTGGGTGACGTCGGAGAGCAGACCGAGCCTGCCCGCGGACGATCAGGCTGCCGGAGCGGCCCTCGCCGGTCCAGGTCGCCAGTCCCGCAGCGACCACCAGTGTGGACAATGTGTCCAGTTCGGTGCGGTTTGCCGCCATCTCCCGCGCGACCACGCGCCGCAGTTCCGCCAGAGGCAGGCCGGAGAGCCTTGCGTTCAGGTAGTTGCTGGCCTGCTGCAAGGCGGACGGGCGGCAGGCCGGGCGGGGTCTCGATCACGCGGTTCTCCACGTGGCCGTCGCTGTTCACCAGCACGACCAGGGCGCGCCCGGCCCGAGCGGGACGAACTCGATGTGCTTCAGCGCGCCTTCCGATTTGGGCGCCAGCACCAGCCCGGCCGCCGCGGACAAACCAGACAGCATGGAGCTGGCCTCGGCCAAGGTGTCTTCCAGGCTGCGACCAGAGGCAGCGAGCGCCGCCGAGATCGACTCACGCTCGTCTTCGGTCAGTTCGCCGAAATTCAGCAGGCCGTCGACGAACAGGCGCAGACCCCTGGTCGGTTGGCAGACGGCCCGCCGAGGTATGCGGGGCAAACAACAGACCGGCGTCCGTCAAGTCGGCCATGACGTTGCGGATCGTGGCCGGTGACAGGTTCATGGGCAGAAGGCGAGCGAGCGTGCGGCTGCCAACGGGCTCGCCGGTGGCAACATATTGTTCGACGATTTCACGCAGCACCGCGGCGGAACGTGCGTCGAGGCCGGGCGGCAGCGGCGGCGGCGGCGCCGGGAAGGTTGCGTGCGGCCCTGGAAGCGAGGGAAACGGCCGGCTCGGTGGGACGGACATGTTCATCGGGTGCACTCCAACATCGAAACGTAGGGGCGCGCCGTGCCGCGGGTCAATTGAAATCAATCTTCAAAGCCGGTGGACCAGACGTGGCCGCCTTGGCCAAGACAGCGTTGGCCCGATACGCGTGTGTGGTTGGCCGACCGGGACCGCCGGCATGGCCGGTCACGGCGACGGTCGAGAATTCTGCTTCAGGGTAACCTTCGCGGCACTCGCGCCCGCTAGCTCCTGTCAGGGCTGCATCCACCTGTCAGGGCTGCGAAATCGCCATACCGGACATGGTCAATTCCGCTTGTTTGATCAACGTTTGATCAAAAGTGGCGAAACGGCTGGCCGTCCGGCTCGATGCCACATGCATCGCGTCGGCAAGGTCCAGGCCCTCCCGGCTCCACGCCAAAGCCTGGATGATCGCCGCCTCATCTTCGCATCGGACGTTTGGCAGTGCCACCAGCGCGGCCAGTGCGCTGATGACGCGCAGGCGTTCCAGCCGATACAGCCGCCGGAGCACCCACTCGGCCTCCAGCAGCACGGTTTTCGGTAGAAAGATGGTTTCGCGGTCGAATAAAAGCCGAGCTTGCTCCGACTGCCGCGGCTCGTCTCCGGTCAGCAGTCGGACAATGACATTAGTATCGGCCGCTATCACGGCGTGCCCGCACCTCATGGTCGATTGCGGCGGCCATTTCCTCGACCGTGCGTGCCGGTCCCTTGACGTGCAGGCAGCCGACGACCTGGTCTAGACGGGTAGCCGGCGTGGTCTTCAAGGGGCGCAGCAGGACGCCGTCACCGGTATCCTCGACGGAGAAATCCGTCCCCGGCTCCCAGTGGTGCGTCTCCCGCACCGCCTTGGGCAGGATGATTTGGCCTTTGGATGACAGCCGCGTGGTTTCCATGCGCGCCCTATGTAAGATAGCGTAAGACCAGAGTCAACAAATCATAGCGCAATCCGGTAAAACGCCAGCGCGTTGTCGGCGAACAGCTTGCGGCGGTCCTCGAGCGGCAAGCCGGCGGTGACATATTTGAATTGGCAGTAGATCCAGTCCCAGCTCGCCTTGACGCTGTCGACGGGAAAATTCGAGGCGAACATGCAGCGGTCCACGCCGAACATGCCGATCGTTTCGCGGATGACGGCGCCATTGATCCGCAGCGTCCAGGGTTTGCCCTTCACCGTCAGGCCGGAGATCTTGCACCACACATGTGGACACGACGCCAGCGCCTCCATGCCACGTCGCCACACCGCGAGTTGCTCGTTCGAGCGATCCAGCGGGTAGCCAGTGTGGTTCAGCACGATGCGCAGGTCCGGGTGCTCACGGCAGACCTCGGCGGCTTCCTCCAGATGGTACCATGGGACGCGCAGATCCCAGGACAGGTCGTATTTGGTGAGCAGCCCGAGGCCCTTACGCCAGACCGGGTCCTGCAGGCTGCGTTTCTCGCCGCGGACGGAATGATCTGGCCCCGATGCGATCACCGGCTTGGTGCGGATGCCACGGACCATCGGATTGGCTGCCTGCGCCGCGATGATGTCCTCGGCGTCTGGGGTGTCGACCCAGGCATGGGCGACTATGGCATTCGGTATGCCGGCTTCGGTCGCCACGCGCGTCAGCCATTCGGTTTCCGCCAGTTGCTGAGTGCGGTCGCATTCCGCCTCGACATGGACGGTGGCGATGACGTTGTGCAGCGCGGTGTCGCGCCGGTATTCGGCCGGGAGGTAGCTGCGCTGAATGCGGGAATAGTCGCCGAGCCAGGCGTGTTCGCCGGATTTCAGCCATGGGTAGCGCAGATGAGAATCGAGATCCCACAGGTGGTGGTGGGCGTCGACGATCGGCAGGTTTTCATCCATGCTGGCAGTTAAGCAGGCATGCGGCGATCACGCTATCGGACCGCGGCGGGCACCGGAGCCGAACCACGCAGCCCGTTGTGAAGTCCGTGTCGTTGCCGAGGGGCGATGCGCATGGCACCGTCGCGTGGCCGACGAAACTTAAGCGGAATACCCACCCGTGACCCTGATCCTCGCCAGCCGCCCCAACGTCTACTCCTCCAGCCCGCTCGACCGTATCGCCGCTCGGCGCGAGGATCACGCCTGGATCGAGCAGCAACTCGGCAATCCCGACAGCCTGTTCGTGCCGGTCTGGCGCAGCCGCAACCTGGTGAGCGGGACCGATGGCGGCGAACCCGAAGCGGTCTACATCTCGGGTGAGGCCGCGGCGGTGCTGCGCATGCAGGGCGGCCCGTGGGCGTTCCTCGGCTTGCTCGACGACCAGGCGGTGTTCGCCATCGACATCAGCGCCGCCGACGATCCGGTGCCGCTGCTGCCGGAATCGGTCGGCAAGTTCATCGATCTGCGTTCCGTCGGCTGGGGCGTGCCGCGGCCCGAGGCGTCGGTGCTGGCGCATGCGCGCGGCCTGATGCACTGGCGCCAGCGGCACAAGTTCTGCGGCGTCTGCGGCAGCATCTGCGAGATCAAGAGCTCCGGCCATATGATGCAGTGCACCGCCTGCGAGTCGCAGCATTTCCCCCGCACCGACCCGGCCGTGATCATGCTGGTGCATCGCGGCGACCGCGCGCTGCTGGGCCACTCCACCCGGTTTCCGCGCGCGACGATGTATTCCACCCTCGCCGGCTTCGTCGAACCCGGCGAGACCCTGGAGGAAGCGGTGCGGCGCGAGGTGCTCGAGGAATCCGGCATCACCGTGCGGCGACGTCCACTACCACTCCAGCCAGCCCTGGCCCTTCCCCGGCAACATCATGCTGGGCTTCTACGCCGAGGCGCTGTCCGAGGAGATCACCATCGACCCTGAGGAACTCAAGGACGCCCGCTGGTTCAGCCGCCAGGAGATGCGCGACCACAAGCAGCACGGCTTCGAACTGCCGCGCGTGGACAGCATCGCCCGCCGGCTGATCGAGGACTGGCTGGCTGCCGGCTGATGCGGCCGCCGGCGACGCGGCACTCGGTTGCCCCGGAACTGGCGACGATCGGCTACGAGGGCGCCACGATCGACGGCGTGCTGCGTGCTTTGCAGGCCGCGCGGGTGAAGCTGCTGCTGGACGTGCGCGCGGTGCGCGCAGTCGCGCAAACCCGGCTTCTCCAAGCGGCAGCTCGCGGCGGCGCTGGACCAGGCGGGGATCGGCTATGTCCATCTGCAAGGCCTGGGGACACCGAAGCCGGGGCGTGACGCGGTCCGCGCCGGCCATCCGGAGCGGATGGAGGTGATCTTCCGCGAACACATGACGTCCGACCGCGCGCAGGCGGAACTGGCCGAGGCAAAAGGGCTGGTGAGAGAGCGGCCGGCCTGTCTGCTGTGCTTCGAACGCGACCACCGGACCTGTCACCGCCGGCTGGTGGCCGAAATGATCGTGTCCGAGACCGCCCAACCCCTCGTGCATCTCAGCGTGCCGGTTCCAGGGCCGCGTGCGGATTAACTTCAGAGGCCGCCAGAGCGCGCCAGGGAAAACCTTTCACGGCACGCTGTAATCCGGCCATGCCTGGCATCATCAAAATCGCCAGGACCTCCCCGGCCACTAGTGGGGCGCCACCTCGCCGTCGCCCCGGCGCATCATATGACGATATAAGCATATCCTTATATGCTCTTGACAGGCGCCGTTTCCGCCCCGAAGATGCGCGTCGTCGTGGTTCTGCGCGTTTCACCTAGGACGCGGAGCTAAGAGGGAAGCCGGTGTGATACCGGGGCTGCCCCCGCAACTGTGAGCGGCGAGCGGCTGTCCATCAGGGTCACTGGGAATCCATCCTGGGAAGGCCGGACAGCCGCGGTGACCCGCGAGCCAGGAGACCTGCCGCGACACATAACGTCCCCCGGCGGGGTGCCCGGTTGGTCGCATGCACGCCGTTACGGGCGAAGTCCGGACGGACGTTCGCGCGCACCCGACCGCAGCTTCGCCATCACATCGGCTGGAGGCTGCCATGACGGTCAATGTCGCCACCCTCGGTTTCCCCGGATTGGCCCAAAGCGCGAATTGAAGACTGCGCTCGAAAATCATTGGGCCGGAAAGAGCGACGCCCGGATGCTTCTCGCGCTCGCTGCCGACCTTCGCGCCAAGACGTGGAAGCGTCAGCGTGAGCTCGGGGTGACAATCGTTCCGTCCAATGATTTTTCCCTCTACGACCATGTGCTGGATACCACGGCGATGGTCGGGGCTGCTCCCTCGATCTATGGCAGCGTGGAAGGACCGGTTTCTCTCGACGACCTATTTCGCCATGGCGCGCGGCGCGCAGGAGCGATGCCGACCACGATGGATGTGCTCATGGCCACGCGCATGACGGCGAAGGCGCACCTGCCGCGGAAATGACCAAATGGTTCGACACGAACTACCACTATCTCGTGCCGGAATTTACCGCCGATCAGACTTTCCGGCTCGCCTCGACCAAGGCAGTGGACGAATATCGCGAGGCCCGCGCGCATCGGGATCGAGACGCGACCCGTGCTCTCGGGCCGGTCAGTTATCTGTTGCTAGGCAAGACACGCGGCAGCGATTTCGACCCGTTGTCCCTGCTCCCGCGCCTCCTCCCTATCTATGCGGAGGTTCTGCGAGCGCTTGGCGGACGCAGGCGCGTCCTGGGTCCAGATAGACGAACCTTACCTGGTCATGGATCTGAGCGACACAAAACGCGCCGGCGTTTGCAAACGCCTATACGACGCTGGCCGAAACGACTGCGCCGCTTCAGTCTCATGCTCACGACGTATTTCGGGGCGCTCGGGGACAATCTGGCGACGGCATTGGCGCTGCCCGTGCATGGCCTGCATGTGGACCTGGTCCGGGCGCCTGAGCAATTGGAGGCCGTGCTTGCCGGGGCACGCGACGACCTGGTGCTGTCGCTCGGTGTGATCGACGGCCGCAACGTCTGGAAGGCCGATCTCAACGCCATCCTGGATCGGGTCGAGCCGATCGTCGCCGCAGGGCGCACGATCATTCTGGCCCCGTCATGCTCACTCTGCACACGCCGATCGACCTCGAACGTGAGGCTGATCTCGATCCCGAAGTGAAAACCTGGCTAGCGTTCGCGCTACAGAAAATCGCCGAACTGGCAACCTTGGCGAGGGCCCTCAACGAGGGACGCGACAGTGTCCGTGTGCGCTCTCGATAGCGCATCCAGGGCGGTCGGATCGCGCCGCACCTCGGTCAAAATCAATAATCCTGAGGTGGGGGCTCGCGTCGCCACCAACGACCCATCCCTAGCTCACAGGACATCAGCTTTCGAAATTCGCCGGCAGATCCAACGCAACAAGCTGAAGCTTCCCGACTATCCCACGACCACGATCGGTTCCTTCCCACAGACAGCCGAGGTCCGGAAGGCGCGTGCCGATCACGGCAAGGGCACGATCAACGATGTCGCCTATGACGGCTTTCTCAAAGCAGAAACCGCGAGAGCCGTGCGGTGGCAGGAAGAGGTGGGGCTGGACGTGCTGGTCCATGGCGAATTCGAACGCAACGACATGGTGCAGTATTTCGGCGAGCAGCTTTCCGGCTTCGCTTTCACCAGGCATGCGTGGGTTCAGTCCTACGGCTCGCGCTGCGTTAGGCCCCCCATCATCTATGGTGACGTATCGCGGCCGAAACCGATGACGGTCGTATGGTGGCGCTATGCGCAATCCCTGACGAAACGGCCGATGAAGGGCATGCTGACCGGTCCCGTAACGATCTTGAACTGGTCCTTCGTGCGCGATGACCAGCCACGCGGCGCCACGTGCCGCCAGATCGCGTTTGCAATTCGCGACGAAGTCCTGGATCTGGAGAAAGCCGGAGCGGCGGTGATCCAAATCGACGAAGCTGCTCTTCGCGAGGGCCTGCCGCTGCGCCATGGCGATTGGCAAACCTACCTGGACTGGGCCGTGGAATGCTTCCGCATTGCGTCATCAGGCGTGGGAGATGAGACCCAGATCCACACCCATATGTGCTACTCGGAATTCAATGACATCATCGCCTCGATCGGCGCGATGGATGCGGATGTAATTTCCATCGAAACGGCGCGGTCGCAAATGGAGCTGCTCGATGCCTTCGCGGGTTACCGGTATCCCGCCGAAATCGGCCCCGGTGTTTATGATATTCATTCTCCTCGGGTGCCTTCCGTCGACGAAATGACCGGTCTGCTGACGGCAGCTTCTCGTCGTCTCCCATCTGATCAGCTCTGGGTCAACCCGGATTGCGGGCTGAAGACGCGCAAATGGCCGGAGGTCAGGCTGGCCATTGAAAACATGGTCGCCGCGGCTCAGGTTGCACGCGTCCATGGAAGGTCATCAACGCTGGCGTAAGGATGCGAGACAGGACGGTAAGCGGGCCATCGGAGGGCGGGTTCCCGAATAAGGCGAAAGCGCCCTCCTGATCGGCGTCGAATAGCGGCGGCCTCTCCGAACCCTTGCGGCCATAGAGGAGTCCGGATGTGCCAGTCCGCGGAATGCGATATCCTATCCCTGATAGGGCGCGCAGGGCAGGAGGCGATCGGACCATGACATGGCCCACTCAGCAGGGCATCTTCGACGCCGGTGACATAACGCTACAGTCCGGTGGCCGCCTGCCGGCTGCACGGCTGTCCTGGAAGACCCACGGCACGCTGTCCCCGGCGCGAGACAACGTCATCGTCTATCCCACCAGCTTCGGCGCGCAGCATCCGGACCTCGAGTGGCTGATCGGGCCGGACCAGATCCTGGACCCGACACGCTGGTTCATCGTCATCCCGGACATGTTCGGCAACGGCCTGTCCTCCTCGCCCGTCGAGACCGACCGGCGGACTATGTCTGGGGGGGCTGATGACTACCCGACGCTGGTGACCGTGCACGACAACGTCCAGACCCAGCGTCGGGCCTTGCACGCGTTGTTCGGCATCGAACAGATTGCGTGCGTCTACGGCTGGTCCATGGGCGCTCTGCAGGCCTACCACTGGGCGGCGCTGTTTCCGGCCTCGGTCGAGCGGATCGTCGTGAACTGCGGCGTCGCCCGCACAGCGGTGCACAACCAGGTGTTTCTGCGCTCGCTGATGGCAACGCTGGAGGCAGCCCCGCAACACATCGGCAATGGTCGGTTCGCCGCCGAACCGCGCGCCGCCAAGCGCGCCTTTGGCCGGATCTACGCGGGTTGGGCGCTCAGCCAGGACTTTTACCGGGCCAATCTGCACCTGGCAGAGGGGCCTGCGCCAAATCTTGGCGCGCCTGACCTGGAGACATTCCTGAAGACCGACTGGGAGGACCGTTTCGGCTCCCGCCCAGCCGCCAACCTGTACGCTCAGCTTCGCACCTGGGACGCCGCCGACATCAGCGCCAACGATCTCTACGACGGCGATCTTGCAAGCGCTCTTCGCGCCATCGAGGCCCGGGTGCTGCTGCTGCCCGGCGCCACAGACCTCTACTTCCGCACCGCTGACAACGAGGCTGAGCTGCCGCATCTGCGTCATGCACTTTTGCGCCCGATCCCCAGCATCTGGGGCCATCGCGCCGGCAACCCTGTGGTCAATCCGGCCGATTTCGAGTTTCTCAGGACAGAGGTGAGAGCATGGTTGGCGCAGTAGATCGGCGCGGTTGACGGGTGGGCGCGGCAGGCCGGTTGTAACCTCGGTCCGGACAGCTACTGTGGGCCGGACAGCTACTGTAGGATCGTACAGGCTGGCAGCGTAAGGCGACACGACCATGAGCTACGACGCCCCTTTCGCTGGGATCAAAGTGATTGACCTCAGCCAGGGAATTGCCGCGCCGTATGCCGGCATGCTGCTGGCGCATCAGGGCGCCGACGTGATCAAGGTCGAGCCGCTTGACGGCGGCGGAGACTGGGTACGGGTCAGCGCGCCGGCGTCGGGCGGCAACACCGCGCTGTCCGTGATGGGCAACCTCGGCAAGCAGAGTATCGGCCTCGACCTGAAGTCGCCCGAGGGATGCGCGATCCTGTGGCGGCTGCTCGACGGCGCCGACATCTTCATGGAAAGCTTCCGCAGCGGCGTGATCGGCCGGCTGGGCTTCGGCTACGAGGCGGTGTCCGCCCTGCATCCGCGCATCCTTTATCTGTCCGTATCGGGTTTTGGGCAGACCGGCCCCTATGCGGAGCGGCCGGCGATGGACCCGGTGCTGCAGGCGTTCAGCGGTTTCATGGCGGAAAACCGTGACCTGAACGGGCGACCGATCAACATCGCCTCGATCCCGGTCGACATGATGACGGCCCTATATGCGTTCCAGGCGCTGTCGGCTGCCCTCTACGCGCGACGCGACGAGCCGCGTGGCCGTTATATCGAGGCGAGCCTGATGCAGGGGGCGGCGTGGCTCAATACTTACGCATTGCTACAGCGTGTGGTCTATAATGGCGATCCGCCGGGGGCTCGCCTGCACCGCGGCGTTTATCCGACGGCGGACGGCTGGATCCTCGTCATCGTCGCGGGCCGACGCGGCTGGGGCGATTTCTGCCAGGCGATGGAGCGGCCAGACCTCGCAGACGATGCTCGCTTCACCACTGTCATGGCCCGTGTCGCCAATTCCGCTGTGCTGGTGCCCATCCTGAGCGAGGTCCTGGCGAGCCGTCCCAGTGCGCATTGGCGGCAGCGATTTACCGAGTACGGCGTCATGCATTCCGTCGCGAATGAGTTGCTCGAGGTGCTGCGTGATCCTCACGTCGAGGCGACCGGACTGTTCAGCCGTCTGGCACAGCCCGGCATGGTCGCGGAAATGCCAATTCCCAGCATTCCCGGCGCACCGAAGCTGCAAAACGGTACCCCGCGCGCCACCGCGCCGCTGGCTGGCGCCGACACCGACGCAATACTGATCGCGCATGGCTACAGTGAACGGGAAATCGCCGAGCTGCGCACGAGAGGTATCGTTTCGGATCCGATGAGATGAGCCCGTGGACTAGGTCGACTTTTTTGGGCTGTGGCTACCTCTCGCTGCGTGCTATCACTTCCGCGATGCCTTCGACTTACGCCGTGCCGCGACAACCGCCACCTCAGCCGCCTTCCGAGTCCAGGCTTGAAACGTCTCCGTATCGTCCAGGATATCCGGCGGGCAGCGCCAGTATGAGCGGATGGTATTCAGTCCGTGCTTGGTTTCGTAGCTGAACGGGGCCTCTCCCGCTGCCTCGTAGTCGGACCGGTTGGCGTCGCCGACCTTGAGGAACAGCTCACCCCGGGCGATCAGTCCAAACATGGTGCCGTCGCGGAACAACCCCACGCCACCGAACATTGGCCGCGCCACAACCGGGCCGATCGGGGTGAGCAAATCCAGCAGGTACGCGGTGGGCCCGTCGAGATTTCTCATGGCATCGACTTTACAGCAACATCGACCACGTGGAGAAGGCGGAGACACGGCCACCATGGCGGCTATGCAGCCTCCATCGGCACGGTCTATGACGCCCCTGGGTTTATGACGCATCAGGGCAACACGCGGCCTTGGCCACTTCCTCGCGGAGGCGGTCAACCAGGGAGATACCGCGATACGGAGGTCGAACATGCCAGCAGAGGTCACCCGCAGCAATCCGCCGGCGGTACGCGAGCCGACCGGCTACACCCACGCCATTCTGATCAGCGGCGCGTCACGCCGTTTGATGATCTCCGGCCAGGTCGGCGTTGCCCTGGATGGAACGGTTCCCTCAACCGGCGAGGGCCAGGTCGCCCAGGCCTTCGCCAATTTGCGCGCGGTGCTGACCGCCAACGGCATGGCTGTCGAGAACATTGTCAAAACCACCGTCTTTTTGACCGACCGCGGCCTGCTGCCCATCTTCCGTTCAGCGCGATCAGCGGTTTTCGGCGATCACGCACCAGCCTCCACGCTGTTGTTCGTTGCCGGGCTGGCCGACCCGCGCTTCGTGGTGGAGATCGAAGCCGAGGCGGTTGCCTGACATGGACCTGTTGCGTCGCAACACCGTCGGCGACGCGGTGCGCCGAGCGGCAAGGGTGTTCCGGGAGCGGTCGGCTCTCGTTTTCGGGGACAATGACTGGTCGTTCAGCGACCTCGATCTCGCTGCTGACCGGGTTGCGCGGTATCTGCACGATACGGGCCTGGCGGCGGGCGACCGCATCGCGGCCTATGGTCGCAACTCCGATGCGTATTTCATCGCCTGGCTGGCCTGTGTTCGGGGCGGCTTTGTCCATGTGCCGGTAAACTACGCGCTGAGCGGCGCCGAACTGGCTTACATCATCCAGCAATCAGGTTGTCGGCTGGTGCTGACCGCGGTGTCGGTGGAAGCAAACCTGGAAGGTATCGAGATTCCGCGACAGCGTCTGGAAGATCTCATCCCGGTGGCGCGGGACAGGAACGCGCCGACCGGGGTGGACCCGGCGCTCACCGACGACAGCCTGGCGCAGATAGTCTATACATCTGGCACCACGGCGGCGCCGAAGGGCGCGATGATGACGCACAAGGCGATCCTGTCACAATATTACTCATGCATCATCAATCTGGAATTTTCGGCACCGGATCGATCCCTGGCCGCGCTGCCGCTTTATCACACCGCTCAGATGCATGCTTTCACCATGCCGCAAATCCTCGTCGGCGCGCGCACCTTCCTGATCGAGGCTCCGACGCCGGATGTCGTGCTGAAATTGATCGAGCGACACCGCATCACCTCGTTCTTCGCCCCGCCCACGGTCTGGATCAGCCTGCTGCGTCATCCTGATTTCACCGAGCACGACCTCACGTCATTGGAACGAATCTATTACGGCGCCTCGATCATGCCGCTTCCCGTGCTGCAGGAACTGCGCCACCGCCTGCCCGCCGCTCGGCCTATCCAGGCCTACGGTCAGACCGAAATCGCACCGGTCGCCACCGTCCTGCGGCCAGAGGAACACGATGCCCGGCCGACCTCATGCGGGCGCCCTGTGCTGAACGTGGAAACCCGCGTGGTGGACCCCGACATGAAAGACGTGCCGCCGGGTTCGCACGGGGAAATCGTCCACCGGTCGCCGCAGTTGCTCACCGGCTACTGGGAGAAACCTGCCGAAACCGCGGAGGCGTTCGCCGGTGGATGGTTTCATTCCGGCGACGTCGGCTATTTCGACGAGGCGGGCTATCTCTATATCGTTGACCGCATCCGCGACGTGATCAACACCGGCGGCGTGCTGGTGACCAGCCGGGAAGTGGAGGAGGTGCTGTTCACCCATCCCGCCGTCTCGGAAGTCGCCGTGGTCGGCCTGCCCGACGATAAGTGGATCGAAGCTGTAACGGCGTTCGTCGTGCTGCGGCCGGGGCATTCGGTCGATGAGGCAACATTACAGAGCCACGCCCGCAAGACACTGGCGGCTTTCAAACTACCGAAGAAGGTTCTGTTCGTCGACAACCTGCCGCGCAACACTGCCGGAAAGTTGCTGAAACGGGAACTGCGCAAGCAATACTCGTAACGTGGTGTCGTTGCCGACACCGGGCGGTCACGGCTCGCGGAAATGCGGCATCACCTGCGAACACAGCAGTTGCAACGAATTGACCACGCGTTCGTGCGGGATACGCATACCGCAGTTCATCTCCGCCAGGATGCCCGACAGACCCAGGGTCTCCTTCAGGGTGGCCAGGCGGTCCACCACCATCGCAGGCGTACCGACGACGATCTTCGTTTTCAGCGCCTCGTCGTAGTCGATTGTCATCAACCGCTGGCCACGTTCCGCGCGCTGTTCCAATGACCGCGCGCCCTCCTGGGTGGCGGACTCCTCGATCCGCTGACCCAGATAGCGATAGAAGAACATCACGCTCTCATGCGGTTCTTCTCGCGCCTGCTGCTCAGTGGCGGCGAGATAGACCGGGACCCGCAGGTAGACCTTGCCATCGCCGGGGTGACCTGCGGCCGCCCAGGCCTCGCGATAGACCCGCAGATTCGGCACCAGTTCGTTCAGATCGCCGAGGCGGGTGGCGACGAAGATCGGCATGCCCTGCTCGCCGGTCTGCTGGTAGGTGTCAGGGCTGTTCACCGCGACACGGAGTTCCGGATACGGCGTCTGGTACGGTTTCGGCACCAGACAGACATTGTCGAAATGGTAGAACTGGCCATGAAACGAAAACGTCTCCTGGGTCCACGCACGCTTGAGGATTTCGAGCACCTCGGCGAAACGTTCCCGGCTCTCGGCGTAGGAAATCCCGTATGCCTGGTAGGTGCGGGGAAAACCGCTGCGGCCGACACCGAAGATCAGCCTGCCCTGGCTGAGGTGATCCACGGTCGCGGCTTCCTCGGCGATGCGGAGCGGGTGGCAGAGCGGCAGCACCTGCACGGCGATGCCGATCTTCATGCGACGGGTGCGCGCGGCGACCGCGGTGGCGATGTTCAACGGCGCGGCCAGAACCGAGCGCTCCGGGGCGTTGTGGAGTTCTGCCAGCCACATGACGTCGAGCCCGGCGGCCTCGGCCTCATCGACCTGCGCGAAGGATTCCGCGAAGGCCTCGGCTTCGCTTTGATCCTCGCGGCGCTGAAACTCGTGGAACATGCCAAATTCCATCGTCTTTCTCCCTGACCGGCGCAGCGTCGGCCGGTTTGGCCGCTATCGCAAGAGCCTGCGGATTTCGCACGATTGTATCAGCCGGCAGGGGCGGGACGCCCGGACCACTCGGGTAGGTGGCGTCGCCAACTTTCAGCGCCACGGACTGCCGCGAACGGCTGGGGCGTGCCGCCTCATCTTTCCCGGCGGCACGCGTACGCCAACCCTCTGCGGTTGTGAGCGACGCACCCTGGGACAGCGGGCTCTGACGAATTCAACAGTATGTTGACGAATCGTTGCCAATTGATTCTCGCTGGAAGCCCTGATCGCCGCTGGCAGGGGTCAGGGCGCGTTGAAGCTGGTGGCGCACTGCATGCCTGCACGCAAAGCCGTTTGGTGGACTTTATGTACGCCCAGCACACCGCCCCCTGTGTTGTCGCCGACCCGAACCGCGAGGCCGTACTCGCCGCGCAGGCCTGGGGTCGACGGCGCGCAGACGAAGACAGGCGAGCGGCCTATTCCCATGCAGAGCGGTCCAACTTCCAAACCCCGGAAGCATGGGCCGGGGTGGCTGCATTCGGCCGGAAGTCAGGACAGAGGCCGGCTGTTGGTTGGTTTTCGGCCGCGCTGGGCCGGCTCACCAGCGGTTCACAGGGAAGCTCACCCGGAAGCCGAGCGGTCCGCTGCGATCGTTAACGGCTGAAACGGCTCAGCCCAGCGCGGCGAGCCGTCCGTCAAGGAAGCGGCGAACCGCGGGGTCGGGCTCCAGTCCGCTAGCCAACCGGTATGCCGCGCGGGCTTCATTGGTCTCGCCGTTGCGCGCCAGAAGTCCGGCTCGGGCTGCCCAGTACCGGCTGGTAACTGGCGAGTCGCGTATCGTTGGCCAGATCGTCGAGCTGTGCCAGACCTGCCGCCGCGCCCGAGGTTTCCGCCACCGCGACTGCGCGGTTGATGGCAACCACCGGAGAGCCGGTCAGCGGAACCAGCGCGTCATACAACCTGACGATGGCCGGCCAGTCGGAGCGCCCGGTACGCCGGCGGACCACGTGCGCGGACTGAACAGCGGCCTCCAGCTGGTAGCGGCCCACCGCCGCTCCTCCGGCAACCAGCGAACTGGCTTGCAACAGCAGCGTCTCGGCTTGTTCGATCAGCCGCTCGTCCCAGGCCTCGACTCGCTGCTGATCCAGCGGCACATAGTCGCCGTCCGCATCGCGCCGGGCATGGCGGCGGGATTCGGCATACAGCATCAGTGCCAGAAGACCGAGGCCCTCAGGTTCGTCCGGCAGTAGCGAAACCACCAGCCTGCCAAGCAATATGGCCTCCCGCGTCAGGTCCCGGAGCCGCGGTTCGGAGCCCCGGTCGGCCCAGCCGGTGCCAAAGGTCGCATAGATCGCGTCCAGCACGGCCTGCACGCGCTCCCGCAGGTCGCCCTGCTCCGGCAGCCGGAAAGCGATACCGCCAATCTGATCCGCGCCTTGGCCCGCACCAGTCGCTGACCCATGGCGGCGGGCGCGGTCAAAAACGCCGATGCGATCGTCGCAGCATCCAGCCCGAGCACCGTCTGGAGCATCAGCGGCGCGCGTATCGCGGGATCGATCGCCCGGTGGGCACAGACGAACATCAGTGCCAGCCGTTCGTCCGGGACCGCTCCTTCCTGCATCGCGCCGGCCTCGATCTCGTCGCCAGCAGCCGCAAATGGGCATCGCCGCCTGGTTGGTGCGGTCGCGCCGAGCGGCGTCGATCAGCCGGCGGCGTGCCACGGTCAGGAGCCAGGCCTGTGGGTTATCGGGGAGCCGCGGACCGGCCAATCGGCCAGGGCGGTAGCGAAGGCATCGGACAATGCGTCCTCCGCCCCCGCCACATCCCGGTCCGGCGGCGACGTAGGCGAGCAGTTTGCCATAGCTCGCTCGCGCCACCGCCTCGGCGGTCGACTGGCCTCGCTCACATCGCCCAGATCGGGCGCACTTCGACCGCTCCGGTGGTGGCCCCCGGGCACCGTTCCGCCCAGGACAGGGCGCCGTCCAGGTCAGGCGCCTCGATGATATAGTAGCCGCCCAGTTGCTCCTTGGTCTCGGCGTAGGGGCCGTCCAGGACCTGTGTCTTGCCGCCAACCGAACGGACGGTGCTGGCCGCGGTTGACGGATGCAGTCGGTTTCCGGCGACCATCGCCCCCGCCTTGACCAAGGCCTCGGAATAGGCGCCGTAGGCGGCCATCATCTTGCCCATATCGGCCTCCGAGGCCGTGCCCATCGCGGCTTCGTTCACGTAGATCAGCACCATGTACTGCATGTGGGGTTTCCCTGAAAAATGGGCGGCATCCCGTGCCGCCGCATGCAATGACGTTTCAGCCGAGCGCGTTTCGAAGGCACCGCGACGTTGCCGGGGCGTCATTCGTCGGTTGCAATCGGCGCCGATCCGTGCTTCAAGCCGCGCCTTCCCTGCCGGGGGCGAGGCATCGTCCCCGGCTATGCCCACGCTCCATCCCGGAGCGCGGCCCGATCCAGGCCAGGGCTGACACAAGCCAGAGGGGGCGCATCATGCCGCTATACGAAACCGTGCTGATCGCACGGAACGACGTCACGCAGCAGCAGGTCGAGCAGATCGCCGACGACATCGCCACCGAACTCACCACCGAGGGCGGCGAGGTCAAGAAGCGCGAATACTGGGGTCTGCGCGGCCTCGCCTACCGGATCAAGAAGAACCGGAAGGGCCACTACATGCTGCTCGGCCTCGACGCGAAGCCGGCGTTCATCACGGAAATGGAACGCAAGCTCGGCCTGAATGAGGACGTGCTGCGCTACATGACGATCCGCATCGAGGCGATCGACGAGGCGCCGTCCGCCATCCTGTCGCGCAAATCCGACGAGCGGGAGCGCACCTTCCGCGGTCCGAAGCCGGCCGGACGGTTCGATAGCGGCCGCCGCCGCGGCTACGACGACCGCGAGGAATTCCGCGCCCGTGACGAATTCGCCGCGGCCTTCCGCCGCCGGTCGGCGAGGAGGAATAAGCCATGTCCGAAACCGAAGTTTCTCCCGCCGGCCGCCGCGCCGCCGTCGGCGCCCGCCGGCCGTTCTATCGCCGCCGCAAATCCTGCCCGTTCTCCGGCGCCAACGCGCCGAAGATCGACTACAAGGACGTGCGCCTGCTGTCGCGTTTCCTGTCCGAGCGCGGCAAGATCGTGCCCAGCCGGATCACCGCCGTTTCGGCCAAGAAGCAGCGCGAACTCGCGGTCGCCATCAAGCGCGCGCGGTTCCTGGCGCTGCTTCCCTACATCGTCGTTTAAGGAGGCGGGACTCATGGCCGCCGTTGAACTGATCCTGCTGCAGCGGGTCGAAAAGCTCGGGCAGATGGGCGAGATCGTCAAGGTGAAACCTGGTTTCGCCCGCAACTATCCTGCTGCCGCAGAAGAAAGCGCTGCGCGCGACAGCAAGGAGAACCGCACATACTTCGAGAACCAGAAGGCGCAGCTCGAGGCGCAGAACCTCGCGCCGCGAGGAGGCCGAGCGGGTCGCCGAGCGGGTCGCCGGCCTGTCCGTCGTCATCATCCGCCAGGCGGGCGAGTCCGGCAGCCTGTACGGCTCGGTGTCCAATCGCGACATCGCCGAGGGCTGCACCGCGGGCGGCCTGACCATCGACCGCTCGCAGGTCGTGCTCGACCATCCGATCAAGACGCTCGGCCTGACCCAGGTGCGGGTCGTGCTGCATCCCGGAGGTGTCCATCGCGGTGACGGTGAACGTCGCCCGCAGCCCGGAGGAAGCCGAACGCCAGACGCGCGGGGAGCGGGCGACCGGCGAGGAAGAGGATGCCGAGGAGCAGTTGCCAACCGCCGAGTCGATCTTTGAGGGTGACACGCCGCCGGCGGCGTAACGGCGTCCGCCGCGGGCATGTTCTCCGGTCAAGCCGCGCACGGAATGGCCCGACCGCAACCGGCGTCCCATCGGGGGCCTTTGACGAACCAGGTATTGTTGCGTCATTCTTCGAGTCCCATTTCGGGCCAGGAGAGTGGGTCGGAACGATGCAGACTATCCTCGATCCGATTCTGCGGCGATTTGTGACCTTTGGCCGGCTGACCGTGGGCTGGCCGGATGGCTCCCAGACCAACTACGGCGAGGAGACGGGGCCCACGCGCGGCGATGCGCCTGCGCGACAGGGGAACGATCCGCAGGCTTATCGTTGATCCCTCGCTGCGGCGGGCGAGGCGTACATGGACGGCGGGCTGGTGGTGGAGGACGGCCGTCTATACGAGGTTCTGGACGTGCTGCTGACCAACCGGGACACGCAACGGGACCGCGCATCCGGTGCTTCGTCTGCGAGAGCGCGTCAGCGCGCTGCGGCGGCGTCTGGATCAGTACAATCCCGCCGGGCGGGCGCGCCAGAACGTCGCGCATCATTACGATCTGAACGGCCGGCTCTACAGCCTGTTCCTCGACCGCGACCGGCAATATTCCTGCGCCTATTTCCCCCGTGGCGACGAGACGCTGGAGGAGGCGCAGACGGCCAAGAAGCGCCACATCGCCGCCAAGCTGTGCCTGGACCGGCCGGACCTGCGGGTGCTGGACATCGGCTCCGGCTGGGGCGGCATGGCGTTGACCCTGGCACGGGACTACGGCGCCATCGTCACCGGCATGACGCTGTCGGAGGAACAATTGCGGGAGGCACGCGCTCGCGCAGCCGCCGAAGGGCTATCGGACCGCGTGAGGTTCGAGTTGCTGGACTACCGGGGAGTAACGGAAAAGTTCGACCGGATCGTTTCGGTCGGCATGTTCGAGCATGTCGGCGTCGGCCATTTCCAGGAATTCTTCGACACCGTGGCGCGTTGCCTGGTGCCCGACGGCGTGGCACTGGTGCATGCGATCGGCCGCAGCGACGGCCCGGGCGGCACCAACCCATGGATCGACAAATATATTTTCCCGGGTGGCTATGCCCGGCGCTCTCGGAGGTGTTGCCGGCGATCGAGGCGGCCGTCTGGTCACGACGGATATCGAAATCCTGCGGCTGCACTATGCCGAAACGTTGCGTCACTGGCGCCGCCGTTTCGCCGCCAACGCCGACGCCATCACGACCTTGTATGACGAGCGTTTCCGCCGCATGTTCGAGTTCTATTTGGCCGCGTCGAAATTACGTTCCGCCGCAGCGGCCAGATGGTGTTCCAGATCCAGCTGACCCGCGACCGAAAGCGGTGCCGCTGACCCGCGACTACATCACCGCGGCGGAAATGTCCCGCCCGGTGGAGCAGACAACGGAGAGAGCCAGCCCGTTGCGCCGGTAAAGGCGAAACCGCGAGAGCGCAGGGATCGTGCCAAGTCCGGTGGTTCGCGTCCGCGAGTGCGGCGGCGTATGAGCGCTGTCCCGGGGGCTTGATGGCTTCGTCCCGAGGCTGCGGTGGGCTGTCCCGCGCGAGGTCCGTAAAAGCGTCCATCGCCCGGATGACGAGTAATCTATCCTGCCGGGGGAGCTTTACGTCGTATCGAAGTCGAAAGATATAGATCAAGGCGGCGCGATCCATCTCCGCCTATGCCTGCCAGCAGCAAGCGAACGTGGGATTTACCGGCACCCCTAGGGCGGCCGTCCCACCTCGCAGCGACAGGGGAACATGATGGACATGCCAGCCTCACCCATCACCGCCGACACACTTTTGAACGAGATGCTCGCCCTGCGCGCCGCCGTCAGCGCGGCCACCGGCCAGGTCGCCACCCTCGAGTCCGATGACGCCATGGCAAATCTCGCTCACTATCTCGTCTTACGTCACCACGATCTGCGACCGTTGCAGCGACAACTGATGTGGCATGGTCTGTCGTCCCTCGGTCGGCTGGAAAGCCGGGTCCTGCCGACGCTGGACGCGGTTCTCGCTGCCCTCGCCGCAATGACCGGCCGGCCGGCGCCGTTCGCCGTCCCCTCCGAAGCGGTCTTCTTCTCGGGCGAGGCAAGGCTGGTCCGAGCTGCCGATACGCTGTTTGGGCCACCGCCGCCGCACCGTCGCAGCCGCATCATGGTGACCTTGCCGAGCGAGGCTGCCGGGAATGCGGAGTTCGTGATCGACCTGGCGCGCCGGGGGATGGACATCGCACGCATCAATTGCGCGCATGACGACAACGTCGCGTGGCGGGCCATGGCTGCTCATGTTCGCACCGCCAGCACGATCGTCGGCCGCGGCCTGACCGTCCTGATGGACATCGCCGGCCCCAAGATCCGCACCGAGGCCGTCGTCACTCCGGACGGCAAACGCAAGCTTCAGACAGGTGACGCGGTCCGCCTGGTGGCCTCGGGACCGCCGCGAGCCACGCCGGACGCGCCGTTTTCCGCCGGCGTCTCGCTGCCCGAGATGGTGAACCGTCTCACCGTCGGGGACCGGCTGCGCTACGACGACAGCAAGCTCGAGGGTGTCGTCGAGAGCGTGAGCGCCGGCGAGGCAGTCGTGCGCGTCACCCGCACCAAGGCGGGCGGCATAAAGTTCAAGCCGGAAAAGGGCCTCAACCTCCCGGACACCGTGCTTGGCCTGTCGCCGCTGACGGCCAAGGACGAACGCGATCTCGCCACCGTCGTCGAGTGCGCTGACATGCTCGGCTACTCCTTCGTCAGCCGGCCGGAGGACATCAATCTGCTGGAGGAGGCGCTCGATCGACACCCCGCGGGCGACCACCCGCTGGGCCTGGTCGCCAAGATCGAGCGCCCGGAGGCGGTCAAGAACTTGCCAGCGCTGATCGCCTGTGTCAGCGGCCGGCGGCCGTTCGGCGTGATGATCGCCCGTGGCGATCTGGCGGCCGAAATCGGCTTCGAACGCCTGGCCGAGATGCAGGAGGAAATCCTCTGGCTGTGCGAGGCGGCGTCGGTCCCGGCGATCTGGGCAACCCAGGTGCTGGAGGATTTCGTCTCTCGCGGCGTTCAGTCTCGCGGTGAAATGACCGACGCGGCGATGGCCGGGCGCGCCGAATGCGTCATGCTGAACAAGGGCCCGTCCATGGGTGCCGGGATCGAACTGCTCGACCGGCTGCTCACCCGCATGGATGCCCACGCGTTCAAGAAGACGCCGACGCTGCGCGCGCTGAAATCGTGGTGATGGGGGACTGCGCGTCGGACTACGCCAGTTCGTCGAGCAGCGACTTCGCGTCCAGCAGATCCTTGGTGTCGAAGCCTTCGGTGAACCAGCCGTAGACCGGGGCAAGCAGATCCTATGCGTCCTGGCGTTTGCCTTGGGTCTGCCAGAGGCGGGCGAGGCTGGTGGAGGTGCGCAGCTCCCACATTTTCGCCTGCTGGCGGCGCGCCCAGTCGAGTGAGGCGGAAAGTTTGTTCGGCGCCTTTAAGGTCACCTTTGAGTGAGAGCATCCAGCCCTTCAGGCGAAAGATTTCGGCGTAGGACAAGCGTTCCTCCCAGCCGGGGCGTTCGATTTGCTCGATCTGCTCGTCGATCAGGTGCAGCGCATCGTCGAGGTCGCCGGTCAGCGCCATGGCTTCGGCCAAGAACGCCTTCATGTTCGGCCTGCGGACATTGCCGCCGCTCGCTTCCCAAAACGCGATGCCGGCCTTGAGTGGGGCGATTCCCCGGCGGGTTTGCCTTCCCGGATGAGGGCCATGCCACATGCAATGGGTGCCATCAGCGCCCACAGCACGGGCAGGCTATTCTCCCGTCCCAGCCGCTCACATTCTTCGGCGCGCTTGCGAAGGTCCGCTTCCGTGAAGCGGTAATCGAATTCATGCACCCCGAAGGTCAGCGCCCATCCAAGGTCGAAGGGATGACCGCGCTGGCGCGCATGCGCGTCTTTTTCATCGTTCAGCCGATATGCCCGATCCGGAAAGCCAAAAATCCAGGTGCTGATCGAAACGTCAACACCGGCGCAGTTTTGGGGTCGTGGTTCAGGATGTCTGCAAGATGGCGATGCTTTTCGGCATCGTAGAGCTCCAGAAACTTCTCGGCGTGCTCCAAACCGGTGAACTCGCCCACCCAAAAGTTGCAAGGCACAAGTCCATGTGTCCTGTGATCAGCAGGTCGGCATCGCCGGTCGCCTTCGCGCAGGTCCAGCATCTCCTCACCCAGGGCAGGGCTTCCGCGACGCGCCCGTGCGTCAAGACGTTGTAAGGTCAGCCCAAAGAAGATGGGTGCCAGAGCGTCGTGGCGCTCCAGCGACTTCGCCAAAGCCAGTGGCCGGATGCAAGGTGGTCCAGATTTCCGGGGCGGCCCAACCCCTTAGCGCGATCCATGCGGTGCCAAGAAAGCTGCGCAACTCCAATTCGCTGGCGTCTCGTTGCGATGACCAAGGCAGCGCCGAGACTAGTTCGAGTCCCTGGTTGAGATGGGAGATGGCCTCGGTCAGCGCCATGCGCTTCAGTGCCAACTCACCCGCGGCCTGCCAAAGCGGAATCGCTGCTTCCGTTTGGTCTGCCTCCGTCAGGTGGTGCGCCAGCACCTCGGGTTCGGTGCTCTCGATACTCGGGAAGCGCTGCCCGATCACGCGTGCGATTTTGGCATGCAGTTCCTGTCTTCGGCCTTTAAGCAACGAGTCGTAGGCTGCGTCCTGCACCAGCGCATGCTTGAAGGTGTAGACAGCGTCCGGCGGGGTGCCGCGGCGGAAGGCCAGGCCGGACTCGCACAGCCGCGCCAGAGCATCGTCGATCTGTGCCCGCGGCAACGGCGCCACTGCTTCGATCAGCTCGTAGCTGAATTCGCGGCCGATCGCGGCGCCGATCTGCGCGATCTCCCTTACTGGCCGTAGCGATCCAGCCGCGCCATCAGCGAATCCCGCAACGTGGCGGGGATCGTAACGCCGCGTGCGGAACCAACATACTCGTAGTGACCGCCTACGTCCTTCAACTCGCCCGATTCCAGGACAGCCTTGGTCAGTTCCTCGACGAACAGCGGCACGCCGTCGGTCCTGGCCAGGATCTGCTCGAACAGCGGTGCAGGCAGCGCCTTGCCACCTGCCAGAGCGGAGACCATCGCCGCACTCTGCGTGCGGGTCAGCTTGGACAGGTTCAGGGCGATGACGTGGCCGTGTCCGGACCAGCGCGCGGAAACTCCGGCCGGTGGGTGAGCACGATCAACAGCGGAACGTTTCTCACCCGGTCGATCAGCAGATCAAGACTTCGAGCGTGGTGGGGTCGGCCCAGTGGGCATCCTCGAACAGCAGCACACTGGGCTGCTGACGGGCGGCGGCCTCGGTGATATCGACCAGGGTCCGCAGCGTCTCGTCCTTGAACTTCTGCGGCGTCATCGGCCGCTCGCCGTAACGGTCCTCGCAGGGGATCGACAGGATCGAGGCGACGAACCGAACGTCCGCAAGCGGCCGGCCATACTGCGTGACGATCAGCGCCTCCAGCCGGTCGAGCTTCGCGTCCGCCGTGTCGTCGCGCGCGAACCGTAACGCCCGCTCGAAGTTGTCGATGATCGGCCAGAAGGCGCTGTTGACGTAGTAGGGCGAGCACTGGAAGCGCAACGATTGCACGCCCCGGGCCGCAAGCCGCTCGCGCAGAACGCTGAGGGTGCGGCTTTTGCCGATGCCGGCCTCGCCGCCCAGCAGCACCACCTGGCCCTCGCCATCCTGCGCCTGCGACCAGCGGCGCAGCAGCAGATCCACTTCCTCGTCGCGACCGACCAGGGGTGTCAGCCCGCCGCCGCCATGCCGCGCCTCGAAACGGCTCTCGGAGGCGAGGGCGCGTTCCACCCGCCACGCGTGGACCGGTTCTGCGAGCCCCTTCAGATCGTTTTCGCCAAGATCGCTCAGTTCAAATGCGTTGCCGACGAGGCGTCGTGTGGCGTTGGCGATGACAATCTGATCGGATGTGGCCAGTCCTTGCAGGCGGGCCGCCAGGTTGGGTGTGCTGCCGACCGCCAGCTTCGACTGGTCGCCCGTGCCGGCCTGTTCACCGACAACGACAGGACCGGTGGCGATACCGATGCGGACCGACAGGTCCTCGGCGGAGGACGCCCGTTTGACCGCAACAACGATCTCCAACGCTGCCCGCACCGCGCGTTCGGCATCATCCTCGTGCGCCGTGGGCCAGCCGAAATAGGTCAGGATCCCGTCACCCACATAACGAGCGACGAACCCGTCATAGCGCGCGATCACCTCGCCATACTGGGTTCGATACGCGTGCAGCAGTTTGCCCAATTCTTCCGGGTCAAGCTTTTCACTCAGCGCCGTCGAACCAACCAGGTCACAGAACATCACGGTAAGCTGGCGGCGTTCACCTGCTGGCGTCGATGCCGGCTGGTCATCGGTCGGTCCGGCCGTCTGTACCGATGAAACGTCAGGCCGCAGTTTGGCGATCGCCTCCAGCAGGCGGCGACGATGGCCGAGCGAGGTGATGCCAAGCTCTTTGAGATCATCGGCCGACAGAGTGGGCAACAGTTCGGCATCGACGTCATTCTCGCGGAATGTCGCCTCGTAGCGCTCCAGACCCAGGTCTCGCAGCCAGCCAGCGACATCCACCGCCGTTGCTCCGGCTTGGTGACGTTCAAGGGGACGTATCGCCCGAATGGAGCCGACGTGTCCAGCAAACACAATATAGTAACAGCCGCGGGCGATCGGGGTTACAGCCCGTCCGCGGCGGCACCACTCTGTCACTCCCCGCCCAAGCTGCTACCGTCGCGCATGGAACCAAGGGAGGCACGAGATGACAAACGCGGACCCTGCTGCCGCCAAGGATAACGCGGCGCAGATCGCCTACTGGAACGACCGGGCCGCGATCGTCTGGACCGAGTTCCAGGAACGCATCGACGGCGTTTTCACGCGGCTGACCGCTATCGCGATGGACGCCGCGGCACCCGCCGCCGGGGAGCGCGTGATCGATGTCGGCTGTGGTTGCGGCGCCACCGTGCTGGAACTGGCTCGGCGGGTTGGGCCGTCCGGCCATATCCTCGGCCTGGATGTGTCCGTGCCCATGGCAGGCCGGGCGCGCGAGCGGATCGCCGCCGCCGGGCTGGGCAACGCCGAGGTGGTGATTTCCGATGCCGCCACAGGCGCACTTCCGAAAGCCGACGCCGACCTGCTGTTCTCGCGCTTCGGTGTCATGTTCTTCGTCGACCCGACGGCGGCGTTCACCAATCTGCGGTCAGCGATGCGGACGGACGGGCGGCTGCTGTTCGCCGCATGGCGGCCGCTCGCGGACAATCCCTGGTTCGCGGTGCCGTTGGACGCCGCACGTGCGTTGTTGCCGCCGCAACCCCCACTTGACCCGAATGCGCCCGGACCGCTCGCCTTCGCCGATGCCGAACGGGTCCGCCGCATCTTGACCACGGCGGGCTGGCGCGACATCACCGCGGTCCGCCATGACGTGCCGATGCGACTGTCGGAGCCCGGCAAACCCGATCAGGCGACCGAGTTCGCGACCCGCGTCGGACCGCTCTCCCGTTTGTTGGCCGAGGCCGATCCGGACCTCCACGCGCGCGCCCGCTCGGCCGTCGCGCAGGCGCTGAAAGGCTTCGACGGTCCCGACGGCGTCAGCCTGACAGGTTCGATCTGGCTGGTGTCGGCCCGGACTTAGGTCCGCCGCCGATCCTTGCGACAAAACGGCTCGTCACGGTAGAGGAGCCGATGGAATACGAAACGTATTGGCCAGCCGACGCAACGCTCCGGCCCGGCACCACCTCTCGCGAAGACAGCATGTCGCATGCCGCCGCATCGCCTGGAGCTTCGGGGCCATCGGCAGGGCTCAAGCCGGCGCCTGCGCAATGACGGCGATTGACCAGTTCCGTATCGCTGTCGAGCCATACTATCGTCCGGTCGGCGATGAGGTGACGGTATTCGAGGCGGCGTACCGGCACCGTCTTGCCGGTGATGCTGAAGGGCCCGACCGGCTGCGGCAAGACGCGCTTTCTCGAGCACATGGCGTGGCGGCTCCGGCGTCCCCTCATCACCGTCGCCGCGCACGAGGACATGACAGCGGCGGACCTCGTCGGTCGCTTCCTGCTGGTGCCCGGCGAGACCGTCTGGCACGACGGACCGCTGGCGCTGGCGGTCCGCGGTGGGGCGATCTGTTACATCGACGAGATCGTCGAGGCGCGGCAGGACACCACCGTCGTCATCCATCCTCTGACCGACGCGCGGCGGATACTGCCGCTGGAGAAGAAGAACGAGCTGGTCGCGGCGCATGCCGATTTCCAGCTCGTGATCTCGTACAACCCCGGTTACCAGAGTGCCGTGAAGGATCTGAAGGAGTCGACCAAACAGCGCTTCGTCGGCATCGACTTCGGCTACCCCTCGGCGCCGGTCGAAGCCGAGATCGTGGCGCGCGAGAGCGGCGTCGATGCGCCACTGGCGGCGACATTGGTGACGCTTGGGCAGCGGTCGCGAAACCTGCGCGGGCATGGGCTGGAGGAGGGCGCCTCGACCCGAATGCTGATCCACGCCGGCCGCCTGATGCTGGCGGGCCTCGATGCCGCGGCGGCGGCACCGCGCGGCCATCATCCTGCCGCTGACCGACGATCTGGATCTGCGGGAGGCACTGGGCACCGCCATCGCCGCCTGCCTTGAATGACGCTGACCGAGGCGGCGGCCAGTTCGCGTCTGCTGGATATGTTGCGGCGGCGGCCGGCCCTGGACGCGGTGTCGCGACAGGCATGGGACGCCCTGGTGAGGCAGGGCGACGCGGCCGGTGCCGAGCGCTGGGCCGAGAACGTGCTGGGGCTGCTGCACGCCAACGCTGGGACGGCCTGCATGGCGGCGATGCTGCGCCTGCGCGGCGAGCCCGCTACACTGGCCGAGGTGGCGCTGTAGGTCACCGATATCTGTCGCAACGCGGGCGCGACCGCGGCGATCGCCTGCATCGAAGCCTGGGACCGGCTGCGCGAGCCTGGTTTGTGGCCGGGCTTTGTCCCGGCTGGCGCGGGAGGCGCCTGACTGCGTGACCCTGGCCGCGGCCAACGCCCCCGCTATCCTGCAGGCGCTGGCCCCGGATGGTCTGGCCGATTTCGTCTCGCTCGGACTGAAGGCGGCGGGGCGCGACAAGGCGCGACGCAGGGGCTTCTTCGCGCTCACCGATCCGCTCGCCCAACGCACGCTGGCGCAAACCGGCGGCGGGTTCTCCCAGCACGAACGCCGGCTGAAACTGTTCGGCACCGCTCTCTGGGGCAGGCCGCCGATACTGCGCCCTTGTCCCGATCTCGTCCGATCGATCGCCGCCGCGGCGTGCCAGCCTGTCGGATGGCGTTGTGCTGCTGCCGGAAAGCTTTCCGGGGGTGCCGAGGGACGCACAGGCACCCCTGTTCCGCGCCAGTCTGGCACACGCCGTCGCGCATCTGATGGCGGGGGCGCCGCGGCAGCCTGTCGGCCGACTGAAGCCTGTGCAGCTCGCCCTGATCGGACTGATCGAGGACGCCCGTGTCGAGGCGCTCGCGATGCGCCGCTTTCCCGGCCTGCGCCGGCTGTGGGCGCCATATCACGTGGCACGGGCCGAGGGTGGCAGCGCGCCGGTCCTGCTCGCCCGCCTCGCCCGAGCCTTGTTCGACCCGGCCTACGTCGACCCCCACGGCTTCGTCGCCAAGGGCGTGGAGCTGTTTGCCGCCGCCGATCTCGACGATCCCTCCGCCAGCCGCGGCATCGGCGGCCTGCTCGGCAACGACCTCGGCCAGATGCGGGTGTCGTTCAACGCCCGCACCCACGTCGTCGAACCGGCCTACCGCGACGACAACCTGGGCCTGTGGGACTTCGGCACGCAGCCGATGCTCCGCCTGAGATCATCGAGCTGATGGTGGAGGCCGCCCGCCTGCGCCAGCAGGAGGGTGACGGTCGTATGGACGGTCAGCCTTCGGTGGACGCCGGCGCCGCGACGCGCTCGCCCGGTCGCCGCATCCGACCCCGGGGCGTCCTGCTCGGCCGCTACCCCGAATGGGATCGGGTGCAGGGCGTCGAGCGGCTCGACTGGACCTCGGTCCGCGCCGTTCCCGCGCCCCTCGGCGACGCTAAGGCGGCTGGAGGCGGACGTGGCGGCAGCGGCTGATCTGCGCCGTCGCATCGACCGGCTGGTCCGCGCCGCCCGCCCGGGACGACCGCGGCGACTGAAGCGCCAACCGGACGGCATGGAACTCGATATCGACGCATTGCTCGATGCCGAGGTGGCGCGCGCCGCCGGCAACATCCCCGATGAACGCATCTATCGCAGCAGCGTCGCTGCTCACCCGCGACCTGGCGACGGTGGTGTTGATGGACGTATCGGAATCGACCCGAACAGGCGGCGTCCTGGACATCGAGCGCGTGGCGGTGGCGCTGCTGGCCGAGGCCATGGCGCGGCTCGACGACCCGTTCGCCCTGCTGGCGTTCGCCTCGGATGGCCGCGAGCAGGTGCGTCTCACCACCATCAAGGGTTTCACCGAACCGTTTGCCACCGCTTCAAAGGGCGCGTCTGGCGGGGCTTGCTCCCGGACTGTCCACGCGGCTTGGCGCGGCGCTGCGTCACGCCGGGGCGGAGCTCGCGACTGTGCGCAGTTTTCGCCGGCTGGTGCTGGTGCTGACCGACGGGGAGCCTTCGGACGTCGACGTGCCTGACCCGCTCGATCTCGTCGAGGACAGCCGGCGGGCTGTGCTCGGGCTGCGCTCGCGCGGCATCGACGCATTCGCGGTGGTGTTGGGCACCAGAGGGGCGGAAACCGCCACACGCATATTCGGCCGCTCCGGCCACGCGGTGTTGCGCCGGCTCGAGGACCTGCCCGCCCGCCTGTCTGAGTTGTATTTCCGCCTGTCGCATCGCTAAGCGTCGTTCGCCACCGTTCCCAAAGCATAGGGCGGGGAACGGGTATTTTGCTGCGGGCGCAACGATCATGGTTTCAAAGTCCAGGATCAATTCACTCGGGTCGCGGCCGAACATACCCCGGCACAATTCGGGGGCGCCAGGTCATGCACGCAACGTATCAGATCGCGACCCTCGGCAAGTGCGACCTTCACGTCGGCTGGTTCAGGGGCCACCTCGTCAAGTTCTGGGTATCGAGACGACAGATACCACTCGGTCAGCCGCCCGAGACCGAACGGTTGCGGCAACAAATCCGGCCAAAACGGTCGTGCCAAGGCAGCCAGCAGGGCGATGTCGTGCGTCTTGCGAATATCCTGGCGTTTGGCGATCAGCAACGCCTTCAACGTCTTCTCCACCGCTTGCTGGATATGAAAGCCGGCCTGGCCAGGGATCTGTGCTAGCAACATGTGCGCGGCTCCTCTGCCTTGGCCAGCCATCGCAACGCTTCTGTCCATTGGATCGCATCCTGTCTGGTATCATTGCCGCTCATAAACGGTCACCTCATCGCGCAAGATGGTGTGGGCGAATGACCCAATTGCGCGCACGCGCGCCTGCAGAACCAAATCGCGAACCGGAATGATATCCGCTGCCTGATGATAATTCTGGCGTAACTCGCACCCGGCGCGCAAAGTGCGCTTCTCCAACGGCGCATCGTCGTCGAGGACCACCAGAAGGTCGACGTCACTGTCCGGTTCGGCTTCCCCCCGTGCGCGGGAGCCAAACATGATCACCCGGCGGGGATGAAAATACGCCACCACTTGGTCGAGCAGGTCTCGCGGTACCCCGATTTCTGCGTTCATGGAACCGGTTCCTTGTTCGCGTTGCGAAAGTCCTTGCCAACCATATTCGTCATCCGTTGCAGAGATGTCCTCGCGTTCGAAGTGATGGCGGCACGCTCTGCCAACTGATCGCGGCTAACTACGCCGCGTCGGTCCGTTCTGACAGAAAACGGATCCACCCGCCATTTCGCGCGATCGATCAACCCGCTGCGGACAGCTTCTTCTTACGCCGGTGAAGAACAGCCATTCTGGGCGATGCCGCTTCATCATTGTTGGTCAGCGCCTGCAACAAAGCTTCCTTCAGCTGCGTCAGCTTGCGCTCGTTCTCGATCTTCAGGCCGAAAACGTCCTTCACATAGAACACGTCGACGGCCCTTACGCCATATGTCGTTACATGGGCAGAGGCAATCTGCAGCCCCTGCTCGCTGATCGCGGCCGTAACGTCATGCAGCAGGCCAGGCCGGTCGCGGCCATTGACCTCAAGCACCGTATGGGTGTTCGAGGCCCGGTTGTCGATCACCACCCGAGGCGGCGCATGGATCGCCTGCATTCGGCGCCCGAGCAGTATCTTCGATACGCGGCGGATTTCTGTCTCCAACCGCAGCCGGCCGGACAGCGCCTGCTCGATCAGCACCGACAGCCGCGCCAGCCGGTGCGGCGCGTCGAAGGTGCCACCGGCGGTGTCCTGCACCCAGAACGTGTCCAGCGCCATGCCGTTCGACATGGTGTGAATGCGGGCGTCGACGATCGAGGCCCCCGCGACGGCCAGCGCACCAGAGATTTTGCTGAACAGGCCAGCGTAATCCGCGCAGTAGATAGTGACCTCGGTGACCGCGCGGGCCGGCAGCGGCTGCGTGTCGACCGTCAGGGGTGACTTTCGATGCTCCGCTTCACGGATAAGGCGAGCATGCCGCGCATGGGTCTCCGGATCGAAAGACAGCCAGTATCCCGCGTAACCAACGGATGTGAAATGTTCTTTCTCCTGCTCGGTAAAATCGGACAGCAGGGCGCTCGCATCTTGTTTCGCCCTTGCAACGCGAACGTCACGCTCAGTCGTGGCCAGGCCGCCGGCGAGCACCTCGGCCACCCTGGCGTAAAGCTCGCGCAGCAGCGTCGCCTTCCAGCCGTTCCAGACCTTGCTCGACACTGCCCGCATGTCGGCGACGGTCAGTATCAGCAGCAGCCGCAACCGCTCGGGTGACTGGATGGTGTCCGCCAGATCCAGGATCGTCTTCGGATCGTCGATGTCGCGTTTGAACGCGGTGGCGCTCAGCAGCAGATGGTGAAGCACCAGCCATGATACGGTCTCCGTCTCTTCGTCCGTCAGACCCAGTGCCGGTCCAACCTGCAGCGCGACTTCCGCGCCCAGCTCCGAGTGATCGCCGCCGCGTCCCTTGGCGATATCGTGCAACAGCATAGCAACGTAAAGCGACCGGCGGGACTGGACATTTTCGACAAGTTCCGAGGCGACGGGCGCGACATCCTTCAGTTCGCCGCGTTCGAGCGTGTTCAGTACTCGAATGGCTTCGATGGTATGCTCATCCACGGTGAAGATGTGGTAGGTGTCGAATTGCATCTGTCCGACGATGCGTGCCCAGTCCGGCATGTATCGGCCGAAGAAGCCGGTCTCGTTCAAAATGCCGAGCCATTGCGCGCCGTCCGGATTGTTGCCCCCGGGCCGGTGGTGGTCGGGCTCCTTGCCACAGAGCAGATCGAGAAAAATCGCCGCCGCTTTCGGATCACCGCGTAACGACATGGCGCGGCGCTCGTTCTGGATGAACGATCTGAGCGCGAGCGGATGCAGTTCCAGATCGCGATCTCGGGCCACCTGGAGGATACGGAGCATCTGGACCGGCTCAGCATCGAAATCACGGCCGCTGATCGGTAGCAGCTTACCCTCGGCGAGCACGAAACCGCGACGCGATGAGAGCATTGTCCGTCTCCGCCTCAATGGCGGGGGGCCCCAGGGCGGAGCGCAGGATCGCCGGCTCCAGGATGCGCGTCAGGCGGGCGATTTCGCGCGCGGTAAGGAAGTAGTGGCGCATGAACCGTTCGACGCCGTCCTGTCGGCCGCGCCTGGTGTAACCCATGCGGGCGCCGACCACGGGCTGCAGGTCGAAGGTCAGACGCTCCTCGGCGCGCCCCGCCACGTAATGCAGGTGGAACCGGACGGTCCACAGGAATTCCCACGCCCGCCGGCCATGCCTTGCCTCCATCTGCGTCAGGATGCCGCCGAGATCGGCGAGCTCACCCATGGTCTGGGTGTCGAACACGTAACGGGCGATCCAGTATAGCGTCTGGATATCGCGCAGCCCGCCGCGACCTTCCTTGACGTTCGGCTCGACGACGAACGGGGTGTCGCCGTAGCGGCGGTGGCGCAGCGCCCGTTCGGCCTGCTTCGCGGCAATGTACTCGGCGGCGCCGGCCTCCTTGCAGGCGGTCCTGAACCGCCGGTGGAATTCGGCGAACAATGGCGAATCCCCGATCAGGAATCGGGCATCGAGCAATGCGGTCCGGATGGTCGTGTCCCTGGCGCCCTCGGTCAGGCAATCGGCGATCGAGCGGGTGGCGTGACCGACCTTGAGCCCGAGGTCCCACAGGAAATAGAGCATGTATTCGACGACGCGGAGTGTCTCCGGCGACGGATCGATTGGGGTGAGAAACAGCAGATCGATGTCACTGAAGGGCGCCAAGACGCCGCGGCCATAGCCGCCGGTCGCCGCCACGCTCAAACGCTCGACCGGGCCGAGATCCGCGTGATTGCGCGCATGGTCGAACAGCGCTGAAATAACGCCATCGATCAGCGCGCCCAAGAGCCTTGCGGCCTGAAGCCCGGTGATCTGCTCATGCTCGAAGGCGTGCTGGACATAGGCCTGTATGCGAGCGAGGTGACGCCGGAATGCACCGACCGCGGCATCCCGAGGGATCCGCCCGCTCTCCTGAGCGAGACCGGCCAGGGCGTCGGACAACAAAGTCGCCGCCGCCGCGGGGGCGCGCGGCAATGGAATTGGGGTGAGCATCTTCTCAATCGTACTAGGTGGGCTCGGGCGCGCAAGCAGGTGCAAGGCTCTTTAGATGATATAGTGCATCCAAAGCCTGTTTCGGCGACATTACGTCGGGATTGATCCCGCTCAATGCGAGGTGCAGGGGATCTTGGGCCGGTGCGCCAGGCGTCGAAGCCAGCCGCGTCGGTTCGTCCTCCCGGGGGTCGTCACGTTCGGCGGCCGCCGCGAACAACGGCAGTCGCTGCACCGACGTTGTCGTGCCAAGCGCGTCGCCACGCTTCTCCATCGCGGCCATCAACGCGGCAGCCCGGCGCACGACCGACGACGGCACCCCCGCCAGTTCGGCGACATGCACCCCCCAGGAGCGCCGTGCCGCGCCCGCTGCGACCTCGTGCAGGAAGACGACGCTGCCCTTCCACTCCTTCACCCGCATCGTGTGCGGCTTCAGCCGTGGCAACTGATCCGCAAGCTCGGCAAGCTCATGGAAATGGGTGGCGAAGATGGTGCGGCAGCGGGTCGCCGAATGCAGCGCCTCGAGCACCGCCCAGGCGATCGCCAGACCATCGAGCGTCGAGGTCCCGCGGCCGATTTCATCGACGACGACCAGGGATTTCGGCCCTGCCTGATGCAGGATCGCGGCGGTTTCGGTCATTTCGACCATGAACGTGGAGCGGCCGCGGGCAAGATCGTCCGCCGCTCCGACCCGGCTGAACAGGCGGTCGACGACGCCCACCACCGCGGACTCGGCCGGGACCGGCAGTCCGCATTGCGCCAGGACGACGAACAGCGCGTTCTGCCGCAGGAAGGTCGATTTTCCCGCCATGTTCGGGCCGGTCAGCAGCATGACCCTCTGCTCGGGGGACAGGTCGCAGTGATTGGGCACGAAGGCGCCATGGCCGGCCAGCGCGCTTTCCACCACCGGGTGCCGCCCGGCCTTGACCAGGAAATCATCCGTCTCGGTGATCAACGGCCGCACCCATGTGCCGCCTTCAGCCAGCCTCGCGGCCGATTGGGCCACATCCAGAAACGACAGCGCGTCGGCGCAGGCGGCCAGCGGTTCGGCATGCTCCAGCACCTGCCTCACCAGGTGGCCGAACACCGCGCGCTCGCGTGCAGCGGTATTCTCCCCGGCCTCCCGAATTCGCTGGTCGAGATCGGAAAGCTCGGGGGCGGTGAAGCGGGCGCCATTCGCCATGCCCTGGCGCAGGGTCAGTTCGGGGAAACCGCGCAGCTTTTCGACCGACGCGGCGGGCGCCTCGATCACATAGCCCAACTGCGCGTGGTGCCGGATCTTGAGGCTGGCGACCCCATAGCGTTGCGCGAAGTCGAGTTGCAGCGTGACCAGGACGCGCCGGCTGTCATCGCGCAGCGCCCGATGGGCATCCAGTTCGCCGTCGAAACCAGGCCGGATCACACCGCCATCCTCCAGGCGAGCCGGCGTCTGTTCCGCGAGCGCACGCGTCAGCTCGGTGGCGATCGCCAGTCCGGATGGAATTGCCGACCGGACATTGGACAAGGCGACGGGCAGCGGTCCCTGCAGAATGTCGGCGGCGGCCGTGGCGGCGCTCAACCCGTCCCGGATCGCGGCGAGGTCCCGCGGCCCGCCTCGGTTCAGTGACAGCCGTCCGAGGGCGCGGGCCAGGTCGGGGGCGGTCTTCAGCGTGGCGCGCAGCCGATTGGTGGCGTCCGGGTTGGCGACGCACCACGACCACGCATCCTGGCGCGCTGTGATGGACGCCGCGTCGGTCAGCGGCGCGGACAGCCAGCCACCGAGCATGCGTGAGCCCGCGGCGGTGACGGTCCGGTGGACCGCGGCCAGCAAGGTGTGACGGGTGCCGCCGTCGCGTGACCGCTGGATCTCGAGATTGGCCCTGGTTGCCGCGTCCATCGCGAGCAGGCCGGACTCGCCCCGGGGTTCGGGCCGCGCGAGCCTCGGCAAGGTCCCGGACTGCGTGGCGCGGATGTAGTCGAGCGCCATCGCGGCGGCGACCGCCTCGCCGTCGGCGAACGTGCCGAACGCATCCAGGCTGACCGCGCCGAACGCCTCGGCCACACGCCGGCGGGCGACCAGGGGTGGTGACGGCACGGGCGTGGGCGATCGAAATTCTGTCCAATCGCCGAGATCGAGCCCGTCCGGGGCCAGGACCTCCACCGGTTCGAGACGGCCCAGCAGCGACGGGAGTTCGGCCGCCGGGACGCAGCTGGTTTCAAACAGTCCGGTCGAGACATCGACCCATGCGGCACCCAGCGCGCCAGAGTCCCAGGCCAGCGCAAGCAGCAGGTTCGGGCGTCCGGCCTCGAGCAGGGTATCCTCGGTGACGGTGCCTGGCGTGATCACCCTGACCACGGCGCGCTTGATCGGCAGCTTTCCGGAACGGCTCTTGGGGTCCTCCATCTGCTCGACGATGGCGACGCGGAAGCCGCGGCGGATCAGGCGGGCGAGATAGACGTCCGCGGCATGATGGGGGACGCCGCACATCGGGATCGGCACGCCGGCGTGCTCACCCCGGTGGCTGAGGACGATGTCGAGCGCGGCCGCGGCGGCCTCGGCATCGGCGAAGAACAACTCGTAGAAATCGCCCATGCGGAAGAACAGCAGCGCGTCCGGATGATCCGCTTTGGCCGCGAACCATTGCGCCATGGCCGGTGTCGCGCCCAAGGCCGACGGCACCGCCGCCGGTCTGCTGGGGTCGGCATTCACCGGCCTGTCACGCTTCCACGCGCTTGCGTGTGTGCGCCGCGATCGATGCCAGGGCGGCCGGGGTCATGCCCTGGATGCGGGAGGCGGCGCCGAGCGAGGCCGGCTGCACCGCATTCAGCTTGTCGCGCAGTTCGTTGGAGAGGCCGCCGATCTGGTCGAACCGGATGCCGGCCAGCGCCACGGCATCCTCGCGGCGGCTGACGTTGAGTTCGGCCTGTTGCCGATGCAGGTATCCCGCGTATCGGGCATCGGCGCGCAGTTGCTCGGTCACGCGAGGCGAAAGTTGTTCCAGCCAGGGGAAGGCGCCGCACAAGGCTGGCCAGTCGATCGCCTCGTTGCCGGCGAGGTCCATCACCGACTGGCGCCGCCCATCCGCCGCCGGACGCAGCCCCAATGGGCCGACCATCGAGGCCGGCAGACCGTCCTGGCGGGCGCGTTCGATGGCCTGGCCCAATGCCGCCGCGGTGCGCCTGCGAACGCATCGGCGCGGTGCGAGCCCACGCAGCCCCACTCAATGCCCTTTGCCGGTCAGGCGAAGGTCGGCGTTGTCGGCGCGCAGGCTCAGCCGGAATTCGGCGCGTGAGGTGAACATTCGATACGGCTCGGTCACGCCCTGGGTGATCAGGTCGTCGACCAGCACGCCGATATAGGCCTCGGTGCGGCCGATCACGACCGCCTCCGCGCCTCGCGCGCGCCTGGCGGCATTGAGGCCGGCGAAAAGGCCCTGGGCGGCGGCTTCCTCGTAGCCGGTCGTGCCGTTGATCTGGCCGGCAAGAAACAGCCCGGGGACGGCGCGCAGTTCGAGCGAGCGTGTCAGGGCGCGGGGATCGACATAGTCGTACTCGACGGCATAGCCGGGCCGGACGATGCGGGCGTCCTCCAGGCCGGGGATCGTCTTCAGGAGAGCGCCCTGGACGTCCTCGGGCAGGCTGGTGGAAATGCCGTTCGGGTAGACCGTGTCATCGTCCAGCCCCTCGGGTTCCAGGAAGATGTTGTGCCGCTCCCGGGACGCGAAGCGGACGACCTTGTCCTCGATCGAGGGACAGTAGCGCGGTCCGACGCCGCCGATCTGACCGGAGTAGACGGCGGAGCGGTGGATGTTGGCGCGGATCACCTCGTGGGTTGCCGGCGTCGTCCCGGTGACGCGGCATTCGATCTGCCGGTTCAGCAGGCGTGACGTCAGGGTGCTGAACGGCTGCGGCTGGTCGTCCCCGGGATCGGCGCGCAGGCTGTCCCAGGCGATGGTCCGCCGATCCAGCCGGGGCGGCGTGCCGGTCTTCAGGCGGCCGAGCGGCAGGCCGAGTCGGGCGAGGGTGAGGGCGAGGCCGACCGATGGCGCCTCGCCGGCCCGCCCGGCCTTGGTCTGCTGGTCGCCGATATGGATCACGCCGCGCAGGAAGGTGCCGGCGGTCAGCACGGCGGCGGCGCAGCCAATCCGCTCGCCGTTGGCGCAGATGACCGCCGCAAGCCGCCCGTCGCTGCCGATCTCGAGGTCCTCGACGGCGCCGGCGCGCAGGGTTAGGCCCGGCGTCGCGTCGAGCAGCGCGCGGACGGCGCGACGGTAGAGCGACCGGTCCGCCTGGGCGCGAGGGCCCCGCACCGCCGGCCCCTTGCTGCGGTTGAGCAGCTTGAAGTGGATGCCGGCGGCGTCGGCGGCGCGTCCCATGATGCCGTCGAGTGCGTCGATCTCCCGCACCAGATGGCCCTTGCCGATGCCGCCGATCGAGGGATTGCACGACATCTCACCGATCGTGCGCAAATTGTGCGTCAGCAGCAGCGTGTGACGCACCCATGCGAGCGGCCGCGGCCGCGGCTTCGCACCCTGCATGGCCACCGCCAACCACGATCACGTCAACTCTATCGTCCATGGTCGGTCTTTTGCCACGGAATGGCTGCCGCGTGCCATGCCCGAACGGAACGCCTCTTCCGTCCTGGACCAAGCACCGCCATGATGAGCCTCGCAGCACCGTTCAGGAAGGCTGATAGTGGGGGAGGCTCGCCATGGCTGATCTTGTCGCCGGCGATACACGAACTGCGCGCATCTCGGCCGAGGAGGCGCTGGCGATGCATGCCAGCGGCCGGCCCGGGAAGCTGGAGACCCGGATCAGCAAGCCGATCACCACCGCCCGCGACCTGTCGCTCGCCTACTCGCCGGGTGTCGCCGAACCGTGCCTGCACATCGCCCGCGATCCTTCGCTCGCGTACGACTACACCACCAAGGGCAACATGGTCGCGGTGATCTCCAACGGCACCGCCGTGCTGGGCCTGGGCAATCTCGGCGCCGTCGCCTCGAAGCCGGTGATGGAGGGCAAGGTCGCGCTGTTCAAGCGCTTCGCCGATGTCGACGGCATCGATCTCGAAATCGGCACCGAGGACGTCGATGAGTTCGTCAACGCCGTGCGCTTCCTCGGCCCGGCTTCGGCGGCATCAACCTGGAAGACATCAAGGCGCCGGAATGCTTCGTGATCGAGCAGCGGCTGCGCGAACTGATGGATATCCCGGTGTTTCACGACGACCAGCACGGCACCGCGATCGTCGCCGCGGCCGGCCTGATCAACGCGTGCCATCTCACCGGCCGGCATCTGCGGGAAACCAAGCTGGTGGTGAACGGCGCGGGTGCGGCGGCGATCGCCTGCGTCGAACTGCTCAAGGCGATGGGCGTGCGGCCCGACCACGTGATCCTTTGCGACACCAAGGGGGTCGTCTACCAGGGCCGCACCGAAGGCATGAACCAATGGAAATCGGCCCATGCGGCCAACACCCGCGCCCGCACGCTGACCGAGGCGATGGAAGGCACCGACGTGTTCTTCGGCCTGTCGGTGAAGGGCGCGCTGACGCAGGCGATGGTCGCCGCGATGGCCGACAAGCCGATCATCTTCGCCATGGCCAATCCCGATCCCGAGATCACCCCGGAGGAAGCGCGCGCGGTCAGCCCGCACGCGATCATCGCCACCGGCCGCAGCGATTATCCCAACCAGGTCAACAACGTGCTCGGTTTCCCGTACATCTTCCGCGGCGCCCTCGACGTCCGCGCCAGCACGATCAACGACGCGATGAAGATCGCCGCCGCCGAAGCGCTGGCCACGCTGGCGCGCGAGGACGTGCCGGACGAGGTGCATTCCGCGTCGGCCGGCCGGCGGCTCCACTTCGGCCCGGAATACATCATTCCCAATGCCTTCGATCCGCGGCTGATCTCGCGCATTCCTCCGGCGGTGGCCAAGGCGGCGATCGATTCGGGTGTTGCCCGCAAGCCGATCATCGATCTGCGCCGCTACGGCCGCAGCCTGTCGGGACGGCTCGATCCGACCGCCGACGCGCTGGACGCGACCATGGACATGGTGCGGGACAATCCGCGGCGCGTCGTGTTCGCCGAGGGCGAGGAAGAGAAGGTGGTGCGCGCCGCCGTGGCGTTCCGCAACGCCGGCTACGGGCAGCCGGTCCTGATCGGCCGCGAGGACCGGGTCAGGTCGACCTTGGCAGGGCTCGGCCAGGGCGAAATCGAGGGCATCGAGATCCACAACGCCCGGCTATCCGGCAACAACCGCAAATACGTCGATTTTCTCTATGCCCGATTGCAGCGAAGCGGACATCTGCGGCGCGACGTGCAGCGCATGGTCAATCAGGACCGCAACGTGTTCGCCGCCTGCATGGTCGCGACGGGCGACGCGGACGCGATGGTCACCGGCCTGACCCGGTCGGCATCGGTCTGCCTCAGCGATGTCCGGCATGCGATCGGACCGGCGGATCGGTCGATCCCGTTCGGCCTGACGCTGATGGTCGGGATGCGCGGCAAGACGATTTTCCTGGCCGACACGCTGGTGCATTTCCGGCCCGATGCCGCCGAACTGGCGGACATCGTGATGGGCGCGGCCGCCGCCGCCAGGCACCTCGGGCACGAGCCGCGGGTTGCCCTGTTGTCGCATTCGACGTTCGGCGATCCGCCGCATGAACGCGCGGTGCCGATCCGCGACGCGGTGCACATCCTGGATCAGCGCAAGGTGGATTTCGAGTACGACGGCGAAATGAGCCCTGACGTCGCGCTGGAGCCGTCAATCCGCGCACTGTATCCGTTCTGCCGGCTGACGGCGGACGCGAATGTGCTGGTGGTGCCGGGCCTGCATTCGGCGCATCATCACCGCCCGGCTGGCGCATCATCTCGGTGGCGGAACCACGATCGGACCGTTGCTGATCGGCATGGAGAGGCCGGTGCAGATCGTTCCCATGGACGCCTCGTCGAGCCAGATCGTCGACATGGCCTGCCTGGCGGCTTACCAGGCGATCATGCGATAGGCGGCCGGCGCAGTATCGGCCCGGCCCGCGCGCTCGACACCTCAGGAGCGGATGTCGCTCGGCAAGCTGCTGGCAAACGGCTCGACGGTCTGGCGCGGCGGTGCGTCTGACTGCGGCGGGTCGGTCATCATCTCGATCCGCCCCGTGATCTGCCCGCCGTCTTCCACCTGAAGGCGGCGGCACTTGGCGGTTCCCAGGACCCGGCCGCTGCTGCGAACCGTCAGACTGCCGCGGGCGGTCAGCGTGCCATCGATGGTCCCGGCAATCTCCACATCTTCGACCTCGATCTCGCCCTTGAAGATGCCGCCCGGCGCGATCGCCAGTTCGGTCGCGTGGATCATCGTCAACTCGACAGTCCCCTCCACCACCAGACGCTCGGCGTCCTGCACCGTCCCCTGCACGCTGATGCCCCGCCCGACGACCAGTGTCCGCCGGTCTGCCGGATCACGCACCGGCGCGCAACTCGTCGTGACGCCAGGGCGCGCGGGTGCGATCGGAGTCGCGGGGGCGTTCGTCACCGGAGAGAAAGGCGGTCTGGACATATTTGGCACTTCCTTGGACAGAGCAGGACGATAAGGCGGAACGCCGAGTCCGCCTTCCGAGGAGAGCGGAGGAACGTCCTGATGGGACTGGCAAAAAGTCAGACTTGTTTCGATGTCGGCGGGATCCGACGCCTCCGGAAGACCAGCCGGAAGCGTGATATCCAACGTCGAGGACGCGGGTTCGTCGGGCTTTCGGCGCTTGAACAAGATGTTCCACCTGATGGAAGACTCGACCTCCGCCTACCATACCATACCGGCGCCAACAACGCTCGGCTCGGTCATCCACGTCGATGTGTTTCGGTGAACTGGGGAGACGTGCCGAGCGGGTGCTGGGCTTCCTCGGATGGTCCGAGTGAGGCAATGGCATCGTCAAGGATGTGAACCATCACCGCCGTGCCGATCACCGGAATGAGCAGGTTCAGGATCGGAACATACGCCGCCAGCGCGAGTACCGCACCCTGCAGGAGGACGACGCCGCGCCTGGCCCGATAGAGCGACTCGGCCACGGCACGCGGCATCCGGCGCATCGCGACGGCGACGAACAGGCCGCGCCCGATGGCGAAGCCGGCGATCATCCAGCCCAGGAACAGTCCGATGCCCGGCACCAGGAGGGCAAGCACCAGCGCCAGCACATTCAGCGCCAGCACGCGCAGACCGAGGGCGATCGCATCCCAGATCTGTTCTGCGACGGGTGCCCCTCGGGGCGGCGGCAGGTAGGGATAGAAGCGGCGCTCGACCGCGAGGGCGATCCGCTCGAAATAGAACGTCCCGATGACCGCCGCCGCCGGCAGAAACAGCCAAAGGGCAAGGAGCGAGGCACCGACCGAGCCGAGAATGTCGACGGCCCAGGCGAGAATGCCGTGCAGACCCAGCAGGCGGTGGACGATCCAGAGGGCCAGGACATGCAGTGCCGCGAAGCACGCGATCGACCAGGCGACGCTGCGCGCGACGACACCCAGGAAGACCGGATCGTCGAGTTGTCCAAGACCCCGCGCGAGCGGTGTGAAGGGCGACCAATGGCGGGATGACCACATCGCGAAGGAACCTGAACGCCCACCCTGCGGCGGCTGGCCGAGCGACCGAGTGTGGTCGACGGCTAGCAAGCGATAGGATGGGAAGGAAGAGGGAGGGGCTGGTTAGCAGGGACGGCACCGCTGTCCAAGGCCGGCTGGTTCGGACGCTGTGTCGCTGACCCCTGTCTCGGCGACGTCGACGCTTTGCCGCCGCCGATCGATCGGCTGGAAGACTCGATTTACATATTCCGTAGTGGGACTTGATGCGAGTGAAAGAATCATTTGGTCAGCCATCTGCTCTCCCGATGATGCGGGCAACCCTTCCCGGCTAATCATCGTTCCAGTCGTTAAGCGGGGCTATCGCCGAGAAGTGTGGAGCCACAGCGACCATTAACCGGTTGGCAACGAATTTCCGACATTTCTGGTGCCCAAAGTGGAGTTCGGGGCATATGGCGATCACCCTTCGGCGACAGCTAAATGACGATGAGAAGCAAATTGTGCTAAAAACTCTATGGGCGCAAATGCTTTGCTACCGGCCACTTCATTCCCCACGGGGAAGTCGTGCAATTCGACCACATTCTCGCCTTCGCGAGTGGCGGCCTAACCGAACTCAGCAACATCGCGCCTATGTGCGAGACGCACAACAAGGCCAAAGGCGCACTGCCACTCGACGATTTTCGCGTCAAGCTTCGCCTCCAAGATTTTTTCAGCCATGGCGATGCCGTCACGCTAAAACATCTGCTGTCATATATGAGGAAGTCGGGGGACATTAAGGAGTATGGTCAAACCGTGATCGTAAATGAGGGCGAGGACAATCACTCGGTCAGGTTAGATGCTGGAAATGCGACCTACTGCTATGACCTTTATACTTGTCCCATAACTGGTTGGAAATGTTTCAATGCGATCCTACCTGTGGCTTTGTTCGATAGTGACGATGATGAAGATCACAAGATTGGCCTCCAGCCTCGGTTTCTCTATCTTCGAAAGGTATTTGAGTTGTATCGGCACTTCCAACGTCATCCGGTGTTGCAGCCTTCAATCGGCCGCGTGAACAATAATCGCATTCTGTTTTTCGACGGCCAGCATAAAGTAGCAGCCCTGTTGTGGACTGGGCGGCAAAATTTGAATGCAAGATCTACCTTGCACCGGACATCCGGCTTCTCAATGAAACGAACATCGCCGCGCACGACAAGTTCTCACAGACTTGGTTCTATGCGTCAATCATGGTGCTAAAACTCGGAATTGAAGTTTTCGTGTGTGGTCGCGATTTCGCCCGAATACGGCACGTTGATCGTCGCGCAACCCGCGATCACGAACGCGACAACTGTCGCCATCTTTGACCTTTGCATCTCAACTCCGGTCCGCTCACGATGCCCGGCCAGTGACTGGTCTCTACATAAGGTAAAGGAACATCACGGGCGTTTCTGGCATCCCAGGTCATTCAAAGCCGAACTAATACGCCAACCAAGTTGATAGTTTATGAACTATCGTTTCTATAACAGTTACAACCAAATGGTGGGGTCGAATGATGGCAACCAGCGCCGACTTGTCCGGCTATTCCGATCGAAATCGATCATATCATTTTTTGCAGGCGATGCAATCTGCTGCAAGCTCCAACTACTGGCGATAGAGGATCGCGCGCGACCCTTTTATAGATCACTAAGCCACCAAGATCGTGCGCCATCATCTTGAACGACTGGTAAACTCGAAAGCGTGGCTAACCGCTGGAGGATGATGTGATCAATTTCTGCAGATCATAAGAGCGCCGTAAAGGAATGGCTGAAACAGCACGGTTTAGGTACCGGCTACCTTATGGGTGCGCCAGAAGAATTTGTCGGCGGGCACGCAAGAATTGGCCCCATACTAAAAACCAAACTCCTCCAACAGCGCCAGCGTCCGCGTCGGCAGGCGCGGGCGCGCCGCCATGAACGCCCGCAGATCGGCCGGGATGGTCCATGTCCAGCCCGATCCCCGGCAGCCGCACGATCACCGGCTCGATCCCCTGCCGTCGCGCGGCCATCAGATGCGGGAAATAGCTGTCGTCGCCGAAGCGCAGCGGCACCGCCAACGGCGGCGCGCACAGCACGGCGTTCGAACCAAGCTCATCATGCGCCGGCACGATGGTGAACGACGGCGCGGCTCGGCACGAAGCAACCACCGCGTCGATCTCGGCCGCGGTCACCCGGGGGATATCGCCGGGCACCGTCAGCAACCCCCCCTGCCCTTCCGCCGCCAGAACCCTGGCCATCCCCATTCACCGCGCCGGTGTGGCCGTCCGTCGCGCCCTCGGTCACCACGCGGGCGCCGTAACGTCGAGCCAAATCGGCCGCGACCGGATCGATGGTGTTCACCAGGATGCCGGCCAGCCGGACCGACGCCGGCCAGAGCCGCCAGCACATCCTCCAGCATCGTCGCGGCCAGGATCTCCCGTTGCGCCGCCGACAGGATGGACGCCGTGCGCTGTTTTGCCCCGGTGAACGCCTTCACCGGAACGGCCGCCCAGACATCGGTCATCGCCGGGCGTGATGCCTCAGGCCACGGAGTTCGCGCCGTCGCAGCACCGCCGCCGCATCCAGCACGATCCGCGCCAGCGCCTCACGGTCCTCGATCGTCGTCATCAAGGTCTGGGCCAGGGTCACCCGCGCGTCGATCGAAACCACCTCCGACATGTCGGCATTGTCGATCACGTAGCCGTCCAGCAGATCGTTGTAGCGCTGAGCGACCGTTCCGGCGGTCGGGTCGAGGCCCAGTTCCGTCATCATCTTCGCGGTCGGGCCCTTGACCGCGCGCCCGGCGATGATCGGCGACACCGCGATGATCGGGGCCTTGCAGGCGATCATCGCCTGCCGCACGCCGGGAATGGCCAGGATCGGCTCGACGCTGATGAACGGATTGGACGGGACAGATGACCACCGCCTCCAGCGACGCATCGGCCAGCGCCGCGAGGAAATCCGGATGCGCCCTGGCCGCGCCGGCGCCCTGGAACTGCAGTTCGCTCACCACCGGCTCACAGTGCCGATGGACGAAATAGTCCTGGAAGTCCAGCCAGCCCTGGTCGGTCAGCAGGCGTGTCCGCACCGGGTCGTCGGTCATCGGCAGCACCCGAGGACCCACCCCCATCCGCCGGCACAGATCGGCGGTCACCGAGGACAGGCTCTCGCCGCGTTTCAGCCGGCGCGTGCGTTCGACGTGCAGGGCCATGTCGCGGTCACCCAGGCGAAACCAGGTCTCGCCGCCCAGTGCCTCCATCGTTTCCATGAACGACCAGGTTTCGTCGTGGCGGCCCCAGCCGAATTCACGGTTCGCAAGGCCCGCCAGCGTGTAGGCGACGGTGTCGATATCGGGCGAGATCGACATCCCGAGATGCTCGAAATCGTCGCCGGTGTTGACGACGACCAACAGGTCTTCGGCCGGCATGATGCGCGACAGGCCGAGCGCGAGCTTGGCGCCGCCGACCCCGCCGGAGAGGGCAATGATCATGGAGAGTCAGACAATCATGGGGCGATGATCACTGAAACAGATCCTCCTGCGGCGGGCGTATCGTCTCTGCCACCGGCAGATGCGGCGCCTGCCACGTCAGGCCGCGCAATACCACGACCGGCTGCGCCTCCGCCGCCTGACCCTGCAGCAACGAGGCGGCGGCGGCGATCTCGTCGGCGAAACCGATGATGCTCACTTCCAGGGTGCGCCCGAACAGGTCGGGCTGGCCGCGCAGATCGATCAGCGACGGCAGGCCGGCCGCGCCGATCGCGACGCCGACCGTGCCGCGACGCCAGGGACGGCCGAAGCTGTCGCTGATGACGACCGCGATGTCTACCCCATAGTGGTCCGCCAGCCGGGCGCGGATCACCTCGGCCGACCGGTCGGGGTCCAGCGGCAGCAGCAAGGCGCGCTGGTGGCCGTCGGCCGCCGCGACGTTGGACTGATCGACGCCGGCGTTCGCCATCACGAAGCCAAGCCGGTGCTGCATGATCATCAGGTTCGGCCGGCTGCGAACCACCTTCACTGATTCGGACAGGACGACCTCGACGATCCGGGGATCCTTGCCGACCTCCCGGGCCAGCGCGACGGCCTGCTCCGACGGCGTCACGGTTGCCAGGTCGACGGTCCGGCCTTCGGCCTTGGAGACGATCTTCTGCGCCAGAACCACGACGTCGCGGTCCTGCAGGCGGTGTCCGGCGCCATCGAGGCCGGCCGCGATCAGCGCCGGGCAGGTCGTCGCCGGCCCGCACCATCGGCAGACCCGCGACGGCGAACAATTCCAGCCGCGCGGTCATGTTACCCGAAGCGTTTGCGCAGTTTCGGCAGTACCAGCTCGCCATAGAGCCGCAGAAAGCGCGCCTGCTCCGGGCCGGGGGCGTGGAAGACCAGATGATCGAAGCCCAGTTCGATGTAAGGTTTCAGACGCTCGATATGCTCGTCCGGGTCGGATGAAACGATCCACCGGCTGGCCGCGCGATCGATCGGCAGAGCATCGGCGAGACGCTCCATTTCCTTCGGGTCGTGCACCGTCGTCTTCTCTTCCGGCGTGAGCGCCAAGGCCGCCCAGTGCCTGGTGTCCTCCAGCGCCTTTTGCTTGTCGGTGTCGAACGACACCTTCATCTCGATCATTTTGTCATAGGCCGGCTTCGGCCTGGCGGACAGCGAGATGCCCTCGGCCACGTTCGGCAGCAGGGTTTCGGTGTAGAGATCCCATTTCTTGCCGCTGGTGCAGATGAAGCCGTCGGCCGAGCGGCCGGCGTATTTGGCGATCATCGGGCCGGCGCCGGCGACATAGATCGGCAGCGGCAGTCCGGGCTTGTCGTAGATCGTGGCGTTGAGGGTCTGGTAGTATTCGCCCTCGAAGGTGACGTGATCCTCCGCCCACAGCTTGCGGATCAGTGTGATCGCCTCCCGTAGCCGGGCGAAACGCTCCTTCATCTCGGGCCATTTCATGCCGGTGGAGGGCACCTCGTTCAGTCCCTCGCCGGTGCCGACGCCCAGGATCACCCGGCCGGGAAACATCGAGCCCAGAGTGCCGAAGACCTGCGCGACCACCGATGGATGATAGCGGAAGGTGGGGGTGAGGACGCTGGTGCCCATGACGATGCGCTGGGTGCTGGCGCCAAGCGCCCCGAGCCAGGCCAGAGCCGAGGGGGCGTGGCCGTCGGTGTGCTTCCACGGCTGGAAATGATCACTGACGAAGACCGAAGTCAAAGCCTTCCTGTTCCGCCACCACGGAGAATTCGAGCAGCCGCTTCGGCGCGAACTGCTCCGCGGATGCCTTGTAACCGAGTTTCAGGGCCATCGACCTGCCTCCTTGATGCCGGCGGCAAGCTACCGCTGTGCCGGGCGGGCGGCAATCCAAGGCGATCCCCGTCGTCACGCAGTCCAGCGTTGCGGTGAAATGGTGGGCAAGGCCGGGTATTGCACGCCCGTGGCGGTGCGAACCGCGCTCCGGATTGCGCGTTTTTTGGCATGTGACTGATTAGTTACAGCGCATTTTGCGAGAACGAATGGGCGGCATGATTCGCGGCAGCCGGCAAGAAGTAGGAGTGGCGGTTTCCGCGAGGTGTACGACTGCTGTCTAGAATACTGAAAAGACGCTAATATTGTCCGCCGTCGATTTGCTTTGGTATTTGTATTGCGATGCGGCACGACCCTTGCCTCTACTTCCGCGCCGGGCAGCATTGCATTCCTCGAAATCCTGCTGACCGGCGAACGAAGCGCGGCGAGTGGCGTGGCGGGCGCATATCCGCGTCCGGAGGAGATTCGGCGCCGGGTAACGAAAGGATGGCGGCGATGACGAAGCCGATCCGCGTCGGATTGCTGCGGCTGGTGGACAGCGCACCGATCTTGGTCGCGCAGCGGGATGGCATGTTCGCTGACCAGGGCATCGAGGTGGACGTCTGTATTGAGCCATCCTGGTCCACCATCGCCGACAAACTCACCTATGGCAGCCTGGACGCCGCCGTCATGCTGCCACCACTCGCCCTGGCGGCGTGTGCCGGGTTACGTGGACCGAAGGCGCGCCTGCTCGTCCCGCTGTCGCTCAGCCAAGGCGGAAATGCCATTGTCCTCGGTCGTGCCGCCGCGGACAATCTCAAGGCTGGGGACGGGCCAGCCCAGACTGCGGCTGCTCGAATGGCTGCGGGCACAACCGACCAGGCCGCGGTTCGCCGTGGTGCATGCTTTCTCCACCCACAATCTCCTGGTGCGGTACTGGCTGGCGCTGGGAGGAGCCGATCCCGACAAGGATATTGAAACGATTGTGATCCCGCCCGAAGACGTCATCCAGGCTCTCGCCGCCGGCAGCATCACCGGCTTCTGTGCGGGCGCGCCATGGGGCGACCTGGCGGAACGTCAGGACATCGGCCGCGTCCTGGTCGGCACCTCGGTGATATGGCCGTTTCATCCGGAGAAATGCCTCGCCGTTTCAGCCGCGTGGGCCGAGGAAAATCCACACCTGATGCCGCCGGCTGCTCGGCGCCATCCTGCGGGCCCAGATCAGCTGCGACGAGCCCGACAACGCGCCGGCGATCGCGGCTCTGTTGGCCGATGCGGATGGTTTGCACCTGCCCGCCGAGGCAAGCCGGGCGTCCTTGCCGGGGGGTACCGGAGCTGAACTGATACGGTTCCACACCCGGGAGGCATGGTTCCCGGCCAGGGCTCACGCCATGTGGTTCCTCGGCCAGATGCGCCGATGGGGTTGGTTGGACGATCAGACGGATCTCGCGGCGCTAGCGGCTTCGGTATATCGCCCCGACCTGCTCGCCTCGGCGGTGGAGGCCGAGGGCCTTTATCCCGCGGCGGGTCTGCCCTCGCTCGAAGGCACCGCCATGCTGCCCATGCCGGACGAGGACGCATTCAGCCCGAAGGGCCACCGCGGCCGGTAGGTCTTGTGGCCTCAAGATGCCTTGCGCCCGCCTGGAATGGCACCGGCGATGCGAAACGATGCGGTCGCGTCAAAACGCCGCCGGTATCATTCGAATGAGCAGTGTCCGCGGTCGCTGGCGTGACATGAAGGCTATCGTCTATACCTGCGTCATACGGTTCCAGGCATCGAGCGCGGCGATCTTGTACGCTTCGGCCAAGGTCGGATAGTTGAAGGTGTTCTCAATGAAATAGTCCAGCGTGCCGTGAAGGTTCAGCACCGCCTGACCAATATGGACCAGTTCGGTCGCGCCCTCGCCGACGATATGGACGCCCAGCAGACGGCGGGTCTTGATCGAGAAGATCATCTTCATCATGCCATTGCTGAGGCCCATGATGTGACCTCGAGAGGTCTCCCGGAAGCGTGCGATCCCGCATTCATATGGGATGCCGCGACGGCGGACCTCTTCCTCGCTCATGCCCACGGTTGAGATTTCCGGCACCGAGTAGATGCCGTACGGGAAATAATCCGGCGCCGGCGGCATGGCGATGTTGCACGCGTGGCAAGCGGCGATGCGCCCCTGTTCCATCGACGTCGAGGCCAGGCTGGGGAAGCCGATCGCGTCGCCCGCGGCGTAGATGTGCGGCACCTCGGTCTGGAAGGTCACCGGATCGACCTTCAGCCGCCCGCGGTCATCCGGCGACAGGTCACAGGACGGCAGATTGAGGCTGTCGGTCGCCCCCACCCGGCCAGCGGCATACAGCAACATCTCCGACCGGATGCGGCGGCCATTATCCAGGATGGTCACCGGCCAGTCGTTCTCGAACTCGATCCGTGCCACCTTGGAGCCGAAACGAATCGCCATGCCCCGGTCGCGGAGCTGGTGGGTGAAATCCTCGATCAGCTCATGGTCGATGAACTCCAGGAAGCTGGACCGCACTTCGACCAGCGCGACATTGACGTCCAGCGCCGCTGAAGATCGTTGCATATTCGACGCCGATCACGCCGCCGCCGACCACGGTCAGGCTGCGCGGCAGGCGCGGCACCTCAAGGATCTCGTCGCTGTCGAGGATGCTGGTGCCGTTGAAGGGCACGTCGGCCGGGCGATGGGGCCGGGTGCCGACCGCGATCATGACCTTGTCGCCCTCGACCAGCCGGACATCGCCGTTGTCCAGCGTCACCTCAATGGTATGCGGCAGCGGTAAAGCGACCGGTGCCGAACATCGTCTGCACGCCGTTGCGGGCGAATTGATGCTCCAGAACATCGACTTCGTGATCCAGCGTCATGTGCAGCCGAGCCATCAGGTCCTTCGCCTCGATGTCCTTCTTGACGCGGTAGGCCCTGCCGTAGAACCCGCGCTCCCGCCAGCCGGTCAGATTGAGTACCGTTTCGCGTAATGTCTTAGACGGAATTGTTCCGGTATGAACCGAGACGCCGCCAACCCTGCGACCCTTTTCGACCACCAGGACCGATCGACCGAGCTTGGCGGCCTGGATCGCGGCGCGACGCCCGGCGGGTCCGCTGCCTATGACAATGAAATCGTATCGGGTCATGAAGGAGTTCGGCTCGCGGTCATGTTGCGCTCAATTAACCCGTTACGCGGCCCGGGGGAACCGAAAATCCGCAAGATTGACGACAACCGGGTGAAGGATCAGCCTTCCGGGAGCTTCAGTCAACGAGCGGGAGAGGAACGCGCCATGCCGCTGCCAGCGGATACGGATGTCAGTACGCCGAAATTTCTGCGGGACAAATACGCCATCGTCGGGATCGGCGAGACCACCTACACCCGCGGCTCCGACAAGACCACGCGCGCGCTCGGCTCCTGGGCGCTGCGCAATGCCATCGCCGACGCAGGGATCAAGCCATCGGACGTCGACGGGATGCTGTCATATTCCGGCAACGACAGCACGTCCGCCACCTTCATCGCCGGCGACATCGGCGCGCGGCTGAACTTCTACATGGACTGCATCGGCGGCGGATCCTCGACCGAGGCGCTGCTCGGTCTCGCGATCGGCGTGATCGAGGCTGGCCTGTGCCGCTGCGTCGCTGTCTTCCGGTCGATGAATGGCTACTCCCAGGTGCGCATTGGCGGCACCGGCGCGCGCTCCCTGGCGCCGGTGAGCGGCGACATGCTGCACAACCGAGCGTATGGCTGGCAGAGCGCCGGCCAGATGTTCAGCCCCACCTTCATGCGGCACATGTACGAGTATGGCACGAAGCCGGAACAGGTGGCGATGGTGAAGGTGGTGCATTCCGAGCACGCCTCGAACAATCCGAAGGCGTATTACAAGAAGCGCTACACGGTGGATGACGTGCTGAGCAGCCGGATCATCTGCAAACCGCTGCATCTGCTCGACTGCTGCGTTGAGACGGACAACGCCACCGCCATCATCGTTACCAGCGCGGAGCGGGCACGCGACCTGCGCCACACGCCGGCGCTGATCCGCGGCATCGTCGGCCGCTGCAGCAAGCCCCGGATGGACATGCACTACCAGGCCGGTCCGATCGCGCGGGTCGGCGGCTACTATGCCAAGGACATTCTGTGGCCGAATGCCGGCGTCGGGCCGGAGGACATCGACGCTACCGGCGCCTACGACGCCTTCACCTTCACCTCGATGCTGCAGCTAGAAGACTATGGGTTCTGCAAGAAGGGCGAAGGCGGCGACTATGTCTCCTCGGGCGTGACGCGCCTGGGCGGGAAACGGCCCAACAATACCTCCGGCGGGCATCTATGCGAAGGCTATACACACGGCATGAACATGGTCATCGAAAATGTCAGACAGCTTCGCCATGACGCCGATGACTCGTGCCCGGTCGGGGCGGACGGCAAGCGCCGGCACACCTACGACTATCGCGAGGGCGGCTGCCGGCAGGTGAAGGACATCGAAGTCACCGCCAATCTCGGCTGGGCCAATCCGATGACGACGTCGGCCATGGTGATGCGGCGGGGCTGAGCGGGAAAGCCGGGAGGAGAAATCGGCATGACGATCCAAGGCAACTATCTGGACATGGCCTTGACGATCGAGGACCTGGACCATGAAAATCTGACTTATTTCAAATATTGTGCCCAGCACGACTTCCATCTGCAGAAGTGCGACGACTGCGGTCTGCTGCGCTATCCGCCGACCACCGGCTGCCCGTGGTGTTCCAGTCCGAAATCGACCTGGACCGCCGTGCCGGGCAAGGGTGAGGTCCACTCCTACGGGGAGGTGCACCACGCCATCCAGCCGGCGTTCAAGGCCAAGACGCCCGTACATCGTGCTGCTGGTCGACCTCGACACGCAAAAGGGCCAGCCATCCGAGTTCGAAGCCTTGAGGGTGGTCGGCAACCTCGCCACCAAGGATGGTGAACTGGCCCCACCCGAGGCGGTTCGCTCGGTCGGCATCGGGACCCGGGTGCGGATGGTGTTCGCCGACGTGGCGGACGGATTGTCGCTGCCGCAATGGACCATCGACGAGACAGCGCCGCAGCCGCAAAAACCCTGGCGCTATCCGCAGGAGTAGTCTGCGCGATGCGATACGTGTGAAACCGATGATCCTCGATACGGTCAGCGGCACCGAAATGCAGGCGGCGCGTGCGCTGACAGGTGCGGCGATGGTCGGGTTGCTGGCGACGGCGATGTTTCGTCAGCGGGCGCAAAAGGTCCGCCTCGCCATCTTCTTGCTTTACGTTTGCGGAATAATCGTGTTTGTCGTCCGTCATATTTGGTAGGGTCGCGACGCCCAAATCCTCGGCGAAGGCGAAACGACAACCTTCGTGCACGCGCCACGCCCGTTCGTGTCCCGCCACATCGGTGCAACGTCACATCCGATCCTCCCGCCGGCTGGACTACGCGGCGTACATGTCTTCAACGAAGATCTTGATGTCCGGGAGATCAAGCCTGATCTCGCCAGCAATGATGGTCCGCGTCGCGATCTCGCCGTTTTCGCCGCGCCGATGATGGGCGATTTGCTGACGGTCAGCCCAGACGATCAGATAGTGGCACACCGACGGCAATCGGAAATACTCGTGCGGCTTCTAAGCCCGGTCGGTGCCGCTTGTGCTGGGGGAGAATACCTCCACGATCGCCAAAGGTACGGCACGACTGTGGCGTCATCCGGCAGATTGATCCCACAATGCACCAGGGCATCGGGTTCATAGTCGCTGTCGCCGATCTCGATCGTCATTCCGTCGGCGTAAGCCTCGCATCCAAGTCCTGCCGCCTGCAAAGCTTGACGAAGCGCTTGCCAAATCAATGCCTTGCGCTTGTTGTGCCCGGCGCGCTCGGGGGCCGTCGCCACCACCGCACCGTTCACCCACGATCAGTCTCCAAGCTGGGGCCATATTGGGGCCGTGTCCAAGTCGACGACCGTCCTGGATCTGCCCTCAGGAATCTCCTGAAGCTCCGCGTCGCCGTCGCTCCGAAGCCGAGACCCACAGCACCATCGAGGCACTCGGGCTGCCCCGGCGCTTGAAGCCTGACTTCGAGTTGGCTCGGCTTTATCTGGTTAGAGATAGACCTGCCACAAACAACATCAAAGCCAACGCAATCAAGGATTACACCGAGAACGATCGGCTTTGGATCGTCAATCAAAAATATCCGCCGGCGCGTCAACCCGCAGGCTGGTTGCCAGGGTCTGGCCGATCCGCGCCGCATCCACTGGGCGCCCGACCATGCCGCGGGTCAGCAGGAAGGTGCCGTCGGACCGGGCGACCGCTCCGGTCAAACTCAGGCGCCCGTCCTCCCGGATATGCGCGAAGGCGCCGATCGGTGTTCGGCACGACCCATCCAGTTCGGCCAGCAACGCGCGTTCCGCGGTCGCAACCGAGCGCGCCTCGGGATCATCGATCTTCGCCAGCATCTCCCGCGCCCTGGCGTCCTCGGCGCGGATGGTTATGCCGATGATACCCTGGCACGCGGCCGGCAGCATCACTTCGGGCGACAGCAGGATGGTGCGGGGCACCACCAACCCCAGCCTGCGCAGACCGGCTAGCGCCAGTACCGTCGCGTCGCACTGGCCCGCGCGGAGCTTGGCCAACCGGGTCTGCACATTGCCACGCAGCGTAACGATGCCGAGGTCTGGACGCGCATGCAGCAACTGGGCCTGGCGCCGCACGGAGGAAGTGCCAACGACGGCGCCTTTCGGCAACGCTCCGAAGGGATCGGATAGATCCGGTTCGCCGCATCTGTCGCTCAGGATCAGTGCATCGCGCGGATCTTCCCGCGTCAGGGTGCAGGCCAGGACGATCCCGTTCGGCAGGTCGGTTTCCAGATCCTTCAGGCTGTGCACGGCGAAGTCGATCCGCCGGTCCGCCAATGCCTCATGAATTTCCTTGGCGAACAGACCCTTGCCGCCCAGGTCGGCCAGCCTGCGATCCTGCACGGTATCGCCGGTCGTCGTGATCACATGCTCCTGCAAGGCATCGGCGCCGTGTAACGCCGGGAACGCCTCGCTCATGATGCGCATGAAAGTGCGGGCCTGGACCAGCGCCAGGGGCGAACCCCTGGTGCCGACGTGTCGCGGCAACTGACCATTGCGCACGGTCGCATGGGAGCTAGTCCCAATCGCACCCGGTGCCGTGGTCATGGTCTCGCCTTTCGTTCTGCCGGTAACCGGTTGTGCATGTCCGCCTGCGCGTGTCGACATCAATCGGTAGCCGCACGACGAATTGAGACGTTCGGGGACCAAGCTGCGACGCCGCGGCCCAAGTTGGCGACACGCTCCGTGGGGCGGTCCGCCTGCTTACGCTGACGTCGATATCGGTATTGCAGGCGCCGTCAGGTCTTCACGGATCGATTGCCCCGGGGAGCGGCGTGCGTGCCGCCAAGGCCATGGCGACCAGCGAACTGCCAGCGAAAATCAGGTCGATTCCCACCAGCAGCCCCAAGGCCCAGGCGAATGCACCCGGGAGGCCGGAGTAGATGATGGCGGCGAGCACCAGATCGATCACGCCGCCAACCACCATCCATTCCCAACGACTGGACTGTTCGCGACGATGCTCGATCGCGTGGACGATGGACAGGACCCCATCGACAACGAAATACGCGATCAGGACGTAGGTCAATGTCACCAGCCCGACCAGCGGATTCCACAATAGCGACAGGCCGGCCACAAGGGCCACCAGGGCAGACAGGAGCGACCACCAGAACCCCGGAGCCCGCCGTGCCCCGAACGTGGCGACCAGCCCGACCAAGCCGCCGGTCAGGAATAGCCAGCCGAGAATGATGGTAATTCCAAGCCCGGCGACGAGCGGAACCACGATCGCCACGATGCCGAGCACGAGCAGTATGATCCCCTCGATGAGATAGGTTCGCCAGTGCTGGTGCAGAGATTTGTTCATCGCCGCGACCAGGTCCCCACCGTCAGTCAACGCCATGTCCCGTTCTCCTTTTCGCAACAATCTAGCACGGCCGTTGGCGGGGATTGGCACCCTCTGTCGGCGACGACTTCACTCGGCTCGCACACGGCATGGTTTACATCGCGACACGTGTCAATCAAATCGCGGCGCGTACCAGGAGGCGCCCGCAGGTACCGCGACGCTGACTGGTCAAACCTCGTCCCGCTACCAGCCCTGATGAATGAGCTTGGGTGTCGTGGGGCCGCAAGCCCCTGGTAGTCGCCCATTGCTGCGACGAAACTGGGCGCGGGGCGGGCGTGACGGCGGAGTCCCCCCGTGCCGGTTCGCGGTCGGCAGCACATGTCGGAGGCCTGTGTGCTTGACGGGCGCGCGCCATGGGCCAACTCTTATACCAACGGCCGCAATGTTGACCTGTCTTCAACGTTGACCTGTCTTCCCACGGTCGGGCCGTGGTTGTTTATTGATTTCGCGCCGCCCACCAACCCCGCGCGCATACCCGTAAGCCCAAGGGCTGCCGGAATTTACTTTCTGTGGCCTGAGCCGGAGTCAGTCCTGATGAATGTATATGCGCCGAGCATTGCGCCGATCCGCCCTGATGCGCCGGAGACCATTCCAGTGATCGATCTGGCGCCGCTGCGGCGCGGCGATCCTGGCGCGACGCAGGAGTTGGGCGCGGCACTGCGGGATGCGTTCGAGAACGTCGGCTTTTACTTCGTGATCGACCACGGTGTCCCGCAATCGCTGACCGACGCGACGTTCGACGCTGCACAGCGGTTCCACGACATGGACCTGGAGCGGAAGCTGACGTTGCGCATGAACAAGAACAACGTTGGGTACATGCCGTTCAAGGGGTCTGTCACCCGGCACTCGCAACTGAACGCGAACAACCGGCCAAACCTGGTGGAGGCGTTCTTTGCCAAGCGAGAGCTGCCGCCGGGTCATCCCGACCGGGACACAGGGTTGCCGTTTCGCGGGCCGAACCTGTGGCCGGACGGCTTGCCCGGCTTCAGGGAGACGGTGCTGAGCTATAGCGATGCGATGGAGGGTCTCGGGCTGGCGTTGCTGCCGCTTTACGCGGTGGCGCTAGAGCTGCCGCCGGATTACTTCGCTCAGGCGTTTCGTATGCCGAGCTACACGTTGCGAATGTCGCACTATCCGCGGCAGGAGGTCGTAGAGGACAATGAGTTTGGCCTGGCGCCGCACACCGACACCAGCTTCATGACGATGCTGGCGCAGAACGAGATACCGGGATTGTCGATCCGGCTGCCCAATGGTCGCTGGCTGGATGCGCCGGCGCTGCCCGGCAGCATTCTGGTGAATGGCGGCGACCTGCTGCGCCGCTGGACCAACGACCGATTCCTGGCAACGCCGCACCGGGTAATCAACCGGTCGGGACAGGAGCGGTATGCGATCCCGTTCTTCATGGATTGCGACTACGCTTGGCGAATGGAGTGTCTGCCTACATGCACCGACCGCGAAACGCCACCGCGTTATGAACCGATCACCTATCCCGAATACATGACGTGGTTCCGTGACCTGAACTATTCCCAGGCGGTGAAGCCCGACTAGGTAAAGCCATGCGCAGGTTTCGACTGGTCGGCAAATGGGCTGGCCGCTCCGACGTTGCTGCGGCGGTGTGGCCTCGATATTGGCCCAATTGCCAGGCCGGCGACGGAGGCGATAGTGCTGCCAGCGGAGCTATGTCACTCAGGTCCTCAGTTCGCACTGCCCGTTGCCAATCCTCTCAGCGCCTGAGGAGATCGACCGATCAGGCGTCAAACGCTCGGCGCATTCGTTCCTGATCTCCGAAACCGGTTTCGCGAGCAACGACTTCGATAGGATGTCGGCTTTGCTCGATCATCAGCCGCGCGCTGTCGAGCCGCAGCCTCTCGATTGCCTTGCCCGGTGACGTTCCGGTCTCGGCCCGGAATGCCCGGCTGAATTGACGCGAACTCAGGCCAGCAGCCTGAGCGAGGTCCTCCACCGAAAGTGTCTTGTTCAGATTTCGCCGAGCATAGGCCAGAGCGTCTGGATTCGATCGGTTTTGGGAATGATCTCCAACAGCGCCGAGTGCTGGGACTGTCTCCCTGAGCGCTGATAGTCGACCACGAGAATACGAGCGACCGCGCGCGCGAGATCGGACCCAAAATGCTGTTCCAGCATGTGAAGCGTCAGGTCGATCCCCGCGCTGTTGCCGGCCGCTGTCCAGATCGGTCCGTCGACGACGAAGATGCGATCCCTTCTAGCCGGACCTCGGGAAAACGCGTGTTCAATTCGGCGGTGAAGAGCCAGTGTCAGTTGCGCTAGGACTTCGTGTCCACGCGGTGGATCACAAGAAGGATGCCCGGGCAGAAGCCTTGGAAGAGCTCGGTGCCGAGGTGGTGACCGGCGATCTGCTGGAGATCAACACCGTCAGGGCTGCCATGAAGGGCATCGACGCGGCCTATTTTGTGTGGCCCGTGCAGACCGGCCTGGTTCATGCGACTGTGAACTTCGCTCAAGCCGCGAAAGAAACAGGCGTCGAACTCATCATCAGTCTTTTGTCGCAGCGATCGGCGAACCGCAAGTCGACGAGCAACTCCTGCCGCGACAGTTTCATCGCCGAACAGGTGTTCAACTGGTCAGGTCTTGCCGTCATTCATCTGCGGCCGCCCTACTTCCTGGAATGGCTGCTGTATCCGTGGCAGCTGCCCTACCTGCAAAAAGGCGTTCTGCGTATGCAGGTCGGCAAGGGCCGCCATTCACCTACCGCGGCGGATGACCAGGGCCGTGTTATTGCGGCACTCCTAAAGCGCCCAAACGAGTATATCGGCACCACCATTCCCATTTCGGGTGGCCGAGATGGATCACGAGCAGATGGCAGCCGAGCTGTCCGAAGCGCTTCGCCGCAAGATCAAGTTTCAGGACCTTCCGGTGGGAGGAAAATATGCGCCTCGCTCGCAGAGATGGGGGTTCCAGCTTACATCGTGCAGCACCTAAGCGGAGCGATGCTCGACTATCAGCGCGGTCATATGTCGGGCGCGGACAACAACGTCGAAAAGCTCACCGGACGGAGATCGATGACCGTGGCGGGAGTTCGCTCGCCCACGCGGAGGTTCTCAACGGAAAATAGGGGTGGGAACCCCGGTCCGGCGGGGTCTCGATCTCATGTTTCACGTCAATCGCTCAGTCCGCACAACCTGTGACAGGAGAGTCCGTCGTGAGAATTCGCAAGAACCCCTGGATTTGGCGATTTCGTTGTTTTGCCTGTTACTTCGTTCAGTTTCAGGTGTTTGCTAAATCCAGGGGTATTTGCGAATTCTCACGACGGATTCTCCTGCACAGGTTGTGCGGACTGAGCGATTGACGCGAAACATGAGATCGAGACCCCGCCCCGGACCGGGGTTCCCACCCCTATTTTCCGTTGAGAACCTCCGCGTGGGCGCAAGCGGGACTTCCACCACGGTCATCGATCTCCGTCCGGTGAGCTTTTCGACGTTGTTGTCCGCGCCCGACATATGACCGCGCTGATAGTCGAGCATCGCTCGCTTAGGTGCTGCACGATGTAAGCTGGAACCCCCATCTCTGCGAGCGAGGCGCAATATTCCTCGACCGGAAGGTCCTGAAACTTGATCTTGCGGCGAAGCGCTTCGGACAGCTCGGCTGCCATCTGCTCGTGATCCATCTCGGCCACCCGAAATGGAAATGGTGGTGCCGATATACTCGTTTGGGCGCTTTAGGAGTGCCGCAATAACACGGCCCTGGTCATCCGCCGCGGTAGGTGAATGGCGGCCCTTGCCGACCTGCATACGCAGAACGCCTTTTTGCAGGTAGGGCAGCTGCCACGGATACAGCAGCCATTCCAGGAAGTAGGGCGGCCGCAGATGAATGACGGCAAGACCTGACCAGTTGAACACCTGTTCGGCGATGAAACTGTCGCGGCAGGAGTTGCTCGTCTAACTCGCGGTTCGCCGATCGCTGCGACAGACAGACTGATCAATGGTCCGGACGGGTGATTTATTCGCGGCTTGAGCAAAAGTCACAGTCGCATGAACCAGGCCGGCCTGCACGGGCCACACAAAAATAGGCCGCGTCGATGCCCTTCGTGGCGACCCTGACGGTGTTGATCTCCAGCAGATCGCCGGTCACCACCTCGGCACCGAGCTCTTCCAAGGCTTCTGCCCCGGGCATCCTTCTTGTGAACCACCGCGTGGACACGAAGTCCTAGCGCAACTGACACTGGCTCTTCACCGCCGAATTGAACACGCGTTTTTCCGAGGTCCGGCTGAGCAAGAAATAAATTTCGTCGTCGACGGACCGATCTGGACAGCGGCCGGCGACGGCGCGGGGATCGACCTGACGCTTCACATGCTGGAACAGGATTTTGGGTCCGATTTCGCGCGCGCGGTCGCTGCGTATTCTCGTGGTCGACTATCAGCGCTCAGGGAGACAGTCCCAGCACTCGGCGCTGTTGGAGATCAATCCCAAAACCGATCGCATCCAAGACGCTCTGGCCTATGCTCGGCGAAATCTGAACAAGACACTTTCGGTGGAGGACCTCGCTCAGGCTGCTGGCCTCAGTTCGCGTCAATTCAGCCGGGCATTCCGGGCCGAGACCGGAACGTCACCGGGCAAGGCAATCGAGAGGCTGCTGCTCGACAGCGCGCGGCTGATGATCGCGAGAGCCGACATCCTATCGAAGTCGTTGCTCGCAGAAACCGGTTTGGGAGATCAGGAACGAATGCGCCGAGCGTTTGTACACCTTGATCGAGCGCGTTCGACTTCCTCAGGCGCTGAGAGGATTGGCAACGGGCAGTGCGAACTGAGGACCTGAGTGACATAGCTCCGCTGGCAGCACTATCGCCTCCGTCGCCGGCCTGGCAATTGGGCCAATATCGAGGCCACGCCGCCGCCGAGCAACGTCGGAGCGGCCAGCCCATTTGCCGACCAGTCGAAACCTGCGCATGGCTTTACCTCGTCGGGCTTCACCGCCTGGGAATAGTTCAGGTCACGGAACCACGTCATGAATTCGGGATTGGTGATCGGTCATTAACGCGGTGGCGTTTGCGCGGTAGGAGTAGTGAGAACAGACGCTCCATTCGCCAATCGTAATCGCAATCCATGAAGAACGGGATCGCATACCGCTCTGTCCCGACCGGTTGATTACCCGGTGCGGCGTTGCCAGGAACCGGTCGTTGGTCCAGCGGCGCAGCAGGTCGCCGCCATTCACCAGGATGCTGCCGGGCAGCGCGGGAGCATCCAGCCAGCGACCATTGGGCAGCCGGATCGACAATCCCGGTATTTCGTTCTGCGCCAGCATCGTCATGAAGCTGGTGTCGGTGTGCGGCGCCAGGCCAAACCGCTTGTCCTCTACCGCCTCCTGCCGCGGATAATGCGACATCCGCAACGTATAGCTCGGCATACGAAACGCCTGAGCGAAGTAATCCGGCGGCAGCTCCAGCGCCGCGCGTAAAAACGCAGCAGCGATGTTGACCCCGAGACCCTCCATCGCATCGCTATAGCTCAGCACCGTCTCTCTGAAGCCGGGCAAGTCCGTTCCGGCTCGGGTTTGGCCCGCGAAACGGCAGCCCGGTGTCACGGTGGGGATGACCCGGTGGCAGCTCCCGCTTGGCGAAGAATGCCTCCACCAGGTTTGGCCGGTTGTTGGCGTTCAGTTGCGAGTGCCGTGTGACAGACCCCTTGAACGGCATGTATCCGACGTTGTTCTTGTTCATGCGCAACGTCAGCTTCCGCTCCAGGTCCATGTCGTGGAACCGCTGTTGCGGCGTCAAACATCGCGTCAATCAGCGATTGCGGAACACCGTGGTTGATTACGAAGTAAAAGCCGACGTTCTCGAACGCGTCTCGCGGGAATTCGCCCAGCTCCTGGGTAACGCCAGGATCGCCGTGCCGCAGCGGCGCCAGATCGATCACCGGAATGGTCTCCGGCGCATCAGGGCAGATAGGCGGCAATGCTCGGCGCATATACATTCATCACGGGTTCAACTCCGGCTCAGGCCACAGAAAGTAAATTCCAGCAGCCCTTGGGCTTACAGGGGTATGCGCGCGGGGTTGGTGGGCCGCGCGAAATCAATAAACAACCACGGTCCGACCGTCGGAAGACAGGTCAACGTTACGGCCGTTGGCATAAGAGTTGGCCCATGTCGCGCGCCCGTCAAGCACACAGGCCTCCGACATGTGCTACCGACCGCGCACCGGCACGGCGCCGACGCCGCCGTCACGCCCGCCCGCCCAGTTCCGTCGCAGCAATGGGCGACTATCAGGGGCTCCGGCCCCACGACACCCAAGCTCATTCATCTGGGCTGGTGGCGGGACGAGGTTTGACCGGTCAGCGTCGCGGTAGCTGCGCGCGCCACCTGGTAGCGTCGCGATTCGATTGACACGCGTCGCGATGTAAACCATGCCGTGTGCAAGCCGAGTGAAGTTGTCGCCGCCGACAGAGGGCGCCAATCCCCGCCAACGGCCGGGCTAGATTGTTGCGAAAAGGAGAACGGGACATGGCGTTGACTGACGGTGGGGACCTGGTCGCGGCGATGAACAAATCTTTGCACCAGCACTGGCGAACCTATGCACATTCGAGGGGATCATACTGCTCGTGCTCGGCGGGGCAAAATCGTGGTTCCACTCGTCGCCGGGCTTGAATCCCATCATTCTCGGCTG